>NZ_CP015992.1:3746404-4370804 GCF_001708505.1 Pseudomonas sp. TCU-HL1
AATCATCGGATATACGAGTTGCTGGACTATGAGTCCGAGTGATCGTCCATGCGCGTACAGATCTGCAACTGGTAGGCATGTATAAAAGGGGCCCAATGGGCCCCTAGGATTTATCCGCCAACTGAATATGAGTCGCTGCCTGACGTAATCTGAAAGTTGGCACCGGAGATCTACTCCTTGATACCCCTCAAGCGTAGAGAACGCCGCCGCATGACCTCAATTGCGACCAGAAGCAACACGGAGCCGAGTATGAGCAAGGTGGCGGCCGCAAGGATGGTCGGGCTGATCTGCTCGCGCATGCCCGACCACATTTGCCGTGGGATGGTGCGTTGCTCCACACCACCTAGGAACAGCACGACTACGGCCTCGTCGAACGAAGTGACCAGCGCGAACAGGGCTCCCGAAATGATCCCCGGTCGAATGATCGGAAAGGTGACCCTGAAGAAGGTGTAGGCCGGTGACGCACCAAGGCTGGAAGCAGCGCGAGTCAGAGAATGATCAAATCCGACCAGGGTCGCGGTGACGGTGATGATCACGAACGGAATGCCCAACACCGCATGCGCCAGGATGATACCCAGGTGGCTCTGGGCAATGCCGAGCGTGCTGTAGAAAAAGTACATTCCCGCGGACGAGATGATCACCGGAACAATCATCGGCGAGATAAGTGTCCCCATCAGCAGGCCTTTGAAGGGCAGGTTCGACCGGCTCAGTCCTAGAGCTGCCAGGGTTCCCAATCCCGTTGCAATAGCGGTGGAGCAGACCGCAATGAGCAAGCTGTTCTTGAAGGACAACAACCACAACGGGTCCTCGAGCAACTGGTGATACCAGCGCAGTGAGAACGCGTCGGGATCGAGGCTGAGCATCCCGCTGGTGAAGCTGAAGTACGGCTCAACGTTGAACGACAATGGCGTGACGACGAGGATCGGCAACACGAGAAACAACAGAACCAGCGAGGCGAAGCCACGAACGCTGTAGAACCACATGCGCCCCAGCGGGCCGGTGTAGCTTGGAAGGCTCATCTTGATTACCCCAGTTTCATGTTGCTGATGCCGACGACACGGTCATAGAGCCAATAGAGCAGCAGAACGATCATCAGCAGGATGCTGCCGATGGCGGCGGCCAGGCCCCAGTTGAGGGAGGTCTGCATGTGGTAGGCGATGAAGTTGCTGATGACTTGCCCCGTGCGCCCACCGACCAGAGCTGGAGTGATGTAGTACCCGATGGCCAGGATGAACACGAGGATGCCGCCAGCGCTCAGTCCAGGCAGCGACAGCGGGAAATAGATGCGGAAGAAGGTACGGAACGAGCTGGCCCCCATTGAGTGCGCGGCCCGGATGTAAGTGCTGTCGATGCTTTTCATCACGCTGTACATCGGCAGCACCATGAACGGCAGCAAGATGTGTGTCATGGCAATCACGGTGCCCCACATGTTGAACATGAGGTCGAGCGGCTGTCCGATGAGGCCGAGCTTGAGCAGCGTGCTGTTTAGCACCCCATTGGACTGCAGGATCACCATCCAGGCGGTGGTGCGGACCAGCAACGAGGTCCAGAACGGCAGCAGCACCAGAATCATCAAGACATTGCTGATCTTTGCCGGCAGCGTGGCGAGCATGTAGGCCAGCGGGTAGCCCAAGACCATGCACAGCACGGTGATGCCGAATGTGATGGCCAGGGTCTTCAGTAGCACATCGACGTAGATCTGCCTGGACTCAGGCTGCCGTACCACATTGCCGCGGTCGTCATACTGGAGGTCGAGTGCGGACAGATAGTGGATTGCGGAGTAAGCCGGCGCCATGCTCTTGAGCTGGGTCCAGGTGTCCAGCTTGCCCCAGCGACCGTCGATCCTCATCATGCTGGAGGCATAAGCGCCCTGTAGCGGCGGCGCCTTACCCAGTTCACGCGCTGTTTTACTAATCAGGCTCTTCAGTCCACTTTTGACACGATTCAGGTCCGTGCCGACGCGGTCGAGTTGCTGTTCCCGCGCAAGGCTCAGCATCTCCTTGCCTAGCACGGAGAACACCTGCTCCGAGGGTATTGCTTCACCGTCCCAAGCCCGCAGAGCCTGCGTGGTTTGCGGCATGTAGGTCGACATTGTGGTGTTCTGAACGCTGCGGATCAGCATGTTGCCGATCGGCAAGAGGAAGAACACTACGATGAACGCCAGCAACGGCAGGACCAGGAGGAATGACCGGGTCTTGTTGATGCGCTCTGCCTGCGCAAGCTTGTTCTTCAGGCTCGCCTGGCCGAGTTCCACGCTCACAGCGTCGAGTGTCGGATTCACTGGGTACGAACTGCTCATTTGAAGCTCCGGAGACATACTGGAATGCAGGGGGGAAACGGGTCAGGCGTCCAGTGCCCGGCAGTCCTCAACGGCCCAACCAACGTAGATCCTTTCGCCCAGGCTCGGGCAGGCCATGCCGGCAGCATTCACTACTTTGACAATGAACTCCTGGTGCCCGGCCAACTCCAGTCGTGCGCGTAGGTGATCGCCGTGATAAATCACTTCCAGGATGCGTGCAGGCATGCGGTTCTCGCACTCCCACTGCCCCGGATTGATCAGGATCCGCTCCGGGCGAATCGACAGCGTGGCCGGTGCACCTACGCCCGCCACCTTTACCGCTAGCGCTTTCACCATGTGTTCACCAACCCGCACGGTGCAGTATCCGTCCTGCTGCTCGACAACCTCGCCGTGTAGGCGATTGTTCTCGCCGATGAAGCTAGCGACGAAAGCGGTCTCCGGCTTCTCGTAGAGATCTGACGGGTTGGCCAGTTGCTGCACGATGCCCTCGTTGAACACAGCGATGCGGTCGGACATGGTCAGCGCCTCGCTCTGATCGTGGGTGACGTACACCACCGTGATGCCTAGCTGCTTGGAGAGACGCTTGATCTCGTACTGCATCTGCTCGCGCAGCTGCTTGTCGAGCGCGCCGAGAGGTTCGTCCATCAGCACCAGACGCGGCTCGAAGATCAACGCGCGGGCCAATGCAACACGCTGCTTCTGTCCTCCGGAAAGCTGGGCTGGCATACGGCTGCCGAGCTTGCCCAGCGCGACCATGTCCAAAGCCTTGCGGACCCTCTCCTGGATCTCGCTGCGGGATAGGTTGCGTACCTTCAGCGGGAAGGCCAGGTTTTCCTCGATGGTCATGTGCGGGAACAGCGCGTAGTTCTGGAAGACCATGCCGATGCCACGCTTCTGCGGGGCGATGTCGTTGACTGGCTTGCGGTCGATGCAAATCTGGCCGTGGGTGACGGTCTCGAATCCCGCCAGCATCATCAGGCAAGTGGTCTTACCTGAGCCCGATGGCCCGAGCATGGTGACGAACTCACCTTGCTCAATCTCCAGATTGAAATTTTTCACGACGAGCGACTCGCCGTCGTAGCTCTTCTGGACATTGCGGAAGCTGACAAAAGATTGTGAATCCATGGATGCACCTGTTTCTTGTTCGAATAGCGTGTGGATATCTGCTGCCGGTGCACATACCGTTTCGCATAGCGCTGATCTTGCTTGGGCTGAAAACGTCCACCCGCAGTAGGGCAACGCCCTACGTCGAGAGTGGTTCGGGAGCAGTGTCAGCTCGTCGCGAAAAGGGTGTGGCTGCACAGTGGCTGGCCGAGCCTTGTCAGCTCGACCAGCCTCACCGGTCAGTTGGCCTGCGTGCTATGGAGCCCGGTTATTTCGCCAACCAAGCGTTGAAGCGCTCGTTCAGCTCATCGGCGTGATCGCCCCACCATTCGGAGTCAACCTGCAGCGCCGTGGCGAAGTTCTCGGGGCTGGTCGGGAGGTCTGCCTGGACTTCAGGGCTGACGAGCTTCTGGGCGGAGTAGCGCGTCGGTCCGTAGGGGATGTAGTTGGACTGATCAGCCAACACCGAGCTCTGAGTGGCGAACTTGAGGAAGTCGAACGCCTGCGCCTTATTCGGATTACCTGCAGGCATTACCCAGGCTTCCATGTCATAGACCTGGCCATCCCAAACGATCTTGAAAGGCTGATTTTCTTTGCGGCTTGCGATCACGATACGACCGCTGTAGGCGGACGCCAGGCTGACTTGGCCGTCGGCCAGCAACTGCGGCGGCTGTGCCCCCGCCTCCCACCAGACAACCTGATCCTTGATGGTGTCGAGCTTTCGGAAGGCTCGCTCCAGGCCTTCCTCGGTCTCCAGCGTCGTATAGACCTGGTCACGCGGAACCCCATCAGCCATCAGCGCCCACTCCAGGTTTACCTGCGGAGCCTTACGGAGCGCTCGCTTTCCGGGGAACCGCTGAACATCGAAGAAGTCCTTCAGACTTGTTGGTTTTTCACCAGGGAAGGCGTTGGTGTTGTAGGCGACCACTGTGGACCAGACATAGCTGGCAACGCCACATTCACTGAGCGCGCCGGGGATGAAATCTTTTTCCGCGGGAGTTCCGTCGGGTGCCGGAGCCAGGGTCTTCGGGTCGATACGTTCAAGGAGCCCGGTGCTGCAGGCCCGGTAGACATTCAGCAGCTCCGCGTCGACCACATCCCAAGTCACCTTTTGGCTGTCAACTTGGGTTTTGATGGGAGCGATGCCGCCCGAGTAATCCTCGGAGATTACCTTGATACCCGTAGCCTTGGTGTACGGCTTATGGGCCGACTCCACCTGTGCTTCGGCGAGGCTGCCACCATAAGAAACCACGGTAAGCGCTTTTTCGGCAAACGCAGAAGTGCAGAAAAGGCTGGCAAACAGCAACGTAGTTGCTTGATTCATAATATTTACCCCTATTATTCTATGAGATGGAGCTTTAAAGGCTTTCGAACACAGACTTGTATTTCTACCAATACCTCGCCGACCTATATTAATAAATGCTCATTGGCAGACTTCAGGAGAAATCCTCTCCTAACCAACCATTCTCAAAAGTTTTCCGCTCAACTCACCAAGAAGCGACCGTGACTTACTTTCAGCGAAAAAAACGGCGTGCGGAAGCAATAAAAAAAGGGGCAAAGCCCAAATTTTTTTTATGACACCCTCCAATGAATAGCGGGCTTCAAGGTGGCCAGCCCGCTATCAGCCGGCCCTGATGCCCGCCTCGAATCTGACGCCAGCTTTCCATAACGGATGGCAGGCTCTCACATCAGGACGAGTTCTGATGAAATCCCAGAACCCGCTGCAAATATGAATCACCTCAGAAAACATGAGAAACCAAAACTTCTAAAAACAAAAAAGCGGATTACGCAAGTCGCGTAACCCGCTAAATTAGGTCGTCCAACCTAAGCCGTTACATTTTCGCCTTTAACTCCAACGAGGCGACCAACCGAAGACCTATCTTCTGCAACCGTATGTTCCGCAACTGCAATCTCGGGATTCAACTCGATGATATGTGCAGGTATATCCCCGTAGTCCTCGCGCATCCATTTGAACAAGCCATACATCTTGATGGCCAATACGACGACAAATGGAATTGCAGCCAAGGTCACCACCGTTTTCAACGTATGCAGGGGGGCGTTGATGTAGAGCATCGCGAGCGGAATGGCGGCGAGCATCAAGCACCAGAACAACCGGAGTTTCGGTGAAGGGTCTTCCCCTTCCTGGAGGTTTCGAGTGCTGGTCGCTGCAACCGAGAAGGCGACCGCATCCAGGTGCGAAGTCAGGAAGACCAGCATCAGCAGGAAGTAGCCGGCCGCCAAGAACTTGCCAAATGGCAAGCTCGCCAACAACATGGAAACCACTGCCTCCCCACCCGAAGCATCAAGCAAGGAAGGAGAGTCGATGACTCCGGTGAGAAACTGGTGAATGGCAAAACTCTGCAGGCTGCCGAAAAAGAGCCAGCATCCACCGCAGCCACCCAGCACCATGGCAAGGACTACTTCCCTGATTTTGCGTCCCTGCGATACCCGTGTGACAAAGAGCGCCACGCCGGGTGTGTAGGTGATCCAGTACAACCAATAAAATACCGTCCAGCCTCGAGCAAACTCTCCACTGCCTACTGGATCGGTTGCCAGGCTCATGTGAACGAAGTTCTGCAGCATGAGGCCGATGCCGTTGGAGATGTTGTTCAATGTGAACGCTGTGGGCCCCAGGACCAGAACCACTAAGGCGAACACCAGGGTCAGTCCGCACGCTGCGTGCGCCAATCGCTGCATCCCCTCACCGATACCGATGTAGGAACTGAGGGAGAAGACCAATGTGACCATGATCACCAGCGAGGCTTTGAGGGCAAAACTGTCGCTCACGTCAAAGAGCATCGACAGGCCCTTCGCCACAGTGGACGACGAAAGCGTAATCGTCAGTACCAGGCCGCCGAAGGTGGACAACAGGAAGATCACGTCGATGCTACGACCGACCAGGCTGGTGGACTTCAGACCGGTTATCGCTTCCACCGCCGAGGACAAGCGAAGGCCCGGATTCTTGCGAACATGGAAGTGATAGGCCATCGCCAGGGAGGCAATGCCATAAATGGCCCAGGGCGTGATGCCCCAGTGAAAGAATGAGTAGGCAATGCTGTACTCGATCGCCTCCTTGCTGCGCGGCGCGATATCCAGCCCTGGAGTCATGTAGTAGTAGGTCCACTCCATGAAGGCCCAGTACATAGTTGCCGATCCCAGACCAGCGCAGATGAACATGAACACCCAACTGGTATTGCTGTACTGGGGTTTTCCTTCGCCTAGCCGAATGTTCCCGTACTTGCTGCATGCAATCCAGGCGATGAGCAGTACGCAGACGAAACCGACCATTTGAACGGTGGAGCCGAAAAGACTGGTCGTCGAGACGAAAGCCTTGTCCGCGAGGATCAGTGACTGTTGGGGGAAGAGCATCAGGCCCGCGACGCTCAAGCCGATTACCAGGATGCTGAACAGAATGAGCGGTACGTCCATTCTGCTCTTGAGGGATGCAGAGCTTTTCGAGGTGGAATCAAGCATTACAACCTTTCCATTGTTCTTATAAGGTGAAACTTGAATCGGGTGACACAAGGTCACCAAGGCAAGGGTGATTGGGCAGCCCCTGCCTTGGTGCCGTGCCTTACTTCATGGTAGGCATGGAGAACTCGACACCTTCACGCACACCGGACGACGGCCAACGCTGAGTCACGGTCTTGCGACGGGTATAGAAACGAACCG
The DNA here is from genome assembly GCF_001708505.1 of Pseudomonas sp. TCU-HL1. Classification (NCBI taxonomy): domain Bacteria; kingdom Pseudomonadati; phylum Pseudomonadota; class Gammaproteobacteria; order Pseudomonadales; family Pseudomonadaceae; genus Pseudomonas; species Pseudomonas sp. TCU-HL1. The sequence continues at coordinate 3,753,480 of NZ_CP015992.1, forward strand.
CGTCCGGGCCATACGCATGCAGGTCGCCGAACAGCGAGCGTTTCCAGCCACCGAAGCTGTGGTAAGCCACCGGCACCGGCAGCGGGACGTTGATACCGACCATGCCGACCTTGATGTTGTCGGAGAAGTACCGAGCCGCTTCACCGTCGCGGGTGAAGATGCAGGTGCCATTGCCGTACTCATGGTTGTCAATCAGCGCCATGGCTTCTTTCATGCTGTTGACTCGCACCACTTGCAAGACCGGGCCGAAGATTTCCTCTTTGTAGCTGACCATCTCCGGAGTCACGCGATCGATCAGAGTTCCGCCAACGAAGAAGCCGTTTTCATAACCATCGACACAGGGCTGACGACCGTCGACCACGACAGTGGCGCCCTGCTCTTCCGCGCTGTCGATGTAGCCAATCACCTTCTGCTGATGCTGGCGGGTGATGACAGGGCCGAAATCATTCTTGCTGTCGGTGTAGGCGCCGACTTTCAGGTTCTGCATGGCCGCCTGCATTTTCTCCACCAGCGCATCTGCAGCTGCGTCCCCCACCGCCACTGCGACCGACAAGGCCATGCAGCGCTCGCCGGAAGAGCCGAAGGCCGCCCCGAGCAGTTGGTTAACAGCGTTGTCCATATCTGCGTCGGGCATCACGATGGCGTGGTTCTTGGCACCACCCAGCGCTTGGCAACGTTTGCCATGGGCGGTCGCGGTGGAGTAGATGTACTCGGCTACCGGAGTCGAACCGACGAAACTCACTGCCTGAACGCGAGGGTCGCGCAGGAGGATGTCCACCGCTTCCTTGTCACCATTCACTACGTTCAGCACACCATTGGGCAGACCCGCTTCTTGCAGCAGCTGGGCGATGAACAGGGTGGAGCTTGGATCGCGCTCGGAAGGCTTGAGGATGAAGCAGTTGCCGCTGGCAATCGCCATCGGGAACATCCACAGCGGCACCATCACCGGGAAGTTGAACGGAGTAATGCCGGCCACCACCCCCAACGGCTGGAACTCGCTCCAGGAGTCGATGTTCGGTCCAACGTTTTTGCTGTGCTCCCCCTTGAGAAGCTCGGCGATGCCACAGGCGTATTCGACGTTCTCGATGCCGCGCTGCAGCTCACCGGCGGCATCATGGGAGATCTTGCCGTGCTCCTCACCAATCATCTGGCAGATGGTGTCGGCGTTCTTCTCCAACAGTTCCTTGAAGCGGAACATCACTCGGGCACGTTTGATCGGCGGAGTATCGCGCCAGGCCGGGAAGGCTGCTTCAGCCGCGGCAATTGCACAATCCACGGTCTGTGCGGAGGCCAGGGCGACCTGGCGGGAAACTTCACCAGTAGCCGGGTTGAAGACATCCTGGGTGCGCTTGGCGGCAGTAGTGATCTGGCCGTTGATCAGGTGGCCTACAGTGTTCATGAGCGGATTCCTCGTACGTTCAGACAGGTTCGAAAATGGCGGAAGGACTTACCAGAGGCTGCGGTACAGCTCGACCATCTCGGCCTCGCTAGGTACGCGCGGGTTGTTGCCAGGCGAGCCGGAGGCCAGTGCCTGACGAGCCATGGTCGGCATGAGCTCAAAGAATTGATTACGGTCGATGCCGAACTGCGCCGGCGTTGGCACGTTCAACTCAGCGTTGATCGCCTCCAGTTCAGCGAGGAGTTTCTCAACAGCGGCGTTGTCGCAGTCCGAGGCAGTAGCTACCCCCATCGCTCGCGCACAATCGGCGTAGCGATCCCGGGCCGCTGGGATGGAGAACGCAGTAACAGCAGGCAGCAGCATGGCGTTCGAAAGGCCATGCGGCACATGGAAGAAGGCGCCGATCGGGCGGCTCATTCCATGCACCAAAGCGACCGAGGCGGCCGAGAACGCCAAACCCGCCAGGGTCGAACCCAGCATCACCGCTTCACGTGCTACTCGATCATCACCCTGCGAATAGACCCGACGCAGGTTCGGCCCGATCAGACGCATTGCGGCCAGAGCCTGTGCATCGCTGAATAGATTGGCCTTTTTGCTGACATACGCCTCGATGGCATGGGTCAGTGCATCGATTCCGGTGTCGGCAGTGACCCTCGGAGGCAAGCTCAGGGTCAGCTCGAAGTCCACTAGTGCGGCCACGGGCATGAAGCCTGCCCCGACGCAGAGCATCTTCTCGTCGCTTTTCTCGTCAGTGATGATGGTGAAGCGAGTCACTTCCGAACCGGTGCCGGCAGTGGTTGGAATGGCGATGATCGGCAGACCGGCCTCGGTGACGTTGCGCGGGAACTTGTAGTCGCGCATTTCGCCACCGTGCTTGGCTAGGATTCCGATGGCCTTGGCGCTATCAATCGGGCTACCGCCACCCAATGCGATGATGCTGTCGTAGCTACCACCCCGAGCGGTTTCGACGCCTGCCTGGATTGATGCCACCGTAGGTTCCGGTACGGTTTCCGAGAATACGTCTGCATACAGACCAGTATCGGCGAGGGCATTTTGAATGCGCCCGGCGTAGCCCAGCTCAACCATCATGCGGTCGGTAATGATCAGCGGGCGCATGCAGCCCAGGCTGGCAAGGATCTGCGGGATCTGCAGACTGGCGCCAGCACCGGTCTGCAGAACGCGGGGGAGAATGCTTGAGTAAGTCATGATGAAATCTCTTTTCGCGGCATGAGCGAGCCCGCGAGCGGGCTTCGACGCTCGTTCTCAGAAAGGGTGAGGGCATCCTGGAGAGGTTCAGACCCGACACGAGGGATAGGCCTGAACCGAGTACAACGGGTCCTACCGATCAGCTAGGCAGGTACTCGTCACTCCAGCTTTCGCTGATCGCCCCGATATCCAGCAGCGTGCGAATCTGCTCAGCGCTGTAACCCAGTTGTTGAAGTACCTTGCGGGTAGAGGCACCAAATTTCTCCGCTGGCGGTAGGGCGCGAATGCGCGAGACGCGCGGGCGAATCGCGTACGGGTCGAGCTGCGTGATTCGATGGCCGCTGGGATGATCGCTATACACGCTGAAGGCGTAGCTGCCGATGTTCGTGCCAGGCTGACCATCGGCTGCGCGGCTATAGCGTTGACGCAGATTGTCGATGTTGTCCGGCACCGCAGCAGCGATGTTGGCCGCTTGCAGACGCTCTTGCAGCGTAGTGCTGGACATGCGGCCAATGGCATGGCCAAGGAAGGCCTCACGATCGGTAGCTGAAGCCACTCCTGCTAGTTCGGCAATGGCACCGAACTTGTCCAGGTCACTCTCGTCAGCATCTAGGTAGATCCAGCCGTCCGCAGTGCGATAGAAGCGCGACAGCTCGCTGTATCCTACAGCGTCACGACCAGACGGCTCATCGAAGGGGCCGCGACCTACGTAGTCGTAGCAGAACGGTATCTGTACCAAGTTACCCAATGCTGCCAGAGAGGTGCGCGCACGGTGGGCTTCGCCGGTGCGATGCTTACGGTACAGCGCGGTGGCCACACCCAGCGCGGCGGCGAAGCCGCACATCACGTCGATGGTACCGACGTGGGCGTGCTCTTCTGGGGTCTGCATGCCACCGCCAAATCGCAGCATGATGCCGGTGGTGGCCTGGATCAGATCGTCGTAGCCCAGGTAGTCGGTACGCGGTCCACGGCGCGGGCCACCGAAGCAATCGAGCTGGCAGAAGATCACACCAGGATTGACCGCCTGCAGGCTGGCCTCGTCCAGGCCTAGCGGGGCCAGCTGACGATCCGGAGCGTTCATCACAATTACGTCCACTTCGCGAACCAGGCGGTTGAACACCTCGCGACCGGCGACGGTGTTGAGGTCGACCAGGATGCTTTCCTTGCCGCGTGCGGAGGACAGGCCGAAGACGACTGTGTTCCACGGATCGTAGTTGGGCACTGCCGGATCAAGCTTGATGACATCTGCGCCGAAGCGGCCGAGGAACGAGGTGGAGTGCGGACCGGCGATGACGTTGGTAAGGTCGAGGATCTTCACACCGTCCAGCCAACCACTCTGACCGTCCAGTTTCGGTGCCGGCAGGGTCGGGGTCGGACGTTCCTGCAGCGTTGCCAGCGCCTCATCGAAAGTAACGTCACGCCGGGAAACCGGCTTGAGCATCGGTTCTGCACAGCCTTCCAACCATGCCACCGGCCCTGGTTGTTTCATTAGCCCGTACTCGCGGTCCGTCACCTCGACTACCAGACCAGCAGTGTTGGAGTGCTCGTCGTGTAGCCATTCCTGAGTGGAACGGTGTGGAGCCCCAGGGAATCGCCCCTCGCCGAAGATCACTTCCCACTCGGCAGCAGTCTTCGTGAGGAACACTTCCTTCATCCGTGCAGAGATACGCGCGGCCCAATCTGCGGGCAGCGGGTAGACACCTAGGGAAGCATCGCCTTCCCACTGATCGATCGGCAGGTACGGGTTGTCCACCTTGGGCAGGCCAGCGGCGAGCATTTCCTCGTACAGCCCCATTGCCTGCAGGCAGCGCTTGGCATGGTCTCGGTGCGAAGGACAGACCGCATAGAACTTGCGGCCGTCGGCGCATTCGTAGGTGCGATAGAAGGGATCCAGGTACTCCTGCAGCTCCTCATAGCTGAGGTTCATCGGCAGGTTCTCCGCCCTGCGCCGCTCGCTCTCCTTCTCGCGCAAGGTCTTGTATCGCAGCGGATAGCCGTCGATCTTGATGGAGTTGTACGAAAGCCCTTCCATCACCGCCGAGGAAAGCGGCACTTCAATCTCATCACCTACGCCACTTTTTTCGCGCGCCTGCAGAGCCAATACCACGGCCGACACTGCGAGCATGGTGCCGTAGGCGGAGGCCAACGGCAGCGGAGAGAAGCTTGGGTTGATCCCCATCAGCACCCGATTCTGGCCCATGTCGGTGAACACGCCAGAGGCTGACGCGATTACTGCCTCGGTGGCGCGCCACTCACGACGCAACTCATCGTTGCTGGCGAAACCGGGGATGGAAAGTGTGATCAGTTCCGGGCGGCTACGCCGCAGCTCAGAGAAATTCAGGCCTAGGCCTGCCATCACACCCGGGCGGAAGTTTTCGATCACCACATCCGCCTTCGCTACCAGTTCGCGTGCCTGGCGCAGTCCATTGGCACTCTTCAGATCCAAGCGCATGCACAGCTTGTTGCGGTTGAGTGTGGCGTTGGCCGGACTGTCCCAAAGCGGGCCCGTTGGGGGATCGATGTGAATGACGGTGGCACCGAGATCGGCGAGGATCATCGCTACCGCGGGACCGGCGATGTACTGGCCGAAGTCGATAACATTGACGCCCTGCAGGGGCAGTTGCTTAGCGTTTCCCATGAGGTAACCCTGTCTAGCGCCGAGCCAGCCAGATACGGCCGTGCCCGGTTAATTGTTGTTGTCGATACCTTGCTTTAACCGGTCCCCCGGCCTGCTGAACAGGACCGTTGGCTTGCGATCTGGACGCTACTTTCAGAAAAACGCCCGACTGGGAAAAGCAATAAAAAATGGCCCTATGGGGCCATTTTTTTTATGGTTACGCGCAACAGCTTATCGCTAGCAGTCTTCCGCACTCCCGGACGAGGCTTCGTCACGAAACGCCAAAGCCTCTTGGCACAACCATTCGGCAAACGCCGCTGCATCGGGGTTTACCATGCTGTGCGGGGCATACACGAGATAGAACGCTTCCTGGGTGGCCACCGTATTTGCTAAGGGTGCAATGAGCCGACCGCTGTCTAACAGATGGCGTACCAGGGACGAACGCGCCAATGCCACACCCTGCCCCAATTCGGCCACCTCAAGTGCGGAGATCAGCGTATCGAACTGCAGCCCCTGCGATGAATCCACACTCTCTGCGCGATTCTTCTTCAGCCAGTATCCCCAGCCTTCCTCATAGCCAAGAACATGCAGCAATTCGTGCCGGGAAAGGTCGAGAGGGCGACTCAGCGGCCTCTCAGGCGTAGGCAGGCTGGGCGAACACACCGGTTGCAAGGTGTCCCAGGTTAGGCGCTCCGCCTTCAGTCCAGGCCAACGCCCCTGCCCATAACGGATATCCAGATCTGCATCCGAGTCGGAGTCGTCAACCCAGATATTACTGGCAATACGAAGATTGACCTGAGGATGCAGAGCTCGGAAGCGTGGCAAGCGCATTGCCAGCCAGTGCGTGAAAAAGACCAGGCTTGTTCGCACTATCAAGGCGCTGCGATGCCCCTGGCCAAAGATTTCGTCAGTCGCAGCGGCCAGGCGTTCAACCGACTCTCTTACCACCGGAAAGTAAGACATGCCGGCTTCAGTCAGCTCTAGGCCGCGCGGCAGGCGTTTAAACAGCGCGGTGCCCAATTGCGACTCCAGCGCCTTCAGCTGTTGACTGATGGCAGCCTGGGTGAGATTCAGCTCCTGGGCTGCATGCGTGAAGTTCAGAAGGCGGGCAGACGCCTCAAAGGCACGCAGCCAGTTCAATGGTGGAAGGCGCTTTTTCATATCCCGCTCATATGGATCAAGGACCAAGAGTGGCCGATAAGGGAACGCGCAACGGTTTCAGCGCAAGACGCTGAAACGCTGGCCGTGTTAACCGAGTCAAGATCGGGCAACACAACCCCGTCGCTCCATAAGGCCCCTGCGTCCTAGTGTGCCCAGTCGTCCACGTGGCAGGGCAGTTATGGAGGCAATTGGTCTAAATCTATCCGAATGCCTATCCAGTCTGCTACTCACCCACCTACCCCTGGTTGCGTCCAACCTAAGCCAAGGGCTCTCATCGGACTGCGCATTTCCATCATAGGAAAGGTCCGCTTAATGGCCGGAAGGAGCCTGTAGCGAAGGACTGCTATTGGCCCAGGCTGTGTGAAAAGAGCAGAACTTGGGGTTCTGAGTCGGTCCTGGTCCATGGCAAGGGTTGAGATGGGATTTGGGCCGACATAGCGTTCTGCTTGCGGTAGTAGGTCTCAGACGTCTCCGATGGCATCGGGAGACGGCAATGAACGTGAAAAAAGTCCTCCTCAGGACTGCAAGGCCGCCACCGCTCCGCGGATGCCCATGATGCTCATCAACCGTTTGAGGTTGTAAGCGAGCACATGCAGGCTCATCTCCGTGCTCACTCGGCCGACCGGTTGCCGCCGGCGCCACCCCATCGAATTCCAGGGTCGCCAGGTCGAGTTGCTCGACGAAGGCTTCGACCACCCGGATCGGGTTGTCTTCGGCGACGAAATCCTCCAGGCATTCGGGCAGCAAACTGACCTGCGTCCGGCTTGCCTCCTCGATGAATCGCTTCATACGTCGCCCCCGCTGACGTTGCTTCAGCAACTCTAGGCGAGGACGACGTTTTCACACAGCCTGGGCCGATAGCTGCCGTTTACCAACGGGTACTCCCCTCTTCCCGAAACGCGGGAAACACAACAGGCGCCCTCAAACACCAGAACCGAGAATGCCCTTTAAAAAGGTTCATCGCGCTTTCCCGGGGAAGGCGGCCTTGATTTTCAGGAAGAAGTAGGCCGAGTCCCGGAAGCCATAGGCCATGCGTTTGATCACCTTGATGCGGTTGTTCACCCCCTCCAGAACACTGGTGTGCATGGGGAAGCGAGCACTGGCGAGGATGCCCCGAGCGTATTTGCGCAGGTTGCGCGCAAAGCGCTGTAGCGGTGCGAGGCCGCTTTCCTGGGCATGTCGCAGCCAGGCCCGCCAGCGCCGCCAGCCTTCCCGCACGCAGGGGGCGTACCAGACTTCCTTCAGAGCATCCTTGAGCACATAGACAGTAGCCAATGGCTGGTTGGCGTCGAGGAGCTCCTGCAACTGCACGGCCTGTCCGTCCTTGAGGTTTTCGCGATTGCGCAGCAACAGCCAGCGGCTTTGCTTGACCACCTTGCGCGCCGGTTTGTCTTCGCGCAGGAGGTTGGCTTGGTCGACCCGGATACGGTCGATCACGTCACGACCGTAGCGCGCCACCACATGAAACAGGTCGTATACCACTTCGGCCTGCGGGCAGTGCTGCCGCACTTCCAGGTCGAAAGCGGTGTTCATGTCCATGGCCACCGCCTCAATCTGCTGGCAGTGCTCGCCGAGTAATTCGAAGAACGGGCGGATCGCCTCACGGCTGTTGCCGTGCCCCACCCACAGCACCCGCGTGCGCTCGGCATCCATGATCACCGTGGCGTAGCGATGGCCTTTGTGCAGGGCGAACTCGTCCATCACCAGCCGACGCACCTCGCCTGGCTCAAACGCGCCAACCGAGGCTTCCAGGCGGCGCTTGTCGAGTGTCTTGAGGGTGTGCCAGTGCAGGCCGGTGAGGCGGCTGACGTGGCTGATCGGCAACAGTTGCAGCAAGCCCTCGAGCCAGACTCGCAAGCGCTGGGTCAGGCGGGAGGCTGGCTCCAACCAGTCAATCCGTTCGGTCACCCGCCCACAATCCAGGCAGTCGACGCGGCGCACCGGCAGTTGGAGCAGCACACGCTGATCCAGCAGGTCACGGTCACGCACCTGACGAATTCGCCGCTCGTGGATCAACGGACTGGGCTTGGCACACCGGCTGCAAATCGGTAAGTGCTCGGCCAGGGGCTCAAGACTGATTAGCAGGGTGTCGTGAGTGGCTTGGCGACAGGCGACGACCGCGTAGCCTGGCCAGAAAGCAGCAAGATCAATAGGATGCACGGCGGCAGCAGGGAGTGGGGGTTGGTTCGTTTGGCGACTGCCAATCTACCCACTTTCCTGACTGTCAACTCGCTCTTTCCCCAGAATCCGCGAAGAACCTTTAAAAAGGGGGCGGCATTGCTGCCGCCCCAACTTCACGCTCAAAAGAATGCCTGGATACCGGTCTGCGCGCGACCGAGGATTAGCGCGTGGACGTCGTGGGTCCCTTCGTAGGTGTTCACCACCTCCAGGTTGACCAGGTGACGGGCCACGCCGAACTCGTCGGAGATGCCGTTGCCACCCAGCATGTCGCGAGCCATACGGGCGATATCCAGCGCCTTGCCGCAGGAGTTTCGCTTCATGATCGAGGTGATTTCCACCGCGGCGGTGCCTTCGTCCTTCATGCGGCCCAGGCGCAGGCAGCCTTGCAGGGCCAGGGTGATCTCGGTCTGCATGTCGGCCAGCTTCTTCTGGATCAGCTGGTTGGCCGCCAGCGGGCGACCGAACTGGTTGCGGTCCAGCACGTACTGGCGCGCGGTGTGCCAGCAGGCTTCGGCAGCCCCCAGGGCGCCCCAGGAAATGCCGTAGCGGGCGGAGTTCAGGCAGGTGAACGGACCACGCAGGCCGCGCACGTCCGGGAAGGCGTTCTCTTCCGGCACAAACACGTTGTCCATCACGATCTCGCCGGTGATGGAGGCGCGCAGGCCGACCTTACCGTGGATCGCCGGGGCGGACAGGCCCTGCCAGCCCTTCTCGAGCACGAAGCCACGGATCTCGCCGGCATCGTCCTTGGCCCAGACCACGAAGACGTCGGCGATCGGGCTGTTGGTGATCCACATCTTGTTGCCGGTCAGGCGGTAGCCGCCGTCGACTTGCTTCGCGCGGGTGATCATCGAGCCCGGATCGGAGCCGTGGTTCGGCTCGGTCAGGCCAAAGCAGCCGATGTATTCGCCGCTGGCCAGCTTGGGCAGGTACTTCTGCCGGGTGGCTTCGTTGCCGAACTCGAAGATCGGCACCATCACCAGGGAGGATTGCACACTCATCATCGAGCGGTAGCCGGAGTCGACACGCTCCACTTCGCGGGCGATCAGGCCGTAGCACACGTAGTTCAGGCCGCTGCCGCCGTACTCGGCGGGGATGGTGGCGCCGAGCAGGCCGGTCTCGCCCATCTCGCGGAAGATCGCCGGGTCGGTCTGCTCATGACGGAAGGCCTCCAGCACGCGCGGCGCCAGCTTGTCCTGGGCGAACTGGTAGGCGCTGTCACGCACCATGCGTTCTTCTTCGGTGAGTTGCTGGTCCAGCAGCAGCGGGTCGATCCAGTTGAAACTTGCCTTGTCGGCCATGGGGAAATGCTCCTAATTCATGAGGGTTGTGGAATGTCACGCTCAGTCGAGGCGCTCGATGACGCAGGCGATCCCCTGGCCGAGGCCTATGCACAGGCTGACGAGGGCATAACGTCCCCCGCTGCGTTCGAGCTGGCGCACGGCGGTAAGGGCCAGGCGGGCGCCGGATGCGCCGAGGGGATGGCCGATGGCGATGGCGCCGCCATTGGGATTCACACGTGAATCGTCGAAAGCCACGCCGAGCTGCCGGGAACAGCCCAGCACCTGGGCGGCGAAGGCCTCGTTGATCTCGATCAGGTCCATGTCGTCCAGGCGCAGGCCGGCGCGTTGCAGCGCCTTGGCACAGGCCGGCACCGGACCCAGGCCCATGAGCCGGGGTTCGACGCCCGCCACCGCACCCGCGAGGATGCGCGCGCGTGGCGTGAAGCCATGGCGTTCGCCGACGGCTCTGGAGCCGATCAGCAGCGCGGCGGCGCCATCGTTGATACCCGAGGCATTGCCGGCGGTGACTACGCCGTCGGAGAAGAGCGGCTTGAGCCGGGACAGCCCTTCGGGGGTAGTTTCCGGGCGCGGGTGCTCGTCACGCGCAACGGCAAGAGGCGGCTGCTTGCGCCCCTGGGGTACCTCGATGGGCAGCAGCTCGTCTTCAAAGAAACCGGCCTGCTCCGCCTCGCGGTACAAGGCCTGGCTGCGCGCCGCGAACCTATCCGCCTGCTCGCGACTGATGTCCAGCTCGCGGGCGACGTTGTCGGCCGTCTCCGGCATGGAGTCCGAGCCGAACGCAGCCTCTACCAGGGGATTGGGGAAGCGTGCGCCGATGCTGCTGTCGAACACTCGGAAGTCACGCGACCAGGCACTTTCCGCCTTGGCCACGACAAAGGGCGCACGGCTCATGCTTTCCGCGCCACCGGCGATGAACAGCTCACCCTCGCCGCTCCTGACCGCACGCGCCGCATCCAGCACCGCAGCCAGCCCCGATCCGCACAGGCGGTTGACGGTCAGGCCACCCACTGCCATGGGAAGGCCGGCGAGCAAGGCGGCGTGGCGAGCCAGGTTGCGGCCGTCTTCACCGGCCTGGCTGGCGCAGCCGGCGATCAGGTCCTCGTACTCCTCGGCGGCAAACGGGTTGCGCGCCACCAGCGCGCGCACCACAGAGGCCAGCAGGTCATCCGGGCGCACGCTGGCCAGGGCCCCGGCATGACGACCGAAGGGGGAACGCAGGCCGTCGTAGATGTAAGCGGTCATGCGCCCTCCTCCGACGCGGCCAGGGGCAGGCCGAGCTGCACGCGGCGGCGCAACCAGGGGCTGATGCGGTAGCGCGGCTCCTGGTAAAGCTCATACAGCTCGCGCAGGATTTGCACGATCTTCTGCGCCCCGTAGTGATCGCCAAAGCCTAGCGGGCCATGGGGGTAACCCAGCGCCAGCCGCACCGCGCGATCCAGCACGGCAGGCGCAGCGATGCGCCGCTGGGCGATCTCGCAACCCAGATTGACGATCCCGGCCACGACGCGCTGGACGATGAAGCCGGGCGAGTCGTTGATCACTTCCACCGGCACACCGTCGGTGCCCAAGGCCTGCCGCGCCTGGGCCAGCACCTGCGGGTCCAGCGCCGGCTGGCGCATCAGCACGCGGCGCTTGTCGAAGCCGGCAAAAGTCTCCAGCGCCAGGCTGCGACGCGGAGGCAACTGCTTGCGGGCGATCAGGCTGCTGGCATCCTCGCCCAGGGGCGTGACCAGGCAGATGGCGTTCGGACCAGGCTGCCCGCCCTGCTCCAGCGCCACACCGGCCGCGGCCAGCACGGCCGCCACCTGGTCGCGCACCGCCGCATCGCGGGAATCCAGCCAGAACGGCCGGTCGAGGGCGACGGGAGCTGGCGCCACCGGCTCTTCCAGCTGCGGCTTGCCCTCCACATAGCGGTAGAAGCCCTGGGCGCTCTTGCGCCCGAACAGGCCGCTGGCCAGGCGCGCCGGCACCAGCGCCGATGGCGAGTAGCGCGGGTCCTGGTAGAACTGGCCGTAGATCGATTCCATCACCGCATGGGAGACATCGAGGCCCATCAGGTCGAACAGCTCAAAGGGGCCCATGGGAAAGCCCAGGCTATCCTTGAGGATGCGGTCGATCTGCTCAGGTGTGGCGATGCCCTCGGCAAGGATGCGCAAGGCTTCCGGCCCATAGGCTCGGCCCGCGTGGTTGACCAGGAAGCCGGGCGAATCCGGGGTGACCGCGGCGAAGTGCCCGGCCTGCTCGGCCAGCGCCGCTAGGCGTTCGATCACCTGCGGGTCGGTACGCTCTCCGCGCACCACCTCGACGATCTTCATCAGCGGCACCGGGTTGAAGAAGTGGAAGCCGGCGACCCGCTGGGGGCGCTGGCAGGCGCTGGCGATCAAGCTGATGGATAGCGACGAGGTGTTGCTCGCCAGCACTGCATCCGCCGCCACCAACTGCTCCAGCTCGCGAAATAGCGCCTGCTTGGCCTCCAGGTTCTCGACGATGGCCTCGATCAGCAGGTCGCAGCCCGCCAGTTCTTCCAGGGCATGGGCCGGCCGCATGCACGCCAGGGTCGACGCCAGTGCCTCGGCGCTCAGCTTGCCCCTGGCCGCCGAGCGCTGCAGCAGGTCACGGTTGAAGGCCAGGGCCTGCTCGATGGCTTCAGCGCGGCTGTCATGCAGCAACACCTCCACCCCGGCGCTGGCAAACAACTGGGCGATGCCACGCCCCATGGCGCCACTGCCGATCACGCCGATTCGCTTGAACGTAGTCATGGGCGCCTCCTTAAAGGGCTTTTTCCAGTTCCGGCACCAGTTCGAACAGGTCGCCCACCAGGCCGTAGTCGGCGACCTGGAAGATCGGCGCCTCTTCGTCCTTGTTGATCGCGACGATCACCCTGGAGTCCTTCATGCCCGCCAGGTGCTGGATGGCACCGGAGATGCCCACGGCGAGGTACAGCTGCGGGGCGACGATCTTGCCGGTCTGGCCGACCTGCATGTCGTTCGGCACGAAGCCGGCGTCGACGGCGGCGCGGGATGCGCCGACAGCGGCGCCCAGCTTGTCGGCCAGGGCGTGCAGGTGCTTGAAGTTGTCACCGTTCTGCATGCCGCGGCCGCCAGAAACGACGATCTTGGCAGCGGTCAGTTCCGGACGATCGGACTTGGCCAGTTCTTCACCCACGAAGGCGGACTTGCCTGCGTCAGCCGAGCCGCTCACGGCTTCAACGGCAGCGGAACCGCCTTCGGCAGCAACCGGGTCGAAACCGGTGGAACGCACGGTGATCACTTTCACGGCAGCGCTGGACTGCACGGTAGCGATGGCGTTACCGGCATAGATCGGACGCTTGAAGGTGTCGGCGCTCTCGACGGCGATGATCTCGGAGATCTGGTCGACGTCCAGCAGGGCGGCCACGCGCGGCAGGAAGTTCTTGCCATTGGTGGTGGCCGGGGCCAGCACGTGGCTGTAGCCCTTGCCCAGCTTGGCGATCAGCGGCGCGACGTTTTCCGGCAGTTGGTGCGCGTAGGCAGCGTTGTCGGCGACCAGCACCTTGGACACGCCAGCGATCTTGGCAGCGGCTTCGGCGGCGCCAGCGGCGTTGGAGCCGGCAACCAGCACGTGGATATCGCCACCGATTTTGGCGGCTGCAGCCACGGTGTTGAGGGTGGCGGCCGCCAGCGCGGCATTGGAGTGTTCAGCGATTACCAGGACAGCCATCTCAGATCACCTTCGCTTCGTTCTTCAGTTTCTCGACCAGCTCGGCCACGGACTTGACCTTGATACCGGCCTGGCGGGCAGCCGGCGCTTCGACTTTCAGGGTCTTGACGGTGGAAGCGGTGGATACACCCAGGGCGTCCGGGGTGACCACGTCCAACGGCTTCTTCTTGGCCTTCATGATGTTCGGCAGCGACGCGTAGCGCGGCTCGTTCAGGCGCAGATCGGTGGTGACGATCGCCGGCAGGTTCAGCGCAACGGTCTGCAGACCGCCGTCGATTTCACGGGTGACGTTGACCTTGTCGCCAGCCACTTCGACCTTGGAGGCGAAGGTGCCTTGGGCATAGCCAGTGAGGGCGCCCAGCATCTGGCCGGTCTGGTTGTTGTCGCTATCGATGGCCTGCTTGCCGAGGATGACCAGTTGCGGCTGCTCCTTGTCGACCACAGCCTTCAGCAGTTTGGCCACGGCCAGGGAGTTCAGCTCGTCGTTGGACTCGACCAGGATGGCGCGGTCGGCGCCCAGGGCCAGGGCAGTGCGCAGCTGCTCCTGGGCGGCATTCGGGCCCACCGAAACCACCACGATTTCCGTGACCACACCCTGCTCTTTCAGGCGCACCGCTTCTTCCACGGCGATTTCGCAGAAGGGATTCAGGGCCATCTTCACGTTGGCGAGGTCGACGCCGGAGTTGTCCGCCTTGACGCGGACCTTGACGTTGTAATCGACCACGCGTTTTACCGGGACCAGTACCTTCATCTTGTTTTCCTGTGGCGTGTCGGTTGGAGATCAGGCGCAACGAAGCAAGTCGGCGTAGGCCCGCAGGTGGTGATCGTCGTCGCCCAGTTGGTGGCTCAGCATCACCAGGCGCTTGGCGTGGTGGGATAGGCTGTACTCCCAGGTCATGCCGATGCCGCCGTGCAGCTGGATGGCTTGCTCGGCAATGAAACGGGCGGCACGGGTAACGATGAACTTGGCCGCCGCCAGGCGCCGGCTGCGCTCCTCGCTGTCCGGATCGTCCGCCACGCAGGCGGCGAGGATGGCCATGGAGGCAGCCATCTCCAGCTCGCCGCGCATGTCGGCCATGCCGTGCTGCAGCACCTGGAACTTGCCTATCGGCGCGCCGAACTGCTGTCTGGTCTTGAGGTAGTCGAGGGTCAGGCGGAACGCCTCCTGCATGCTGCCGAGAGCTTCACCGCACTGGGCGGCGATGGCCCTGCCCTGCTGGTAGCGCAGCGCCGGCAAGGCCCGGCCAGGCGCGCCCAGCAGGCTGCCCTCGCCGACCACCACGCCTTCCAGCTGAAGCTCGCAGGCACGCAGGCCATCGATGCAGGGGTAGTCACGCAAGGTCACGCCCTGGCTGGCCGGGTCGACCAGGAACAGGCTGATGCCCGCCTCGTCCAGCACCCCACCCGAGGTGCGCGCCGAGACCAGGATCAGCCCGGCACTGGCGCCGCCGACTACCACGCATTTGCGCCCGCTCAGCCGCCAACCGCCGACGCAAGGCTCGGCGCGGGTCTGCACGTCGTGGAGCTGGTAGTGGCTCTGGCCTTCCTCCAGGGCCACCGCCAGTTGCAGCTCGCCCGTGGCCACCTGCGGCAGCAGGGTTTCGCACTGCTCGGGGTTACCCAGTTGCTGGAGCAGGCCGGCGCCGTGCACCTGGGATTGCAGATAGGGTTCCAGGCACAGGTTGCGGCCCAGCTCGGTCATCACCAGCAGGGTGTCCACGCCGCCGCCCCCCAGGCCGCCGTGGGCCTCGGCCAGTGGCACCGCGCACAGGCCCAGCTCGCCGAGCTGGCCCCAGAAGTCCCGGCTGAAACCCGCCTCGCTGCGCAGGAAGCGCTCGCGCTGCTCGAAGCCGTAGCTGTCCCGGGCCAGGCGGGCCACGGTGTCCTGAAGCATCTGCTGCTCTTCGCTGAGGTTGAAGTCCATGGGGCCTCCTTAGAGTACGAGGATCATCTTGGCGATGATGTTCTTCTGGATTTCGTTGGAGCCGCCGTAGATGGACAGCTTGCGCAGGTTGAAGTACTGACTGGCCGGTCCGACGCTGTAGTCGGCGTACAGGGGCTCGGCGAAGGAGGCCTCGGCCAGTTCGTCTTCCAGGAAGGGCAGAGCATGCACGCCCAGCACCTTGCGTTGCAGATGGCTGATGGCCTGGCGGATCTCCGAACCCTTGATTTTCAGGATCGAGCTCTCCGCGCCGGGCACCCCGCCGCCCTGGACCGAGGCGAGGATCCGCAGGGTGCTCATCTCGATGGCCAGCAACTGCATCTCCACTTCGGCGATCTGCACCCGCAGCAACGGATCGTCGATCAGCGGCGCGCCGTTACGCAGCTCCCGCGCGGCCACCTGCTTGAGCTGCGCCAGGGCCGCCTTGGAGTGGGCGATGCCGGCCTGGCCGGTACGCTCGTGGGTGAGCAGGAACTTGGCGCAGGTCCAGCCCTGGTTCTCCTCGCCCACGCGGTTGGCCACCGGCACCTTCACGTTGTCGAAGAACACCTCGTTGACTTCGTGATCACCATCCAGGGTGATGATCGGCCGCACGCTGATGCCCGGCGTCGCCATGTCGATCAGCAGGAAGGAGATGCCGCGCTGCTGCTGGGCGTCCGGGTCGGTGCGCACCAGGCAGAAGATCAGGTTCGCGTGCTGCCCCAGGGTGGTCCAGGTCTTCTGGCCGTTGACCACGTAGTGGTCCCCCTCGCGCACGGCGCGGGTCTTCAGGCTGGCCAGGTCGGAACCGGCGCCGGGCTCGGAGTAGCCCTGGCACCACCAGTCCTCGCCGGACAGGATGCGCGGCAGGTAGTGCGCCTTCTGCTCAGGAGTGCCGAACTTCATGATCACCGGCGCCACCATGTTGACCCCGAAGGAGATCAGTCGTGGCGCGCCGAAGGCCGCGCACTCCTCCTCGAACAGGTGCCGCTGCACCAGGCTCCAGCCGGTGCCGCCATGCTCCACCGGCCAGTTCGCCGCGTACCAGCCACGGCGGGAGAGGATGCGCTGCCAGCGCTGGTGGTCGTCCTTGGAAAGGTGCTTGCCGAGGCGCACCTTGGCGGCGATGTCGGCGGGCAATTCGCGGCCGAGGAAGTCGCGTACCTCATCGCGGAATGCCAGCTCGTCAGGGGTGAACTCGATATTCATGGGGATACCCTCGATAGGTGGGCGAGGCGGCCGCCTCAGGGGGTCTTGGGCTGTTCCACGGCTTGGCGCCCTGCCCTGGCGGCTTCGCGCTCGGCAAAGAACTTCGCTACCAACTGAGCCCGCTGCGGAGATTCCAGGCACTGCAGGAACAGTTCGCGCTCGCGGCGCAGGCCCTGTTCCAGTGGCAGCTGGGTGGCCGCCTCGATGGCATCGATGCAGCGCGGCGGAGAAAAGGCGTCGGGTTGGCGGGCGCGAACCTCGGCGCGGCGAGCCGCCAGCAGGCCGGCGTGATCGCCGCCCACGACGCTGGCCCGGCCGCTGCGCCGTGGACCGGCGCTACGCGCCAGCAGCTCGGCGGCGCAGGCCAGCCCGGCCTCGAGCGGATCGCCGTCGAACAGGTCGTCGACTATGCCGTGACGCAACGCCGCATCGGCGTCTATCGGGTCGCCGCCCACGATCATCTCCAGGGCCAGTTCGACACCGGCCAGGCGCGGCAGGCGCTGGGTGCCGCCGGCACCGGGCAGGAGCCCCAGCTTCACTTCGGGCAGGCCGACGCGGGTGTCGCGCCGGGCAATGCGGTAATGGCAGGCCAGGGCCACTTCCAGCCCGCCGCCAAGGGCCGAGCCATGCAGCACCGCCAGGGTCGGCTTGACGCAGTTCTCGATGGCCAGGGTGAGGTCGGACAGTAACGGCGCCTGCGGCGGTTGGCCGAACTCGCGGATATCGGCACCGGCGATGAAGGTCCGTCCGTCGCAATACAGCAGCACCAGCTCCACCGAGCTGTCCTGCCCGGCGTCGGCGAAGGCCTGCAGCAGGCCCGCCCGCACCGGCTGGGACAAGGCATTCACTGGCTGGTTGTCGACGCGGACGACAGCGATGCTGCCGTGGCGCGCCAGTCTCACGAGAGACAACATTTGACCGCTCCTGCAGGCTCGTGGCCCGCGCTTGTTGTTGTGCTGGAGGTCGATTGGGCCGGGCGTCAGCGGTGGCGCCAGGCCGGCCGGCGTTTTTCCAGGAAGGCGCTCATGCCTTCCTTGCGGTCTTCGCTGCCGAAGCTCGCATGGAGCAGGCGCCGCTCGAAATGCACGCCTTCGGCGAGGGTGGTTTCGAAGGCCCGGTCCACCGCCTCCTTGTTCAGCTTGACCGCCACTTCCGACAGGCCGGCGATCTGCGCCGCCACCTGCAGGGCCTCGTCCAGTACCCGCTCGGCGGGCACCACGCGACTGAGCAGTCCGCAACGCTCGGCTTCCAGGGCGTCCATCAGGCGCCCGGTCAGGCACAGGTCCATGGCCTTGGCCTTGCCGATGGCGCGGGTCAGGCGCTGGGTACCACCGGCGCCCGGCAAGGTGCCGACCTTGACCTCCGGCTGGCCGAAGCGAGCGTCTTCGGCGGCGATGACCAGATCGCACATCATCGCCAGCTCGCAGCCGCCGCCCAGGGCCAGGCCACGCACGGCTGCGATCACCGGCTTGCGGCAACGCGTCACTTCTTCCCAGCTGGCGGTCACGAAATCTTCCAGATAGACGTCGGCGAAGGCCTTGTCCCGCAGCTCGGCGATGTCCGCGCCGGCGGCGAAGGCCTTGTCGCTGCCGGTAATGACCATTGCGCGGATCGTCCGGTCGCCCTCGAAGGCGCGCAGCGCCTGCCCCAGCTCGGTCATCAGTTGCTCACTGAGCGCATTGAGCACCTGCGGGCGATTGAGGGTGATGAGCCCTACCGATTCATGCTGCTCGACCAGGATGGTGCTGTAGCTCATGGCGCGTCCTCCGCGTGATCCGTTTGCAGGCCTGGCCCAAGGGGGCCGATCTGGGACCGAGTCTATCCATCGATAAAAATAAAGACAACATGTTGACATAATAATTTTCTGGCGCGTATCGTCAGCCCATCGCATCACGTCACCACTAACAACAATAGCGATGAAGGCCAAACCTAATGAATACGCGTATCGAAATGCCGCCCTCGCGGCGCCAAGCAATGCTGGAGTCTGGCGCCTGGAATGACATGATCATTACAGATTATCTGGATCAGGCAGTCGCCAGCGACGCCACCAGGACCGCCCTGGTGGCCTATCGCGTCAGCGATAACACGCGCCACGCCATGACCTACGCCGAGCTGGACCGGGTCGTGACCCGGATGGCCGCAGGCTTGGCCGGCCTGGGCGTGGGGAAGGGCCAGGTGGTGTCCTGCCAGTTGCCCAACTGGTGGCAGATGAGCGCGCTGCACCTGGCCTGCGTGCGCATCGGTGCCGTGCTCAACCCGCTGATGCCGATCTTCCGCGAGCGTGAACTGCGTTTCATGCTCGGCCACGCGGAAACCCGCGTGCTGATCATCCCCCGGAGTTTCCGCAGCTTCGACTACGCCACCATGATCGACGGCCTACGCGGCGAGCTGCCAGCCCTGCGCCATGTGCTGGTGATCGACGGCGGCGACGACGCCAGCGACTTCTCCCGCGTGCTGCTGGAGCAGCCCTGGGAAGAGCGCGTGGATACCCGCGCGCTCTTCGCCGAACGCCACCTGGCCGGCGACGACGTGGTGCAGCTGCTCTACACCTCGGGCACCACCGGCGAGCCCAAGGGCGTTCTGCACACCTCCAACACCCTGTTCAGCAATGTCCGCCCCTATGCCGAGCGCTTGGGCCTGGGAAGCGCGGACATCGTCTTCATGGCCTCGCCCATGGCCCACCAGACCGGTTTCCTCTACGGCCTGATGATGCCCATCTACCTGAAAGGCGCCAGCGTGCTGCAGGACACCTGGGACCCGCACTACGCGGCCAGGGTCTCCGAAGCCGAGCGTCCCACCTTCACCATGGCGTCGACGCCATTCCTCGCCGACCTGGTGGACGTGGCGCCGCGCTACCGCGATGCCCTCGCCTCGCTCAAGGTCTTCGTGGCCGCCGGTGCGCCCATCCCCGGCGCCCTGGTGGAAAAGGCCGGCGGCTCGGTGAATGCGCGCATCGTCTCCGCCTGGGGCATGACCGAGAACGGCGCGGTGACCATGACCTGCCCGGACGACCCGGCCGAACGCGCCATTCACAGCGACGGCCGCGCCCTGCCCTTCATGGAGGTGGCGGTGCAGGACGACCATGGCCAGGCGCTGGGCGCCGGCCAGGAAGGTCATCTGATGGTGCGCGGCGCCAGCCTCTTCGTTGGCTACCTGAAGCGCCCCGAGCTGTACGGGGTGGACGCCGACGGCTGGTTTGCCACCGGCGACCTGGCGCGCATGGACGAGGACGGCTACATCCGCATCACCGGGCGCACCAAGGACGTGGTGATCCGGGGTGGAGAGAACATCCCGGTGGTGGAGATCGAGAACCTGCTCTACAAGCACCCGGCGATCTCCGCCGTAGCCCTGGTGGGCTGCCCCGACCCACGCCTGGGCGAGCGCCTCTGCGCCTACATCACCCTGCACGACCCAGCCGCCAGCCTGTCGCTGGAGGAGGTCACCGGTTTCCTGCTGGAACAGCGCCTGACCCGCAACTACCTGCCCGAATACCTCGAGGTGCTACCGGCCCTGCCCCGCACGCCTTCGGGAAAGATCCAGAAATTCAAACTGCGCGAGCAGGCCCAGGCCATCCGCCTGGAACCGGCCAAGCGTTCCTGACTCCCCCATCCCGAACCATCGAGAGGACTGCCCCATGAAAGGCCTGACTGGAAAAACCGTGATCGTGACCGGCGGTGGTGGCGGCATCGGCCGTGCCGTGTGCCTGCGCTTCGCCGAGGAAGGCTGCAAGGTCGCCGTGCTGGACCGTGACGCCGCCGCGGCACAGGCCACCGCCGACCTGGTCGCCGAGGCAGGCGGCAAGGCCCGCGCCTATGCCGCTGACATCACTGATTACGCCGCCATCGTGAATACCGTGGCTGCTGTCGAACAGGAACTCGGTACGCCCACTGTGCTGGTCAACAACGCCGGCTTCGACCGCTTCCTGCCGTTCCTCAAGACCGAGCCGCAGCACTGGGAGCAGCTCATCGCCATCAACCTCACCGGCGCCCTGAACATGCACCACGTGGTGCTGCCGAAGATGCTCGAAGCCGGTGGCGGCAAGGTCATCAACGTCGCCTCCGACGCCGCCCGGGTGGGCTCCTCCGGCGAAGCCGTGTACGCCGCCTGCAAGGCCGGCTTGATAGGCCTGTCGAAGACCCTGGCCCGCGAGCTGGCGACCAAGGGCGTCAACTTCAACGTGGTCTGCCCGGGCCCCACCGACACCGCGCTGCTGAAGAGCGTCGCGGCCACCTCGAACAACCCCGAGAAACTGCTGGAAGCCTTCAGGAACGCCGTGCCGATGCGCCGCCTCGGCCAGCCGGAGGACTACCCCGGGATCATCGCCCTGCTGGCCAGCGACGATGCCAACTTCATCACCGGACAGGTCATCAGCGTGTCCGGCGGACTGACCATGGCCGGCTGATCGAACCCCAAGGAATCCAGGAGAAAACACATGAACTACGAAGACATTCTGTACGAAGAGAAAGACGGCGTTGCCACCATTACCATCAACCGCCCGGATCGCTACAACGCCTTCCGTGGCCAGACCTGCATGGAGCTGATCGACGCCTTCAACCGCGCCGGCTGGAACAAGTCCATCGGTGTCATCGTCTTCACCGGCGCCGGCGACAAGGCCTTCTGCACCGGCGGCGACCAGGGCGCCCATGAAGGCCAGTACGACGGCCGTGGCTTGATCGGCCTGCCGGTGGAGGAACTGCAGGGCCTGATCCGCGAAGTCCCCAAGCCGGTGATTGCCCGCATCAACGGCTTCGCCATCGGCGGCGGCCATGTGCTGCATGTGGTGTGCGACCTGTCCATCGTCTCGGACAAGGCGGTTTTCGGCCAGGTGGGCCCGAAGGTCGGCTCGGTGGACCCGGGCTTCGGCACCGCCTACCTCGCTCGGGTGGTTGGCGAGAAGCGCGCCCGCGAGATCTGGTACCTGTGCCGCAAGTACAGCGCCCAGCAAGCGCTGGAGTGGGGTCTGGTGAATGCCGTGGTACCCCACGAAGAGCTGGATGCGGAAGTGCAGAAGTGGTGTGACGAAATCCTCGAGAAGAGCCCCACCGCCCTGTCCATCGCCAAGCGCTCGTTCAACGCCGACAGCGAGAACATCGCCGGCATCGGTGGCCTGGGGATGCAAGCGCTGTCCCTGTACTACGACACCGAGGAATCCAAGGAAGGCGTGGCCGCGTTCAAAGAAAAGCGCAAGCCCGACTTCCGCAAGTTCTACCGCTGACCGCCTGCCCCGCCCACAGATTTTCTGGGCGGGGTCATCACTGCCTCGCGCCGAACCGGCCCGGAGAGAGACATGAACTTCGCATTCAACGAATATCAGAACGCCATCCGTGAAAGCGTCGCGCGCTTCAGCGCCGAGGTCCTGGCGCCCGGCTACAAGAAGCGCGATCAGGCCGGCGAGATCGAGCGCTCGGTCATCGAACAGATGGGGCAAATGGGCCTCCTGGGCGGCGAGTTGCCGGAAGAGTTTGGCGGCAGCGGCCTGGACTGCGTCACAGCCGGCCTGATCATCGAAGAGATTTCCCGGGGCGACTTCAACGTCGGCTACATCCCCCTGCTGACCTCGCTCAATGGCCAGATCATCGCCCAGCACGCCTCCCCCGAACTGGCCCGGGAGTGGCTTACCGAAATCACCGCCGGGCGCAAGATCGTCTGTATCGCCCTGACCGAACCCAGCGGCGGCTCCGACGCCGCCAGCCTGCGCCTGAAGGCCGAGCGCAAGGGCAACGTCTACGTGCTGAACGGCGAGAAAACCTCCATTTCCATGGCCGACCAGGCTGACGTCGCCGTGGTCTTCGCCCGCACCGGTACCCCAGAGCAGCGCGCCAGTGGCATCAGCGCTTTCCTCGTGCCCATGACGCTGCCCGGCATCAGCACCACTCGCTTCGACGATGCCGGCGAGCGCGCCATCGGCCGAGGCTCCATTTTCTTCGACAACGTGGAAGTGCCCGTTAGCCATCGCCTGGGCGAGGATGGCAAAGGTTTCAAGCAGGTAATGCAGGGCTTCGACTACAGCCGTGCGCTGATCGGCCTGCAATGCCTGGCCCTGGCCCAGCAGTCCCTCGATGAAACCTGGAGCTGGCTGACTGAGCGCCAGGCCTTCGGTCAGCCGTTGGCCGCCTTCCAGGGCCTGACCCATCCGCTGGCGGAACTGCAGACCTATGTGCACGCCGCCCGCCTGCAGTGCTACCACTCGCTGTGGCTGAAGGACAACGGCCTGCCCCACAACGCCGAAGCGGCGATGAACAAGTGGTGGGCACCGAAGCTGGCCTTCGACGTGGTCAAGCAGTGCCTGCTGGCCCACGGACACACCGGCTACGGCGAAGACCTGCCGTTCGCTCAGCGCCTACGCGATGTTCTGGGCCTACAGATCGGCGATGGCACGGCGCAGATCATGAAGAATATCATTGCCCGCGAACTCACTCCGAAATAACGCCTTGTCTGCCCCGCAGACGGGGCTGCAAGGAATCCCGATGACCGATAACGAGAGCAAAGGCATACCCAACAGACTGTTCTTCCGGCTGTTCCAGACCGGCAACGTGCTGCAGCGGCAGGTACAAAACGAGATGGGCATCAGCACCGTGCAATGGGCGGTGCTCGGTGCGCTGTCTAGAGGAGGTTTCGAGGCGGGCATCTCCTTCAACCAGTTGACGGAGTACCTGTTTGTCAGCCGGCAGAGCCTGGACGGTGTACTCAAGCGCATGGAGCGCGACAACCACGTGCTGCGCGTACCCCATCCCGACGATGGACGCGCGCGCCTGGTCAAGCTGACCGATCAGGGACGTGCCTATTGGGAGAGTTTGCAGGAACGGATCTACCAGTTTTACCAGCAGGGTTTGAAGGGCTTCAGTTTCGACGACAGCGTCAACTTCCTGCACTACCTGAACAAATTGCAGCACGACCTGGCCCGGATCGACCTGGGCCATGGTCACCAGGCGGGGATGGAGGAACAGGCCGAGGTCTAGCCAGGGTTTCCCGTTTCTGCCAAGCGCTTCGGCGCGGATTGGGTTCACTCCATGCCCACGGGCATGGTGCCGGTTGAATAACAACAATCACCACCTGGCAGGAACGAATCAGCGATGCACAACGTCATCCTCGAAACCCGGGGTTTGACCAAGGAGTTCAATGGCTTCACCGCCGTGGACTCGGTCGATCTCAAGGTGCAAGAAGGGCATATCCATGCCTTGATCGGCCCCAACGGCGCCGGCAAATCCACCGTCTTCAACCTGTTGACGCGCTTTCTGCCCGCCAGCCGTGGCGAGGTGTTCTACCAGGGGCAGTCGATAAGCAGGCTGTGCCCTCACCGCATAGCCCACCTGGGCCTGGTGCGTTCTTTCCAGATTTCCGCCGTATTCGGTCACATGAGCGTGCTGGAGAACGTGCGCGTGGCCCTGCAACGGCGCCTGGGCACCTCCTTCCATTTCTGGAAGTCATTACGCACCCTCGAGTCGCTCGACGAGCGCGCCATGCAACTGCTCGAAGCCGTGGACCTGCAGGACTTCGCCAGGCGCAAGACTGCCGAACTGCCCTATGGCCGTAAACGCGCCCTGGAGCTGGCCACCACCCTGGCCCTGGAGCCGAAGGTCATGCTGCTGGACGAGCCGACCCAAGGCATGGGCCATGAGGATGTCGACCGCGTTGTCGAACTGATCCGCAAGGCTGCGCTGGGGCGCACGGTGCTGATGGTCGAGCACAACCTGCATGTGGTCAGCAGCCTGTGCGACCGCATCACGGTGCTGGCGCGCGGCAGCGTACTCGCAGAAGGCGACTACGCCAGCGTCGCGCAAGACCCCCGGGTGCGCGAAGCCTACCTGGGCAAGGAGGCTAGCCATGGCTGAGCACCTTCCCCTGGAGCAGGAACAACTGCGCCTGTCCAACGTCCACGCCTTCTACGGCGAGTCGCACGTCCTGCATGGCATCGACCTGCGGGTGCACCGCGGCGAGCTGGTTACCCTGCTCGGGCGCAATGGTTCCGGCCGCAGCACGATCCTCAAATCGATCATGGGCATGGTCGGCCGACGCACCGGCTCGATCATGGTCAATGGCAAGG
The DNA here is from genome assembly GCF_001708505.1 of Pseudomonas sp. TCU-HL1. Taxonomy (NCBI): domain Bacteria; kingdom Pseudomonadati; phylum Pseudomonadota; class Gammaproteobacteria; order Pseudomonadales; family Pseudomonadaceae; genus Pseudomonas; species Pseudomonas sp. TCU-HL1. The sequence continues at coordinate 3,778,221 of NZ_CP015992.1, forward strand.
AGACCACCCACCTCCCCGCCTTCCGGATTCCGCGCCTGGGCACCGGCTACTGCCCCGAGGAGCGTGGCATCTTCGCCAGCCTGGATGTCGAGGAGAACCTCCTGCTGCCCCCCACCGTCCGCAGCGGCGGCATGACCCTCGACGAGATCTACGAGATGTTCCCCAACCTCTACGAGCGCCGCCGCAGCCAGGGCACGCGCCTGTCCGGCGGTGAACAGCAGATGCTGGCCATGGCCCGCATCCTGCGTAGCGGCGCCAACCTGCTGCTGCTCGACGAAATCACCGAAGGCCTGGCGCCGGTGATCGTGCAGAAGCTGGCCGAAGTGCTGATCAAGCTGAAGCAGAAGCAACTGACCATCATTCTGGTGGAGCAGAATTTTCGCTTCGCCGCACCGCTGGCCGACCGGCACTACCTGATCGAGCACGGCCGAATCCTCGACGAAATCAGCGCCGCCGAACTGCCGCACAAGGTGGACATGCTGCACCGGCAACTGGGCGTCTGACCGCGACACCGCGACACCCCGTCACCACGACCACCCGATCATTGGCTCACCACCCAGGAGCCAGGGGTCCCCCTGGCCCGAAAAACCCGAAGAGAGGCAACAACCATGAAAACAACAATAAGACCCGTGGTAGCAGCGCTGGCCCTGAGCACCGCCGGCATCGCCAATGCGCAAGTCAGCGACAATGAAATCCGCATCGGCTACCTGGCGGACATGTCCGGCGCCTATCGCGACCTGGGAGGCCCCGGTGGGCTGGAGGCCCTGAACATGGCCGTCGAGGACTTCGGCGGCCAAGTCAATGGCGCCAGGATCGTGGTCCGCAGCGCCGATGACCGCAACAGCCCGGATGTCGGCGCCAACACGACCCGGGAATGGATCGACCGTGGCAATGTCGACATGGTCGCCGGACTGGTTTCATCGGCCGTCACCATCGCCGTGACCCGCATCCTGGAGGAGACCAACAGGCTCGGCCTGGTGTCGATCTCCGCGTCTTCGGCCATCACCAACGAGTACTGCACCGCCAACCACATTCACTGGGTGTACGACACCCACGCGATGGCCAATGGCACGGCCAAGGCCATCGTCCAGGAAGGTGGCGACAAGTGGTTCATCCTCGCTGCCGACTATGCCTTTGGCCACGCCATGGAGGCCGACGTGGAGCGCACGGTCACCGCCGCCGGCGGCCAGGTCGTCGGCAAGGCGCGCCACCCACTGGCCTCCAGTGACTTCTCGTCGTACATCCTGCAGGCGCAGAGCTCCGGGGCCAACGTCATCGGCCTGGCCAACGCCGCAGCCGATACGGTCAACGCCATCACTACGGCCAAACAGTTCGGCCTGACCGACTCCGGGCAAAACCTGGCCGGCCTGATGGTGTTCATCAATGACATTCACGCCCTTGGCCTCGATGCCACCCAGGGCCTGCAACTGACCACCGGCTGGTACTGGGACCAGGACGAGAAAAGCCGCGCCTGGGCGCAGCGGTTCCATGAGCGCACCAAGCGAATGCCGACCATGGTGCAAGCCGGGATCTACTCCAGCACCCGCCACTACCTGCAGGCGATAAAGGATGCCGGCACCGATGAGGCGCAAGCCGTGCGCCGGCAGATGATGGCCACTCCAGTCAACGACATGTTCACCAGCAACGGCAAGATCCGCGAAGACGGCCGCATGGTCTATGACATGTACCTGGCCCAGGTGAAGAAGCCAGCCGAATCCAAGGGCGAATGGGACCTGTACAAGATCGTCCGCACCATCCCGGCGGACGAGGCCTTCCGTCCTCTGACAGAGAGCAAGTGCAAACTGGTCAACAAGTCCTGACCCCCTCAGCCGGCCCGCAGTCTGGCGACAGCGGGCCCCTTGGGATGGAGAACAGCCCATGACAATCTTCGATGTTCCGGCCGTCGCCCTGTTCGGCCAACTCATGCTCGGCCTGATCAATGGCGCCTTCTACGCCCTGCTCAGCCTGGGCCTGGCGATCATTTTCGGCCTGCTGAAGGTGATCAATTTCGCCCATGGCGCGCAATACATGCTTGGGGCATTCACTGCGTTGTTGCTGCTCCAGCACCTCGGCATCGACTACTGGACCGCCCTGCTGCTGGTCCCCGTACTGGTCGGCCTGTTCGGCGTCGCCCTCGAGCGCTTCTTGCTACGGCCGCTTGCGGGGGAAAGCCACCTCTATAGCCTGCTGCTGACTTTCGGCCTGGCTCTGATCATCCAGGGCCTGTTCACCAACCTCTTCGGCAGCTCAGGCATCAGCTACCCGACACCGGAGGTATTTCGCGGCACCCTCGATCTCGGCTTCATGCATCTGCCGGCCTACCGCGCCTGGGTCGTCGTCGCGGCCCTGGCGCTGTGCTTCGCCGCATGGTTGATCATCGAGCGGACCCGCCTCGGCGCCTACCTGCGCGCCGGCACGGAGAATCCCCGCCTGATGCAAGCATTTGGCATCAACATTCCGTTCATGGTCACCATGACCTATGGCTTCGGCGTCGCCCTCGCGGCCTTCACCGGTGTCCTGGCGGCGCCGCTGTACAGCGTCTCTCCCGGCATGGGTGCGAACCTGCTGATCGTGGTGTTCGCCGTAGTGGTGATCGGCGGCATGGGCTCCATCGCCGGCGCGGTGATCACCGGCCTGGCCATGGGCCTGATCGAAGGCCTGACCAAGGTGTTCTATCCGCAGGCCGCAACCACGGTGATCTTCCTGGTCATGGTTCTGGTGCTGCTGTTCAAACCCACCGGCCTGTTCGCCAAGGAGGCATGAACATGAACGAGACCGCCCTCTTGCAGAACGCCCTGCTCCACTCGCAGCGGCAAAAAAGACTCTACTTCGGCCTGGCATTCCTGGGCATCGCGATGCTGGCACCCCTGGTCGCCTACCCGATCTTCCTGATGAAACTGCTGTGTTTCGCGCTGTTCGCCTGCGCCTTCAACCTGCTGCTTGGGCATGTCGGCCTGTTGTCCTTCGGGCATGCGGCATTCCTGGCCACCGGCGGCTATACGACGGGCTGGCTGCTGACCGCGCATAGCGGGCTGACGCCGGAACTGGGGATTCTCGGCGGTACTGTCGCAGCCACCTTGCTTGGCCTGCTGTTCGGCGTGCTGGCGATCCGCAGACAGGGCATCTACTTCGCCATGATTACCCTGGCCCTCGCGCAGATGGTGTACTTCATCTACCTCCAGGCGCCGTTCACTGGCGGCGAAAACGGCCTGCACGGCATACCCCGTGGCAAGTTGTTCGGACTGGTGGACTTGAAGAACGACCTGGCCCTGTACTACTTCGTCTTGGCGATCGTCGTCGGCGGCTACCTGCTGATCCAGCGAACCGTGCACTCCCCCTTCGGCCAGGTGCTGCGCGCCATTCGCGAGAACGAGCCGCGCGCCATCTCCCTGGGCTACAACGTCGATGCCTACAAGCTACTGGCGTTCGTCCTGTCCAGCGGCCTCGCCGGCCTGGCTGGCGCCACCAAGACCGTGGTGTTCCAGTTCGCCAGCCTGACCGATGCACACTGGCACATGTCCGGCGAAGTCATCCTGATGACGCTGCTCGGCGGCGTTGGCACCCTGCTCGGCCCAGTGGTGGGATCGAGCCTCGTGGTCTGGCTGCATCACCTGCTCGGCGGCAGCGCACTGGGCAGCTGGATGGGCGTGATCCTCGGCGTGATCTTCGTGCTCTGCGTGCTGCTGTTCCGCGCCGGAATCGTCGGATACGTGCGGCTATTCGTCGAACGCAACCTGCGCTAACAACCGACCAGGGCCCACGCCTCCGCGGCGTGGGCCCTGGGGCGCCCCCTTCCGGCCTACCCGCTGGAAAAATGGCGGCCAGCCGACAGATGACCTCAAATATTTATGACAACATATTGATATTTATTTTGAGCAATCTTAGGTTTTACACACTCACCAACTGACCGCACAAACCAAAGACACCGTGAATCCTGCGAGATAACGCTCGTAGCAGGACGACTCATGGCTACCAACAAAAACAAGTAAAGGTAAACACCATGCACATTGATCGTCGAATTCAACTCAACGTACTAGCCCTGCTCGGACTCGCGCCTCTCGCGGCCCAGGCCGGTTTCATCGAAGACAGCCAGTTGAGTCTGGAAACCCGCAATTTCTACATGAACCGCGACTACCGCGACGCCGACAAGCCAGACACCCCGCGCTTTCGCGGCGAGCCCAAGGCCAAGGCCGAGGAGTGGGCCCAGGGATTCATGCTGCGCTACAGCTCCGGCTTCACCGAGGGCACCTTCGGGCTGGGCGTCGACGGCCTGGGGCTGCTGGGGGTGAAACTGGACTCCGGGCGCGGTACCAGCGGCACCGGTGCCCTGCAGGTACAACGCGACGGCGAGGTGTCCGACGAGTTTTCGTTCTTCGGCCCGACCGCCAAGGCGCGGCTGGGCAAATCCGTGCTCACGGTGGGCACCCATGCCCCCACCCTGCCCATTGCCTTCCGCAATGACACCCGACTGCTGCCGCAGACCTTCCAGGGCGCGCAGATCGTCTCCAGCGACCTTGACAAGCTCACCCTCACCGCTGGCCAGTTCCGCGCCACGCGCCTGCGCAACTCCAGCGACTACGAGGACATGAACATGTTCGCCGACGGTGCTGTCGGCGGCGTGGCCAGCGACCGTTTCAACTACGCCGGCGCCACCTGGGCGCCCTCCTCCAGCCTGACGACCACCTACTATCAGGCCGAGCTGAAGGACAACTACCGGCAGCACTACGCCAACCTGCTGCATGCATTGCCAATGGCCGAGGGGCTAAGCCTGAAGTCTGACATCCGCTATTTCCGCAGCACGGACGAAGGCCGCACCACGGTGGACAACCGCAACCTCGGGGCCATGTTCACCCTCATGTACCGAGGCCATGCTCTGGGCTTCGCCTACCAGGACCAGAGGGGCGACACCGGCCAGCCCTTCATCGCCGGCGGCACCGACCCCTGGACGCTGAACACCGTCACCTACCACCACTTCCTGCGCGCTCGCGAGGACTCCTGGCAGCTGCGCTACGACTACGACTTCGCGGCCATGGGCATCCCCGGTCTGTCGCTGATGACCCGCTACGTCTCCGGCGACAACTTCGAGATCGGCGGACAGGACGCGCGGGAATGGGAGCGCAACACGGACATCGCGTACGTGGTGCAAGGCGGGCCGCTCAAGGGCCTCAGCCTGCGCTGGCGCAACGTCACCTACCGTGGCAGCCACACCACGGACATCGACGAGAACCGCTTCATCGTCGGATACACCTTCAAGTTCTGGTAAGCACCCGGGAGAGCCAGCATGCATGTCGACGCCGCCATCCGTTCACGCAAATCCGTCCGCCGCTTCCAGCCCTGGCCGGTGCCGCAACACACCATCCGGCAACTGCTGGAACTGGCAGCGCGCGCCCAGCGGGAACAACATCCAGCCCTGGCAGGTGCATGTTGTCACCGGAGCGAAGAAGCAGGCGCTGTGCGAGGCGATTCTCCAGCAGGCGCAGGCCGGCGATCCGGGTGAAGCGGAATACCGCTACTACCCGGACCAGTGGCGCGAACCTTATCTGGCACGGCGCCGAGAGGTGGGCTTCGGCCTTTACCAGGCGCTGGGCATCGACCGCCATGACCTCGACGCGCGCCGCCAGCAGGAACTCTGCAACTACAGCTTCTTTGACGCACCCGTTGGCCTGCTGATCAGCCTGGACCGACGCCTGAACACCGGCAGCTACCTGAATCTCGGCATGTTCATCCAGACCTTCATGCTCGCCGCCCGCGGCAAGGGGCTGCACACCTGTGCGCAAGCGGCATTTTCCTGGTATCACGAAGTGGTCCGCCAGCATGTCCCGCTGCCGCCAGAGCATATCCTGGTCTGTGGCATCGCTCTCGGCCACGCGGATACCGAAGCGGCCGCGAATGCATTTGCCACGGCCCGCGAACCGGTGTCGACCTTCGCTTCCTTCCACGGTTTCGAATCCATTAGCCAAGCCTGAGCGCTGGAAAGATCCCATGTCCGCTGACACCGAGCACGTCATCCGCCAGGCCGCCATTGAACTGATCGCCTGCCAAGGCTACGAGGCGATGACCCTGCGTGGGCTCGCCGCCCACGCCGGAGTGAACGCAAGCACCCTGTATCTATACTTCAAGGGCAAACAAGAACTGCTGGCCAGCCTAGTACTGGACTATTACGAAGACCTCCTCGATGCCTGGCTGGAAACGAAGCCGACCGCCGTCCCCGCTAGGAACGCGTGGTCGGCGTTTGTCGGTTTCCATGTCGGCCGGCACTTGAGCAACCGCCAGTTGGGCCTGCTGGGAAACCTGGAGATCCGCTGCCTGGATGGAGCCGGCCTACAGAACGTGAAACGCGCACGTCGCCGTTATCTGGAGGAAATCCAGACGCTCATCCGGCAAGGCGTCGCAGAGGGAGTTTTCGAATGCCCGGAGCCCAAATTGTCCGCCAACATTCTCTTCAATCTTCTGACCCACGCCTGCGCCTGGTATCGGGACGAAGGCCGCCTCTCCCGGGAGGAAATAAGCGTGCATTATCAGGCACTGACCTCAAGGATGCTGGCACCGGCAGCAATTGAACCCGGAACCAGTAGCAATGGCTGCTCCTGACTTTGGTACCTTGAGGACCAGACAGAAGGTGCGAGCCACACCCAACTATGAGAGGGCCCACTCCATCACTTTGGGGAAGAGAAGCCATCCCCCAATGCCGCTTCTGGCCCCTCGAAAAGGCAGCTATCGGCCCAGGCTGTGTGAAAACGTCGTCCTCGCCTAGAGTTGCTGAAGCAACGTCAGCGGGGGCGACGTATGAAGCGATTCATCGAGGAGGCAAGCCGGACGCATGTCAGTTTGCTGCCCGAATGCCTGGAGGATTTCGTCGCCGAAGACAACCCGATCCGGGTGGTCGAAGCCTTCGTCGAGCAACTCGACCTGGTGACCCTGGAATTCGATGGGGTGGCGCCGGCGGCAACCGGTCGGCCGTCCTACCATCCCGCGGTGCTGCTGAAGATCTACCTCTACGGTTACCTCAACCGCATCCAGTCCAGCCGACGCCTGGAGCGTGAATGTCAGCGCAACCTCGAACTGATGTGGCTGACCGGACGACTCGCGCCAGACTTCAAAACCATCGCCGACTTCCGCCGTGACAATGGTAAAGCCATCCGCAACGTCTGCCGGCAGTTCGTCGTGCTCTGTCGTCAACTCGACCTGTTCTCGCAGTCGCTGGTGGCCATCGACGGCAGCAAGTTCAAAGCCGTCAACAACCGTGATCGCAACTTCACTCCGGGCAAGATCCGCGCCCGCATGGAGCAGATCGAGAGAAGCATCGAGCGCTACTTGGCGGCAATGGATACCGCCGACCGGACGCAATCCGATGTCGCCGAAGCCAAGGCCAGCCGCCTGCAGGACAAGCTCGAAAAGCTCAAGCAGCAGATGCAGGCACTCAAGGAAATGGAGCAGCAGTTGCGTGAAGCACCGGACGGGCAGGTCTCGCTGACCGATCCAGATGCGCGATCCATGGCCACCCGTGGCAGAGGCACCGGCGTGGTCGGCTACAACGTGCAGACGGCCGTCGATACTCAGCATCACCTCATCGTCGCCCATGAGGTCACCAATGTCGGCCATGATCGCTCCGCACTGGCGACAATGGCCGAGCAGGCGCGTAGCGCCATCGGGGTTGAAGGCCTTACCGTCGTCGCCGACCGTGGTTATTTCAAGGGCGAAGAAATACTTGCTTGCGACCAATCTGGCATCACCGCCTATGTCCCTAAGCCGCTGACATCCAATAGCAAGGCAGATGGGCGCTTCGGCAAGCAGGATTTTGTGTATGTGCCGGAGAAGAATGAGTACCGCTGTCCCGCGGGGCAGAGCCTGATCTATCGCTACACGAATCTCGAGGCCGGCCTGACGACACATGCGTACTGGAGCTCGAACTGCAAGCAATGTGCAATCCGATCGCAATGCACCAGTGAGCCATTCAGGCGAGTTCGACGCTGGGAGCACGAGGACGTCATCAATGCCATGCAGCATCGCCTCGATCATCAACCAGAGATGACGGGCATCCGCCGCCAGACCGTCGAGCACCCGTTTGGCACGCTCAAGCACTGGATGGGCGCGACGCACTTCCTGACCAAAACGCTACCCCGAGTGAGCACGGAGATGAGCCTGCATGTGCTCGCTTACAACCTCAAACGGTTGATGAGCATCATGGGCATCCGCGGAGCGGTGGCGGCCTTGCAGTCCTGAGGAGGACTTTTTTCACGTTCATTGCCGTCTCCCGATGCCATCGGAGACCTCTGAGACCTACTACTGTTGCCGCTGACCGAAAACTGACCCAGTAAAGCCCGTTGTGCTGACTGAAAACTGACCCAGGTGTTCCACTGCACCTGCTCAATTTTTGAGCAGGAGAACACAGGGTGATCAGCATGGAAATGATGGGCAAAATTCGGCGGATGTACTTTCGCGACAAGCTGTCTGCGGATTCCACGCTATCCGGCCACCCAGTCCAGGCTTATCCGGCCGGGCACTCCACGCACATCCGGCCACCTGTTCCACGCACATCCGGCCGGGCAGTCGGAGCGCAGCGACGCAGGGCTGGCATTGTTAGTCTGAGGCGCCCAGCGCCGTCAATTTCTTCGCCCGCTTACGCATCGATTCGCCCTTGAGATTGATCCGATACGCGTTGTGCACCAGGCGGTCGAGGATGGCGTCGGCCAGGGTCGGATCGCCGATCAGTTCGTGCCAGTTGTCCACCGGCATTTGGCTGGTCACGATGGTCGAGCGCTGGCCGTAGCGGTCGTCCAGCAACTCCAGCATGTCGCGACGCTGTTCGGCGGTAAAGGGAGCCAGGCCCCAGTCATCGAGGATCAGCAGGTCGGTCTTGGCGTAGCTGCTCATCAGCTTGGCGAAGCGCCCGTCACCGTGGGCCAGGCCCAGTTCTTCCAGCAAGCGCGGCAGGCGCAGGTATCGCACGCGGTAGCCGTCCCGGCAGGCCTGGTGGGCCAGGGCGCAGGCCAGCCAGGTTTTGCCGACACCGGTGGGGCCGCCGATGATCAGGTTAAGGCCGTCGCGTAGCCACTGGCCGCTGCTCAGTTGCAGGATCAGCGCCTTGTCGAGCCCGCGTGGACTGCGGTAGTCGAGGTCTTCGAGGCAGGCGTTGTGGCGCAGCCTGGCCTGACGCAGGCGGCTGCTCAGGCGCTTGTCGTCGCGCTCGGTCAACTCGCGGTCGACCAGCAGGCCGAGCCGTTCCTCGAAGCTCAGGCTGTCGATATCAGGCGTTTTCAATTGCTCGGCGAGGGCCTTGAGCATGCCGTGCAGGCGCAGGGTCTGGAGCTTGTCCAAGGTCGGATGGGGCAGCATGGTGGGATTCCTTGGGTTCAGTGGTAGTAGCCGGGGCCACGCAGGTTGGCGTGATCGTCCGGCAGCAGGGGCAGGTGCTGCTGGGCCAATGGCAGGTTTTCTAGGCCCTGGCGCAGGATCGACTCGAGGCTCTTGTAGCTGCACGCACCGAGGCTGAGGGCGCGGCGGCAGGCCAACTCCAAGCGCGCCTCGCCATGGGTTTTACCGAGGCGCAGGATGCCCAGGCAGGCCCGGTAGCCATGAGTCGGATGGATGCGTCGTTCGAGGATGTACTGGATCACCCCGGCGGTGTGCGGGCCAGTCTGCTCGGCCCAGCGCACCAGCCGCTGCGGCGTCCACTCGGCATGCTCGCGATGGCTTTGGGGCATGTGCTCGGTCTGCGTGCTGTGCCGGCCTTTGTGCAGCGAGCGCAGGTGGCTGGCCACCCGCTGGTTGGCGTGGAAGCACTCGACGGTACGCGCCGTTAGGCGCACCTCCAGTTGCTGCTTCACCAACTGGTAAGGCACCGAGTAGTAATGCCCCTCGACCTCGACGTGGTAGTCGATGTGCACCCGGGCCTTCTTCCACTCGGCATAGATGTAGGGTTGCTCCGGTAGCGAGCGCAGCGCGGGTCGATCCAGGGCCTCAAAGGCCGATTGCCGGGAGCCTGGCAGCTTGCGAAACGGTCGCCGGTTGAGCCGCTCCAGCAGCGTTGCGATGGCCGTGTTGAGTTCATCCAGGGAGAAGAACTGGCGGTTCCTCAGCGCGGCGAGGATCCAGCGCTCGACCACCTGCACGCCGACTTCGGCCTTGGCCTTGTCGCGCGGCTTGCGCGCCCGCGCGGGCAGCACCGCCACGCCATAGTGCTCGGCCAAGTCGCGGTAGCTGGGGTTGATGTCCGGCTCGTAGCGATGGGGCTTGCTCACCGCGCTGCGTAGGTTGTCCGGCACCACGATCTCGGGCACCCCGCCGAGGAAGGCGAAACAGCGGGCATGGGAGCCCAGCCAGTCCGGCAGCCGCTGTGACCAGGTGGCTTCGGCGAAGGTGTAGCTGGAAGCGCCGAGCACCGCGACGAACACCTGCGCCTGACGGATCTCGCCGCTGTGGCGGTCGATCACCGGTACCGTCTGCCCGGCGTAGTCGACGAACAGTTTCTCGCCGACGCGATGCTCCTGGCGCATCACCACATCCAGCTTGCCCTGCCAGGCCCGGTAGTGTTCGCAGAACCAGCTGTACTGAAAGCCCTGCGGCTGGCTCAGGCGGTACTCCTGCCAGAGCAGCGCCAGGGTCACACCAGGTCGGCGCAGTTCGGCATGCACCCAGGCCCAGTCGGGCAGTGGCCGCTGCTCGCTGGGCACCACCGGAGGCGGTGGAAACAGCTGGCGTTCCAACTCGGCATCGGACAACGAACAGGGCCAGTTGAAGCCGCTGGCAGCAAAGCGGTTGAGGTAATCGCCGACGGTGGCGCGACCGATCTGCACGCTGACCGCAATCTGGCGAGCCGATAGTCCGACCTCGAATTTGAGGCGCAGTACTTCGCGAATCTTACGCATGGATAAACGCTCCACGACGACCTCTCTGCTTCGAAAAAGAGGCCGATGGTAGTGAAGAAATCCTGCGTGGCTGCCTGCCCAGGAGGGTGGCCGGATGGCCGTGGAATCAGTGGCCGGATGCGCGTGGAATGGGTGGCCGGATCACCGTGGAATCGGTGGCCGGATGCTCATGGAATGGGTGGCCGAATGGCCGTGGAATCCGCAAGCTGTCCTTGCATGAGATAGCCAAGCGTACCGGGCTGTCGCGTAACACCATCCGAAAATGGGTCAGAGCACCTGAGTCAACGCAGCCGGTCTACCAGCGGCGGGCCGTGTTCAACAAGCTCAGCCCCTTTCACGAGACGTTGGAGCAGGCACTCCGGGCTGATGCCTTCAGGGCGAAGCAGAATCGCCGGAGCGCCAAGGCGTTGCTGTTGATGATCCGGGCTGAAGGGTATGACGGCGGCTATAGCCAGCTCACCGCCTTCATCCGTCACTGGCGTGGTGAACAAGGCAAGGCGGTACGCGCCTTTGTGCCGTTGGCGTTCGCGCTGGGTGAGGCCTTTCAGTTTGATTGGAGCGAGGAAGGGATGCTGATTGGCGGCATCTTCCGACGCATCCAGGTCTCTCACATGAAGCTGTGTGCCAGTCGTGCCTTCTGGTTGGTGGCCTACCCCAGCCAGGGACATGAAATGCTGTTCGATGCCCACACCCGCTCATTCGCCGCACTGGGCGGGGTACCCCGGCGCGGCATCTACGACAACATGAAGACGGCGGTCGACAAGGTCAGCAAGGGCAAAGGTCGGACGGTCAATGCCCGCTTCACAGTGATGTGTTCGCACTACCTGTTCGATCCCGACTTCTGCAACGTCGCTTCCGGCTGGGAAAAAGGCATCGTCGAAAAGAACGTGCAGGATAGCCGGCGCCGCATCTGGTTGGACGCCCGAGCCTGCACCTTTCACAGCTTCGAAGAGCTGAATGCCTGGCTCGCTCAGCGCTGTCGAGCATTGTGGGGCGAGTTGGTGCACCCGCAGTACAACGGGCTGACGGTGGCGGAAGTCCTGGAGTTGGAGCGGGTGGAAATGATGCCGATGCCCACCGCCTTCGATGGCTACGTCGAACGCACGGTTCGCGTCTCCAGCACCTGCCTGATCAGCGTGGCACGCAACCGCTATTCAGTCCCGTGTGAACGCGTTGGCCAGTGGGTCAGTAGCCGGCTCTATCCCGCTCGGATCGTCGTGATGGCCGATGACGGCATGATTGCCAGTCATGAGCGCCTGTTTGATCGAGACCAGGTCAGCTATGACTGGCAGCACTACATCCCGCTGATCGAGCGCAAACCCGGTGCCTTGCGCAACGGCGCCCCGTTTGCTGATTTGCCTAAGCCATTGCGCCTGCTCAGGCAGGGGCTGAGGCGACACGCCCAGGGCGATCGGATCATGACCCAGGTGCTGGCGGCTGTTCCCATTGCCGGCCTGGATGCCGTGCTGGTCGCCGTGGAACTGGTACTGCAATCCGGCAGCCTGAGTGCCGATCACATCCTTAACGTCGTGGCCCGTTTGACGTCGACTGAAGCCCCGCCCTCGGTCGAGACCAGCCTGCCACTCAAGGTCGCCCCTGTCGCCAATACGGCGCGCTATGACCGACTGCGCAGCACCGATGAGGAGGTGCGCAATGCGTGATCTGACCGACGAACTCAAAGGGCTGCGTTTGCATGGTATGGCCAACGCTTGGGCAGAGCTGGCCGCGCAAGGCGAATCCACCACGGCGTCATCCAAATGGTTGCTCGAACATCTGCTCGAACAGGAGCATGCCGACCGCGCCGTGCGCTCAGTGAGCCACCAGATGAACATGGCCAAGCTCCCCCTGCACCGCGACTTGGCTGGCTTCGACTTCAGTGCCTCCAGTGCCGACGCCAGGCTGGTCAAGGAACTGTCCAGTTTGACGTTTACGGACACCGCGCAGAATGTGGTGTTCATCGGTGGCCCGGGGACGGGGAAAACGCACCTGGCGACGGCACTGGCCGTATCTGGCATCACACAGCACAACAAGCGGGTGCGCTTCTACTCCACGGTCGACCTGGTCAACCTGCTGGAGCGAGAAAAACACGAGGGCAAGGCGGGACGCATCACCCGGGGGCTGCTGCGAACGGATCTGGTGATCCTCGATGAGCTGGGGTATTTGCCCTTCAGCCAAAGCGGTGGCGCGCTGCTGTTTCACCTGCTCTCCAAGCTGTACGAGCACACCAGCGTGATCATCACCACCAACCTCAGCTTCGCCGAATGGTCGAGTGTGTTTGGTGACGCGAAGATGACCACGGCGCTGCTGGATCGGCTGACGCATCACTGTCACATCGTCGAAACCGGCAACGAATCCTACCGCTTGCAACACAGCAGTCTGGTTGCCCAGACCAAGATCCAGGCACGGGAGCGCAAGCGCACCGATGTCGTGGAGCCGGAGGACGATCCCTTTTGAGCCGGTCGAAGCGACCTCACCACAGGATGCATTGGGTGGGGTCAGCTTCGTTTACCCACCTGACGACTGCTAGGCTTATCCACAATTGCTGAGGTGAAAATCAGCAAGCCGCCCTGGGTCATTTTTCAATCGGCAGGGTGGGTCAGTTTTCAATCAGCGCCGACACCCAGTGCCCACGCGGTGGCCGAGGCACATTCATTTGCGTGCACACACGCGCCATAAAGCTGGAGGAAACGCCGTGATGCTCAGCGATCTTGGTCATTGGACGTTGCCAAACCTCTGCGTACAACTCCTCACGAGTGACCGGCCCGCCAGGGCTTGAATTTGGTTGTTCGAACACCTCTGCAGAAGACATACATCGATCCTTAAGCCCCAATATGACCAGGTCCGCCAAGCCAACAGATGGCAAGTCGGCCCGAAACCGCCAGGGCACCAATTATCCAAGTGCCTCTGTTGTACCAAACCCTCCCCGGCCCTCTCCACCGTGTTGTTTGCCCAATGGGTAGCAGCCAGCATCTGCACGTGAAACGGGGCAACGAGGAGAAGGACAGCCATGCCCGCAACAACCGAGCAACGCCCTGCCCGCTTGATCGCTTGCATGCCCCGGATACTTCGGGCCAGTGCGGCGCCAGCCTACCTCGGCATGTGCCGCACCGAGTTCAACAGAACTGTTCGCCCCTACGTCCGGGAATTCCGTATCGGGGTGCAGGGCATCGGCTTCGATCGAGAGGAACTGGACGCCTGGGCCGACGCCTACATCGACCAGGCCAGCATTGAAAAGGAAGGTGCCACGGGACATGATCACCCCCGCAGCGAGCGCCAAGGAGAAAAACCATGGCGCAAAAAACCATTAGCGGCCTCTACCAAAGGAACGGGATCTGGCACATCGACAAGGTCTTCAGGGGTCAGCGAATTCAGGAAAGCACTGGATCAAGCGACAGGAAGGAGGCGGAGCAATACCTGATACACAAGCTGGAAAAGCTGCGCGAGCAGAAGATCTACGGCGTACGCAGGATAAGAACCTGGAGGGAAGCAGCCACCCGTTATCTGGTTGAGTACAAGGACCAACCCTCGATTGGGCTTACTGCCATCTATCTGGAGCAGTTGGACCCGTATATCGGGGACACCCCCGTCACTCACATCGATGATGAAACGCTGGCCCCGTACATCAAGGATCGCTTGAAGCCCAGCAAAACTACCGACGGCAAGGTGAAGCGCGGGGTTTCTTACCGGACGGTGAACATCGCCCTGGAGCGTGTCATACGCATCCTCAATCTTTGCGCCAGGAAATGGCGCGACGAGCATAAGCGTCCCTGGCTCGATGTAGTGCCGATGATCACCAAGCTGGAGGAAAAAAAAACCAGGCGTTCTCCCTATCCGCTGTCCTGGGAAGAGCAATCGATTCTATTCGCCGAATTGCCTGATCACTTGCGCCGCATGGCGCTTTACAAGGTGAACAGCGGCTCGCGCGAACAGGAAGTCGTGAAATTGCGCTGGGACTGGGAAATACAGGTTCCAGAGCTCAAGACCAGCGTCTTCCTCATACCTGCCGATTTTGGTGGCCGGCATGAGAGTTCGGGGGTCAAGAACGGCGACGAGCGTTTGGTGGTGCTGAACAGCGTGGCGAAATCCATCATCGAGGGGCAGCGTGGCCTGGATCCGGTTTGGGTGTTCCCTTACGGGATGCCCGACCAGAATGGCAAGGCGATGCCGGTCCACCGGATGAACGACTCGGCCTGGAAGAAAGCCAGGGTGCGGGCAGCAAAGAAATTTCAGGAGAAGTTTCTCCGCCCTGCTCCACCCGGATTCGCTTCGATCCGTGTCCATGACCTGAAGCATACCTTCGGCCGCCGGCTTCGGGCAGCCGGGGTAACGGAAGAGGACCGGAAGGCTCTGCTAGGGCACAAGAACGGCAGCATCACCAGTCACTACTCGGCAGCAGAGCTGGGAAAACTGATCGATGAAGCCAACAAGATATCGGCGACGGACTCCCGTGGGCCGGTGCTGACAATACTGAGGAGGAAGGCAGGATGAAGAGTCCCGCAAAAGTCCCTGACACGAAAAAGGCCAGTCGTTTCCGAACTGGCCTAAGTCGTTGAAGAATATGGTCGGGACGGAGTGATTCGAACACTCGACCCCTTGCACCCCATGCAAGTGCGCTACCAGGCTGCGCTACGCCCCGACGTTTTGTAGCTCGCTCCGGATCACCGGAAGCGGAGCGAACTATATCTTAAGCTTTTGAATTGTGGAAGGTTTTTTTCAAGAAAATTCACTTCCGCAACACATGGAGGACATCTTCGAGCTCGGCGATCATCTGGCGGATGAGCTGCTTGTACTGCGTGGTGTCTTCCTTGGCTTCGTCCCCGGAAAGGCGCTGACGCGCCCCGCCGATGGTGAAGCCCTGATCGTATAGCAGCGCCCGGATCTGCCGAATCATCAGCACATCCTGGCGCTGGTAGTAGCGCCTGTTACCGCGCCGCTTTACCGGGTTGAGCTGGGGAAATTCCTGCTCCCAATAACGCAGCACGTGGGGCTTGACTGCGCAGAGTTCACTAACTTCGCCAATAGTGAAATACCGCTTGCCTGGAATGGGCGGCAGCTCGTCGTTATGACTTGGTTCCAGCATAAGCTTCGACCCTGGCTTTGAGTTTCTGCCCTGGACGGAAAGTGACCACACGGCGAGCCGTGATCGGGATTTCCTCTCCGGTCTTCGGGTTTCGGCCAGGCCGCTGACGCTTGTCGCGCAAGTCGAAATTGCCGAACCCGGACAACTTCACCTGTTCGTTGTGCTCCAGCGCCTGACGGATTTCCTCGAAGAACAGCTCCACCAGTTCCTTGGCTTCCCGTTTATTCAGGCCAAGCTCTTCATAAAGACGTTCAGCCATCTCAGCTTTCGTCAGAGCCCCCATACGCTACTTCCTTAACGTGGCATTGAACCTGTCTTCCAGCGAGGTGACGATGTTTTGCGTTGTGTTGTTCACCTCATCGTCAGTAAGAGTGCGCGATGGATGCTGCCAGGTCAAGCCGACCGCCAAGCTTTTTCTAAGCGGATCAATGCCTTTACCGTGATACACGTCAAATAGCCTGAGGTCAGTCAGCCATTCGCCGGCGGCTTCACGGATGGTGGCGAGTACCGACTCGGCAGCAATGTCACGATCCACCAGCAGGGCGAGGTCACGGCGTACTTCAGGGAAGCGCGACAGCTCGCTGAACTTTGGCAGCTTGCCCTGCATCACTTCGGCCAGTACCAGCTCGAACATGTAGACCGGCTGATCCAGATCCAGGGCCTTGGCGAGTTCCGGGTGCAGCGCACCGAGGAAGCCGACCAGGCGTCCTTCTCTTTCGATGCAAGCGGTCTGACCCGGATGCAAGGCGGGATGCTCACCCGGCACGAAGCTGAAGGCATCCAGGTGACCAGCGGCGCCGAGGATGGCTTCCACATCGGCTTTGGCGTCATAGAAGTCGACGGCATCACGGCCATTGGCCCAGCTTACCGGCAGGCGGGAACCGCAGAGCACACCTGCCAGCATGGGCTCCTGCTTCAGACCCTCGAGCTGGCCAACGAAACGCAAGCCGCTTTCGAACAGGCGCACGCGGGACTGCTGACGGTTGAGGTTGTGCTGCAGGGCACTGACCAGGCCCGGCCACAGCGAAGAGCGCATGGCAGCCATGTCAGCGGAGATGGGGTTGGCCAGCATCAGCGGCTTCACGCCGGGATTGAACAGTTCGAACAGTTTCGGATCGATGAAGCTGTAGGTGATGGCCTCGTGGTAACCACGAGCTACCAGCAGGCGACGCAGGGCCGGCAGTTCGACGGCAGCCTCGGAACGCGCACGCGGCGCCAGGCGCGCTTGCGGGTAACGAACCGGCAGACGGTTGTAGCCATAGAGGCGGCCCAGCTCTTCGATCAGGTCCACTTCCAGGCTAATATCGAAGCGATGGCTCGGCACTGCCACTTGCCATTGGCCAGCACCTTCGGCGGCGACCTTCAGGTCCAACGCAGTGAGCAGACGCTCGACTTCGGCGGCGTCCATTTCCATGCCCAGCATCTGGGTGATGCGCTCGGCACGCAGGGTAACCGGCGCAACGTTCGGCAGGTGGTCCTGGCTGACGGCCTCGATGATCGGGCCAGCTTCGCCGCCGACGATTTCCAGTAGCAGGCCGGTGGCGCGCTCCATGGCTTCGCGGGCCAGCTGGAAGTCGACGCCACGCTCGAAGCGGTGGGACGAATCGGTGTGCAGGCCATAGGAACGGGCCTTGCCGGCAACAGCAATGGTGTCGAAGAAGGCTGCTTCGAGGAACAGGTCGCGGGTCTTACCGCTCACGCCACTGTGCTCGCCACCCATGACGCCAGCGATGGCCAGGGCACGGTCATAGTCGGCGACGACCAGAGTGTCGGCGCGCAGGCTGACTTCCTGGCCGTCCAGCAGGACGAGCTTCTCGCCCTCCTCCGCCATACGCACGCGGATGCCGCCATTGATTTCGGCGAGGTCGAAAGCGTGCATCGGCTGGCCAAGTTCGAGCATCACGTAGTTGGTGATGTCGACGGCGGCATCGATGCTGCGCACTTCGGAGCGACGCAGGCGCTCGACCATCCACAACGGGGTCGGACGAGACAGATCGACGTTGCGGATCACGCGACCGAGGTAGCGCGGGCAGGCCGCCGGAGCGGACACTTCGACCGGACGCACTTCGTCATGGGCCGGCGCAACGGCAGCAACCTGCGGGCGGGTGACCGGAGCGGCATAAAGCGCACCCACTTCGCGAGCGAGGCCGGACAGGCTCAGGCAATCGCCACGGTTGGGGGTCAGGCCCAGCTCGATGATCACGTCATCCAGGCCCAGATAGGCGCGAATGTCCTGGCCAACAGGCGCATCGGCAGCCAGCTCCATCAGGCCGTCGTTTTCGTCGCTGATCTGCAGCTCGGAGGCCGAGCAGAGCATGCCATTGGATTCAACTCCACGCAGCTTGGCCTTCTTGATCTTGAAGTCGCCCTGCAGTTCGGCGCCGATCATGGCGAAGGGAATCTTCAGGCCGGGGCGCACGTTCGGCGCACCACACACGACCTGGAAGGCTTCGGTGCCGTTGCTTACCTGGCAAACACGCAGCTTGTCAGCGTCCGGGTGTTGTTCGGTGCTCAGCACCTCGCCTACGATCACGCCACTGAAGGCGCCCGCCACCGGGGTGACGCTATCAACTTCGAGGCCTGCCATGGACAGACGAGCTACCAGCTCGTCGCGGGATACCTGCGGGCTTACCCAGCTCCGCAGCCAGTGTTCACTGAATTTCATCCTCTTCTCCTAGAGCCTGCTCAACGCCTGCTGCGCGTCGGCTCTACTGCGTTAAAAGCAGGCTCAAAATGCTCATTTACAACGCGTAAACTGCGCTTTTCCGCCTGCTTTTGCCTTGCATAGCGCTAGCTCGCAAGGCGTTGACACAGGCTCTGGATTCGTTTCGGACGCTGCGACCTAGCGGAATTGCGCAAGGAAGCGCAGGTCGTTGTCGAAGAACAGGCGCAAGTCGTTGACGCCATAACGCAGCATGGCCAAACGCTCTACGCCCATGCCGAAGGCGAAGCCCTGGTATTTCTCCGGGTCGATGCCGGACATGCGCAGTACGTTCGGGTGCACCATGCCGCAGCCCATCACTTCCAGCCAGCCAGTCTGCTTGCAAACGCGGCAGCCTTTGCCGGAACACATCACGCACTGCATGTCGACTTCAGCGGACGGCTCGGTGAAGGGGAAGAAGGAGGGTCGGAAGCGAACGCCGAGGTCCTTCTCGAAGAACACACGCAGGAACTCTTCGATGGTGCCCTTGAGGTCGGCGAAGCTGATGCCTTCGTCTACCAGCAGGCCTTCGACCTGATGGAACATCGGCGAGTGGGTGATATCCGAGTCGCAGCGATAGACGCGGCCGGGGCAGACGATGCGGATCGGCGGCTGCTGCGATTCCATGGTGCGTACCTGTACCGGGGAGGTGTGGGTACGCAGTAGCATGTTCGCGTTGAAATAGAAGGTGTCGTGCATTGCCCGGGCCGGGTGGTGGCCGGGAATGTTGAGCGCTTCGAAGTTGTGGTAGTCGTCTTCGACTTCGGGGCCTTCGGCAATGCCGTAGCCAATCCGAGTGAAGAACTGCTCGACGCGCTCAAGGGTACGCGTTACGGGATGCAGGCCACCAGAGACCTGGCCGCGACCCGGCAGGGTCACGTCGATTCGTTCAGCCGCGAGCTTGGCGGTCAGTGCAGCCTGCTCAAGCGACTCTTTACGGGTGTTCAATGCTTCCTGAACGCGCTCCTTGGCGGCGTTGATCAGGGCACCGACCCTGGGGCGCTCTTCAGCCGGCAGGTCGCCCAGGGTCTTCATCACCTGGGTCAGCTCGCCCTTCTTGCCAAGGTAGTGAACGCGAATCTGCTCCAGGGCGTTCACGTCTTCGGTTTGTTGCACGGCCTCAAGCGCTTGCGAGACCAGCGCATCCAGATTTTCCATGTACAGACTCCAGATACGAAATAGGGGAAGGGCACAAGGCCCTTCCCCTATCGATGACGTTCAGCACCGGGCGAACCCGGTGATTGTCGGGGACTTAAGCCAGGATGGCCTTAGCTTTCTCGACAATCGCAGCAAACGCCGCTTTTTCGTTCACTGCCAGGTCGGCCAGAACCTTACGGTCGATCTCGATGGCAGCTTTTTTCAGGCCAGCAATCAGGCGGCTGTAGGACAGACCGTTCTGACGAGCACCAGCGTTGATACGAGCGATCCACAGAGCGCGGAACTGACGCTTGCGCTGACGGCGGTCACGGTAGGCGTATTGGCCAGCCTTGATTACCGCCTGCTTGGCAACGCGGAACACGCGCGAACGTGCACCGTAGTAGCCTTTGGCGAGTTTCAGAATCTTTTTGTGACGCTTGCGAGCGATGACGCCACGCTTAACACGAGCCATGAGTAAACTCCTCTAAAATCTTGACCGGATTAACGAACGCGCAGCATGCGCTCTACTTTACGGACGTCAGACGGGTGCACCTGGGTGCAGCCGCGCAGCTGACGCTTACGCTTGGTAGTCATCTTGGTCAGGATGTGGCTCTTGAAAGCGTGCTTGTGCTTGAAGCCAGAAGCTGTCTTCTTGAAGCGCTTCGCAGCACCGCTCTTGGTTTTCATCTTTGGCATGTTCGGATACTCCGCATTCAGTCAATACACATAACCGCAAGGCCTGCCAGTGCCCTGGGGGTTATTTTCGCTTTTTGGGGGCGATGACCATCATCAGCTGGCGTCCTTCCAGCTTAGGATGCTGCTCTACGGTGCCGATTTCAGCGAGGTCGGCTTCGACCCGCTTCAATAGCTCCATACCCAGCTCCTGGTGGGCCATCTCACGACCACGGAATCGCAGGGATACCTTGGCCTTGTCCCCTTCATTAAGGAAACGTACCAGGTTGCGTAGTTTTACCTGGTAATCCCCTTCTTCCGTCCCTGGACGAAACTTGATTTCTTTAATCTGCTGCTGGTGCTGGTTCTTCTTCGCGACAGCGGCCTGCTTCTTCTTCTCGAAGAGGTGCTTGCCGTAATCCATGATGCGGCAGACAGGCGGCAACGCATCGGCGGAAATTTCCACCAGATCCAGCTTTGCTTCTTCAGCAGCACGAAGCGCTTCATCGATCGAGACGACGCCAATCTGCTGGCCGTCAGCACCAATCAACCGGACCTCACGAGCCGAGATATTCTCGTTGATCGGGGCCTTCGGTTGAGTCCGCTTATCCTGTCTCATTTCACGCTTAATAATGATTACTCCAATTCTGGGCGACCACGCCGGGAAACCGTTTGTGCGAGCAGCTCGGAGAAGCTATCGAGGGGCATGGAACCCAGGTCGACACCCTCACGGGTGCGCACAGCAACGGATCGAGTCTCAACTTCCCGGTCTCCAATAACCAAGAGATAGGGAACCTTGAGCAAAGTATGCTCGCGGATTTTAAAGCCGATTTTTTCGTTTCTCAAGTCGGACTTGGCACGGAAGCCGCTTTCGTTGAGAACCCGCTCGACCTCGACCGCGAAATCGGCCTGCTTGTCGGTGATGTTCATGATCACCGTCTGGGTCGGCGCCAGCCAGGCCGGGAACGCACCCGCGTAGTGCTCGATGAGCATGCCGATGAAGCGCTCGAAGGAACCGAGGATCGCACGATGCAACATCACCGGGCGCTTACGGTTGTTATCTTCGGCGATATAGCTGGCATCCAGACGCTCCGGAAGGTTCGGATCGTACTGCAGGGTGCCGCACTGCCAGTTACGACCGAGGCAATCTTTCAGGGTGAACTCGATCTTCGGACCGTAGAAGGCACCCTCGCCCGGTTGGTATTCCCAGGCCAGACCTGACTCATTGAGCGCATCAGCCAGCGCACCCTCGGCGCGATCCCACAGCTCGTCGGAACCTACACGCTTGGCCGGACGAGTGGACAGTTTCATCGAGATATCGCTGAAACCGAAGTCGGAATAGACCTGCAGGGTCAGCTTGATGAAATCAGCTGCTTCCTTCTTCACCTGATCTTCGGTGCAGAAGATGTGGGCGTCGTCCTGGGTGAAGCCACGCACGCGCATGATGCCGTGCAGGGCGCCGGAGGGCTCGTTACGGTGGCAAGCACCGAACTCGGCCAGGCGCAGCGGCAAATCACGGTAGGACTTCAGGCCCTGATTGAATATCTGCACGTGGCATGGGCAGTTCATCGGCTTCACCGCGTAGTCGCGACTTTCCGACGAAGTGGTGAACATGTTTTCGGCGTAGTTGGACCAGTGACCCGAGCGCTCCCAGAGGATGCGATCGACGACCTGCGGAGTACGCACCTCCACGTACCCGTGATCACGCTGGACCTTGCGCATGTACTGCTCCAGCACCTGGTAGACAGTCCAGCCACTCGGATGCCAAAACACCATGCCCGGCGCTTCTTCCTGCAGGTGGAACAGGTCCAGCTGCTTGCCGATGCGACGGTGATCGCGCTTCTCCGCCTCTTCGATGCGCTGGATATACGCAGCCAGCTGCTTCTTGTCGGCCCAGGCAGTGCCATAGATACGCTGCAGTTGCTCGTTCTTCGAGTCGCCGCGCCAGTAGGCACCGGAAATCTTGGTCAGTTTGAACGCCTTGAGGAAGCGAGTGTTCGGCACGTGCGGGCCGCGGCACATGTCCACGTACTCCTCATGGAAGTACAGGCCCATAGCCTTCTCGTCCGGCATATCGTCGACCAGACGCAGCTTGTATTCCTCGCCACGCGACTTGAACAGCTCGATGACCTCGGCACGCGGAGTCATCTTCTTGATGACGTCGTAGTCCTTCTCGATCAACTCAGCCATGCGCTTTTCGATGGCCGCCATATCCTCGAGGGTAAAGGAGCGCTCGAAAGCGATGTCGTAATAGAAGCCTTCTTCAATGACCGGACCGATCACCATCCTGGCGGTCGGATAGAGCTGCTTGACCGCATGGCCGACCAGGTGCGCACAGGAGTGGCGAATAATCTCCAGCCCTTCCTCGTCCTTGGGGGTCACAATCTGCAGCGCGGCATCGTCTTCGATCAGATCGCAAGCATCGACCAGTTTGCCGTCGACCTTGCCGGCCAGGGTTGCCTTGGCCAGCCCCGCACCGATGGACTGGGCCACTTCGAGCACGGATACAGGCTTATCGAAAGTACGCTGACTGCCGTCAGGAAGAGTGATGGTGGGCATGGCGCCTCCTCTCCTAGTGGTGACCTCTACCAAAGGCCACATGGGTTGGGATGAGCCAGTACGCGATCCGGTGGTATGCCCGCCATACAGTGGCAGGAGCCTTGAGGCCAACCAGAGCCGAACCACAGTCACTGGAAGTAAATGAAGAGCGGGATGCTTGCAGAAAGCCGCAGCCCCGACAAGCGCCCAATAAAAAAGGGTCACCTGAGTGACCCTTTTTATCGAATTTGGTAGGCACAATTGGACTCGAACCAACGACCCCCACCATGTCAAGGTGACGGCTGAATGTGCCTAACGTCTTGATACCAAAGAGAAAAGGGTAATTCTTAGGCACCACGAAAGCGCGTACTCTACCACAAAAGAATCAATAACTTAGCGTTGTATTTTCATACAGTAGTCGCCTGGAACTGGCCATTCAGAATTTCGACCACACCACCCTTCCGCGACATTTCCTTATGATGCCGACAGGGGTGACAAGGGGCCTACAGGGTGCGAAACACCGCGTTTCCCACCCGCGACATTCCCCAAAATCCCCTGTTTTCCCCATCGATTGGTACAGAGAGTGGTACGAGCCTTGGCGGCCTTTACTGCTCCGCCTGATACCTGGCCACGCCCTCCCCGACCGCCCGCCATTTCTCCTCGGGCTCCCGCTGGTCGCAGATGAACACCTCCACCGTCTGGCCCTCTTTCGGCTCGGCCGGCTTTGTTGCTGCAGTCCTGTAGGTCTTGCACCGCTCCACGGTGTAGGAGCTCTCGGAACGATGGAAATCCCACAGCCCCGCCTTACCTGCGCTGCCGATCTGACGATCGAGCTTAAGTGTCCATCCAGCATTCAATCGAATCACCAGCACAGCGCTACTCCCCGATCCGGAAAACTCTGGATTCTACGTCCAGTGCCTCATCTGCGCGCGCCACATCGATGAGCTACCCTTGGCATCCGCTGAGGAATAGCCATGTGCGGACGCTACGTCACCCCATCTGATCGGGCCATCGAGGACTACTGGCACATCGGCGCCCACAACTCCGGGCGCTGGATCCAGAGCTTCAACGTCGCCCCCACCGCCCAGGTCCCCATGCTGCGCCTGGACCAGCAAGGTGAACTGGAGCTGGTCGCCGCGCGCCGGGGCCTGATTCCCACCTAGTGGAAGCAGTCGAAGCCGCCGGGCCTGACCTTCAATGCCCGCAGCGAAGAGGCCGCGAGCAAGCCGATGTGTTGCCAGAGCCTGCGCACCCACCGCTGCCTGATGCCCGCCCAGGGCTGGTACGAATGGAACGAGCGGCAGCAGGTGCGCAGCCGCACTGGCCGGAAGGTCAACCAGCCCTACTACCACCATGCCGTCGACAACGGGATGCTGGCCATCGCCGGGCTCTGGTCTATCTGGACCGGGCCGGAAGGCCAGGACGTATTGTCCTGTGCCCTGCTCACCAAGGACGCCACCGGCCCCGTGGCCGATATCCACCATCGGATGCCGGTCATCCTGCACTCGGAGCAGTTCGACCTCTGGTTGTCGCCCAGCGCCAGCAACGAGCAGGTCCACGGCGCCATTGCGCTCAGCCGCGAGGACTTCGCCACCCACCCGGTTTCCACGGACATCGGCAACAACCGGAACGATTACCCGGAGTTGCTGGAGCCGATAGAGGTGGTACTGGCCGAGTAGTACGGCTTGGCCCAAACATGAAGGCGTATTGACATCAATCTGTGCGGCTAGAGAAGATCGCAGCCTATCCCGGCCTGCCAATGATTTGCCGGTATAGGTTCCGAAGGTTTCTCGACAGGGTCTCCCAGGCTGCGGATAAGGTAGCGGAATGCGTAACCGCCGAACTGGCGCCAATCCCTGTCCTGAAAGCGGAGCCCCGGCAGGGGGCTGCCATTAGCCAACATACCAGTGCCCCGTTCCTACAGGAATCAAACAAGCGGAAACTAGCGACTATCATGGCCATGCTGGTGCTTTCCGGCTGCTCCACCTACACCGGGCAGACCGGCCAGATGATTGTCGACTCCGCCAAGGACGGGGATGCTCTTGGCGTCGGGCTCACTAGCATTGCCCTGCCTTTCGCGTTTGTCATGGATGTCTTCACCTTGGGCAACACCTTGGATGACGAAGACATGGAAAATGTCGCCACAGCGGAGGAAAAATCGGCCGACATCTACTCCGCTGGCGATGAAGTGGCAGTCGCTACCAATCAAGCCAATGTGGCTAACACTGAAATCACCCACGAGCCGGTTCCGACGAACTCTCAGACTGGGCAAGCAGCCGTGCCATTCTATTATGATGGAAAGCAAGATGAGCTAATTGCGTCACTCAAGGACCACGCCTTGCCAGAATGTGTGGAATGTCACGATAACCGCTTCTTCAATATCTGTAATTTCGATATTGAAGTCACTTTCTGCATCAACAATCCCACGCCCTTTGACAAGGCGCCACTAACGAATGCTGGTGCGGCATATGACTGTGCAAAGGACCAATACGGCTTATGGACGATAGAGGCAGGCAAGACAATGACTGGCACTCTCAGTGGAGAGAGGGCTGCTTATAGCGCATGCAGGCACCCGTATTCGCCAGTGAAAATTAAAGGAATAGTAGGCGGCGTCGACCATTATGCGTGCAAGTAGCAGTAGTTGTTGAAACCCAGTGTCTCCGCACTCGCCCGTCAATTAGTTCCGAGAAGCCGGCAATCGCCGGCTTTTGGCTTTTCACCTGCAGCATGATTTGCGGATCTCGAAGGTGAGTTACCGGCACGCTTGCTGCGCAGCCACCAACTGCCGCTCGTAACCGTTCCGCTGCCTGAGTTCTGCCAGCAATGCCCTCACCTTTACCTCCAGGCTGTCGGTCGCCTTCAGGCCGGTAGACGCCCAGGGCGGCACCGCCACCGGATCGACCTTGCACGGCACCGGCACAGCTACCTCCACGCGCACAATGCGCGACTCCGGCTCGACGACCGATTGTCCGGCGTACCCCGCCAGCGCAACACACAATCCCAGCACCAACCACTTCATAGCCCCAACTCCTTGTCGATCACGGCTTCAGCCGCAGCACAGGCGTCGCCGCCGAACCGCTCCTGCTGCAGGCGGTTCGCCGCCTGATAGTCCTCTTCGGCCTGCTGCCGGGCGGACTCCTGCTCTTTCTTGGCAATGGCCTGGCGATCGAGCGCGGCCTGGCGCATTCCGGCCAAGGCCTGGTTCTGCTCGCCGACCTGTACCAGCAGGTTGCCTCGGGTCTCACGGCAGGCGGCCAGCTTCTCGCCAGCATCCTGCCGCTCGTCTCGCGCCTCCTTGAGGTCATCCCCCTCGTCGAGTACGTCCCCGCCAGCAAGAACATCCTCAACCGGGTCGACCAGGTTCCTGCGGTCAGCGAGCGCCAGAAAGCACGCGACACCGCCCTGGCGGAGAAGATCCATGGGTTGGCCGGGATCGGCATGGGCGTCTCAGCCATGCAGGTCGAGTTGCGCACCGACACCCGACGCATTCACCGCATCGCGAAAGCCCACGGCATCGACATCCCAAAGGCGCCGATGCCTGACGCGGGGAAAACGGTCGGACTGGCGCGGGAAGCCCTGAACCACAAGCGTCAGCAGCGCCGCGAGAAGCTATCCAACTCGGTCCGCACCATGGCTGCCAAGGGCATGTCCATCCCAGCGATGACCGTTGAAGCCGGGTGCAGCCGGGACACCGTGCTGAGGATTATCGACGAGCACGGCATCCAGCGCGGGCCACGCATGGATCTGGAGGCTTGAGCATGGCCAAGACCCAGCAGGAACGCGACCAGGAGACCGAAGAGCGACGAGTTATGGTCGGGGAAGTTGAGCTGCGGCATAGCGTAAAGATCGGCACCCGAAAGCTGCTGGACGATTTGATGAACTGGCACGGCTACACGCAATGGGCCGAAGCCATCCAGGTACTGGTCCTCAACTTCCATACTATGGGTGCCGAGGCGGTGCCAGCCGCTGCCATTCGAGAGTCGTCCGTTTCCGAGCCTTTACGCCACCGAGCGCGCCCCGGCGTGCGGAGGAAGCTGGAGGACATCACTCGATGGCTCGGCCTGAAGAAGGAAGGCCACGCCCTTGAGCACTCAATCACGCACGCCCACTGGCTTGGCCGATCTGGTTCCAATTCGCTGCTGGCCATCCCGCGCCACGAATTTCAAATCAGCGAAAACGTGGCGCGACTTCTGATGGCCGAAGGCATCAGCCTCGCCGACCGCGAGCTCCGACAGGAACTGAAAGACGAATGGCGCGACTGACTCCCTCCCCCAAGCAGGCCGAAACCCCGCAGCACATCAGCTCCTTCATCGAGGAGAAAGGCTACTCGCCCACCGTGGCTGAGCTAGCCAAGCTGGCGGGTGTCCGATCCTTCGCCCTGCAGCAGCGCCTCGACGCACTGGAAAAAAAGGTCTCATCACTCGGGCCGAACGGGTCGCCCGCAGCATTCGCCCTGAGTACTAGCCCCTCGCTCGGTGGCCCTCGAGGCGTCCTTGTTTAGCATCTATCCCTGCACAGAGCTCGCGCCGCCTCCGCCCCCGCTATACACAACGCCAAGCCCGTCCCCGCAGTTTCAAGTGCACAAACAACAAGCGCGAAGTCCGCAGCTTTGTTACATCCGGATTTACAGACTTCCTTTGATGCTCCACCGACAGCGTTGCCAATTGCGTCGAGGACATTTCCCGGAAAGCCAAACTCCACGACCTCAGGCAAAGGCTGTTGTCTCAATGCATCCAAGTCAGGGATGTCGACCGCCGCTACTGTGTCATCTGGCACAAATGAATCCTCCGGGTCCATGATCCTAAGCTTGGTCATGATTTCGTGAACCTGAAGACGCTCTTCCTCACTAGCCGCTTCAAACGTCTCAGCATTGACGTGAACTTCGCTTGCCATGCCCTTCTCCCTTGCAATGTCTTAATGGATGCCAAGAAACCGGCACCAGTAGGTATAGACAGCGGTAGGAGTTGCAACCGACCAGATGGCCAGGGAAAAGGCCAGTTTAGCCGAGCAATAGCGCCCTTCGAAAATTACCGAGCAAGCGTCTACCAACCTCATCCTGAAACCCGCTCATAGGCCGGTTTTCACCTACCCCATCCCACCCGCCAGCCGCACCAGCGGCACGGCATCGCTCGACCTGGAAAAAGCCATGAGCAAGCTCGAAGCCAAGCCTCTCTGGAAGTGCAGTCATTGCGACGAGATCTACAAGGACGAGGACGATGCGCGCGAATGCTGCATGCCGGAAGTCTACGAGCTCTGGGGATGCCCGACCTGCGGAAAGGTGCATGACGAAGAGCGGGAAGCGCTGGAGTGCTGGAGTGCTGCGAGGAATACTCGCGATGCCCGAACTACGCGCGGGACTTCGGCCAAGGCCACATCAACCACTTCGCCATTCAGGTCTCCGGCCACTGCAACGTGTACCTCCCGTTCTACACGGTGGACCAGCAACTGACCATCGAGGATGGCCACAGCCGCGACCTGGACGAGCCAGGGAGAGGACTGAACTCATGAGCCTCCGCGACCAGGGCCACTGCTTCTGCTCCAGCCCCGACCGCAAGGAGGCGCGCTGGCTGCATCCGAACACGTGGAAGCAGATGCACCCCGACTGGATCGACGTGGCTGACCTCCCCGATGACGAGTTGGAGGAGTTCTTCACGCAGCCCAAGCCCCTCCCCCATGGCCCAGCCGAATGCGCCAAGGCCCAGCTCGACATCTTCAACGATTCCAAGCAGAGCGCTGGTCGCTAGATGAGCCTTGCAGCCCGGTCAGCCGTTATGACTGCCGTTTCTCCAGACCTTTGAAAGCTGGCGATCCACTTCCTTGCCTCACCAACGTTGAACGACCAGCCGTTCTTCGACAGCAGCTCGAGGGCTGACCGCGTGACCTTGTACTCACCGCAGTCCGGACAGGCCACCCACTCGTAGTCACCAGTTGAGGCCCCCGGACTCGCTTCAGCACCACAGATAAAGCACTTCATCACGCTTCCTCCTCTGCTGCAGGCAAATGAACTGTAGCCAATCCACTACGACAGGGAATCAGCAGCATGATCAAAGCGATCGACCAGTTCGCCGGGTTTGGCGGCTTCTCCTGGGCTGCGCGCCAGGCCGGCGCCGAAGTCATCTGGGCGGCCAACCACTGGCCCGACGCGGTGCACTGGCACAGCCAGAACCATCCCACCGCCCAGCACGCCTGCCAGGACTTGCACCAGGTCGACTGGTCACAGGTGCCGGCGCATGACCTGATGCTGGCCTCGCCCTGCTGCCAGGGCCATAGCAAGGCGCGCGGCAAGAAGTCGGGCAACCCGCAGCACGACGCCTCGCGCTCCATTGCCTGGGCGCCGGTGTCCTGCCTGGAGTACCACCGGCCAGAGGCCGGGGTGATCGAGAACACCCCAGAGTTCGTGAACTGGGAGCTGTACCCAGCCTGGGAGATGGCCATCCGGGCGCTGGGCTACCAGGTCAGCCCGCACATCGTCGACTGCGCCGACCTGGGCGTGCCCCAGCACCGCGTGCGCCTGTTCATCCTCCTGACCCGCAGCCGCGCGCCGCTGATTCTCAACCTGCAGCAGCACCAGCACGTGCCGGCGGCCAGCTTCATCGACTTCAACGCCGGGACCTGGACGCCCATCGGGCGGCCCGGGCGTGCCGCAGCAACCCTGGAGCGGGTACGCAACGGCCGGCGCCAGTACGGCGACCGCTTCCTGATGCCTTACTACGGCTCGGGCTCCGGGCTCACCGGACGCAGCTTGGAGCGCCCCATTGGCACCATCACCACCCGCGACCGCTGGGCCCTGGTGGACGGTGACCAAATGCGGATGCTCACCGCCGACGAGTGCCTGGCGGCCATGTCGTTTCCGAGGGAAACCCAACGGCCGGACAACCACCGCCTGACCGTGCACATGGCCGGCAACTCGGTACCGCCAGTGGCTGGGCAGAAGGTCATCGAGGCGTTGCTGGAAGCCGCCTAGTCGTCAGCGTCCAGCCCTCCGCTGCCGCCTCCGGTCAAAGAGCGCTCATAGTGCTCCTTGAACACTTCCGCAGCCACGATTGCTGCACTTTGGAGCTCCCAGTAGTCGACCCTTACATCGTCATCGCTTAAGTCAGGTCCAGAACTGAGGAAGTCCGCAACTGCATTGAACGCTTTGGCTGCCTCGCGCGCCAGCTGGTCAGCCTTCTGCCAGTAATGTTCACTCGCCATGCTCGATCCTCCGGGAATTGGGCTCAGAGAGTTAGGCACAGCAGCGTGCGGTGCGCCATCCTCCTCGACCTCGCTGGTCGGGGAGGTCATCGACTGCACTACTCCGCGCACATCCTGGAATGCTCGTCAGCCCAGCGCTGGAGTACATCTTCCGAGACACAGTGAGGCGCCTCCACGCGCTCCTTGAGCTTCTCAGCGAAGGAAATCGCCGAGGCTTGATCCTTGAACGACACCGCCATTCCGCAGGCTTCCACTTGCCACACATCTCCTCCCTGGTCGTTGAGCCGCTGAATCGCTATGTCCATGGACATCCTCCCGAGTGAAAGGCCAATCAGCCTCATGAGCACCACCAAATGGCAGGCAAAAAAAAGCCAACCACACGGGCTGGCTAACCAACGAAGTATAGGCGTGAGGTTCTGTGTCGCACGATCAGGCTAGGCCTGAGATGTGACCATTGTGCGACGCACCCTCGCCCTGGTGATCACCGGAACAGAGATCATCGACGGGGTGGCCTATGCGCAGTCGTGGCATTGCAGGCTGGTGTAGGCAGGCCTTATTGCCAGAGGCTGCGGTCCCTATTCTTGACAATCTGAAAGGATCGAAAAGCAGTACGAACTTTGAAGCAATCTACTTGGCCGTATCTGTCGCCCAGTTTTTTCTTTAAGTCATCGCTAGTGACTTTTGAGTTACAGCCGACAATCACCTCTTTCAACTTACCTACGCTTTCAAAGCTTCCGAAGTAAAGGTCGCCGTCTTTTACAGACTCACTCAAAAGCAGGATGCGCCTGACCTCGCGCTCATACCGCCACTGAGAGTGCTTTATTCGAAGGAGCCGCTGCATACACTCCGACCGGTCCTTCTTTGACATATCAACATATTTTCCAATGTCAAACTCAATCCATCCTGATCGGTACTCGATAGAGTGCAGGTTATCTGCTGGCACCTCAAATCCCAGACAGACCCCCTTGTGCTTGTCCGCGTAATGCCCCCACTGCACAGGGCTTCTGAAAGACTTGCTAAAACATATGAAGCCGAATTGCTTAGCGGCACTTTCTTTGAACTTCTTGATATGCCCCCTCATATCACGATCAGGCGATGAGTACGCTAGAAGCTCAAAGGGATCATTCAAATCCATTATCGTAGCAACTTTCAACCTTGACTTCTCAATATTCTGAAGCCCGAACTCCTCATTGCAGAAGTGGTAAACAAGCCGCGTACTCATCTCTTCCCTTTCCTTGTTTTGCCCAACACCGGGCTCCCGAACCTACTCCACTCCATGCCATAGCGCCACTACGAAGCAGAATCAACCATGCCTCCTGTTAGATATGGCCTGTTAGGCAGGTAGTCGTAGCGCGCTGCTTGCCGAAACTCAGGGCATCTTCTGGATCGACGCGAATGACGCCGAGCGCATTACACAGGTCATTCTCGAAATACAGATGCTCCGACTTGAGCCGGCCGTCAGGGAGATACACCCCCACAAACACCACCTCCACGACGCCATAGAACAAGCCGACCATGACAGAGCAGGAACGATCCTTGCCGGCCTCGAAGGCATGTTCTTTTGCGTCCGGGTACCTGCCGATGAACTGCTTGTAGACGTAGCTGCGATCCATCGTTCCGCCCCTTGTCTGGCTCCGTGTCCGACAAGAAACCAATAGCCCACTTAATGTCATAGCGCCACTACGGCACACCACCAGTTCAACTGATAACGCCAATCAGGCAACTAGCAAACGCACTAGGCCGACGGCGCCCAAATCACGTTCGCGCTATCGATCACGGGGAACCGCCCAGGATTGATGTCGCGCCAGTTATGGAGAAATACCCTGGTTTTCTCGACATCAAAAGGTCGGCCAAGCCTTTGCCTCAGAACGCTCGCCGAGACACCAAAATGACCGCAGTGGGGGCAGTTGATCTCAACGCCATCTAGTTCGGAAGGAATCTGCTGCGCCTCGCACAAGCAGTTCACGCATTTCATATCGCCACTCCTCTGCACCCAATGCCTAACTGTAGCCACTTCATGTGGCAAAGGACTCCACATGCCCACAGAAAACCAAACTCTCCGCGAGCGCCCCATCCTGTTCAGCGGCCCCATGGTCCGCGCCATCCTGGAAGGCCGGAAGACAGTCACCAGGCGACCGGTGAAAGGCTCACAAATCCCCACCGAGGACGCCGAAATCGAACCCGGTGGCCCTCGCTGGAGCGCGCTGGGTCAGCGCCATCCGCGCTATGGCTACTGCGTTTTCGGCGAGACAGAGGCCGAGTGCGCTAAGGAGTTGGGGGATCATTCTGCCCCTACGGCAGACCCGGCGACCGGCTGTGGGTGCGCGAAACCCACGCCGACATCGGCTGCCGCCTGACCTACCGCGCCGACCTGGACGATGGCGCCCATTGCCAGGTGAAGAAGTGGACTCCGGCCATCCACATGTTCCGCAAGGACAGCCGCATCCTGCTGGAGGTCACTGCTGTGCGCGTCGAGCGCATCCAGGACATCACCTACGAGCAGGCGGTTGTGTGCCCCTACCTGATCCACTACTCGCCCAAGGCGAGGAAGCGGGAACAGTTGGACGCCAAGCGCCACTGGAATGCCGTGACCGAGGACTACCTGACGAAGGCCTTCACCAAGGCCCGGAATGAGTCCAAGGCCTACGAGACGATGCCGAAGGCGGAGCGGCCGACCTTTCACGAGATCCGGGCGTTGGGCGCCTGGCTCTATGAGCAGCAGGGCTATCCTCAGGAGTACATCCAGGCGCTGATGGGCCATGCCGACGTGAAGATGACCGAGCACTACCAGGCCGGCCACGAGGAGAAGGGCGTTCAGTACCAGCGCGTGGGTGCCGATCTGAAGCTATAGGTGGAGGGCGTTTGGAAAAAATATTGAAAATCTATTGAAAACAAAAAGGGGCGACCCTTTCGGATCGCCCCTCTAAGCCCGCGTGCTGCGGGTTCGATTTGGTAGGCACAATTGGACTCGAACCAACGACCCCCACCATGTCAAGGTGGTGCTCTAACCAACTGAGCTATGTGCCTTCGATGGGTGCGCATTCTACGGACTAACTTTTCCCTGTCAACACCTTTTTTCGCTAACTCTCTGAAAAAGTGGATTTTTTACTGTTCATTGCCACGTTGAATATTTTGCACAGAGGCTAGCAGGCTCGACCCAACTCAGGTAGCATCACCTCATCTGTAAAAAATAAAAAACAGAGATTCCATTATGACGCACACTCCCTACCCCCAATCCTATTATGCGTTCTCGGCCAACCCGGTACCGGCCCGCCCTGAACTGCAAGGCGAGACCGAAACCGATGTCTGCGTAGTCGGCGCAGGCTACACCGGCCTCTCCACCGCCCTGTTCCTGCTGGAAAACGGTTTCAAGGTCACCATCCTCGAAGCCGCCAAGGTGGGTTTCGGCGCATCCGGCCGCAATGGCGGCCAGATCGTTAACAGCTATAGCCGCGACATCGACGTGATCGAGCGCACCTCCAATGCCAAGAATGCCCAGTTGATGGGCGAGATGGCGTTCGAAGGCGGCCGTATCATTCGCGACCGCATCAAGAAGTACGACATCAAATGCGACCTGAAGGACGGCGGCGTGTTCGCGGCCTTCACCCAGAAGCAGATGGCGCACCTGGAGTCCCAGAAGAAACTGTGGGAACGCTATGGCCATAGCCAGCTGGAAATGCTGGACGCCAAGCGCATCCGTGAAGTCGCTGCGACCGACAACTATATCGGCGGCATGTTGGACATGAGCGGCGGCCACATTCATCCGCTGAACCTCGCCCTGGGCGAAGCCGCAGCCGTCGAGTCCCTGGGCGGCGTGATCCACGAGCAGAGCCCTGCCACTCGCATCGAGCGCGGTGCAAACCCTGTGGTACATACCCCGAAAGGCCGTGTGAAGGCCAAGTTCGTGGTCGTTGCCGGTAACGCCTACATGGGCAACCTGATTCCCGAGCTGTCCAGCAAGTCCATGCCCTGCGGCACCCAGGTGATCACCACCGAGCCGCTATCGGATGAACTGGCCAAGTCCCTGCTGCCGCAGGACTACTGCGTCGAGGACTGCAACTACCTGCTGGATTACTACCGTCTCTCCGGCGACAAGCGCCTGATCTACGGCGGCGGCGTGGTCTACGGCGCCCGTGATCCGGCGAACATCGAAGCCATCATCCGGCCGAAACTGCTGAAGACCTTCCCGCAGCTTAAGGACGTGAAGATCGACTTCGCCTGGACCGGCAACTTCCTGCTGACCCTGTCGCGCCTGCCCCAGGTCGGCCGGATCGGCGACAACATCTACTATTCCCAGGGCTGCAGCGGCCACGGCGTGACCTATACCCACGTCGCCGGCAAGGTGATTGCCGAAACCCTGCGTGGCCAGGCCGAGCGCTTCGACGCTTTCGCCAGCCTGCCGCACTACCCGTTCCCGGGTGGCCAGGTGTTCCGCGTCCCCTTCACCGCGATGGGTGCCTGGTACTACAGCCTGCGCGACAAGCTGGGTGTCTGATTGACCCGCAAATGAAAACGGCGCCGCAACAGGTCGTGTGAAAACGCCCTGATGTGAGGCCAACGCAACGCCCCGACTGGTTCGGGGCGTTGCCGTTTCAGGGGTAAAGGAAAGCGCAACGCGGGCTCAGTCCATCAACTCGATCAACCGACCAGCACCGAGTACCTGAATGGCTCGTTTCAGGTTATAGGCTTGCACTGCCAAGGCCATTTCCGTGCTGGCACCGTGCAACTGGCGCAGCAGGAAGCGGCCATTGCCCAGGATCCACTGCTTCAGGTTGCCGAAGGGGTGTTCGACGATGGCTCGGCGCCTGACCATCATCTCCGGCCGCACCTGCATCCGCTGCTGCATGCGCGCCAAAGCCGCTTCATGAGCATGGCGGGTAAGGTACCGGCGCTTGGCTTTCGTGCACTGCGGCTGCAACGGGCAGGTGCTGCAATCGGTTCGGGCCGCGTAGATGCGCTGCGTACCGCTCACCTGCTTGAGCGGCAGCCACTGGCCCGCCGGGCACTGGTACCGGTCGCTTGCCGCGTCGCAGGTAAAGGCCTCGCGGTCAAACAGCGGCGTGTCGCCGCCCTGGTTGTTGACGCCCCGATTCGGCGGCACAAACGCAGTGATGCCCGCGTCGTCACACGCCTGGAAGGCCGCGCCATTGTCCTTGTGAAAATCGGCGATGGTCTTGAAGTCCGGCGCCAACCGGCCCAACAGCCACATGACCTCGACATTGCGCTGGCACTCGGCCTCCAGCCGCCGCGAGGAGCGAATGCGCTGAAAGTAGCCGTACAGGTAGAGCTTGAGCAGGTCCGCCGGGTCGTAGGGCGGACGACCGGTCTTCTGCGGTTGCGCCTTGCTGAAGCCCAAGGCCTGCAAATCCAATCGGGCCACATAGGCCTCGATCGCCCGCACCAGATGGTCCTCGGGAACCAGTTCGTCCAGCGTCGGTGGAAACAGGCTGCTCTGCTGGCGCCCCTCGCCCTGGATGTAGCCCATAAACGACAATGCCCGTATCGATCGATACGGGCATTGTCTTCATCTCGACAGCGGACTGCTAGGTTTTCACACAGTCTGGCAAGGCGCCGTTTTCATTTGTACCGAACACTCAGGGCATCTGCAGTCTGGCCATTTTGGCAGCATTGACCTGGCCCGCTGCGGCGAGCTCATCAGCCGCCTTCAGCCAACGCGCCCGCCCTACCGACGCAGGCAACTGGTTTGGCGCCTGCACCAGAACCGCCCAGCTACCCGCCTCCGACCAGCCCGACTCGAAGCCACTGAAACTCATCAGGGCTCGCCGCTCATGCCCATGGCGCAGCAGAACCTGCTGATTCTTGAGGTCGTAGCCGATCAGCAATGCATAGCGCGAGGTGGGCATCCAGCCAAAGCCTTCGCGCAGATGCACCAGCACCGGATTGCCGGCTGCCACTTGCTCCAGCAGGTCGTCCAACTGGTTGCCCAAGGGATAAACCAGGAGACCGTGCTGACGCGCCGCCGCCGCCAGCCCCTCGCGCAGCGACGCTTCCTTCTGCGGCAACTGCAACTCGCGCTCGATCATGCCAGGCGTTACTTCGTCCCCTTGCTGGGTCAGCAGGGCCGCCATCGACGCGGGCGCACTCTGATAGGCATTCTGGGCGAAGAAGGGTACGCCGCTCAGCTCGACCCGTTCCGGTGCTGCGCGCAGCTTGGGCGACAGCGGTTGAGCGGAGCAGCCTGCGAGCAGTGCAACGCAGGTGGCGACAAGAACTGGGCGGAACAGACGGTTCAGAACGGGCACGGCAACACTCGCTGTAGGTAACCTCGATCGATCGCCGATGATACGTGCCGAATCCCGGGCGGTACATCACCGCCCCTATCGGCGTCGATTCGGAACAATGCAGGGAGGCCCTGTATACCTATAGCCCAGGCAAAAACGCACAAAAGCCGATACAAAAATCGCTTACCCGTTCATTTCAGCGACAAAAACTTAATTTTTCACGACGCCTTGTGACTTATCGGTCAAGTCTCGCCATCCACATTCACAACGGCGTAACGAAGCTCTGAAGCCTCGCCGCCACCTTCATTGGGCACAATATGGAGAGACCCCCTCCCATGAACACTCCGCTGCGTTTCAACGAAGCACTGATCATCGCCGGTCGTGCATTCAAACCCTTCCAATGCGTTGCCTGGGCACTCCAGGACGGCACTGGCGAACTCAGCATCAGCGTGATCGACCGCACCAG
Source organism: Pseudomonas sp. TCU-HL1 (assembly GCF_001708505.1). Lineage (NCBI taxonomy): Bacteria > Pseudomonadati > Pseudomonadota > Gammaproteobacteria > Pseudomonadales > Pseudomonadaceae > Pseudomonas > Pseudomonas sp. TCU-HL1. Next base: position 3,815,119 of record NZ_CP015992.1, read on the forward strand.
CACTCGACTGCTGGGTCGCTCGAAGATCCCGAGCAGCACCTATTCCGACCCCGAACAACTGGCCAGCATCCTCAAACAATCCCGCGAAGAGCTGAGCCGCAAAGGCTACAGCCTAGAGCCCTGGACAATGCCGGAGTAACACTCCCGCTTCAGTGCCCAATGCGCGGCGGGCAGGACTCTCCTGCCCGCCCCGGCCACTTTCTTTCTCCGCCCCCTCCCCCGCCGTCCCTACCGTTGAATTCGCCCAAGCCAGATTGGCGAGATCTGTGCGCTTATTGTCATTGTTGCCACCTTTCATTCGCTTCAGACTGACGCTTTCTGCTCTTCCGAGAACGTCATGGAACCGATTCGCCGTATCGCCTGCCTGACCCTCGCCGAGGTCCTGAGCCTGAACGTCACCGGCTTTGGCCATCTGGAAAACCTGCGTCGCATATTTCACAAGCACCTGTCCGTCAGCCCGCAGGAGTATGCGGAGCGTTTCGGACACCCGACCGCCGATCGAGGACGACGCCATGCTGGAACTGCGCCCCAACTGCGAATGCTGCGACAAGGACCTGCCACCCGACAGCGCCGAGGCGCGAATCTGTTCATTCGAGTGCACATTCTGCCCGGATTGCGCCGATCAACGCCTGCACGGCACGTGCCCGAACTGCGGCGGCGAGCTGGTGCGCCGGCCGATTCGCCCGGCCTCGAAACTGGCCAGGTTTCCCGCCTCCGGCCAACGCATCCTGAAACCCGCCGGCTGCCCCGGCTGAATCCGCACGCACGCGTCGTTCGTCTGTGCTCACACCGAGCACGTGTGTGGGCGAGTTCATTCGCGATTGAAATCGCCACAAGTATCCAGACATGAAAAAGGCGACCCGAAGGTCGCCTTTTTTCGTACCGCACAGGCCTTAGTAGTAGGCGTTCTCGCGGTTGCTGTGGTCCGTGACGTCGCGCACGCCCTTCAGCTCCGGGATGCGCTCCATCAGGGTCTTCTCGACGCCATCCTTCAGGGTCATGTCGACCATGCCGCAGCCCTGGCAACCACCGCCGAACTTCAGTACGGCGATGCCTTCCTCGACCACGTCCACCAGGCTCACCTGACCGCCGTGACTGGCCAACCCCGGGTTGATTTCGGTCTGCAGGTAATAGTTGATGCGCTCATTGAGCGGGCTTTCCTCATTAACCATCGGAACCTTGGCGTTCGGCGCCTTGATGGTGAGCTGGCCGCCCATGCGGTCGGTGGCGTAATCCACTATCGCATCTTCGAGGAAAGGCTCACTGACGCCGTCGATCCAGGCAGTGAAAGCAGCCAGGGCCACGGCATTGTCCTCGGGCTTCTGTTCGCCCGGCTTGCAGTAGGCAATGCAGGTTTCGGCGTACTGGGTGCCCGGCTGGGTAATGAAGACACGAATGCCGATGCCGGGGGTGTTCTGTTTTTCCAGCAGGTCAGCCAGATAATCCTGGGCAGCCTGGGTAATGGTGATGGCGCTCATGGCAACTCCTCGCAAACATGGGCGCAGTGTACGCCAAAGGGGAACAGGGGTTAAAGCCCTACCAAATTAGTAGGAATAATTCGCGTCCAGCCCAGACTCACAGGTTCTGATAGCGGTTCATATCCAACTCACCCGCCTCCACCAGCTCGGTTTCGCGGATGTAGGCCGCCAGGTCGTGGAAGTAGAACCAGAATTGCGGATGGGTACGGCGAATGCCCCAGCGCTGCACCACCTTCTCGAAGGCGGCACTATCCTTCGCCTGCTCCAGTGCGTTGACGAAGGCCTCCGCCTCCCCCGCCTTCAGGTTGAAGACGAAGTTCGGGTAACTGGACAGCACGCCCGGATAGAGCGTGAGGCTATCCAGGCCTGGCTGGTAGCGCAGCGCCTCGCCCAGCATGAATGCCACGTTGCTGTGAGCGCGGTTGCGCAACAGGCTGTAGACCTCACGACGGCCGTCGACCAGTTCCACGCGCAGCAGGGTCGCCTCCGGCAACTGCTCGATCACCTTGAGCCCCGCCGCGGGCCGGCTGAGCAAGCGGCTGAAGGCCTGCTCGGCCTCTTTCAGTTCGGTCGCGATACCCGGCCGGAAGCAACGGGCGCCAGCGCAACGGTTGATCGGGTCGGGCCACGCATTGAGCCCGGCATAGCGGGTCAGCAGCTCTTGGGCAAAGACGCGCTTGGGGTCCTGTTCAGGTAGTGGCAGGGCCGTGGGCGTATCGTTGTCGATGCTCTGGTAGTCCATCCACATCTTTACCCTGCCGCTGCGCTGGTACCAATCGCCGAGCAGCCCGGCGCGGGCCTGCGCCGGCATCAGGCGGAGGAAGTTGACCTCGGCACCATTGCGGATCAGGTCGAAGTAGAGCCGCGTCTGCGCCTGGTGGGAGACATTGCCGAATACGTCGAAGTTGACCACCAACTGGTAATAGGTGCGTTCAAGGAGCGGGTAGTCCATCCACCAGATGGTTTGCGGTATTTCGCCGATCAGGCCTTTGCGTACCGAGGCGCTGTCGTGCTGACGGAAGATCGACAGCAGCGCATTGTCGTTACCGGTCCAGATATGCGCCCAACTGGGCGACGGCGCATCGGCATAAGCCTCCATACGTAGCGCTTCGTACGCGTTGCGCTTGTTGCGGTAAGTGCGCCAGAGGCCCAGCAGGTCGCCGATGTCGTCGAACTGGCCGGGCATTGCCAGCAGCGGCGTGGCGCGTTCTCGGTACTCGGCATCCGTGATGTACAGGTCATGGGCCGGGTCCTGGAACAGCGTCCAGAAGTTGTCACGGATCACGTCCGTGGCGATCTGCCCACGGCACACCGGGCCACGGATGAAGGTGCGCACGAAATACTCGGCGTTATCCAGCATGAACTGGTAGCGTGCCTTGGCCGGAATGGCCTGGAAGGTTTCAAACGGGTTGGCGCGGCGCTGGGCGCCGTAGCCGGGTACCTGATCAGCCACCCAGTCGCCGGAATAGAAGAGTTCCTTGACCCTCGCCAGCTTCTTCGCACTTAGCGGATAGGTGATGTGGGTCTTGTGCACGATCACGCCCTGGATGGGCCAGAGCCGGTAATAGAAGGCATTGCCCGGGTCTTCATTGGGACGGCGCGTGGCAATGGGGTCGATGGGCTGGCCGCTGGGGGTACGCGAGCGCACCAGCTGGAAGAAGTGGCCGGGCTCACCGCCCTCGAAATAGAGATGAGCGAGGAACAGATGCTCGAACAGCCAGCGGCCCACCAGCACTTCTCGTGCCCCCGGCGCATTCAATAGTGTCTCCCACTCGGCTATCTGGCGAATCTCTGCGGCACTAGGCGGCACTGCCTGCTCGTCCACCTTGGCGCCCTCAGCCAACCAGCGCTGCAGCGTCTGGTATTCCGTTTCACTGAGGCCGGTAACGGCGAACGGCATGCCGGCCTGTGCGTGCTTGCGGGCGTAGTCGTCGAACTCTCCAGGCAAGGGGCACTGATTCTGACGGCTGATGCCGATATCGAGTTCGGCGGGCAGCTTTGCATTGGCCTCGGGCGGATTACTGCGGCCCAGCTCCAGCATCCGCGCCATCAGGGCAGCCTGGGCGCCGCTGGCATCGAGCACGGAGTGGAAACCCTTGCGCCGCCATGCCTCAGCGCCCTGGGCATCGAAGTAAAGCCGGGTGGTGTCCTGGGCCTTGGTGCGGCCACCGTCGTAAACCGGCAATTTGCTGCCCCCCCGCGCCGCGCCTTCGGCACTGCCCAGGTTCAACTGACAGGGCGAGTCGTAGCACGCGTGGCAGGCTACGCACTTCTGGGTGAAGATCGGCTGGACGTCGCGGCTGTAGGACAGTTCTCCCGCCGCCGTCAGGCGCATCCACAGCATGAGCAGGACAAACAGGTAAGCCCGGGTATGCGGCGACATGACTCGGTCCGTGAGGAATGAATAGGCGGATTCTAGAGGCTTGCAGCATGGGAGGGCGATCCCGCCCCGCTGCCAACATGAACAAATTTCATGGAAATGGCGGACAAGCTAAAAATTACTAAGGTTTTGCTATCATCCCCGCCTTTGTTCACGCCATCCCTCAGGTAGTTCCCATGTCCGACCACATCGCCCGCCAGCAAGCCCTGCAACAGGCACTCAAAGAGCGCATCCTGATCCTCGACGGCGGCATGGGCACCATGATCCAGAGCTACAAGCTGCAGGAAGAGGACTACCGCGGCGCCCGCTTCGCCGACTGGCCGAGCGACGTGAAGGGCAACAACGACCTCTTGCTGCTGACCCGTCCAGACGTGATCCAGGCCATTGAAAAGGCCTACCTGGACGCCGGCGCGGACATTCTGGAAACCAACACCTTCAACGCCACCCGCGTGTCCCAGGCCGACTACGGCATGGAAGAGCTGGTGTACGAACTGAACGTCGAAGGCGCGCGCCTGGCCCGTGAAGTGGCCGACGCCAAGACTGCCGAGAACCCGGCCAAACCTCGCTTCGTGGCCGGCGTGCTCGGCCCGACCAGCCGCACCTGCTCCATCTCCCCGGACGTGAACAACCCCGGTTACCGCAACGTCACCTTCGACGAACTGGTGGAAAACTATACCGAAGCCACCCGCGGCCTGATCGAGGGCGGCTCCGACATGATCCTGATTGAAACCATCTTCGACACCCTCAACGCCAAGGCGGCGATCTTCGCCGTGCAGGGCGTCTACGAAGAACTGGGCTTCGAGCTGCCGATCATGATCTCCGGCACCATCACCGATGCCTCCGGCCGCACGCTCTCCGGCCAGACCACGGAAGCCTTCCTGAACTCCGTGCGCCATTCCAAGCCTATCTCCATCGGCCTGAACTGCGCCCTCGGTGCCAAGGAACTGCGCCCCTATCTGGAGGAACTGGCGAACAAGGCCGAGACCCGTGTCTCCGCCCACCCCAACGCCGGCCTGCCCAACGCCTTCGGCGAATACGACGAGTCCCCGGCAGAAATGGCCGCGGTGGTCGAGGAGTTCGCCGCCAGCGGCTTCCTCAACATCGTCGGCGGTTGCTGCGGCACGACCCCGCCGCACATCCAGGCCATCGCCGAAGCCGTGGCCAAGTACCCGCCGCGCGTCATTCCGGATATTCCCAAGGCCTGCCGCCTGTCGGGCCTGGAACCCTTCACCATCGACCGCAACTCGCTGTTCGTGAACGTGGGCGAGCGGACCAACATCACAGGTTCCGCCAAGTTCGCCCGCCTGATCCGCGAAGAGAACTACACCGAGGCCCTGGAGGTCGCCCTGCAGCAGGTTGAAGCTGGCGCCCAGGTGATCGACATCAACATGGACGAAGGGATGCTCGACTCCCAGGCGGCCATGGTCACCTTCCTCAACCTGATTGCCGGTGAGCCGGACATCTCCCGCGTGCCGATCATGATCGACTCCTCCAAGTGGGAGGTGATCGAAGCCGGCCTGAAGTGCATACAGGGCAAGGGCATCGTCAACTCGATCTCCATGAAGGAAGGCGTTGAGGCCTTCAAGCACCATGCCCGCCTATGCAAACGCTACGGCGCGGCCGTGGTGGTGATGGCCTTCGACGAGGTCGGCCAGGCCGACACCGCCGCGCGCAAGAAGGAAATCTGCCAGCGCAGCTACGCCATCCTGGTCAATGAAGTGGGCTTCCCGCCGGAAGACATCATCTTCGACCCGAACATCTTCGCCGTGGCCACCGGCATCGAGGAACACAACAACTACGCGGTGGACTTCATCGAGGCCTGCGCCTACATCCGCGACGAGCTGCCCTATGCACTGTCGTCCGGCGGCGTGTCCAACGTGTCGTTCTCGTTCCGTGGCAACAACCCGGTGCGCGAGGCCATCCACTCGGTCTTCCTCTACCACGCCATCAAGAACGGCCTGACCATGGGCATCGTCAACGCCGGCCAGCTGGAGATCTACGACGAGATCCCGGCCGAGCTGCGTGAGAAGGTCGAGGACGTGGTACTCAACCGCCACGAGGGCAGCACCGAGGCCCTGCTGGCCATCGCCGACAACTACCGTGGCGGCGGCGCGGTGAAAGAGGCCGAGAGCGAGGAATGGCGCAGCTACCCGGTGGCCAAGCGCCTGGAGCATGCGCTGGTCAAGGGCATCACCACCTGGATCGTCGAAGACACTGAAGAGTGCCGCCAGCAGTGCGCGCGCCCCATCGAAGTGATCGAAGGCCCGCTGATGGCCGGCATGAACGTCGTCGGCGACCTGTTCGGCGCCGGCAAGATGTTCCTCCCGCAGGTGGTGAAGTCCGCCCGCGTGATGAAGCAGGCGGTGGCCCACCTCATTCCCTTCATCGAGGAAGAGAAAGGCGACAAGCCGCAAGCCAAGGGCAAGATTCTCATGGCCACCGTGAAGGGTGACGTACACGACATTGGCAAGAACATCGTAGGCGTCGTACTCGGCTGCAACGGCTACGACATCGTCGACCTGGGCGTGATGGTCCCCGCGGAGAAGATCCTGCAGACCGCCCGCGAGCAGAAGTGCGACATCATCGGCCTCTCCGGCCTGATCACCCCGTCGCTGGACGAGATGGTCCATGTTGCCAAGGAAATGCAGCGCCAGGGGTTCAACCTGCCACTGATGATCGGCGGCGCCACCACCTCCAAGGCCCACACGGCGGTGAAGATCGAGCCGCAGTACCAGAACGACGCCGTCGTCTACGTCACCGACGCCTCGCGCGCCGTGGGCGTGGCCACGCAGCTACTCTCCAAGGAACTGAAGGCCGGCTTCGTCGAGAAGACCCGCATCGACTACTCGGAGGTCCGCGAGCGCACCGCCAACCGCGCCTCCCGCACCGAGCGCCTGGCCTACACCGACGCCCTGGCCAACAAACCCCAGTTCGACTGGGCCAACTACCGTGCCGCCAAGCCAAGCTTCACTGGCGCGCAGGTCCTGGAAGACATCGACCTGGCGGTGCTGGCCCGGTACATCGACTGGACGCCCTTCTTCATTGCCTGGGACCTGGCAGGCAAGTACCCACGCATCCTCACAGACGAAGTGGTGGGTGAAGCGGCTACCTCGCTGTTCAACGATGCCCAGGCCATGCTCAAGCAACTGATCGAAGGCAAGCTGATCAAGGCTCGCGCCGTGTTCGGCTTCTGGCCGGCGAACCAGGTGGACCACGACGACATCGAGGTCTATGACGGCCACGGCAAGGCCCTGGCACGCCTGCACCACCTGCGCCAGCAGACCATCAAGCCCGACAGCAAGCCAAATTTCTGCCTGGCCGACTACGTCGCCCCCAAGGAAAGCGGCATCACCGACTACGTGGGCGGCTTCATCACCACCGCCGGCATCGGTGCCGAGGAACTGGCCAAGCAGTACGAAGCCAAGGGCGACGACTACAGCGCCATTATGGTCAAGGCCCTGGCCGACCGCCTGGCCGAAGCCTGCGCCGAGTGGCTGCACGAGCGTGTACGCAAAGAGCACTGGGGCTACGCCGCTGACGAGCAACTCGACAACGAGGCGCTCATCAAGGAGCAGTACAAGGGCATCCGCCCGGCGCCCGGTTACCCGGCCTGCCCGGACCACACCGAGAAAGGCACCCTCTTCCGCCTCCTCGACCCGCAGGGCACCAGCGGTGTAACCCTGACCGAGCACTACGCCATGTTCCCGGCCGCCGCCGTCAGCGGCTGGTACTTCGCCCACCCGGAAGCGCAGTACTTCGCCGTCGGCAAGATCGAGCGCGACCAGGTGGAGAGCTACAGCAAGCGCAAAGGGCAGGACCAAGCCATCAGCGAGCGCTGGCTGGCGCCGAACCTGGGTTACGAGTATTGATCCGCTGTGGAGCGAATTCATTCGCGAATGAATTCGCTCCCTCAATGCATGGAATAAAAAATGCCCCGCACTGGCGGGGCATTTTCATATTTGGGCTCAGCCCTTGGTACGCCTTACAAACTTGATCGACCACTCGAAGTTGGGCTTGCGCGTCACGCTGATGGCGCGGCGGGTGACGGTGTCGAGGGTGACGTTCCAGAAGCCGGTGCTGGGGATCACGATCTTCGCCGGGAACCGGTCGAACGCGCCGCCGTGGTAGCTGTGGCGGCCTCCGTTCTTGAAGCTGCGGAAGTTCGCATCGCTCATCAGACGGATGTTGCAGGTCTGCGAGCACTGAATGACGACAAGATCACCCTCATTGAGGTGCTCGCGTTGGTGGATGAACTTCATGAACAGCTCCCGAATCGCTGGATCGAACAGCGCGCCAGAATACCACGGAGGCAATTGCCGCCGCCTCGCCTACGCTGAAGTAGCCGACCAGGCGGGATGCCCGGGTGGGACTGGAGAACCTCCGACGGCGCAGCCAAACCTTCTGGAACCTGATCGACCAAGGTGGACACGACATGTCGCACAGCAGCCACACTCCAGCGCTCTTGATCACCCTCAGCCTCCTCGGGGCCTGCAGCAGCCAATCTGAAAACGATGGCTTGAACGCGACCACCAGCACAGCCAGCGCCTATGCCCCAGGCGTACCCGGTGGTGTCGAATCCGAGACGGAGCAGGTTTGGGCGGTAGTCACGGCCGTCGACCAGCAGAAGCGCACGTTCACCCTCGAGGACGAGCAGGGCAACCGCCAGACCTTCAACGCAGTGCCGCAGATGCGCAATTTTTCACAGTTGAAGGCAGGCGACCGCGTCAAAGCCATCGTGACGCACGAACGCGTGATCCAGTTGCGTGCGCCCGGCCAGGATCGGAACGATGCCGCCGCCGGACTGGTGGCGACAACGCCACAAGGCAGCAAGCCGGGCATGCTGGTCGCGGACACTGAGGAAGTCACGGCCATCGTCAAGGCCATCGACACCACCCAGCACACCGCCACCCTGGAGTTCGCCGATGGCAGTCGCAAGGTCGTCCGGGTGCGGCCTGACATCGAGCTCAAACCCTCGTACCTCAATCAGGAAGTCGCGATCCGGATGAGCTCTGCCCTGGCCATCAGCGTCGAGGCGCCCTGAAGCGCCCAACCGGCCGGTCGGCGGGCCTGCCACCGTTTCAGGGACAGTGGTAGGATTCGCGCCCCATGCGAATCCCCGACATCCATCAACGCCTCGCCGACCTCGGCGCCAAACCCGCCCATGCTGGCCGGGTGGTGCGTGCCTGGCTGCAGGGCAAGGCCCTGGATGCAGGCACCCGCCGGCAGCACACCGAACACTTCCTGCCGCTCCGCGTTCGCGACGGCCTGCCCGCCCTGGCTGAAGAGCTGGAAGGGCTGGTGCGCCTGCGCTCGGAGCATCCGGGTGCCGACGGCTCGGCCCGACTGCTGGTAGCGCTGAGCGATGGCCAGATGGTGGAAAGCGTGCTGCTGCCCCGCGACGGCCTGTGCGTCTCCACGCAGGTCGGTTGCGCCGTGGGCTGCGTCTTCTGCATGACCGGCAAGAGCGGCCTGTTGCGCCAGGTGGGCAGTGCCGAGATCGTTGCCCAGGTCGCTCTCGCCCGCCGCTTCCGGCCAGTGAAGAAAGTGGTGTTCATGGGCATGGGCGAGCCGGCACACAACCTCGACAACGTGCTGGAAGCCATCGACCTGCTGGGCACCGACGGCGGCATCGGCCACAAGAACCTGGTGTTTTCCACCGTGGGCGATAGGCGCGTCTTCGAGCGCTTGCCCCAGGAACGGGTCAAACCCGCCCTGGCGCTGTCCCTGCACACCACCCGCGCTGATCTGCGCGAGCGACTGCTGCCCAAGGCACCACGAATCACGCCGGATGAACTGGTGGACCTGGGCGAACGCTACGCGCGCACCATCGGTTACCCCATCCAGTACCAATGGACCCTGTTGCGCGGCATCAACGACAGCCTGGAAGAAATGGACGGCATCCTGCGCCTGCTCAAGGGCAAGTACGCGGTGCTGAACCTGATTCCGTACAACAGCCTGGACGACGACGAGTACCAGCGCCCTGACGGCGACCGCATCGTGCAGATGGTCCGCTACCTGCACAGCCGCGGCATTCTCACTAAGGTCCGAAACTCCGCGGGCCAGGACGTCGAAGGTGGCTGCGGCCAGCTCCGTGCCCGCGCCGTGGAACTGATCGATACCCGCTGCCTGCGGCACGCCAGCACCTGAGCAAATGGACAGCATTTCCGGGCCGACGAGCTAAGCTCAGAGGCTGTGAAAGAATTGAAGGCCGTCGCGCGGGTCAGGCCAGGAGGTGCCCCATGGACGACAAGAACAACGATCAACCCCTGAGCTTCCGCGAAATGCTGCAAAGCGTGTTGGCGGCCGCTTTCGGCGTGCAGAGTGGTAAGAATCGGACCCGCGACTTCAGCCGTGGCAAGCCCAGCCACTTCATCATCCTGGGCGTGCTGTTCACCGCTGTCTTTGTGCTGCTGCTCTTCGGCCTGGTGAAGCTGGTGCTCCACCTGGCAGGCGTTTGAACCTCAGTCGATCAGCGGCTCCAGGGAGAAGTGGTAATCGCGTGCGCCCTTCTTGCCCACCAGGCTGAAGGCACGAAAATCCAGGTCATAGCCTTGCCGCTCGATATGCCGCAAGAGGCGTGTTGCCTTGTCCCGGTCCAGGGCGATGAACAGCCGTACCTCGCGGTCCTTGCCGCCATGACGGGCAAAATCAACGCCGGCATCGTAGTCATGCAGGAGCACCATGGCCCAGCCGCCGAGGGTGAAATGGCCGCTGACCAGGGCGTTGATCTTCCCATCGAGATAGGTGCGCAGGACTTCCGGGGAATTGTTCAAGCCGGAGAACAGCAGGTCCTCGCCCGGCCTGTACCCCAACTCGGTGGCGGCCTTCATGGCACCAAAGGCCATTTCATCGTTGGCTGACCACACCAGCTTCACATCCGGATAGCGCTGGAACAGCTGCACGGCCTGGGTATAGGCGCGCTCACGATTCCACTCGCTGTAGACCAGCTGCCGCAGCCGGGCATTGGGGAAGCCGGCCAGGGCCCGCATGAGGCCCTGCTCACGAAGCTGGGCGGCGGGTGTCTGCTTGACACCGGAGAAAGCCAGCATGTCGAAGGGCTGGCCAAGCGCCCGACGCGCCTGTAGTTCCAGGAGCGTGCGCGCCATCAGGTAACCGGCCTCCTCATCATTGGGAACCATGCTGCCGATCCAGTCGGGGTAACGCTCCCGGGTGCCTCCGGTGAGGGTTTGCTGATCGGGCGTCAGGTTACTGTTCACCGTGAACAGCTTCACCCCACTGCCGCGCGCCAGCCGCAGGATTTCCGGGCCGGCATATTGCTCGTTCACGAACACCAGGTAATCAGGGCGATCGTCGCCCTGCAGCACCTCGCGAGCCTGGCTCAGCATGCGGTTCAGGTCACGCTCGGCATACCGCACATCCAGCTCCATGCCCAGATCATCGGCGGCCGCCTGCATGAACTGGACATAGCTGGCCCAGAAAGGCTCATGGGTGCGGCCCGGATTGAGAAACACAACGGACGCGGCACTCAGCGATTGGCTGAGCCCCAGGCAGAGAACAAACAGAAGGGAGGCACAACGTCCTTTCATTCCATCACCCTGAAAAGCAGCGGCGCAGTATAACTGCTTATCGCAGGGTTGCCGGGTACATCGGAGCGGACTGGTCGAACCCAGCCCGCCCCGCACATTACTTATTGGTGACTGACCCAGAATACTGCGGTGGAAACGGCGATCAGGATCAGGAAGAAGATGGCCCAGGCATCGACCTTGCTGTCGCGATTGGAGCCTTCGGAATGATCGGTCATGACGTCCCCCGTTGTTGTGGTTATAGGCGGCTTGCACTTCGAGTAAAGACCAGCCTCCACAGGGCCTCAAGCAGAAGGGTTATGCCCCTTCCTCCATCAATAACTTTCTGTTCTTTGCATATATTCAAACATCACTTTTGCGCATAACCCCGAACTGGTATCTTCCTCCGGCTCCGCGGGGAGTGCGCGGCCGTGCGCGCAGAAAAGCTGTAAGCAGCCTGACAACAGGATTTTTCATGTACGTATACGACGAGTACGATCAACGGATCGTCGAGGACCGCGTCAAGCAGTTCCGCGATCAGACCCGCCGCTATCTGGAAGGCGAGCTTTCGGGCGAGGAATTCCGCCCGCTGCGCCTGCAGAATGGCCTGTACATCCAGCGCTACGCGCCCATGCTGCGCGTCGCCGTGCCCTACGGCCTGCTCTCTTCCGTCCAGGTGCGCAAGCTGGCACAGATCGCTCGCGACTACGACAAGGGCTACGCCCACATCAGCACCCGCCAGAACGTGCAGTACAACTGGCCGGAACTGGAAGATGTGCCGGAAATCCTCGCCGAGCTGGCCACCGTGCAGATGCACGCAATCCAGACCAGCGGCAACTGCATCCGCAACACCACCACCGATCAGTTCGCCGGCGTTGCTCGTGACGAACTCGTGGACCCGCGCCCCTGGTGCGAGATCATTCGCCAGTGGTCCACCTTCCACCCGGAATTCTCCCACCTGCCGCGCAAGTTCAAGATCGCCGTCAATGGCGCCGTGAGCGACCGCGCCGCCATCGAAGTCCACGACATCGGCCTGGAAGCGGTGCAGAACGAAGCCGGCGAACTGGGCTTCCGCGTGTCCGTCGGTGGCGGCCTGGGCCGTACCCCGATCGTGGGCAGCTTCATCAACGAGTTCCTGCCCTGGCGGCACCTGATCAGCTATCTCGACGCCATCCTGCGCGTGTACAACCGCTATGGCCGTCGCGATAACAAGTACAAGGCGCGCATCAAGATCCTGGTCAAGGCACTGACCCCGGAAGTCTTCGCTGAGCGCGTGAACGCCGAGTGGGCCCACCTGAAAGACGGCCCCACCACCCTGACCGAAGCCGAAGTGGCACGCGTTGCCAAGCACTTCGTCGACCCGGACTACAAGGCGCTGGAAGACCAGGACGCAGCCCTCGCCGCCCTGGATGCCGAGCACCCCGGTTTCTCCCGCTGGCGCGAGCGCAACGTGATCGCCCACAAGAAACCCGGCTACGCTGCCGTGACCCTGTCGCTGAAACCCACCGGCGTTGCTCCGGGCGATGTCACCGACAAGCAGTTGGATGCCATCGCCGACCTGGCCGATCGCTACAGCTTCAGTGAAGTACGCAACAGCCATAACCAGAACATCATCCTGGCCGACGTCGAGCAGGCGCAGTTGTTCACCCTGTGGGGCGAACTGCGTGAACTCGGCTTCGCCACCCCGAACGTGGGCCTGCTGACCGACATCATCTGCTGCCCAGGCGGCGACTTCTGCTCCCTGGCCAACGCCAAGTCGATTCCCGTGGCCGAAGCCATCCAACGTCGCTTCGACGACCTGGACTACCTGTTCGACATCGGCAACCTCGACCTGAACATCTCCGGCTGCATGAACGCCTGCGGCCATCACCACGTCGGCCACATCGGCATTCTCGGCGTGGACAAGAAGGGCCAGGAGTTCTACCAGGTGTCCCTCGGCGGCAGCGCCGGCCGTGACGCCAGCCTGGCGCAGATCCTCGGCCCGTCCTTCGCCCAGGACGAAATGGCCGACGTGATCGAGAAGATCATCAAGGTCTACGTGGAACAGCGCACCGAAGACGAGCAATTCCTCGACACCTTCCGTCGTATCGGTATCGACCCGTTCAAGGAGCGCGTATATGCAGCGAATCATTAAGAACGGCCAGGTAATCGACGAAACCTGGCACCTGCTGGCCAAGGACGCGACCCTGGATGGCATTCCCAACTGTGACGACATCATCGTCCCGCTCGCCCTCTGGTGCGACCACGCCCATGCGCTGAAAGCCCGTGACGGCGGCCTCGGCGTCTGGCTGGACAGCGGTGAAGAGATCGAAGAGATCGCCGGCGACCTGGAGCACTTCCAGGTCATCGCGCTGAACTTCCCTGCCTTCACCGACGGGCGCCACTCCTCCACCGCCTACCTGCTGCGTCAGCGCTACGGCTACAAGGGCGAAGTACGCGCCATCGGCGATGTACTGCGCGACCAGCTGTTCGCACTGCGCCGCTGCGGCTTCGACGCCTTTGCCCTGCGCGCAGACAAGGACCCATACGATGCCCTCAAGGCCTTCGAGGAATTCGCCGAGGTCTACCAGGCGTCCAGCGACCAGCCCCTGCCGCTGTTCCGCCGCCGCTCGGCCTGAGTCAGGCCCCCACAAAGAGCCCCGCACAAGATGCGGGGCTTTTTGTTGGGCGGGATTCTGTGGGAGCGATTTCAATCGCGAATGAATTGGCTATATCTGCGTTAGCTGTTGCAGCGTTGAATGAAGCGCTCTATCACGGGACTTTAAAACCTCCGCGCCAGCTGACACAGCCCTCACCCCCGCCCCTCTCCCAGAGGTAGAGGGGTGACTCGCACCGGCGAGGCACCAAGCATGCTGAAGCCCACACGGGCCTGAAACCGGGCAGAAGCGGTGGGGCGGCGACTCCGCCCCTTCAGGAGGCCGAGCGGAATCGTTGCGTAGGGGGACGAGCGGCATGGATGCCGCGAGAGGCGTGTGGGGCCATGGATGGCCCCTCTCGCCGCGCCCCCGGAGCAACGATGGAGGGAGGGAACCCGGCGAAGCCGGGCCGGATGCAGGGGCAAGCCTTTTTGGTTACTTTTGGGTGGTGCGGCATTCCGACGACTGCCAAAAGAGACTCGCCGGGAGGCGAAACCAGAAACATCCGCAGAACTCGATAAGCAGCTGGGCTCAGGGCGTTCTAGCAACACTTAACGCAGACATAGCCAATGAATTCGCTCCCACAAGTGCATGGGGCGCCAGGTCTAGGCACGCACCGCATCCCAGGCCACCTGCATGAACAGTTCGCGACAATCCGCCAGCTGGGTGCGGGTGCGTCCGGCCAGCCAGTTGCGGGTGAAGTCCTGGACCGGCCCGATGACGACAGAAACAAAGCAGTCGCGCGGCATTTCGCGGTAGGCGCCCTGCTCGCGGTAGGGCCGCAGGACCTCTTCTATTCGTCCATGGTGCAAACGATTGGTCTCGCGCAGCTGTTCTCCCAACTCACTCGCCTCGACCCTGCCTCGGCTGTGCAGGATGAAGCGCGCCCAGTCCGGATTCGCCAGCACCCAGTCGATGTAGCAGGCCACCAGCAGCTTGATGCAGCCCTCGGCGTTGTCCACCTCGGCGAAGCCCGCCTCCAGCAAACGCGCGTATCCGCTGACACCCTCCAGATAGAGCGCGGCGATGATCCGCTCCTTGTTGCCGAAATGGTGGTAGAGGCTACCGATGCTGGCCCCGGAGCGGTCGCGGATCATCTCGATGGTGGTGGCATCCACGCCCTGTTCGCTGAAGCAGGCCAGCGCGGCCTGGAGAATGTCGTCTTTGCGGGAGGGACGGCCCATGAACTTCCTCTGATGAGACTAGAATATTTTTCTAGAATACTTTTCTAGTTTTCGTATACTGCCCGGGTTCGCGTTTTTCCAAAAGCCCTTTCCACGCCAGGACGGATGCAATGATCAGCTCGACAGAAACCCGGATCGACAACGGCAACGGCCACACCATCAGCGCCAACTGGTTCCGCCCCGAAGGTGAGGTTCAGGCCGCGGTGCTGATAGTACCCGCCATGGGCGTGCCGCAGCGCTACTACGCGTCTTTCGCAACCTGGCTGGCGGAACGCGGCTACCTGGTCGCCACCTTCGACTATGTCGGCATGGGCCAGTCACGCAACGGCCATCTGCGTGACCTGGACGTGGACATCCTCGACTGGGCCCGCCATGACTGCAGCACCATGCTCTCGCTCGTGGCCAACGCCGCGGACGACAAGCCGCTGTACTGGATCGGCCATAGCCTGGGCGGGCAGATCCTGCCATTTGTGGAAGGCGCCGAGCGCATCAGCAAAGTACTGACCATCGCCACGGGCAGCGGCTATTGGCGTGAGAACACCGCCGAACTGCGCCGCCGCGTCTGGCTGTTGTGGTTCCTGGTGGCGCCACTGGCAACGCCACTGGCCGGCTACTTCCCCGGCAAGCGCTTAGGGATGGTCGGCGACCTGCCCAAGGGCGTGATCACGCAGTGGCGCCGCTGGTGCCTGGACCCGGAATACGCGGTAGGTGCTGAAGGCGAGCGCGTGCGAGAAGCCTATTCCGCAGTGCGTACGCCCATCACCTCCATCTCCTTCACTGACGACGAGATGATGTCCGGGCGCAATACCGAGTCACTGCACGGGTTCTATCGCCAGGCGGAGAAGCACTTCAAACGCATCGCCCCGGCGGACGTGGGCGAGAAATCCATCGGCCACTTCGGCTTCTTCAAGCCGCAGTATGAGCAGTCCCTCTGGCAGGGAGTGCTGCTGCCCGAACTGGCGTGACCCAGTCCGGGCGTGATGGACCTACTGCCAGAACCGCTGCTGGCTGAGCCGGCTCCACCAGTTCAGCAACACGCGATCGATCGCCACGCTGGCGGCAAGGCCGACGCGTTCCTGCAGGCTCTTGCGCGCGGCAAAGTGCAGATGGAACAGCTCGGCCTCCCTGGCGCGTTCGGCGAGGTATTCGTCACTGGTGCGCAACTCATCCACCAGTTGCTTCTCCAGCGCGGCCATCCCCAGCCAGACTTCGCCCGTGGCAATCTCGGCCATGTCCAGCTGCGGGCGGTAGCGGCCAACGAACCCCTTGAACAATTCATGGGTGGTTTCGAGGTCTTCCTGAAACTTCTGCCGGCCCTTCTCGGTGTTCTCGCCGAATACCGTCAGGGTGCGCTTGTACTCCCCGGCGGTGAGCACCTCAAAATCGATGTCGTGCTTCTTCAGCAGGCGATGCACATTGGGCAGCTGCGCCACGACGCCGATAGAGCCAATGATGGAGAACGGCGCAGCGAGGATCTTCTGGCCGATGCAGGCCATCATGTAGCCGCCGCTGGCCGCCACCTTGTCCACGCAGACGGTGAGCGGCACGCCGGCCTCGCGAATGCGCGCCAACTGCGATGAAGCCAGGCCGTAGCTGTGCACCATGCCGCCGCCGCTTTCCAGGCGCACCACCACCTCGTCCTTGTCCGTGGCCATGGTCAGCAGTGCCGTTACCTCATGGCGCAGGTGGTCAGTGGCCGAAGCCTTGATGTCACCGTCGAAATCCAGCACGAAGACTCGCGGCTTCTGCCTGGCAGACTTCTTCGCCTGCTTGGCCGCCTTGGCCTCTGCCTTGCGGGCGGCCTTGAGGTGCACCTTGTCCAGCACCGATTGCTCCAGGCGCTCGTGCAGGCCCTTGTAGAAGTCATTGAGCTTGCGCACATCCAGATGCCCACTCGCCGCCCGCCGATTGCGGCCGCGCAGGGCTGCGATGGCGACAAGCACCACCAGAATGGCCACCAGCACCGTCACGGTCCTGGCCAGGAAGCCTGCATACTCGGCAAAGAATTCCACCTGTATTCCCCCTTGATTCCCCTGCTGGCGCCAGCCTCTCGGCGGCGCAAAGACCCGCAAGCATAACGGTGCAACCCCCGCCTCGCCAGCGGCCGGAAACGTCTGCATAAACAGTGGAAATGCATTCAAACAAGCGTATGTTTTTTCGTTGACAGGTCTCCGCCTTCCTCATAACCTCGCGAAACTTTCAACCTCGCGGGACGCCAGTACGTGGGCAGCATCTACCTGATTCGACATGGCCAGGCTTCCTTCGGCGCCGATGACTACGATGTGCTCTCGCCCGTCGGTATCCGTCAGGCCGAGGTGCTGGGTGCGCACCTTGCCCAACTTGGCCTGCGCCTTGATCGCTGCTACAGCGGCGACCTGCGCCGGCAGCAGCACACCGCGCAGGCCGCGCTGGCGCAGTTCGATGCCGCCGGCCTCGGTTCACCCGCCATCCAGATCGACCCTGCCTTCAACGAATTCGACGCCGACGCGGTGATACGCGCCCTGCTCCCCGACCTGCTCCCGGAAGAACCCGAGGCCCTGCAGATATTGCGCAACGCCGCGCAGAACCGGGCCGAGTTCCAGCGCCTGTTCTCCAAACTGGTGCTGCGCTGGGTTTCGGGCGAGCACGACAAGCCCGGATTGCAAAGCTGGCAGGCCTTCGTCGAGCAGGTTCGCGGTGGGCTCGAGCGCATCCTGACCCAGGCGGACAGCAAGCAGAACATCGCCGTGTTCACCTCCGGCGGCACCATCACCGCCCTGCTTCACCTGGTGACCGGCATACCAGCCGAGAGCGCCTTCGGCCTCAACTGGCAGATCGTCAACACCTCGCTCAACCGCCTGAAGTTCCGCGGCAGCGAGGTGACCCTGGCTTCCTTCAACAGTCATGTGCATCTGGAACTGTTGAAGGCGCCGGAGCTCATCACCTATCGCTGAGCCCGGCCCACTGCGGCCGGAAAGGCCGCTGGATAAAACCCTAGAAAAAGGAAAACACCATGACCAACGTTGCTGACATCGTCAAAACCATGCAGTCCAAGTTCAACGCCGGTGCCGCCGCTGGCCTGGACCTGGTATTCCAGTTCAACATCGAAGACGGCGACAACCACTACCTGGTGGTGAAAGACGGTACCTGCGACGTACAACAAGGCGACGCCCCGAACCCGAACGTCACCCTGATCATGGACAGCGCCACCCTGGTTGGCATCATGACTGGCGAAACCGACGGCATGCAGGCCTTCATGGGCGGCAAGCTGCGCGCCGAAGGCGACATGATGCTGGCCATGAAGCTCGGCGAACTGTTCCCGGTCTAAGCTCAACGCTCGGATCACGAACAAGAAACCGGAGTCCCAGGGCTCCGGTTTTTTTTCGCCCGGTGCAGGCTGTATGGGCGAATCAGGCAGCCTGATTGTGCTGCAACACCTTTATCTATAACGGCTCGTTCAGCTTGTGACGCCTTAAAGGCGGCATTAGATTAGCGAATAGTCTCGAGCCCCCATCATAAGTAGAAGGGATAAGCATGACGCTTACTGATCAGTCCACCCGTATCCGCGAAGGCGAAGAGCTCGACGCCGCCGTTATCGACCAGTACCTCAAGGCCAACATCGCCGGCCTTACCGGCACGCCGCGCATCAGCCAGTTTCCCGGCGGCGCCTCCAACCTGACCTACCTGCTGGAATACCCCGATCAAGAGTTCGTGCTGCGTCGGCCGCCGTTCGGCCACAAGGCCAAATCCGCCCACGACATGGGCCGCGAGTTCCGTATCCTCAACCAGCTCAACGCCGGTTTTCCCTATTGCCCCAAAGCCTATGTGCACTGCACCGACGAGTCGGTGATCGGCGCCGAGTTCTACGTGATGCAGCGGGTCAACGGCGTGATCCTGCGCGCTGACCTGCCCGCCGGCATGAGCCTCGACGAGCAGCAGACCCGCAGCCTCTGCCACAGCTTCATCGACAAGCTGGTGGAGTTGCACAACGTCGACTACAACGCCTGCGGCCTGGGCGACCTGGGCAAGCCGGAAGGCTATGTGCAGCGCCAGATCGGCGGCTGGAGCGACCGCTACGAGAAAGCCCTGACCCCCGACGCTCCGACTTGGGAACCAGTCAAGGCCTGGCTCAAGGACAAGATGCCGGCCGACCACGCCAAGCCAGGCATCGTCCACAACGACTACCGCTTCGACAACGTCATCCTCGACCCGGCCAACCCGATGAACATCATCGGCGTGCTGGACTGGGAACTGACCACCCTCGGCGATCCGCTGATGGACCTGGGCAATACCCTTGCCTACTGGATCGAGGCCAGGGACCCGGCGCCCGTGCAACTGATGCGCCGTCAGCCGAGCCACCTGCCGGGCATGCTGACCCGCCAGGAATTCGCCGACTACTACGCCGAGCGCGCCGGCCTGCCGCGCATCGAAAACCTCGATTTCTACTACACCTACGGCCTGTTCCGCCTGGCCGGTATCGTGCAGCAGATCTACTACCGCTACTTCCATGGCCAGACCCAGGACAAGCGCTTTGCCCAGTTCATTCACATGAACAAGTTGCTGGAGCAGATGAGCCTGCAGGTCATCAACCAATCACGGCTGTAAACCGGCTTACAACAAGGGGAACCCCATGTCCAAGACCAACCTGTTCGACCTCGACGGCAAGATCGCCTTCGTTTCCGGCGCCAGCCGCGGTATCGGTGAAGCCATTGCCAAGCTGCTGGCCCAGCAAGGCGCTCACGTGATCGTTTCCAGCCGCAAGATCGAGGGCTGCCAGGCCGTGGCCGACGCCATCATTGCCGAGGGCGGCAAAGCCACTGCCATCGCCTGCCATATCGGCGAGATGGAGCAGATCCAGAACGTATTCGCCAAGATCCGCGAGAAGTTCGGCCGTCTCGACATTCTGGTCAACAACGCGGCCACCAACCCGCAATTCTGCAACGTGCTGGACACCGACCTGTCGGCCTTCCAGAAGACCGTGGACGTCAACATCCGTGGCTACTACTTCATGTCCATCGAAGGCGGCAAGCTGATGAAGCAGAACGGTGGTGGCAGCATCATCAACGTCGCTTCCATCAACGGTGTCTCGCCGGGCGAGTTCCAGGGCATCTACTCCGTCACCAAGGCTGCCGTGATCAGCATGACCAAGGTCTTCGCCAAGGAGTGCGCGCAATTCGGCATCCGCTGCAATGCGCTGCTGCCTGGCCTGACCGACACCAAGTTCGCCTCCGCCCTGGTAAAGAATGACGCCATCCTCAACGTCGCCCTGCAGCGCATTCCGCTCAAGCGCGTCGCCGACCCGAGCGAAATGGCCGGCGCCGTCCTGTACCTCGCCAGCGATGCGTCCAGCTACACCACGGGCGTTGCGCTGAACGTTGATGGCGGCTTCCTTTCCTGAGGATCACGCCCATGAAAAAGGGAGCCCGAGGGCTCCCTTTTTCATGCTCCCGATTCTGTGGGAGCGAATTCATTCGCGAATAAATTCGCTCCCACAGTGGGGTGCCCTGAAATCAGCGCCAGTCCTTCAGTGCTTCCTTGGCCGCCTGGTTGAGCGGCTCGGCCATCAGGCCCGTGGGTGAAAGCCGAACGGAGTAGACCGCACTATCAGCCATGGGCAGGTAGGTCACCCGCTGCGCCTCCGGCACGAAGAGGAAGAAGTCGCGCTGGGCGAGACGCAGCCAGCGCCAGAGATCGACACCGTAGGGGCTGGTGGCCAGCTGCGCACGGGGATGCTGCGCCAGGGCCTGCTGCTCGATGGCCAGGAAGCGGCCCGAGAGGCGCTCCAGGCGGTAACCCGGCTGCAGCCCCAGCAGTTCGCCTAGGCCTTTCCACTTGAACAGTCGGGCGTCCAGTTGCCAGAGGTCACCGTCCAGCAGCAGCTCACGCTCGGCAGCGCCTTCCAGCACGGTCACCTGATAGCTCTGCGGGCCCACCGACTTGAAGTTCAGGGTCACCAGCGGCTTGTCTACCGGCAACTCGCTGTAGCTCCACAAGTCCCGGGCTACCAGTGCCACGAGCAGCGCCAGCGCAAGGAACACCAGACCACAGGTGCCCCGAAGCCAACCGAGGAACCAGCTGCGATCGAAGAGGATGCGCCCCGCCACCACTGCGACCAACACTGCCAGCAGGGCGGTCGCCCAAGCCAGGCCGTCATACTGCATGGAGCCCATTCCTTATGCGTGAAATTGCCGGCATTATGCGCAACTCCCCCCGCCGCAGCCACAAGCCACGCGGCAGTTGTAGACACGGACCTCGTTTTACATGCCAATCCCCTTCGAGCTGGCGGTCGATCCCGCCACCCTGGCGATTCTCGCCGCTGTTGCCTTCCTTGCCGGATTCATCGACGCCATCGCCGGCGGCGGCGGCCTGCTGACCATCCCCGCCCTGCTCACTGCCGGCTTGCCACCGCATCTGGTGCTGGGTACCAACAAGCTCTGCGCCACCTTCGGCTCGGCCACCGCCAGTTACACCTTCTACCGGCGCAAGCTGTTCGATCCCTCGAAATGGCGCAACGCGCTGCTCGCTACTGCGATAGGCGCCGCCCTGGGCGCAGTGATCGCACATTGGCTGCCAGCGGCCTGGCTCAACCAGATGCTGCCAGTGGTGGTTTTCGGCTGCGGTATCTACCTGTTGTTCGGCAAGACGCCGGACGTCGAACACAGCCATGACGCACCGATTCTCAAGCGCCGCCAATGGCCTCAAGGCCTGGGGCTCGGTTTCTACGATGGCGTCGCCGGCCCGGGCACGGGCGCGTTCTGGACCGTCAGCAGCCTGCTGCTCTATCCGCTGGACCTGGTGCGCGCCAGCGGCGTTGCCCGAAGCATGAACTTCGTCAGCAATGCGATGGCGCTGGTGGTGTTCATTGCCGCCGGCCAGGTGGCCTGGGCACTGGGAATCAGCATGGGCATCGCACTGATGGCCGGCGCCTTCCTCGGCGCGCGGACAGCTATCAAGGGCGGTGCCAAGTTCATCCGCCCGGTGTTCATCCTGGTGGTACTGGCCCTGACA
Organism: Pseudomonas sp. TCU-HL1; assembly: GCF_001708505.1. Classification (NCBI taxonomy): domain Bacteria; kingdom Pseudomonadati; phylum Pseudomonadota; class Gammaproteobacteria; order Pseudomonadales; family Pseudomonadaceae; genus Pseudomonas; species Pseudomonas sp. TCU-HL1. The sequence goes on from NZ_CP015992.1 coordinate 3,837,307, forward strand.
GCGCGCCTAGTGTGGCAGCACTGGGTCGGTTAGGCCGAGACGCCGCGCCACATAGAGGTCGATGAGGTAACGGGCGATGGAGCGCTGCGCCGGCAACGGCGGCAGCGCATCGACTGGGAACCAGCGGGCATCCTCGATCTCGCCCGGCTGCGGCACGATCTCCCCGCTGCGGTATTCGGCATGGAAGCCCAGCATCAGGGAATGCGGGAATGGCCAGTTCTGGCTGGCGATGTACTGGATGTTGCCGATCTCCACGCCCACCTCTTCCCGCACTTCGCGGGCTACGCAGGCCTCCACCGACTCCCCCGGCTCGACGAAGCCGGCCAGAGTGCTGTAGACGCCGGCGACGAAGCGCGGTGAACGCGCCAGCAGCAGCTCATCGCCGCGGCTGACCAGGACGATCATGCTCGGCGACAGCCGGGGGTAATGATGGACTTCGCAACCCGGACAACGCATCGCGCGCTCGCCGGGCACCCCTTCCATGCGCAAGCCGCAGCTTCCACAGAAGCGGTGCTGGTCAGCCCAGGTACCGATCTGACTGGCGTAACCCAGCATGCGGAAGATGTCGACATCCCCCTGCAGCATCACCTGGCGCAGGCCCTGCCAGAAGAAACCGGCCACCTCGACCGGATGGGCCAGCTCCAGCAGGTAAATGGGATCACCGTCGAAGTGGCCGATGCCGTGTTCGGCAAGCACCGGCAGTTCCTGGCGCTTCAGCCATTGGCGGGGGAACAGCACGCCATTGCCATCGGCGAGGAACTGCTGACGGCAGTGGGCCACGACCCATCCTCCCGCCTGGGAGGTGTCCAGCAGGCCCGGCTGCCAGCGCTCAGCGGACATATCAGGCCGCCACCGGCAGGCCCAGCACCCGCACGCTGTTGGCCGCCAGGTCCAGCACATCGGGCTGGAAGCCACGACGCATCCCGGCACCACCTTCGAGGTAGTACTCGAGGCTGGTCAGGGCATCCGCCAGGGTTTCCAGCATCTGCTCCGAAGGCATGAGAGAGGACTCCAGCATCTGTTGCTGAATGTACTCGCCACAGGCACCCACCAGGGCGGCTGCCCGCTCCTGGCCGAGGAACCAGAGGCCGCCGCGAACCGCCTGCAGGCTCACCGGCACGTTGGCCAGGTGCGGCTTGTCGCCGTTGGACTCCAGGTACGACGTGATGGCGCGCTTGGCCAGGGCAAGGCTGGCCTGGGCTTCATCCAGCACCACGATACGCGCTTCAGCCAACTGGTGGTTGGCAAAGGATTCCGCTTCGTGGCCAGGCTCGACTACCTGGCGCACCCCACGCCGTTCGCCGCTGTCCAGACCCGCCACCATGCTTTCCACATAGAGCACGGCATCGGCCAGTTTGAGCAGTTCTGTGGGTTCGACCGGCGCGGCGACGGTCCAGGTCGCCACCATCGGCAGCTGCGCCTGCAAAGCGTTACCCGGAGAGTTCAGGCCGACCATGACCAGCGTTTTCGCCAGCTTGCCCAGCAGCGCGTGCAGGGTCTCGAAGGACTCGCCCGGTGCGGTACCGCGCTCGATCAGGTCGATCATGTCCTTGACGCTGTTCAGCTCTTCGAAGATGGCCGAGGACAGCGAACGCATCACCGCTTGGCCGGGGCCGGAAAGACGCTGGTACTCCTGCTCCAGGAGCTGGTCGGTGAACGGCAGCGAGGTCATGCCGAAGGCATCGCGCAATTCGCGTGAGCGCACGCCCTGGCTGTCGGCCAGCGCAACCAGGTACAAAAGCTCCTTCTGCAGGCTGCGCGGTGCCTCATAGGCCACGTTGGTGAGCATCAGCTTGAGTTCGCGATCCAGGCGCGAGAACAGCTGCTTGCGCGACTTGCGCGCCAGAAGTTGGCCGTCACGCTGGGATTCGAGGGCCGCGGCGCCGATCCAGCACAGCCGGCCACGGGGCTGCTCGGCAAACAGACGCTCAAGGCCGACCAGTGCACGCTCCATCAGGCGCAGGGCACTCGGCACATTCTGACCACGCAGGAAACCGAGCAAGCCTTGCTGGTAAACCTGGCGCAAACGCCGGGCCAGCGCATCAGGATCGCTCCCTTCGGGCAGCTTGGCCCACGCCGAGCCCTGGCGCGCCTGGTCCAGGCGCACGCTGAAGAAATAGCTTTCCGGCAGCGGCGGCTGTCCACCGGCCTGCCGCAGGTCGTTGATCGCCGGCAGCAGCAACTCGGGCATTTCCTGGCGATGCACGTCCAGGTTTTCCAGATAGCGACGCAGGACATGCAGGGCATTGCTCAACGCCGACAGCTGGACGTCACGTTCCTCGCCCGCACCGGCAGGAATGTCGGTGGCCTGGTCCAGCTGCTCCTGGGCCAGCAGCTCGGCGCCGGTCAGTTCGATCAGGTTGAGGGTGCCACGCACCTGGTGCATGGCCTCCACCGCCTGTTGCAGCAGGCTGCCATTCTGGCGCTCGGCAATGAATTGCTCGAGGCTCTGTTCGGCCTGTTCCATGGTGGCGAACAGCTCGTCGCGCACCAGTCCCAGTGAAGTAACTCCCGTGACCATGCCTTAGTGCGCCTCCCGCGCGAATGTGCGGTATTGCATCAGTCAGCGAACTCTGGCTTCTGCTTGCTCATGTGGGCGGTCATGGCCACGCGCAGGTCGGCCGACTGCAACATCGACGCGTTCCAGGTAGCAACGTACTCGAGTCCGTCGTCGACCCGGTGGTCGCGCATGTAGCGGATCATTTCCTTGGTGCCGCGCACGGCTATGGGCGACTTGGCGGCGATCTCGCGGGCGATGCCAAACACGCCGTCGAGCAGGGAGTCCTGGTCGGTATAGGTACGGTTGACCAGCCCCAGGCGCAGGGCCTCTTCACCATCGATGGTGCGGCCGGTGTAGGCCAGTTCGCGCATCATGCCATCGCCGATGATGCGCGGCAGGCGCTGCAGGGTGCCGACGTCGGCGGCCATGCCGATGTCGATTTCCTTGATGGAGAACTGCGCGTCGGTGGTCGAGTAGCGCATGTCGCAGGCCGAAACCAGGTCGATGGCGCCACCCAGGCAGTAGCCCTGAATGGCCGCTATCACCGGCTTGCTGCAGTTGTCGACCGCGTTGAAGGAGGCCTGCAATTCGAGAATCTTGCGCCGCAGGGTGCGTGCGTTGCGCCCGGTATCCGGGCCCAGTTGCGCGCCGACCGAGGCGAGCATCATCAGGTCGATGCCGGAGGAGAAATGCTTGCCGGCGCCGGAGAGCACCACAACCCGGACTTCGTCGTTGTCCTCGATCTCGCGGAAGATCTCGACGATTTCCTTCCAGAAATCGGCGTTCATCGCGTTGATCTTTTCAGGACGGTTGATCTGCACATGGGCGATCTTGTCTGCCAACTCTACGCGGAAGGCTTTGTAGTCAGGCACCGGTCAGTCCTCGGCGTGCGCCATAGAAGATGGGGTCATTCAGAAGCCCGGCAACTATAACAAGCACGAGGTAAAAGTCGATGCCGCCCACTGTGACGCAGGCCACGCCATGCAATTGCCACCTCGCATCGAAAAGCCGCCTTAAACGCTTGATCTACCTGATACGCACTGGCAACTTCGCTGCGCCTTCCACGAATGACAAGACCAAGGACAACCTCAATGCCCGCCTCGCCTGCCACCGTCCTCGGCCGCAACTTCCTCGGCCATTCGCCTCGCTGGTACAAGCTCTCGATCGTCGCCTTCCTGTTGCTCAATCCGCTGGTGCTCTGGCTGCTCGGGCCGGTGGTCTGTTCCTGGCTGCTGGTGGGCGAGTTCATCTTCGCCCTGGCGATGGCGCTCAAATGCTACCCGCTGCTACCGGGCGGCCTGCTGGTAGTAGAAGCGTTGCTGCTGGACCTGGCAACGCCCGCCGCCGTTTACGAGGAGCTGCAGCACAACTTCCCGGTCATCCTGCTGCTGATGTTCATGGTGGCGGGCATCTATTTCATGAAGGACCTGCTGCTGCTCCTGTTCTCCCGCCTGCTGCTAGGCGTGCGCAGCAAGAGCTTGCTGGCCCTGATGTTCTGCCTGCTCGCCGCCTTCCTCTCGGCCTTTCTCGACGCCCTGACGGTGACGGCCGTGATCATCAGCGTCGCCCTCGGCTTCTATGGCGTCTACCACCGTGTCGCCTCGGGCAAGGGCTTGGGCGATGAGCACAACCCTGACTCCGACAGCGAGGTGGCCAGCTCCAGCCGCGAAGACCTGGACACCTTCCGCGCCTTCCTCCGCAGCCTGTTGATGCACGCGGCGGTGGGCACCGCCCTGGGCGGCGTCTGTACCCTGGTGGGTGAGCCACAGAACCTGCTGATCGGCCACGAGGCCGGTTGGCACTTCAAGGAGTTCTTCCTGCGCGTGGCGCCGGTATCCATGCCGGTGCTGGTGGCGGGCCTGCTGACCTGCATGCTGCTGGAGAAGCTGCGCTGGTTCGGCTATGGCGCCGAGCTGCCTGGCAGCGTGCGCCAGGTGCTGACCGATTTCGCCCACGAAGAGAATGCCCGACGCACCCAGTCCCAGCGCCTCGCCCTGATGGTGCAGGGCGCGGCCGCACTGATCCTGATCCTCTGCCTGGCCCTGCATGTGGCGGAGGTAGGCCTGATCGGCCTGATGGTCATCGTGCTGATCACCAGCTTCAATGGCATCACCGACGAACACCAGATCGGCCGTGCCTTTCAGGACGCCCTGCCCTTCACCGCGCTGCTGGTGACCTTCTTCGCAGTGGTGGCGGTGATCCAGCAGCAGCACCTGTTCACGCCGATCATCCAGGCGGTGCTGGCACTACCGACGGACCAGCAACCGGGCATGCTGTTCATCGCCAACGGTTTGCTGTCGGCCATCAGCGACAACGTATTCGTCGCCACCATCTACATCACCGAAGTGAAGAACGCGCTGGAATCCGGTGAAATGACGCGGGAGCATTTCGACACGCTGGCAGTGGCCATCAACACCGGCACCAACCTGCCCAGCGTGGCCACCCCGAACGGCCAGGCAGCCTTCCTCTTCCTGCTCACGTCATCCATCGCGCCGCTGGTGCGCCTGTCCTATGGGCGCATGGTCTGGATGGCGCTGCCCTACACCATCGTGATGGGCGTGCTCGGCTGGTGGGCCGTCAGCCACTGGCTCTGACGGCCGCGTCCGCCTGCACCCGGTTGCGCCACTGGCGCCAGGTGTAGAGCGGAATGCCGGCCATCAAGACCAGGAAGCCCCAGAAGATGGCCTGCTCGCCGGTGCCGTAGAGCGCCCAGATGGAGTAGACGAAACCCAGCACGCCGATGGCGACCAGCCGACCGCGCTCGCGGTCGGAGAAGTCGCCGGGCTTCACGGCCAATTGCTGCAGCAGCGCGGCCGTGCAGAAGGCGTAGGGCACCACGCCGGTCATGGTGCCGAGCAGGATGATTACGTTGAACACGTCCACCAGGTCGCCCTGGCCATCCACCAGCACCAGCGCAGTGACCAGCACACCGGAAATCAGCAGGCCGTTGGCCGGCACATCATGCTTGTTGGTCTTTGCCAGGGACTCTGGCAGCAGGCCATCGCGAGCGGTGGCCATCGGAATCTGGCCCTGCAACAGCACCCAGCCGTTCAGCGCGCCAAGGCAGGCGATCACTGCGCCCCCCGCCACCAGGTGATAACCCCAGTCGCCCATCAGCACCCGCGCGGCATCGGCGAAGGGCGCGGTGGAACGCATCAGCACGTCCGGCGGCAGCACACCCTGCACGGCGGTGATGGAGAGGATATAGACGCCAGCCGCCACCAGGGTGCCAAACACCGTGGCACGCGGGATGGTGCGCTTGGGGTTGTCGACATGGTCCGCCGGCACGGTCGCCGACTCCAGGCCGATGAAGGACCAGAGCGTCAGCGCCGCCGTGGTGGCAATGCCCTGGGCGTAACCGACACCGCCTGGAAGCTCACTGGCTTCGGGAATGCGCAGGTATTCGGGGTTGAAGGAGAACCAACCGAGCACACCCACCAACAGCAGCGGCACCAGCTTGAGGACAGTGAGCAGGTTCTGTACCAGACCGAAGGCACTGATACCGCGCAGGTTGATCAGGGTGCAGAGCCAGATGGCACCGATCGCCGTGGTCACCATCAGCACCGGATCACGCAGGGCCGGAAAAAACACCTGCAGATAGCCCACCAGGGTCACCGAAATCGCCGCGTTGCCGATCCAGGCCGCCTTCCAGTAGGTCCAGGCACAGAGGTAGCCAGCGAAACTGCCGAAGCCGTCGCGGGTGTAAGCATAAGGGCCGCCGGCGGAAGGGTTGAGCCGGGCCAGGCGGGCGAATGTCAGCGCCAGGATCACGGCCCCGGTACTCGAGATCAGCCAGCCGAACAGGCTGAGGCCTCCGTAAGCCGCCAAGCTGGAGGGCAGCAGGAACACGCCCGAGCCGATCATGTTGCCGACCACCAGCGCGGTGCAGGTCCAGAACCCCATGCTGCCGCGCGGTTTCACCCCATTCCCTGTCGCCATCGCTTCCCCCGCTGGCCGATCTATTCCCTGATGCAGTCCACTGTATAGCAGCGGCCTGTAGGACTTTCCTGACAGTTCAGGCCATGCACGTCGATATCGAAGCCGGGGAAGCTCAGGTCGAAGGTTCGTGCGAACTCCAGGTAGTCGATGATCGCGCGAGTCTGAGCCGTGAACCGCTCTCCCGGCATGATCAGCGGAATACCCGGCGGATAGGGCACCAGCATCACCGCAGCAATACGCCCTTGCAGCCGGTCCAGGGGCACCGGTTCCACCTCGCCGCGAACCAGTTTGTCATAGGCATCCGCCGGCTTCATCGCCAGCTCCGGCAGGTTGGTGTACATGCGCCGGAGCGCTTTGGGCGTGGCGCTGTTGCGGTAGCAGGCGTGCAGGGCGTCGCACAGGTCGCGCAGGCCCATGCCGGCGTATCGCGCACCCTGAGCCTCGGCAATCGACGGCAGCGCCTGGGCCAGAGGCTGGTTCGCGTCGTAGCCACGCTTGAATTCCAGCAACTCGGTGAGCAGGGTGCTCCACTTGCCCTTGGTGATGCCCATGGAGAAGAGCACCAGGAAGGAATAGAGACCGGTTTTCTCCACCACCAGGCCGCGTTCCCAGAGGAATTTGCTGACCACCGCCGCCGGAATACCCTGTTCGCCCAGCTTGCCGTCGGCGGTCAGGCCTGGCGTCACCAGCGTGACTTTGATCGGGTCCAGCAGCACATAGTCTTGCGCCACCTCGCCGAAACCATGCCAGTCCGCCTCCGGGTGCAGCAGCCAGTCCCCGGTGGCAACGGCTTCGGCGCCTTCCACCAGTGGCGGCTGCCAGATGCCGAACCACCAGTCATCCGCCGCCAGGTTCTGCCGCACGTTGGCCAGGGCCCGGCGGAAGCGCAGCGCCTCGTCGAAGGTTTCCTGGATCAGCGAGCGCCCGGCAGGCCCTTCCATCATGGCCGACGCCACGTCGAGAGAGGCGATGATGCCGTACTGGGGCGAGGTGGAGATGTGCATCATGAAGGCTTCGTTGAAGCGGTGCCGGTCGAGCTGGCGCGCGCCGCCGTCCTGCACATGGATCATCGATGCCTGGCTGAAAGCGGCCAGCAGCTTGTGAGTGGAATGGGTGGTGAACACCAGCGGCGAACGCTCCTCTCGGCGCGTGCACATGCCATAGCGCCCGGCATAGAACTCGTGGAAGGCAGCGTAGGCGTACCAGGCCTCGTCAAAATGCAGCACGTCCACTGAATCGCCCAGGGCCTGCTTGATCAGCTCGGCGTTGTAGCAAAGGCCGTCATAGGTGGAGTTGGTCACCACGGCCAGCTTCACCCTGGGCGCGCGCCCCTTGGCCAATGGGCTGGCATCGATCTTGGCCTGGATCGATTCAGGGCTGAATTCGCTGAGCGGAATGGGGCCGATGATGCCCAGTTCATTGCGCTCGGGGGTCAGGTAGAGCGGAATGGCGCCGGTCATGATGATCGAATGGACGATGGACTTGTGGCAGTTGCGGTCCACCAGCACCAGGTCGTCGCGCCCCACCATGGAATGCCAGACGATCTTGTTTGCCGTCGAGGTGCCGTTGATCACGAAGAAGGTGTGGTCGGCACCGAAATTCCGCGCGGCGCGCGCCTCGGCTTCCGCCAGCGGGCCGGTGTGATCGAGCAGCGAGCCCAGTTCAGGCACCGACACCGAAAGATCCGAACGCAGGGTGTTCTCGCCGAAGAACTGGTGGAAGGCCTGTCCCACCGGGCTCTTGCGATAAGCCACACCGCCGCCATGCCCCGGCGTGTGCCAGGAATAGTTGGACTGCGCGGTGTGCTCGACCAGGGCACGGAAGAATGGTGGCAGCAGCCCTTCCAGATAGCTGCGTGCAGCACGGGCCACCTGGCGGGCCAGGAAGGGCACGGTGTCCTCATAGAGATAAAGCAGCCCGCGCAGCTGGTTGAGGTCAGCCATGGCCTCGGCCGGTGCGTTCTCGATGGTCACCTGCTCGCCCAGGGCGAAAATCGGCAGTTGTGGCGCACGAACGCGAGCCACGCGGATCAGTTCCACCATGTCCTGAAGCAACCGCTGGTTTTCCCCGGCGCCTTCGGCGGCAACCAGGATGCAGGCAAGCCCATGGTGAGTGGAGGCGACGATGCGCCCTTCGGCGGAACTGGCAGTGGAGAGGATGGTGAAGCCTTCCTGTTCCAGTTCGCGGGCGATGGCACGAACCCGGTCGCCGGCAACAGTATCGGCTTTGATGTCGCGATGAACGATGAGGACGGGGAACTTGAGCTCTTTATACATTGTGGCTCCCTGAGGGGCGGGCTCGGCCCACCTATGTCCTCAGGGTAGAAGCTCACTCGCGGGGGCGGTACCCCCGCTACCACAGGCTGTACGTAAAGGTCGCAATCAGGAAGCCGGCGGCGTTTCCATCTGCACCCAGAGCGCTGGTGCCCCGGCGGACTTCTCGATGACGGCCAGGCGCGCGGCGTGGGCGGCGAGTTCCTCTTCGCTGGCCCGGATCACCCGGCCCCGCGCGCGATCGGCCGGCAACCGGCGGATCGGCGACGCCTGGGCACGACCACCACTGCCGTCGCCACCTTCACCGGCGAGGGACAGGTTGGTCTGACCACCGGTCATCGCCAGGTAGACGTCCGCAAGAATCTCGGCGTCGAGCAAAGCGCCGTGCAGCTCGCGGTTGGAGTTGTCGACGTCGTAGCGCTTGCACAGGGCGTCCAGGCTGTTGCGCTGCCCCGGGTGGCGCTCGCGCGCCATCATCAGGGTGTCGAGCACCGTGCAGTACTCGGTGACGTCGCTGCGGTCGGACTGCCCCAGCAAGGCGAATTCGTTATTGATGAAGCCGATGTCGAACGCCGCGTTGTGGATGATCAGCTCGGCGCCCTTGATGAACTCGAAGAACTCGTCGGCAACATCCTTGAAGCGCGGCTTGCCCACCAGGAATTCGTTGGTGATGCCGTGTACCGCGATGGCGCCTTCGTCCACTTCCCGGTCGGGCTGCAGGTAAACGTGGAAGTGACGCCCGGTCAGGCGCCGGCCTTCCATCTCGACGCAACCGATCTCGATGACCCGGTGACCATCGGTGACCGGCATGCCAGTGGTTTCGGTGTCGAGGACTACGAACCTGCCAGCAGATGTTTTGTTAACCGTCATTGCATATCCAACCTTAAGTGCGCGCGAGATCTTAGCATGCCGGATGAAAACTATCGCAACGACCGATGAACAGGCGTAAACGCGCTCCTTTATTCCATGAAAGTGCATCACAATGTAAACATGAATTACACAGTCAAAACCTTCATCGCAGGCAAGGGCGAACGGTTCCCCTGACTCTACGAGGCTGACGAGCCCGGCATCCTCTCTTCTATTAATCCGGCAATCAAATACCCCCAATCAAGCCGCATCAGCAATGCGCGGACACTTGAAGTAAGTGAGGATTCTCTGGGGGCGTAATTGCAGGCGTCTCATGACCGAGCGCCCCGCCCCTCCAGTGCTTGCTGATTGCGTGCGGGCAGGCCGGTACGGACTTGCTGCTGCAAGTCACCATTCAAGTGTTCGTCAGGATTCAGTTCCGGGGCATAGGCCGGCAGAAAGAACAGTTCGATGTGCGCTTTGCGCTCAGCGACCCAAGCGCTCACCTTCCGGCTGTGGTGCACGCGCAGGTTGTCGAGAATCAGGAACACCTTGCGGCCCTGGGCATCACGCATCGGGCGACCCAGAAAGCGGATCAGTACCCGGGCAGTCAGCGTTTCTCGATACAGCATGAAGCGCAGCTTGCCGCGATTGGTCGCGGTGGAAATCATGTTGGTGGCGAAACGGCTGCCGCTGACCTGACGCCCTGGCGTCTCACCAATCGGGGTGTAGCTGCGGCCAGCCTGGCTGTCGCTGCGCATGCCCGTTTCGTCCCCCACTGAGTCTCGGCGTTCTCGACCTTGGCGCGCGGGGCGATACGTGGGTATTCGTTTTCCAGCCAGCGCTGAACCACTTCTGGTTTTTGCTGGTAAGCCCGATGCAGCGGTCGTTGCGGGGTGTAGCCCCAACGCTTGAGGTATTCCCCCACCGTTCGAACCGGCATGAGAAAACCACAGCGCTGGCGGATCAGTTCGCGCACGGCATCTCGCGTCCACAGCGCAAAGCCGAGCTTGAGCTGATCGGGCATCTTGTCGGTCATCAGGGTGCGAATCAGCACTTCCTGGCTGGGGCTCAGGCTGCGCCGACCCCCGTGGCGTACTCCACGCTGGCCGCCGCTGATGGCCTTATAGGTGTAACCCTGCTCACACATGCGCAGCGCGGTGGCGCGCTTTTCGCGCTGTGCGTGAGGACTGAGTTTGCGGGCATCTGTTTTCATGGCACAAATCACCCAAAATGCCCCATTTAACTGCCAGGTTAATAACATCGAAGACTTCGAAGCCCTGCTGCCGTGGAACTGCCCGCCGACAAGCGCATCCTGACCACAAAGCCTCGCCAACGGGAGACGGGGTTTATGGAGCGGTTACGCTCAAGCGGGAGCGTGTTGCCCATCAATCGTATCGAACTCGTGTGAAGCACGGGCGGATCTATTCGACCACATCGAGCGGTTTCATAACCCTCGAATGCGTCGTAGAGTCGCTCGGCAAGATTTGAAGTTTTCAGCCCTTTTCAAACTGTCCTTGAAAACGGGGTAGACCCCGAAGCTATCCGGCAGACGTAGGGCACGGATAATTCAGGCCGGACTCCACCGCCTCGAACACTTCGTCCAGCACTTTGGAATACATACGAGTGCCGTCTGGAAGGTCTTTCCAGATCTCGTAGGCCGCCGTGTACGCATACTCCAACACCCCAGCGACCAAACCGGGACGGGTATCTAGCAGCGGGTCAACGCACATTTTTTTCGCCAGCACGTCCACAAGGACTTGTTTACGGCCCTGGGTTCTTTCCAGGTTTCGCGCACAGACAAGTGGATGCCCTCGGATCAGGTGCTTCAAGACTTTGAAGCGGTTTGAGTCTAAACCGTACGACCCCGCCTCACACCCTTGCACGACTTCTACGACCGCATGTCTTAGTGTCGTCAAAATCCGCTCGCCTTGAGGACGCGCCTTAAGTGCGACGATCACCTCATCGTGCTCTACTTCCTGATAGTCGAGAACAACATCTTCCTTGGACGAAAAATACCGAAAAAACGTTCGAGAGGAGACATCAACTCTATCGGTGATATCTTCGACCCGCGTTTCCTCGAAGCCTTTTTCCTCGAACAAGTTATATGCGGCTTCAATCAAAGCCTCGCGGAGCATAAGTTTTTTTCTCTCGCGACGTCCCAACTCTTCTGTGGTTTTCACTGTGCCTCTCTAGTCTTCATCCTGTTAAGCCTGTCTTGAGATAGGCCGTCTCTACCATGGCTTCGGATGCTACGACAATCCTTTTATGACGCATAGAGAATTTTTGCGAATAGACACATTTGTCATTCAATGAATAGTTTTTGCTCTCATTAAAGGATTGAGTCTTCCTCTTCTATTAACCCGGCAATCAAATACCTCCAATCAAGCCGCATCAGCAATGCGCGGACGCCTGAAGTAAGCACGGATTCTCTGGGGGTGTAATTGCAGGCGTCTCATGACCGAGCGCACCCGCCCCTCCAGTGCTTGCTGATTGCGTGCGGGCAAGCCGATACGGACTTGCTGCTGCCAGTCACCATTTATTCGTCAGGATTCAGTTCCGGGGCATAGGCCGGCAGAAAGAACAGTTCGATGTGCGCTTTGCGCTCAGCGACCCAAGCGCTCACCTTCCGGCTGTGGTGCACGCGCAGGTTGTCGAGAATCAGGAACACCTTGCGGCCCTGGGCATCACGCATCGGGCGACCCAGAAAGCGGATCAGTACCCGGGCAGTCAGCGTTTCTCGATCTGGTCATGAGACCGTGAAAGGGCTTGGGTCGAAGCAGGTTTCTCTCCCCGCTAGCCCGAACGGCTGCCTCGGTTTGAAGCCCGTTTCGCAAGGTTGGATAACTGGAGAACGTCATGCATGAGGAACCCACCGATCCTGGCGCAGTACCAACGTCTGAAAGCTTCGGGCAGGAAGAGCAAGGTCGCCATCGTGATCTGCATGCGCAAGCTGCTGGTGATTCTGAACGCGATGATCCGGGATCAAGCCCACTTCCGTTCGCAAAATGCTTGACGTTGAACATGGTTACTCCCTCCACGCCACGCTCTGCTTTTTTCCGCGCGCCCCATAGCCTGCCTGCTCAAGCCAGGTTCACCTCAAAAGATGTCCAATAGAGAACAGTGTCATTAACATTTTTATGTCTATTGACGTCATCTGTCATATAGTGACAGAATTATTCGCAACGCTCGAAACCCGCCAGTTCGCCCAGGTCATTCGCCGGGCATCGTCTGTTGCTGATCAAGGAGAGATTCATGGCAGGCATTCCTTTCATCCACGCTTACCCCATGCCCAAGCCGGGTCACCTACCAGCCAACAAGGCGACTTGGGCGATTGATCCGGATCGTGCCGTCCTGCTTGTGCATGACATGCAGCGCTACTTCCTAAAACCATTCGCTGCACCGCTTCGTGATGAGCTGATCTCGAACGTCGCATCGCTGTGCCAACGAAGCCGTAGTAACGGTATGCCAGTCGCTTTTTCGGCTCAGCCAGGCGGAATGACTACCGAGCAGCGTGGACTGCTCATTGACTTCTGGGGCCCTGGCATGAAGGTGGATCCGGAAGATCGAAAAGTGGTTGATGAGCTTGAACCATCAGACAGTGATTGGATGTCTCCAAAATGGCGTTACAGTGCCTTCTTCCAGTCCGGTCTACTGGAGCGGATGCGAGCCGCAGGGCGAGACCAGTTGGTTATCTGTGGGGTCTATGCACACATCGGGGTGCTATCCACCGCTATCGAATCCTTTACCAACGACATCCAGACCTTCCTGGTTGCTGATGCAGTAGCGGACTTTTCCGAGCAGGAGCATCAGCTTGCGCTGACCTACGCCTCTCAACGTTGTGCCGTGCTTTGCTCCACCCAGGAGACGCTGGCATGAACGACGCAGCTGGCTATTTTGGACACGATCAGCTATTTGCCACGATCCTGAACGGCAGTTCGGATGCCTATGCCCTGCTCTACCGCCCCGAATGCGACTCCGCAAATGTGGAGGTGCTTTCCGGAACAATGGCTGCCGTGAGTCACCTCGAAAATATTCCTGACTGCCGCCGTCCTGACGTCAGTGGAGGCGCTGAAAAAGAGCTGTTGGCCGTCGTTCCGTATCGCCAAATCACCGAGCGGGGCTTTGAGTGTGTCGACGATCGCGACCCGTTGTCAGTCATGGCCATCAGCGCGACGAGTCGAATTAGTAAAGACGCTCTGATCGAGGCGATTGCCGACACCGAGATCGAGCTCATCGGTGGCCACTTTGATCGTGAGGACGACAAGTATGCCGAGACGGCTCTGCAGATTATCCAAGACGAAATCGGTACCGGTGCCGGAGCAAATTTCGTTCTCAAACGCTCCTACGTTGCGTCCATAGCCAACTTCTCACGAACCAAAGTGCTGTCGCTGTACCGCAGGCTACTAGCGCAGAGCGCCGGCGCTTACTGGGTGTTTCTGGTCGACGTGGGTGATCGCGTGTTTATCGGAGCCACACCTGAGCGGCATGTCAGCCTGGAAAACGGCATCGCTACGATGAACCCCATTAGCGGCACCTACCGCTACCCGCCATCTGGCCCTTCGGTTGAGGGCGTGCTGGGGTTCCTCTCCGACAATAAAGAGAGCGAAGAGCTCTTCATGGTTGTCGATGAAGAGCTGAAAATGATGGGCCGTGTGTGTGGGGAAGGCGCTACGTTGCGTGGCCCCTACTTGAAGCCTATGGCACGGCTTGCCCACACCGAATATCTCATCAGCGGCTCCACTAGCCTGCCACCGTGGCGAATTCTCAGAGAAACGTTGTTCGCACCGACCATCACGGGCAGTCCTCTAGAAAATGCGTGCCGAGTCATCAAGAAGTACGAACCTGAGGGCCGGGGTTACTACAGCGGTTTGATCGCGCTTTTTGGCCGAGACCCTGCAGGTAACGAGACCATGGACTCGGCCATCCTTATCCGAACCGCCGATATCAACAAGCACGGCACCCTGCGCCTCTCCACTGGCGCGACGCTTGTGCGGGACTCGGTACCTCAATCGGAAGCCGCTGAAACCTTGGTAAAGGCCGCCGGCATGCTCAATGCACTAGGTGCGCTCGAAGACCAGGCAGGCTCATCTGCCGCAAACACCGACCATGCCGGAGTACTAGCGCAAATCGCCCGGGATCCAAGGGTGATCCATGCCTTGCGAGGCCGCAACGATGCGATCTCCGCGTATTGGCAGAGTTCCTCATCGCAGCGCCATCGTCCCCATCCCATGTTGGAAGGCCGTAAGGTACTCGTGCTGGATGCCGAAGATACCTTCACCGCCATGATCTGCCACCAGTTGAGCTCATTCGGGCTGAACGTCACCGTTGTGAGCGCAACGGCAAGCTTTGAACCGGCAGGGTTTGATCTGATTGTCCTGGGCCCAGGCCCTGGTGATCCCAATGACGACACTGATGCGCGAGTCATTAGTCTTCAGAAGGCTGTACAGAAACTGCTACTCGAAGGCAGACCATTTCTAGCGATCGGCCTCAGTCATCAAATCTTGTGCCGACAGCTGGGGCTACAGGTATCACGAAAACAGCGCCCAAATCAGGGAACTCAAAAGCAGATCGATTTGTTCGGCGAGGCTGTCCGTGTGGGTTTCTACAACACCTATTCGGCTTCTTGCCCAACCTCCACGGTAAAGCTCTCGCAAGACGTTCAGGCCTACCTGAGCCGAGACCCACTTAGCGATGAAGTCCATGCCATGCACGGGCCTTCGTTCATGTCATTTCAGTTCCACCCAGAATCAATCCTGACGCTACACGGCGACAGGATCCTGGGTGAGGCTGCTGCAACGCTGATTTCGTAACTCCGTTACTCCCCACTACAGGACATTCGATATGCAAGAAGCAACTCTCGCCCAGCCTGCAAGCAGGCAGGCATGGCTCGGTCTGTTCACGGTGCTTGGACTGGTGGCACTCGTGGCCATGGATGGATCAGTGCTCTATCTGGCCATGCCACACATTACCTCCGCCATCACCCCAACCGCAGACCAGGCCCTCTGGATCTTGGATATCTACGGATTTGTCGTTGGGTCGTTGCTGGTAGCATTCGGCAACATAGGTGATCGCTTCGGACGCCTGCGCTTGGTGATGGTTGGGGCCTGCGTATTTGGCGCTGCCTCCGTGGGGGCAGCGTTCTCGGAATCACCAACCAGCCTTATTGCGTTTCGGGCACTCACGGGGTTGGGCGGGGCCACTCTTCTTCCATCGGGGTTGGCCATCGTCTCCAACCTCTTTCCCGACCCGAAACAACGCGCCCAGGCAATCGGCATCTTCGCAGCGACCTTCGCAGCAGGCTTTGCGGTCGGGCCGCTGATTGGCGGGATGCTACTGCAGCACTACACCTGGGGTTCGGTATTCCTGATTAACGTGCCAGTCGTTGTGCTGTTCCTACTGCTTGCTCCGCAATTGCTCAAAGAGGTGCATGCACCCACTGAGGGCAAGATTGACTTGCTCAGCTTGCTACTTTCCTTTGTCGGCATCCTCTTGTTCACCTATTCGCTTAAGACAGGCGCGGTTCTAGGCGTATCGACAGAGCAACTGGCAATCGGCGCGGCTGGTCTTCTCGGACTGATCTGGTTCACGCTGCGTCAGCGCAACCTGGAACACCCGCTCCTAGACGTGCGACTGTTCAAAGACCGGATCTTCACGATCGCCATTTTGACGGGGCTGCTTTCACTGGTCGTCTGGTCGTCCGCTGGCTACCTGGCCGGTGTGTACATGCAGTCGGTGCTGGGCTTCGATGTTTTCAGCACAGCGCTTCTGACCATACCGGGTGCGCTGGTTCTAACAGCCACCTGCGTCTGGACAAGCCATATCGTTGACCGGGTTGGTCGCAAGTGGGCACTCGTCACCACCCACCTGCTGATCGCCGCTGGCATGGGACTGCTCCTGTTAACGACCGCTACTCACGGCGCCGCATTCTTCGTTGCTTCGACCATTGTCGCAGGCGTTGGCTACGGCCTCTCTTTCAGCCTCGTCGCTGAGATCGCAGTATCGGCTGTGCCGCCAGAACGCGCCGGCGCGGCTGCCTCTATCGCAGAAACCAGTAACGAGATCGGTAATGCCCTGGGGATCTCTGTGCTGGGCTCGGTGGCGGCACTCTGGTTCCGCCTGTACGGCCCAGGTGTAGCAGGCACCCTGAATGAGACGCTTGATCAGACCTTGATCAGCCCCGAGACGATCCAACACGCGAATGATGCCTTCCTGGCCGGTATGCATACCGCCCTAGGAATTGCAGGTCTGTTGACCTTCATTGTCGCGGTACTCGCCATCGTGTGGCTTCCCCGGAAAATGCCCGAGTAATCGGGTATACCCTCTCCCCAATTTGCCAGTCAGTACAAAGGATTCTGTCATGAGCTTGGCCACTGTTGTCGCTGCCGTTTTTGAGAAATACGCTGATCGCCCTGCCATGGGTTCGCGTGTGAAACGACTTGTGATCGGGCAATCCGGAGAACGGGTCGTTCACCTGGAACCCCGCTACCAAACGCAGACCTATGCCCAGCTATGGGCGCGAACCGGCTACGTTGCCTCGTCGCTTCACCATAACGCCCAGGCCCCGGTACATGCCGGCGATACCGTAGCGATGCTGTCATTCACCAATGCCGACTATGCAACTTTGGATATCGCCTGCATCAGGATCGGGGCAATGACGGTGCCACTTCAGACCGGCACCTCACTGGCCGACCTCCTCGCTGTTCTTGACGAGACGCGACCTGTCTTGTTGGCCTGTAGTGTCGAACAGTTAGATACAGCTGTAGCCTGTATTACCGCCACGCCATCGATTCGGCGCCTCGTGGTGCTCGATGTCGCAGAGGGTGCTTCCGACCAAGTTTCGGCCATCGAACAGGCACAGGTCAGATTGCGCGACTCAGGCAGCGAAGTTGAGGTTTCGACTTTCCACAACGATGTCGAAAACGGTAAGGCACTGCCAGATGTCGAACTGGATGTCCGGCCTAATTGCGACGACGAGCTCGCGATGTTGATTTACACATCGGGCAGTACCAGACTTCCTAAGGGGGCTATGTATACCCAAAAGCTGGCAGCGGGAATGTAGGGTGGTTCATGGGCAACGATTTTTTCGGAGAATCGGGCACTGACCTTCCACTACATGCCAATGAGCCATGTCGCGGGACACTCGTCGCTTAAAAGTACTTTGGCCCGAGGCGGCACCTGCTTCTTCACTGCGCAAGCGACGCTCGCCACCTTGATGGAGGACATCTCGCTGGTCAAACCCACCGAGTTGTCTCTCGTGCCTCGTGTGTGCGAAATGATCTACCAGAAATACCAGGGCGAACTTGCCCGGTACAACGCCGTCGACGGCGATCCCCGATCGGTTGAAATTCTCGAAAGCATGCGGACTCAGGACATGGAGGGTGCGTGGCTTGGGCCAGCTGCAGCTCAGCTCCAATTGGGCCTGAGCTCAGAGACTTCACCGAGCGACTGCTCGGGATCCCGCTTCACAACGTATACGGGTCAACCGAGGCCGGCGCGATCTGGATCGACAACGAGCTGCTGCGCCCACCTGTTGAAGACTACAAACTCATCGACGTGCCCGAGTTGGGCTACTACCTCACCGACCGTCCCTATCCGCGCGGAGAGCTGTTACTCAAGACATCGTCGATCATTCCGGGCTACTACAAGCGCCCGGAGCTCACCGAGGATCTGTTCGATGCGGCAGGCTATTACCGCACCGGTGACATCGTTGCCGAGCATGGCGAAAACAAGCTGCACTTCGTGGATCGCCGAAAAAATGTCGTGAAGCTGTCTCAAGGAGAGTTCGTAACCTTGGCCAGGCTTGAAACGCTCTTCTCCGGCATCCCCGACCTGGACAGCATTTTCGTTCACGCCAACAGTGAGTGGTCATTCCCCTTGGCAGTCCTCGCCCCCAACGCACGGCTCGTTGCACGCTTCGATGGCAGTGAAGTCATGATTCGCGCACACCTGATCGAGGCTATTCGCAAGACCGCAAGGGAGGCGGGCCTGCGAAGCTTCGAAATTCCGAGAGACTTCGTTTGCGCGACTGAGAAATTCACCCAGGAGAACGGAATGCTTTCCGACCACGGAAAGCCTTTGTGGCCACGGCTACGTCAGCGCTATGAACGGCAACTGGATGCCCTCCACGAACAAATTAAATCCCGTGAGGCGAGTCAGTTCCTGGACATTCATCGCCTAGCCAAAGAGCGTCCGGCGATCGAGGTCGTCAGGCAGGCGGTGCAGACAGTATTGGGTGTCCCCCCTGAGGCTATCAGTCCTGACATGCATTTCCGCGACCTTGGAGGAGATTCACTTTCGGCGGTTTCGCTCTCCTCGGTGCTCTCTGACACGTTCGCTATCGCAGTGCCGGTGGATGTCATCATCAGCCCCGCCTACGATTTGCAACATATCTCCAACCACATCGAGAAAAAGCTCAGTCTGGGTGCGATTCGGCCAACGGCCCAGCAAGTGCATGGCCCGAATGCCACGGTGTATCGCGCCTCAGACCTCTCGCTAGACAAGTTCCTATCCCCGGAGCTGTTGATGCAACAGAGCTCGCCGAGCCAGTTCGGGGCTGGGCCCAAGACGGTGCTGCTCACCGGCGCCACCGGTTTCTTAGGGCGCTTTCTTGCACTCGATATCCTCGAACGCATCAATCGAGAGGGGGGCAAGCTGATCTGCATTGCCCGTGCCCGAGATTCGAAGGTCGCGCAGGATCGACTGATGAGGGTGTTCGGCGACTCCGGCAATACGTTGAGCAAACGATTCATGGCGCTTGAGAAAAACCTTGAGGTTATCGCCGGCGACATCGGAGAGGAGCGCCTCGGCCTAAATCCTGTAACATGGGAGCAACTCGCCGAAGAAGTGGATGACATCATCCATGCAGGCGCTCTGGTTAATCATCTCCTACCCTACGCAAACCTATTTGACGCCAACGTCAACGGCACAGCTGAGTTGATCAGCCTGGCGTTAACCCACCACCAAAAACCGATCAGCTTCATGTCCAGCATCGCTGGTCTCGACCCTAATGGGCGAGCTTCCCACCCAACTACTGGATGAAGACCAGGACATCCGCGAATGGGGGAACGTTGTTTCCGCCGAAGACACGTATGCCGCGGGCTATGGCCTAACTAAGTGGGCGGGAGAGGTACTGTTGCGTGAAGCACACGAGCGCTACGGACTGCCTGTCACCGTCTACCGCTCCAGCATGATCCTGGCTCACCAGCATGAACCTGGACAACTGAATGTACCGGACATGTTCACTCGCTTGCTGTTGAGCGTCGCGGCTACGGGTTTGGCTCCAAAAACATGCTATCGAGCCGATGAGAATAACTCGGTAGAGCATGCCCACTACGACGGCCTCCCGGTGGACTTCACATCCGCTACGATCATCAAGACCAGCCTTGAGCAAGAGCCAGCTGGCTACCGCTCGTTCAACTTGGTGAATCACCACGATGACGGTATTTCTCTCGATTCTGCGATCGATTGGATGAGGGACATGGGCGTGAAGATCACCACCGTAAACGACTATGCCGAGTGGCTCCAACGATTCGAGCAAGGTATGCGTGACTTGCCAGAACGAGTGAGGACGCAGTCGATGCTTCCTTTGCTCCACAGTCTCTCGTGCCCTACTCGCGTGCAACGAGGCTCCACTATTCCGTCAATGAAGCTCCAGTCAGCATTAGCACAGGGAAGTCGGCAACCCTTTGAAGTACCAAAGATCGAGCGAGCACTGATTGCGCGATACGTTAGTGACCTCCAAGCGCTCGGCTTGATCCACTCTAGCGGGCATTCAGTTCGCTGACGCCACGGTTGGCCAATTGGTCGGCGCGCTCGTTGCCGGGGTGGCCGGTGTGGCCGCGTACCCACTGCCAGCGCACCTGATGGCGATTGACCTGCTCATCCAGGGCTTGCCAGAGGTCGGCATTCTTTACCGGCTGCTTGGCGGCGGTCTTCCAGCCACGTTTCTTCCAGTTGGGCATCCATTCGGTGATGCCCTGCATCACGTACTGGGAGTCGGTGATGATTTTCACCTCGCAGGAGCGCTTGAGCGCGACCAGCCCCATGATGGCGGCCATTAACTCCATGCGGTTGTTGGTGGTATCGCGTTCACCCCCCCAGAGTTCGCGCTCGGCGCCCTTGTAGACCAGCAAAGCACCCCAGCCACCAGGACCGGGATTGCCCTTGCAGGCGCCGTCGGTATAGATCTCGACCAGATCGCTCACTTAAGCCTCATGTTTCGAATCGCACCGGCTGACCTTGGCCACTGGCATGGGAACCAGCTTGCCCATGGGTTCACGCCGGGCCTGACGCAGCGGCCGCAAACCGATCACCAGCTTGCGCGCCACCAACAGATAGAAGCCTGCGCCGAGCCCTTGCCCGGCGGCGCCCCAACGCTCCAGGCGGGCCAGGCGGGATTGCCAGGCGGCTGAAGCGAGCGGCGGACGATAGCACCCGAAGCGGCGTTTCTCCAGCGCGAAGCCCAGCAGGTTGAGCCAGTCACTGACCCGGGCAGGGGAGATGCAACGGGCTTGGCGCAGGGCATCGCGGGCGAAGTAATGACGCACGCCCCAGGCACTCCAGGGATTGACCCCGATAATGATCAGATGCCCGCCGGGACGCACGCTGCGGGCGGCTTCCCGAAGCAGGCTATGGGGCGACAGGCAGAAGTCCAGGCCATGCTGCAGCACCACCACGTCGGCGGCATGCTCACTGAGGGGCCAGGCCGCTTCTTCGCAAGCGATCTCGACGCCTGGCAAGGGTGCCCCCAGGTGCACGCTGCGCTGGATTTGCCTGGCGCCCGGCGGCAGCTCCGCGCGCGGACCGTAATGGACCAGATAGCCGCCGAAGTAACGCGCCAGCTCGTCCTCCAGCAGGCGCTGCTCTTCGAACAGCATCAGGCCGCCCAACGGCCCTGAGAACCAGGAACGCGCCCCATTGATCAGCTCCAGCCAGTCGGCATCGGCTTGGGCGAATGCTTGCTCGGTCATGGCAATCTCCTGCGTCAGAGCCCTAAGATGCTCCATTGCTCTCTGCTTGGCGACTCCCTTCATGATCAAGATCGACGCCCTTCCCGCCTTTTCCGACAACTACCTGTGGTTGCTGCAGGATGCCGAAAGCCGCTGCTGCGCTGTGGTCGACCCCGGCGACGCAGCGCCGGTGCTGGCCTGGCTGGACGCGCACCCCGGCTGGCGGCTGACCGACATCCTGGTCACCCACCACCACCATGACCACGTCGGCGGCGTCGCCCGCCTCAAGCAAGCCTGCGGCGCCCGTGTGCTGGGGCCGGCGCAGGAAGCGATCCCCGCACGCGACCAGGCCCTGGCCGACGGTGAGAGCGTCCAAGTGCTGGGGCTTGAGTTCCGGGTAATCGAAGTACCCGGCCATACCCTGGGCCATATTGCCTACTACCACGCGGACGCCAAGCGCCCGCTGCTGTTCTGTGGCGATACCCTGTTCGCCGCCGGATGTGGCCGGCTGTTCGAGGGCACCCCGGAACAAATGCACGGCTCCCTCAGCCGCCTGGCAGCGCTGCCGGCGGCCACCCAGGTCTACTGCACCCACGAATACACCCTCAGCAACCTGCGTTTTGCCAAGGCAGTGGAGCCCGGCAACCACGCCACTTCCCAGCGATTCGACGAGGTCACCCGGCTGCGTGAGCAGGGTGGCATCAGCCTGCCATCGACCCTTGCGCTGGAACTGGCCACCAACCCCTTCCTGCGGGTAACCGAAACATCCGTTAAACAAATGGCCGACGAGCGGGCCGGACGGGATATCCCTACGCCAGCCGAGGTTTTCGCGACCCTCAGAGCCTGGAAAGACCAGTTCTGATCACCCGGTCAGGCCATGATTGGCTGGTGAAAACTTGACCAGCCATAGGTCGATTTCTAGAATCGCCGAACTTTTTTGCCGGAAAAACCTCACAGCCGATGTTGTCTTCGCCGATCAGAACCTTCGACCTGGATGCATTGGCACGAGCCGCACGCGCGCTTGTGGTGGTGTTCGCCGCCACACTCGCCGGCTGCTCTGGCATGAGCCAGAAGGACGATGACCAGGGCCGGGACACCGACCGCGCGCTGGGCATGAACCAGCCGACCCAGTGGCTGGAAGAAACCGAGACCGAGCGTGAGCCCCAGGACATATGGGAACGCATGCGCAACGGTTTCAAGCTGCAGGGCGAGATCGGCGTCAACCCGCGCATCGAGCGCCAGCGCCTCTGGTACTCGAGCAAGCCTTCGTTTCTGGAAAGCGCCAGCTCCCGCGGCAGCCTCTATATCCACTACGTGGTCGAACGCCTGGAAGAGCGCAACATGCCGCTGGAACTGGCCCTGCTGCCGGTGGTGGAAAGCGCCTACAACCCCTTCGCCTATTCCCGTAGCCATGCGGTGGGCCTCTGGCAGTTCATCCCTTCAACCGGCCGCCATTACAACCTGCGCCAGACCAACTGGTACGACGGCCGTCGCGATATCACCGCGTCCACCAACGCCGCCCTGAACTACCTGGACCGTCTGCACGAGATGTTCAACGGCGACTGGTTGCTGGCCCTGGCCGCTTACAACGCCGGCGAGGGCACCGTGAGCCGCGCTATCGAACGCAACCAGAAGCTGGGCCTGCCGACCGACTACTGGAACCTGCCGCTGCCGCAGGAAACCCAGGACTACGTCCCCAAGTTGCTGGCCCTGTCGCAACTGGTGATGGCGCCCGAAGCCTACGGCGTGAACCTCAGCCCCATCGCCAATGAACCCTACTTCGAAGTGGTGGAGGTCAAGCAGCAGCGCCTCGACCTGTCCCAGGTGGCCGAACTGGCTGACATGGACGCCGACGAGATGTACCAGCTCAATCCGGCGTTCAAGAAGCGCATCACCCTGGATGGCCCGCAGCACCTGCTGGTGCCGACCGACAAGGCCGAGCTGCTGACCGCCAACCTCGCCCTGATGAAACCCCAGGAGCTGGTGGACTGGCAGCAGTACCGGGTGCGTAACGGCGACAGCCTCCACGGCATCGCCAACCGCTACCACGTGACGATCAAGACGCTGAAGGAGATCAACGGCCTGTCCGGCAACGATCTGCGCGTAGGCCAGCAGCTGAGTATTCCGGTGGAGCCGGGGCTGAAACCCGAGCAACCGCTGTTCCAGAATGTGGCCCGCAACAGCGCACCGGCTCCGACGCGCAGCCACAAGGTGAAAAGCGGCGAGAACCTCTGGACCATCGCCCGCCAGTACAAGGCGGACGTTCAGGACATCAAACGCTGGAACAACCTCAAGGGCAACCACCTCAAGACCGGACAAGTGCTGAAACTGCAAGGCGTCGCCACCCGGGTCGCCAGCCTCGGCAAAGACAAGGCCACGGGCGACAGCCGCGAGTCCGTGACCTACTACAAGGTCAAGCAGGGCGACTCCCTTTATCTGATCGCCAAGCGCTTCAATGTCGAGATGAAGCACCTGCAACGCTGGAACCCGCGCAGTGGCGGCGGTCTTAAACCCGGCCAGACCCTGACCGTCTATCTGCCCTGACACGCCTCCCGCATACCACCTGGCCCCCTGGCTGGGCCACCGGTTGATGCGCGGTGCGTAGGGTGGAAATCCACGAATGGGATTTCCACCGCGAAGGTGGATAACAGGGCTATCTCTGCCCTACAGCCCCCTACTCCTTCATCCACTGGCTAGTGTTTCTGCGCCATCGCATCCAGGCACCGCCCAGCTGCCTGGGCGAAATGCTGGAACGCGACGAACTGCTCATGCCTGAGCGCCCTGCCTGACTGGCGACAATCGGCGTAGATCACACCGACCTCACGCTTGCCGGCCAACAATGGCGCGACGAAGAACATCCCCTGCCCCAGCCACTCGCGCATGGGGCGCGTCACCAGATCATTCAGGCTGTAGCTGGCTGGAACACCCATCCAGAAGGTTTCCCGCGTCCGTAACACATAGCTGAAGAGGTTGGACTCCCCTGGCAGGTTGGCAGGCAAAGCGAACTCACTTGACCAACGACTGGTACCCTCACCTACCGCGCGGCGAACCGTGAAACGGCTGCGTTGATCGGTGAGCACCATCACCATTACGCGCTCCAGCCCTGCGCCCTGGTGCAGCCCCTGGAGCAAGGTATCCAACACCAGGTTGATGTCGGCCTTGCTCGACACCAGCATCCCCAGTTCCTGCAGGGCCTGCTGCATGACCGGCAGGTTCGGCTGCAGCAACCGCGCCTGGCGCTGCTCCCGCTGCAAGCGTATCTGCTCCGGGTCCGTGTGGGGGATCAGGTGACAGAGCTTGCTGGCACCGAAGGTCGTCGCCACCTTGACCGCTTCGTCAGCGCTGGCCAGCACTTGCTGCAAGGCCTCCTCGCGGCTGAGGCCGATCAGGCTGGCCAACTGCTCCACCAAGCCGGTCATCGTCGGCGAATCCCAACCCTGCAACGCCGCCTCGCTGATGCGTACGCCCAGGCTCACCGCCTTCACCGCCGGATCACCCTGGGCCGTGCCGGCCTGGGCCAAGCTGACCAGATCCCCCAGGTTCCAGCTGCGCACCAGCCCAAGGGTGAGTTGGCGAAAGCTGGTGCCCAGCACCTCGCGCACCGTGCGCTCTTCGTCGACGCCCGGCTGTGCCAGTGCCTCGGCCAGTTCATCGGCCTGCTCGCCGCCACAACCCCAGAACGCCAGCTCGCCGAGGTTATGCAGCAATGCGGCGATGAACACCTCTTCCCGGCTACGGGCCAGCAGGTAACCGGCAATGTTGCGTGCCTGCACCGCAGCATGGAAAGAACGCGCCAAGAGTTCAGGCAGCTGCTCCCGCGCGCCCCGCGTCAGCAAATTGTCGATCAGGCTCACCGACAGGCCGATCAGACGCACGTTCTCGAAGCCGATCAGCACAATGGCGCGGGAGATGGTGCGGATGGCTTCCTGCGAGGGGTTGTAATAGACACTGTTGGCGACCTTCAGGACCTTGGAGGTCAGCGTGGCGTCGCGCAACAGCACGTCAGCCAGTTGCTGCACGGAGGATTTGTCCTGCTGGGCCATCTGGTGCAAGTCCTGCACCACCGCGGCCAGGGCGGGTAATTCGGCCTCGTTGAGACGGTCGATCCATGACTGCAAACCATGGCTGCGTTCACCCAAGATTGAAACCTCTGCACAATTTTCCAGACGGTGGTCAAAATGCTGGCCAGTTCCCCGCAGGCTGGCCCTTTTTTCTGGTTCTTCGCGGATTCTGGGGAAAGAGCGAGTTGACAGTCAGGAAAGTGGGTAGATTGGCAGTCGCCAAACGAACCAACCCCCACTCCCTGCTGCCGCCGTGCATCCTATTGATCTTGCTGCTTTCTGGCCAGGCTACGCGGTCGTCGCCTGTCGCCAAGCCACTCACGACACCCTGCTAATCAGTCTTGAGCCCCTGGCCGAGCACTTACCGATTTGCAGCCGGTGTGCCAAGCCCAGTCCGTTGATCCACGAGCGGCGAATTCGTCAGGTGCGTGACCGTGACCTGCTGGATCAGCGTGTGCTGCTCCAACTGCCGGTGCGCCGCGTCGACTGCCTGGATTGTGGGCGGGTGACCGAACGGATTGACTGGTTGGAGCCAGCCTCCCGCCTGACCCAGCGCTTGCGAGTCTGGCTCGAGGGCTTGCTGCAACTGTTGCCGATCAGCCACGTCAGCCGCCTCACCGGCCTGCACTGGCACACCCTCAAGACACTCGACAAGCGCCGCCTGGAAGCCTCGGTTGGCGCGTTTGAGCCAGGCGAGGTGCGTCGGCTGGTGATGGACGAGTTCGCCCTGCACAAAGGCCATCGCTACGCCACGGTGATCATGGATGCCGAGCGCACGCGGGTGCTGTGGGTGGGGCACGGCAACAGCCGTGAGGCGATCCGCCCGTTCTTCGAATTACTCGGCGAGCACTGCCAGCAGATTGAGGCGGTGGCCATGGACATGAACACCGCTTTCGACCTGGAAGTGCGGCAGCACTGCCCGCAGGCCGAAGTGGTATACGACCTGTTTCATGTGGTGGCGCGCTACGGTCGTGACGTGATCGACCGTATCCGGGTCGACCAAGCCAACCTCCTGCGCGAAGACAAACCGGCGCGCAAGGTGGTCAAGCAAAGCCGCTGGCTGTTGCTGCGCAATCGCGAAAACCTCAAGGACGGACAGGCCGTGCAGTTGCAGGAGCTCCTCGACGCCAACCAGCCATTGGCTACTGTCTATGTGCTCAAGGATGCTCTGAAGGAAGTCTGGTACGCCCCCTGCGTGCGGGAAGGCTGGCGGCGCTGGCGGGCCTGGCTGCGACATGCCCAGGAAAGCGGCCTCGCACCGCTACAGCGCTTTGCGCGCAACCTGCGCAAATACGCTCGGGGCATCCTCGCCAGTGCTCGCTTCCCCATGCACACCAGTGTTCTGGAGGGGGTGAACAACCGCATCAAGGTGATCAAACGCATGGCCTATGGCTTCCGGGACTCGGCCTACTTCTTCCTGAAAATCAAGGCCGCCTTCCCCGGGAAAGCGCGATGAACCTTTTTTCTTGCCTGTACAAGCTGTTACTGTACTTGCTAGCTGTTACCGCCGACACCCGCGGCGCGTGACCCCCAACACGATTTCGCTGGCCAGACGCCCGCGCCTTCCTGCCAGCGAGGCCAGCGCCACATGCCCGACACGACAGCCATGGATCGGACCCCCGCCTGATGCGTCGCCTCGTTTTCATGCTCATAGGCCTGCTGGCTCAGCCCTGCTTCGCCAGCCTGATCGAAAGCCACGGCTATGCCCAGTTCGGCGCCTTGAAGTATCCCGCCACCTTCGAGCATTTCGACTGGGTCAACCCCAGCGCCCCCAAAGGCGGCACGCTGCGGATCATGGCCTTCGGCAATTTCGACACCCTCAACCCTTACACCTTCAAGGGCACCAGCCCGGTGGGTACGCCCAACTTCCTGCAGTACGGGGTAAGCGAGCTGAACGAGCCGCTGATGGTTGGCACCGGCCAGTACGACCCCTCAGGCGACGAACCCGCATCCAGCTACGGACTGATCGCCAAGAGCGTGGAGTACAGCGAGGACCGCAGCTGGGTGGTGTTCAACCTGCGCAAGGAGGCTCGCTTCCATGACGGCCAGCCCATCACGGCCTACGACGTGGCGTTCTCCTACCGCACGCTGGCCAAGAACGGCCATCCGCAGTACCGCACCAACCTGCAGGAAGTGAAGCGGGTCGACATTCTCAATCGCCACAGTATCCGCTTCGTACTCAAGCGCGCTGGCAATCCGCTGCTGATCCTGCGCCTCGGCGAATTGCCCGTACTGCCGCAGCATTACTGGAAGGACCGCGATTTCAAAGCCACCACCTTCGAACCGCCGCTGGGCAGTGGCCCTTACCGCATCACCCAGGTCAGGCCGGGCCGCAGCCTGGTGTTCGAGCGGGTCAAGGACTGGTGGGGCGAGCAGTTGCCGGTCAACCGCGGCAAGTACAACTTCGACCGGGTAGAGGTCGAGTTCTACCGCGACAGCAACGTCGCCTTCGAGGCCTTCAAGGCCGGCGAGTTCGATTTCTACATCGAGCACCAAGCGAAGAACTGGGCCAACGCCTATCGTTTCCCGGCCATCGCCCGGGGCGATGTGATCCGCGCGGAAATCCCCCACCAGATTCCAACCCAGACCCAGGCGTTGTTCATGAACACCCGCCGCGCCGTATTCCAGGACCGCAAGGTGCGCGAAGCCATGGGGCTGATGTTCGACTTCGAATGGACCAACCGCACCCTGTTCAACAACGCCTACATGCGCGCCGCCAGCTACTACCCCAATAGCGAATTCAGCGCCGCGGGCAAGCCCGAAGGCCACGAGTGGCTGCTGCTCTCCCCGCACCGCAAGGAACTGCCGGAACCCCTGTTCACCCAATCGTTCCAGGTACCCACCACGGAAGGTCGCGGCATCCCGCGGGAAACCCTTCGCCGAGCCCTCGGTCTATTGGCCGACGCCGGCTGGAAATTGTCCGGCCAACGCTTGCTCAACGATCGTGGCCAACCGCTGCGCTTCGAGATCCTTCTGGTCAATCCGAACCTTGAACGTATCCTCCAGCCCTACAGCGAGAACCTTGCCAGCATCGGCATCGACGTCAGCCTGCGCACGGTTGACCGTGCCCAGTACAAGCAGCGCCTGGACCACTTCGACTACGACATGATTCTGATGACACTGCCGCAAACCCTGAGCCCTGGCCTGGAACAGTTTCTCTACTTCCACTCCAGCCAGGTGAGCGTGAAGGGCAGTAAGAACTATGCAGGCGTCGCCAACCCGGTGGCCGACGAGTTGATCGACAAGCTCCTCGGCGCCCAGAGCCGCGACGAGCAACTGGCCGCCGCGCGGGCCCTCGACCGCACCCTGCTCTGGGAGCACTACGCCATTCCCAACTGGTACATCAACTATCACCGCCTGGCGTACCGCAACCGGTTCGCCTTCGTCACCACGCCGCCCTATACGCTAGGTCTGCGCGCCTGGTGGCTGAAGCCCACGGAGAACGCCCGATGAGTAAAACGCTGCGTACCTTCTGCCTGCAGGGTTGTGGCGCCCTGCTGCTGTCGCTCGCTGGCCTCGCCATCGCCGAGCCCAAGTACGCCATCACGCTTTACGACGAGCCCGCCAAGTACCCGGCGACCTTCACGCACTTTTCCTGGGTCAACCCGGACGCCCCCAAGGGCGGCGTCCTGCGCCTTGCCGGCGTTGGCGGCTTCGACAGCCTCAACCCCTTCATCCCGCGGGGCAATGCCGCCGACCAGCTCGGCCTGATCTACGACAGCCTGACCTTCCACTCCCCCGACGAGCCCTTCACCGAATATGGCCTGCTGGCGGAGAAGATCGAGAAAGCGCCGGACAACAGCTACGTGCGCTTCTACCTGAATCCCAAGGCACGCTTCCACGATGGCCAGCCGGTAACGGCCGAGGACGTGATCTTCACCTTCAACACCCTCGTCGAACATGGTGACCCCATGTACCGCCACTACTACGCCGACGTGGCCAAGGTGGAGGCCGAAGACAAGCTGCGCGTCCGCTTCGACTTCAAGCACGCGGGCAACCGCGAGCTGCCGCTGATCCTCGGCCAGATCCAGGTGCTGCCCAAGCATTACTGGGATGGCCGCGACTTCGGCAAGACCAACCTGGAACCGCCAGTGGGCAGCGGCCCCTACCGCATCGCCAAGGTGGATGCCGGCCGCTCGATCCGCTATGAGCGTGTCAAGGACTGGTGGGCCAAGGACCTGCCGGTCACCCGCGGCTATTACAACTTCGACGCCATCATGGTGGACTATTACCGCGACACGTCCGTCGCGCTGGAGGCCTTCAAGGCCGGCCAGTTCGACTTCAACCTGGAGTATTCCGCCAAGGATTGGGCGACCGGCTACGAAAGCCCCGCCCTGCGAGCGGGCAAGATCGTCAAGGAATCCATCCAGAACCATAATCCGACCGGCATGCAAGGCTTTGCCTTCAACATCCGCCGGCCAGTGTTCCAGGACCGCCGGGTGCGCGAGGCCATCGCCCAGCTGTTCGACTTCGAATGGGCCAACAAGCAGCTGTTCTTCAGCTCCTACAAGCGCACCCGCAGCTACTTCGAGAACTCGGAGATGGCCTCCCACGAGATGCCCGACGCCGCGGAACTGAAAATTCTCGAGCCGCTGCGTGAGCAGATGCCGGCGGAAGTCTTCACCCAGGTGTTCAAGCCGCCGGTGAGCGACGGCAGCGGCATCATCCGCGACCAGAAACGCCGCGCCTACCAACTGCTCACCGAGGCCGGCTACAAGATCGAGAACGACAAGATGGTCGGCCCGGACGGCAAGCCACTGGCCTTCGAAATCCTCATCGCCCAGGCCAACCTGGAACGGGTGATCCTGCCCTTCAAGCGCAACCTGGCGGAGCTGGGCATCGACCTGCAGATTCGCCGCGTGGACGTGTCCCAGTACATCAACCGCCTGCGCTCGCGCGACTTCGACATGATTCCCGCCACCTGGGGTCAATCCAACTCGCCGGGCAACGAACAGATGGAATTCTGGCACTCACGCAGCGCCGACAGTGCCGGCAGCCGCAACTTCATCGGCCTGCGCGACCCCGCCATCGACAAGCTGGTGGAAGGCCTGATTCGCGCGGACTCGCGGCAAAGCCTGGTGGAACACGCCCGCGCCCTGGACCGGGTACTGCTCTGGGGTCACTACGTGGTGCCCAACTACTACGTCGACACCTGGCGAGTGGCGTACTGGAACCACTTCCAGCGCCCCGAAAAGACGCCGCTCTATGATTTCGGCCTGATGACCTGGTGGCAGAAACCGGGCATGGAAACTGCTAGCCAGTCCGAGCAATCCCCTCCCGAGCCGGATGCCCAGTAAATGCTCGCCTACATACTGCGTCGACTGCTGCTGATCATTCCCACCCTGTTCGGCATCCTGCTGATCAATTTCATCATCATCCAGGCGGCGCCCGGCGGCCCGGTGGAACAGATGATCGCCAAGCTGGAAGGTTTCGATGCCGCCGCCGGCGGCGCAACCGGACGCATTTCCGGTGGCGGCGCCGAGGTCGCCACCGCCAGCTCCAACTACCGTGGCGCCCAGGGCCTGGACCCGGAACTGGTGGCCGAGATCGAGAAGATGTACGGCTTCGATAAGCCGGCGCCGGAACGCTTCTGGCTGATGATCAGCAACTACCTCAAGCTGGATTTTGGCAACAGTTTCTTCCGTGATGCCAAGGTCACCGACCTGATCATCGAGAAGCTGCCGGTATCCATCTCGCTCGGGCTCTGGAGCACCCTGATCATGTACCTGGTGTCCATCCCCCTCGGCATCGCCAAGGCCGTGCGCCACGGCAGCGCCTTCGACGTCTGGAGCAGTTCGGCGATCATCGTCGGCTACGCCATCCCGGCCTTCCTCTTCGCCATCCTGCTGATCGTGCTGTTCGCTGGCGGCAGCTACTACGACTGGTTCCCCCTGCGCGGCCTCACCTCGAACAACTTCGATGAGATGAGCCTGGGCGGCAAGATCATCGATTACTTCTGGCACCTGGCGCTGCCGGTGACAGCCCTGGTAATCGGCAACTTCGCCACCCTCACCCTGCTGACCAAGAACAGCTTCCTCGACGAGATCAACAAGCAGTACGTGATCACCGCCCGCGCCAAGGGCCTTTCGGAGCGTGGCGTGCTCTACGGCCACGTGTTCCGCAATGCCATGCTGCTGGTCATCGCCGGCTTTCCTTCGGCCCTCCTCGGCATCTTCTTTACCGGCTCCCTGCTGATCGAGGTGATCTTCTCCCTCGACGGCCTGGGCCTGCTGAGCTTCGAATCGGCCCTCAATCGCGATTATCCCGTGGTGTTTGGCACCCTGTTCATCTTCACCTTACTGGGACTGATCTTGAAACTGATCGGCGACCTCACCTACACCCTGGTCGATCCTCGCATCGACTTCGAAAGCCGGGAGGGTTGAGCATGCAACTCTCCCCCATCAACCGCCGCCGCTTCGAACGCTTCAAGGCACACAAGCGCGGCTGGTGGTCACTCTGGCTGTTTCTCATCCTCTTCGTCCTCAGCCTGGGCGCCGAGCTGATCGCCAACGACAAGCCGCTGGCGGTGAATTACGACGGCCAGTGGTATTTCCCCATCCTCAAGCGCTACCCGGAAACAACCTTTGGCGGCGAGTTCCCGCTGGAGGCCAACTACAAGACGCCCTACATCCGCGACCTGATCGAATCCAAGGGCGGCAGCATGATCTGGCCGCCAATCCCCTTCAGTTACGAGACCATCAACTACGAGCTCAAGGTGCCCGCCCCCGCGCCACCTTCGGCAGAGAACTTGCTGGGCACTGACGACCAGGGCCGCGACGTTCTGGCACGGGTGATCTACGGCTTCCGCGTCTCGGTGCTGTTCGCCCTGACCCTGACCCTGCTGAGCTCCATCATCGGCGTGATCGCCGGTGCCCTGCAGGGGTTCTATGGCGGCTGGGTGGATCTGGCCGGTCAACGCTTCCTGGAAATCTGGTCAGGCCTGCCAGTGCTCTACCTGCTGATCATCCTGGCCAGCTTCGTGCAACCGAACTTCTGGTGGCTGCTGGGCATCATGCTGCTGTTCTCCTGGATGAGCCTGGTGGACGTGGTACGGGCCGAGTTCCTCCGTGGCCGCAACCTGGAATACGTGCGCGCCGCCCGCGCACTGGGCATGCAGAACGGCGCCATCATGTTCCGCCACATCCTGCCCAACGCAATGGTCTCTACCATGACCTTCATGCCGTTCATCCTCACCGGCGCGATCGGTACTTTGACCGCGTTGGATTTCCTCGGCTTCGGCCTGCCTCCAGGCGCCCCTTCCCTGGGCGAACTGGTGGCCCAGGGCAAGTCGAACCTGCAGGCACCCTGGCTGGGCATCTCCGCCTTCCTGGTCCTGGCGGCCATGCTGACCCTGCTGGTGTTCATTGGCGAAGCCGCCCGCGATGCCTTCGACCCGAGGAAGTGAGATGAGCGAAAACCTGATTGAAATCCGCGACCTTTCCGTCGAGTTCGTCACCGGCGAAAAGGCGCAGCGCGTGGTCGAAGGCGTCAGCTTCGATATCCGCAAAGGCGAAACCCTGGCCCTGGTCGGCGAAAGCGGCTCCGGCAAATCGGTGACGGCGCATTCCATCCTGCGCCTGCTCCCCTACCCCCTCGCCCGCCATCCCAGCGGCAGTATCGACTACGCCGGCAAGGACCTGCTGAAGCTGCCGGAGACCAAGCTTCGCGGCATTCGCGGCAACCGTATCGCCATGGTCTTCCAAGAGCCCATGACCTCGCTCAACCCGCTGCACAGCATCGAGAAGCAGATAAACGAAGTACTGGCCCTGCACAAGGGCCTGACCGGCAAGGCCGCCACCAGGCGCACCCTGGAGCTTCTGGAACTGGTCGGCATCCCCGAGCCGCACAAGCGCCTCAAGGCATTTCCTCATGAACTGTCCGGCGGCCAGCGGCAACGGGTGATGATCGCCATGGCCCTGGCCAACGAGCCGGAACTGCTGATCGCAGACGAGCCCACCACCGCGCTGGACGTGACCGTCCAGCTGAAAATCCTCGATCTGCTCAAGGAACTGCAGGCACGCCTGGGCATGGCCCTGCTGCTGATCAGCCACGACCTGAACCTGGTTCGGCGAATTGCGCATCGAGTATGTGTCATGCAGCGCGGTTGCATCGTCGAACAAGCGTCGTGTGATGAGCTGTTCCATGCGCCACAACATCCCTACACCCGAGAACTGCTTGGCGCCGAGCCTTCGGGCCGGCCGGCGGAGACCTCGGTTGGGAACCCTCTGCTGGAGGTCAATGACCTGCGCGTGTGGTTCCCAATCAAGAAAGGACTGCTGCGGCGCACCGTGGATCACGTCAAGGCCGTGGACGGCGTCGACTTCAGCCTGCCCCAGGGACAGACCCTGGGTATCGTGGGCGAAAGTGGCTCCGGCAAGTCCACGCTGGGCCTGGCGATCCTCCGGCTGCTCGGCAGCCGGGGCGGCATTCGCTTCCAGGGCCAGGCCCTGGATGGCCTGTCGCAGAAGGATGTGCGGCCGTTCAGGCGCGAGATGCAGGTGGTCTTCCAGGACCCTTTCGGCAGCCTCAGCCCACGCATGTGCGTGGGCCAGATTGTCGGTGAGGGACTGCGAATCCACCGCATCGGCACCGAAGCGGAGCAGGAACAGGCCATCATCGACGCGCTCCTGGAGGTAGGGCTGGATCCGGAAACCCGGCACCGCTACCCCCACGAGTTTTCCGGTGGGCAGCGGCAGCGAATTGCCATTGCCCGGGCATTGGTGCTGAAACCGGCGCTGATCCTGCTGGACGAGCCCACCTCGGCGCTCGACCGGACGGTTCAGCGCCAGGTAGTGGAGTTGCTGCGCAGGCTACAGACCAAGTACGACCTGACCTACCTGTTCATCAGCCATGACCTGGCTGTAGTCCGGGCGCTGAGTCACCAGCTGATGGTGATCAAGCACGGCCAGGTGGTCGAACAGGGTCCGGCCGACGCTATCTTCGCCGCCCCGCAGCACAGCTATACGAAGCAGTTGCTGGAAGCCGCATTCCTGGCTCCGGAAACTGCCCATTAACCAGAAGAGGATGAAGCACATGGGTTTTCTCGCCGGTAAGCGCGTACTGATCGTTGGCGTAGCCAGCAAACTGTCCATCGCATCGGGCATCGCTGCAGCCATGCATCGCGAAGGCGCCGAGCTCGCCTTCACCTACCAGAACGAAAAACTGAAGGGCCGCGTTGAAGAGTTCGCCGAAAGCTGGGGCTCCAATGCCGAGCTCTGCTTCCCCTGCGACGTGGCCAATGACGACGAGATCGCCGCGGTCTTCGAAGCCCTGGGCAAGAAGTGGGATGGTCTGGACTGCATCGTCCACTCCGTGGGCTTCGCCCCAGGCGACCAACTGGACGGCGACTTCACCGAAGTGACCACCCGCGACGGTTTCCGCATCGCCCACGACATCAGCGCCTACAGCTTCGTGGCCCTGGCCAAAGCAGGTCGCGAGCTGATGAAAGGCCGCAACGGCAGCCTGCTGACCCTGTCCTACCTGGGCGCCGAGCGCACCATGCCGAACTACAACGTCATGGGCATGGCCAAGGCCAGCCTTGAAGCAGGCGTTCGCTACCTGGCCGGCAGCCTCGGCCCGGAAGGCACCCGCGTCAACGCCATTTCCGCCGGCCCGATCCGCACCCTGGCGGCTTCCGGCATCAAGAGCTTCCGCAAGATGCTCGCAGCCAACGAGAAGCAAACTCCGCTGCGCCGCAACGTAACCATCGAAGAAGTCGGCAATGCCGGCGCCTTCCTGTGCTCGGACTTGGCGTCGGGCATCAGCGGCGAGATCATGTACGTCGACGGTGGCTTCAACACTACCGCCATGGGCAACATCGAAGACTGATAACCGCCCAGAACGAAAAAGCCCGCATTCATGCGGGCTTTTTTTTGTGCCCGGTCGGGCTGCGTTTCCCGTACGGTGGATCGCGCTCCATCAATCCACCATCGCAGCCATTGCGCGGTAAGCGTACGCCGAACTCACCTTGCGTGATTCAGGCAGGTATCCACTGATGCGGCAGCAGTTGATCGATCTCACTTGCCCGCTGCGTCGGCAGTCGTGTCAGCACATCCTTGAGATAGGCATACGGATCATGTCCGTTCATGCGGGCCGACTGGATCAGGCTCATGATCGCCGCCGCTCGTTTTCCGCTGCGTAGCGATCCGGCAAACAACCAGTTCGAGCGGCCTAGCGCCCATGGCCGAATCTGGTTCTCGACCGGATTATTGTCGATGGGCACAGCACCATCCTCGACATAGCGAGTCAGTGCCAGCCAGCGTTTGAGGCTGTAATCCAAGGCTTTCGCCGTTGCTGATCCGTTGGGCACCCGATCACGCTGGGCCAGCATCCAGTCATGCAGCGCGTCGAGGATCGGCGAAGCTTTTTCCTGCCGTATTCGCCCGCGTTCTTCATCGCTCATGTCCCGTGCTTGCCGTTCGATTTCGTACAAGCCGCCAATCGCGTGCAGTGCCTGTTCGGCCAGTTGGCTTTTGTTCGCCGCGTGAAGATCGAAGAACTTGCGGCGGGCGTGGGCCATGCAGCCGATTTCGGTGATGCCTTGCTCGAAACCGGCCTTGTAGCCAGCGAAGTCGTCGCAGACCAGCTTGCCATTCCACTGGCCGAGGAAGTTGCGCGCATGCTCGCCGGCACGACTGGGGCTGAAGTCGTAGACCACGGCTTTCAGATCGGCGAAGGGCGTGGTGCTGTAGGCCCAGACGTAAGCCCGATGGGTTTTCTTCTCGCCCGGCGCGAGCATTTGCACCGGGGTTTCGTCAGCATGGATCACGCGTTGGCCCAGCACGGCTTCGCGCAGTGCATCGACCAGCGGCTGGAGCTGCACGCCGGTTTGCCCGACCCACTGCGCCAGCGTCGAACGAGCGATAGCCAGGCCGGCACGGCCGAAGATCTTTTCCTGCCGGTACAGCGGCAGGTGGTCGGCGAATTTGGCCACCATCACGTGAGCCAGGAGGCCGGCGGTGGGGATGCCCTTGTCGATCACCTGGGCCGGCACTGGTGCCTGGATCAGTGTTTCGCACTGGCGACAGGCCCATTTCCCACGTACGTGCTGTTCGACGGTGAACACGCCCGGCGTGTAATCCAGCTTTTCGCTGACGTCTTCACCGATGCGTTGCAGCTGGCAGCCGCAGGCGCACTGGGTGGTGTCCGGTTCGTGATGGATCACGGTGCGCGGGAATTGCGCTGGCAGCGGTGTGCGCTTGGGCTGTTGGCGTGGTTCGGCTGGGGCAACCGTAGGATTGACGGCTTTCAGCTCGGCTTCGATGGCCATGATGTCGGTGTCGAGCAGGTCTTCCAGCAGGCTGCCCTGGTCAGGGCTCAGTTGCTCGCTGCGCTTGGCGAACTTGTGCCGCTTGAGGATGGCGATTTCGTGGGTGAGGTTCTCGATAACCGTTTGGTCGCGGTGGATCTTCTTACCCATCATGTCGACCTGCGTGAGCAGCTGCGCGGCCAGTGCGCGCAGCTGTTCAGGTGTCAGTTGGTCGAGATTGGGCGAGGCAGTCATGCCGCTGATTGTGCCAGAGCAGGCGGTCAGCGGAGATAAACCGATGGGCTAATGGCAGGTGCTACAGCACTGTGATCGCGCCGGCTGCACCGACCCGCTGCCAGGGTAGACCCAGTACCAAAGCCTGAAGTTGCTCGGTGCCGAGTTCGACTTCCGAGCCGTGCCGGATGCCCGGCCAGTGAAACTTGCCCTGGTTCAAGCGCCGCGTAGCCAGCCAGATACCCACGCCGTCATGCACCAGGACTTTCATGCGGTTGGCGCGGCGGTTGGCGAAGAGATAGGCGCAGTGCGGCTTCGCCGCACCGAACACGGCCACCACACGCGCCAACGCGGTGTCGGTACCGGCGCGCATGTCCATCGGCTCGGTGGCGAGCCAGATGGTATCGATGCGGATCACGGGGTGAGCCCACGCACAAAGCAGGCGCAGCCTTCAGGATCGGAGGCTGGCCATTTCACTGTGACCGCTTGCTCGCCAAGGGACAACTCAATGATTGCGAACGCCTCAGTTGTTCGTTTAGGCATGGCCCTCAATGGAACGAACGCCGGCAACGCCGCTGGTGGCTGATCTCGGTAAAGCGGCAGCCACTTGCGAATGACGTTGGCGTTGATGCCGTGGCTGATGGCAACGCTGGAGACGGTCGCACCGGGTTGCAGGCACTCCTGAACAACCTGGGCCTTGAACGGTTTGGGGTAAGAGCTTCGTTGGCGCATGGAAATCCCGGCGATAAGGGCTATCGCGTCCGCTTAAAAATACGCGGACACCATCGCCCTTAATGCTGGAGTTCGGAAGGTGACTTGGCTGGACGCTTACATTGCGCGGCGCCGATGGTGGATATGAAAAGCGATATCCCCCCTACCCAAAAGAAAAAGGCCGCATAAGCGGCCTTCTCCTTCAGCGAGTCAATCAGAAACGTTCGATCTTCGCCTTTTCTTCCAACTGGCGCCGGTAGGACGCAAAGTCCTGCTGACCGCTGCGCGAGGCCAGGAAGCGGCTGTACATCGCCTTCTCCTGCTCGGACAGCTTGGCGTCCGCGAGGTTGACGCCATTCAGGCGGATCACCACGTAGTCGCCGTTGTTCAGCTTCACGCCGGTGAACTCCGGCTTGTCCGCGGCAACCGGCTTGGGCATACGGAACAGCGCCTGCAACAGAACCGGATCGACCCCTTCCTGGCTGCGAGTGGCGGCTTCCACCACCTGCCAGGACTGACCATCCTGAGCCTGTTCGACCGGAGTCTTGCCTTCACGCAGGCTGGCCATCAGAGCATCGCCCTTGGTCTTGGCGGCCTCGCTGGCCTTCTGGGACAGCAGGTGCTGGCGGATACTGTCGCTGACCTTTTCCAGCCCAAGCTGCTCAGGCTTCTTGTGCTCTTTGACACGCAGGACGACAACGGTGTCGGGATCCAGCTCGATAGCGGAACTGTTGGCTCCGTCTTCCAGCACTTCCGGGCTGTAGGCAGCCTGCAGCACCTGACGGTTGGCAGTCAGGCCCTCACCACCTTCACGACCGAAGGGCGCACTGGTCTTCACTTCCAGGTTCAGCTCCTGGGCCGGCTGGGCCAGGTCGGACGCTTCGAAGGCAGCGTCTTCCAGTTCCTTGCTCACTTCGACGAAGCGCTGCTCCACTTGCTGGGCCTTGATGTCGTGCTCCAGCTTGGGCTTCAGGCTTTCGAAACTCGGAACCTCAGGCGCCTGCACGCCCAGCAGCTTGATCAGGTGCCAGCCGTACTGCGTACGCACCGGGGCCGAAACCTCGCCCTGCTTGAGCGCATACAGCGACTCTTCGAAGGCGGGTTCGTAAACGCCGGGCCCCGCGAAGCCCAGGTCACCACCGTTGGCAGCGGAGCCGGAGTCATCGGAGGACTCCTTGGCTAGTGCGGCGAAGTCCTCGCCCTTGTCCAGACGCTGCTTGATCTGCTCGATCTTGGCCTTGGCCTGCTCTTCGTTCAGCTTGTCATTGACCTCCACGAGGATGTGGGCGGCCTGACGCTGTTCGGCGAGGTTGCTGATCTCTTTCTGGTACTGAGCCTGAAGGTCTTCGTCCTTGGCCTCGACCTGACTGAAGAAGGCAGCCTTCTTCAGCTCCACGTACTCGACCACGACCTGCTCGGGACTCATGAACTGATCGACGTGACCGTCGTAGTACGCCTTGATCTCATCATCGGAGATGCTGACCGCAGCCGGATCGGCCTTCAGGGTCAGGGTCGCGAAGTCGCGGGTCTGCTTCTCGAGGCGGGCAAAGGCGTCAACCTCGGCGTCAGTCACGAAGCCGCTACCGGCCAGACCTGCACGCAGTTGGCCGATGAGCATTTCCTGCTCGAGCATTTGACGGAACTGCAGGCGGTTGTAGTTCATCTGCCGGATAACCTGATCAAAGCGATCGGCATTGAACTTGCCGTCCACCTGGAATTCCGGCGTCTGCAGGATGAGTTGGTCAATGGCGCTCTGGGAGAAGGCGAAATCAGCCTCCCCGGCGCCTTGCAGCAGGAGCTTGCGCTCGATCAGCCCCTTCAGCGCGGCTTCACGCAGCAGCTTGTCGTCAAGCAGCGAGGCGTCGAAATCCTTGCCCAGTTGCTGCTGCAACTGACGGCGCTGGAGGTTGACCGCTTCGGTCAGCTGATCCAGGCTGATTTCCTCACCATTGACCTCAGCCGCATTCTGGCGATTGCTGGTGGCATTGAAGATGGCGTCGAAACCGGTCAGAGCCAGCAGCGCGATGATGACGCCAATGATGGTTTTGGCAATCCACCCCTGTGAATTGTCCCTGATGTTCTGCAGCATGGGTCCCCCAGAAACGGCTGCATTGGGTCGCAACCGAGTAACGCGGGTAGAGTATCCGAATATGAGAAAGGCGCATCCTAGGATGCGCCTTCTCGTAGCTCGCGGGGCCTGAGATTCAATCTCTTTGGTGGTAGGAAGAAACCCTTCCCTTCCACCGCTCCGCTATCGGGCCAAGCTGAACCCAGCCCGGTCGGGCAGAGCCCGAAAGACGCTTAGTTGACGGCGTCTTTCAGAGCTTTGCCAGCTTTGA
Organism: Pseudomonas sp. TCU-HL1; assembly: GCF_001708505.1. NCBI lineage: Bacteria > Pseudomonadati > Pseudomonadota > Gammaproteobacteria > Pseudomonadales > Pseudomonadaceae > Pseudomonas > Pseudomonas sp. TCU-HL1. Next base: position 3,877,409 of record NZ_CP015992.1, read on the forward strand.
AGCCAGGGATCTTGGCAGCAGCGATCTTGATCGGCTTGCCAGTCTGCGGGTTGCGGCCAGTACGAGCAGCACGCTCTTTAACAGCGAAAGTACCGAAGCCAACCAGCACCACGGAGTCACCAGCCTTCAGAGCGCCAGTAACGGATTCGATAACTGCGTCCAGCGCGCGGCCAGCTACAGCTTTCGGGATGTCAGCAGATGCGGCGATAGCATCAATCAGTTCCGACTTGTTCACTCTTAAGTCCCCTTATTTCTGTTGAGTTGTTTCTTAATTTTTTGGTGTAAGCAAAGCGGGTGCTGGATGGCCTGCTAACACATAAGAGCCGCTTTATAACAAGGGCTCTAAAAATGTGTCAAGAAAGCCCCCCGGCTAATGCGTGCTGATTCGCTCCTTGGAATCAGACTCGCGCTTGTCATCCTTTGCAACCATCTCCGGAGCCGCATCGGGCAAGGGCTCCGGGGCGTATTGCAGCGCAATTTGCAGGACCTCGTCAATCCATTTAACGGGTTTAATCGCCAAGTCTTGCTTGATATTTTCGGGAATTTCTTTCAGATCGCGTACATTCTCTTCGGGAATGATCACGGTCTTGATTCCACCACGATGCGCGGCCAGTAATTTCTCTTTCAAGCCACCAATCGCGAGCACCTGACCACGCAGGGTGATTTCTCCGGTCATGGCCACATCGGCGCGAACCGGGATTTGTGTCATGGCCGAAACCAGCGCCGTGCACATGCCGATACCGGCACTGGGGCCATCCTTCGGAGTGGCGCCTTCAGGCATGTGAATGTGGATGTCACGCTTCTCATGGAAGTCCGCGGGAATCCCGAGGCTCTTCGCACGGCTACGGACCACGGTAAGGGCGGCCGTAATGGATTCGGCCATCACGTCACCCAACGAACCGGTCTTTGTCAGTTGCCCCTTGCCGGGAACGACCGCCGCCTCGATGGTCAGCAGTTCGCCGCCCACCTGGGTCCATGCAAGGCCGGTAACCTGACCGATCTGGTCCTGTTGTTCGGCCAGGCCGTAACGGTACTTGCGCACACCAAGGAAGTGTTCCAGGGACTCTGCAGTCACCTGCACCGCGAAACGCTTCTCGCGGGCATGCTCCTTCACCGCCTTGCGGCAGACCTTGGCGAGCTGACGCTCGAGGCTACGAACACCGGCCTCGCGGGTGTAGTAACGAATGATGTCGCGAATAGCGGCTTCATCGAATTCCAGCTCGCCCTTCTTCAGGCCATTGGCCTTGGTCTGCTTGGGAGCGAGGTACTTGACGGCGATGTTGACCTTCTCGTCCTCGGTGTAGCCCGGCAAACGGATCACTTCCATACGGTCCAGCAGCGGTGCCGGAATGTTCATGGAGTTGGCGGTGCAGAGGAACATCACATCCGAGAGGTCGTAATCGACTTCCAGGTAGTGGTCGTTGAAATTGTGGTTCTGCTCGGGGTCGAGCACTTCCAGCAGCGCGGACGCAGGATCACCGCGCATATCGCTGCCCATCTTGTCGATCTCGTCGAGCAGGAATAGCGGGTTGCGCACGCCGACCTTGGTCATCTTCTGGATCAGACGACCCGGCATGGAACCAATGTAGGTACGACGGTGACCGCGAATCTCGGCCTCGTCACGCACACCGCCCAAGGCCATACGCACGAACTTGCGATTGGTGGCATGTGCAATGGACTCGGCCAGCGAAGTCTTGCCGACACCGGGCGGGCCAACCAGACAGAGAACCGGGCCTTTGACCTTCTTCACGCGCTTCTGCACGGCAAGGTATTCGAGGATGCGTTCCTTGACCTCTTCCAGGCCGTAATGATCGGCGTCGAGGATGTCCTCGGCCTTCGCCAGATCCAGGCGAACCTTGCTCTCGGCCTTCCACGGCACATTGACCAGCCAATCGATATAGGAGCGCACCACAGTCGCTTCGGCGGACATCGGCGACATTTGCTTCAACTTGTTCAGCTCGGCATTGGCCTTGGCCAGCGCCTCCTTGGTCAGGCCGGCATTGTCGATACGCTTTTTCAGCTCCTCGACTTCGTTGTGCCCCTCATCGATGTCGCCCAGCTCTTTCTGAATGGCCTTCATCTGCTCATTCAGGTAGTACTCGCGCTGGCTGCGCTCCATCTGCTTCTTCACGCGACCACGAATGCGCTTCTCGACCTGCAGCAGGTCGATTTCGGCATCCAGCAACGCCAGGACGTGCTCGACACGCTCGGGCAGGTCGGTCAGTTCGAGGATTTCCTGCTTCTGCTCGATCTTCAGCGCCATGTGGGCAGCCATGGTATCCACCAGGCGACCCGGCTCATCGATGCTGTTCAGCGACGAAAGCACCTCGGACGGCACTTTCTTGCCCAGTTGAACATACTGTTCGAACTGGCTGAGCAGGCTACGGATAAAAACTTCAGATTCGCGTTCGCCTGCATCGATTTCGTCGATCAGGCTGACTTCCGCGCGGCAATGGCCGTCGACTTCAATGAAACGCTCGATGGCGCCGCGCTGCTCGCCCTCAACCAGTACCTTCACGGTGCCGTCGGGCAGCTTCAACAGCTGCAGCACGGTGGCGACGGTACCCATGCGATACAGGGCGTCTTCGCCCGGATCATCGTCGGCCGGGTTCTTCTGGGCAACCAGGAGGATCTGCTTGTCCCCCGTCATCGCGGCTTCGAGAGCCTCGATTGATTTCTCACGCCCCACGAAAAGGGGAATGACCATGTGCGGATAGACCACGACATCGCGCAATGGCAGGAGAGGTAATTCGGCAGTCGTATTCATGGTATCAGCTCTACGGCGGCCCTCGGGCCGTAAACAGATGGGAAAACCCTTGGCCCTAAGATGGGGTTAGGTCCGGGAAAAAACAAGCTTTAAGGCAGTAAATGCAAAGGGGCCCGCAGGCCCCTTTGTTTCATCAAGCGTCAGGCGCCGCCTTGGCAGGCTGCTCGTTGTTCTCGTAGAGCAACAGAGGCTTGGACGATCCTTCGATGACACTTTCGTCGATGACTACCTTGCTTACATCTGTTTGAGAGGGAATCTCATACATGGTGTCGAGCAGGATACCTTCGAGGATGGAGCGCAGGCCACGAGCACCGGTTTTGCGCTCCAGAGCCCGATGGGCAACGGCTTTCAGCGCATCCGGGCGGAACTCGAGGTCCACGCCTTCCATTTCGAAAAGCTTCGCGTACTGCTTGGTCAGCGCGTTCTTCGGCTCAGTGAGGATCTGCATCAGCGCAGCCTCATCCAGCTCGTCGAGGGTCGCGATGACCGGCAGACGCCCCACGAACTCAGGGATCAGGCCAAATTTCACCAGATCTTCGGGCTCCACTTCACGGAGGGCTTCGCCCACCTTCTTGCCCAGGTCCTTGCTACGAACCTCAGCATTGAAGCCGATGCCACCCCGGGTGGAACGGTTCTGGATCACTTTCTCCAGCCCCGCGAATGCACCACCGCAGATGAACAGGATGTTGCGGGTATCGACCTGCAGAAACTCCTGTTGCGGATGCTTGCGCCCGCCTTGCGGCGGTACCGAGGCAACGGTGCCCTCAATCAGTTTCAGCAGGGCTTGCTGCACGCCCTCGCCCGACACGTCCCGCGTGATGGACGGGTTGTCGGACTTGCGGGAAATCTTGTCGATCTCGTCAATGTAGACGATGCCCATCTGGGCCTTCTCGACATCGTAGTCGCACTTCTGCAGCAGCTTCTGGATGATGTTCTCGACGTCTTCACCCACATAGCCCGCCTCAGTGAGAGTCGTGGCATCGGCGATGGTGAAGGGAACATTGAGAAGACGAGCCAGGGTTTCAGCCAGCAGAGTCTTGCCCGAACCAGTGGGGCCGATCAGCAGGATGTTGCTCTTGCCCAGCTCGACGTCATCTTTCTTGTCGCGCTGGTTCAGGCGTTTGTAGTGGTTGTACACCGCTACCGCCAGCACTTTCTTCGCGCGCTCCTGACCAATAACGTACTGATCAAGGATGGTGCGAATTTCCTTGGGCGCAGGCAGTTTGTGCGCACTGCTCTCGGCCTGGGCTTCCTGCACCTCCTCGCGGATGATGTCGTTGCACAGGTCGACGCACTCGTCGCAGATAAAGACGGAGGGACCGGCAATCAGTTTGCGCACTTCGTGCTGGCTTTTGCCGCAGAAGGAGCAATAAAGCAGCTTGCCGTTGTCCTCGCCGTTGCGGGTGTCAGTCATTCGATCGATCCAATCGGGTAGGCTTGAAACACAAGATGAAGGCAAATGCGGGCATTTTCAACCCCGCGAAGCGGCCGGACTTTCTCCGGCCGCGGTCCTGCGGATGGTCTTAGCCCACGAGCTGGCGCTTGCTAAGCACCTGGTCGATCAGGCGATATTTGACCGCTTCGTCGCCGCTCATGAAGTTGTCACGATCGGTGTCGCGCGCAATCACATCAATCGGCTGGCCGGTGTGGTCGGCCAGGATCTTGTTCAGGCGCTCGCGAATGGTGAGGATTTCACGGGCATGGATTTCGATATCCGATGCCTGCCCCTGGAAACCACCCAGCGGCTGGTGAATCATCATGCGCGAGTGCGGCAGGCAGAATCGCTTGCCAGCAGCGCCACCAGCAAGCAGCAAGGCACCCATGCTGCAGGCCTGGCCAATGCAGAGCGTCGATACGTCGGGCTTGATGAACTGCATGGTGTCATAGATCGACATGCCCGCAGTGACCGAACCACCTGGGGAGTTGATGTAGAGCTGGATGTCCTTGTCGGGGTTCTCGGCCTCGAGGAACAGAAGCTGCGCCACCACCAGGTTCGCCATGTAGTCTTCTACCGGCCCCACCAGGAAGATCACGCGCTCCTTCAACAGGCGCGAGTAGATATCGTAAGCACGCTCGCCACGGGCGGACTGCTCGATCACCATCGGCACCAGACCGCCAGCGGCTTGGATGTCAGGCATTTGCTGCATAAAAGAATTGCGGGACATGTCCTGCGATCACTCCCTAATTAGATAGTCATGTCTCAAAGACGCATAAGCCAGCTCGGAGGCTGGCTTATGGTGTACTCGGAGGAGGTGTAGAAATCAGTCGGCTTTCGGAGCGTCTGCCGGCTTGACTGCCTCTTCGTAGGAAACCGCTTTATCGGTTACGTTGGCCTTCTGCAGGACAGTATCTACAACTTGCTCTTCCAGCACAACAGAACGAACTTCGTTCATCTGCTGGTCGTTCTTGTAGTACCAGGCCACGACTTGCTCGGGCTCCTGATAAGCGGAGGCCATCTCTTCAATCAGCTCGCGCACGCGGGCTTCGTCAGGCTTGAGTTCGAACTGCTTGACGACCTCAGCGACGATCAGACCCAGGACCACACGACGCTTGGCTTGTTCTTCGAACAGCTCGGCCGGCAGTTGGTCAGGGTTGATGTTGCCGCCGAACTGCTGAACAGCTTGCACGCGCAGGCGGTTCACTTCGTTGCCGATCAGGGCCTTCGGCACTTCAACCGGGTTGGCAGCCAGCAGGCCGTCCATTACCTGGTTCTTCACCTTGGACTTGGTGGCCTGGCGCAGTTCACGCTCCATGTTCTTGCGAACTTCGGCGCGGAAACCTTCGAGACCGCCCTCCTTGATACCGAACAGGGAGAAGAACTCATCGTTCAGTTCCGGCAGTTGCGGAGCGGAAACGCTGTTGACGGTCACGGTAAACTCGGCGGTCTTACCAGCCAGGTCCAGGTTCTGGTAATCAGCCGGGAAAGTCGGGTTGATCACACGCTCCTCACCGGCCTTGACGCCAACCAGCGCCTCTTCGAAGCCTGGGATCATGCGGCCGGAGCCCAGCACCAGCGGAGTGCCCTTGGCGGAACCACCAGCAAAGGCTTCGCCGTCGATCTTGCCAACGAAATCGATGTTCAGCTGGTCGCCGTTCTCGGCTGCACGCGCGACGGCCTCGAAGCGGGTGTTCTGCTTGCGCAGGATGTCCAGCATGTTGTCAACGTCAGCGTCACCCACTTCGGCCTGCAGGCGCTCGATGGCGATGCCGTCGAAGCCAGCCACCTGGAACTCGGGGAACACTTCGAAAGTGGCGATGTATTCCAGATCCTTGCCCTTCTCGAACACTTTCGGCTCGACGGCCGGCGTGCCAGCAGGGTTCAGCTTCTGCTCGACAACGGCCTCATAGAAGGAAGACTGGATCAGGTCGCCCAGAACTTCCTGACGAGCGGAGTCTTCGAAGCGCTGACGAATGACGCTCATCGGAACCTTGCCCGGACGGAAGCCGGCAACCTTGGCGCGGCGGGCAGTCTGCTGCAGGCGCTTGGTCACTTCGTTCTCGACGCGCTCGGCCGGCACGCCGATGGTCATGCGGCGCTCAAGAGCGGAGGTGCTTTCTACAGAAACTTGCATGGATAATCCTCGTTGCACAGACATAAGCCGGGCGTTCCGGCCCCAGAATCAAGGGCATGCATTCTAGTGGGTCGATTTACAGAAGTCACCCGCCAGAAACAGCCAGCAAATCGAAGGGATAGAAGAAAGGGAAATCAGGATGTGTCAGGCGGCAGGCAACGGCCCGAATCCCCCGCGCCGCAGCCTCTCACCAAGCCGGAAATGAAAACGCCGGGCAACAAGCCCGGCGCTTTCATGAATATGGGGTGGACGATGGGAATCGAACCCACGACACCAGGAGCCACAATCCTGTGCTCTACCAACTGAGCTACGCCCACCATATTACGCATTTGCCGACTTTCATCGGCAGCGGAAGCCACTGGGGCCACCACGTTACAACCAGAGTCGCCAAGAACCCGCGGAACATCCACTATTCAGCACGACTCGAACATCATGGTGCGGACGGAGAGACTCGAACTCTCACGCCTTGCGGCGCTGGAACCTAAATCCAGTGTGTCTACCAATTCCACCACGTCCGCGAGAGGCAGCGCTTGAAACGAAAACGCCAGGCACTCGGCCTGGCGCTCTCTCGAATATGGGGTGGACGATGGGAATCGAACCCACGACACCAGGAGCCACAATCCTGTGCTCTACCAACTGAGCTACGCCCACCATATTACGCATTGCTTGCGCCAAATGTGCCAAATGGCACGCCCGGCAGGACTCGAACCTGCGACCATCCGCTTAGAAGGCGGATGCTCTATCCAGCTGAGCTACGGGCGCTTATATCTGCGAGCAGACTATAAAGCTTTGGCCTGGACTGGATCACCTGGATCCACCCCTGCCATCTTACCCAGCGACAGGCTGTGCTCGACAAGCGGGGCGCATGTTATAGCCAGCCCCACCCCTCGTCAACAGGAAAATTGAAAAAAATCAGAAAGATAAAGGAGTTACGGGAAAATGCTGACCAGCCGCCTTTGCCCGACCGCCCCTCCATGCGAGAATACGCGCCCTTTTTAGCCCTTCCCGATGGTTAATCTAGCGTCATGACCGCACAACTGATCGACGGCAAAACGATCGCCGCCCGCCTCCGCCAACAGATAGCCCAACGTGTCGCCGAGCGGCGCCAGCAAGGGCTGCGAGTCCCCGGCCTCGCGGTTATCCTGGTCGGCAGCGATCCCGCCTCCCAGGTCTACGTCGCGCACAAGCGCAAGGACTGCGAGGAAGTCGGCTTCTTGTCCCAGGCTCATGACCTGCCCGCCAGCACCAGCCAGGCTGAGCTGCTGGCATTGATCGACCGCCTTAATGAAGACCCCGCCATCGATGGCATCCTGGTCCAACTGCCGCTGCCGGATCACCTCGATGCGTCGCAACTCCTGGAGCGCATCCACCCCGACAAGGACGTGGACGGTTTCCATCCTTATAACGTTGGCCGCCTGGCCCAGCGCATCCCCCTGCTTCGCCCCTGCACGCCCAAGGGCATCATGGCCCTACTGGAAAGCACTGGCGCAGATCTCTACGGAATGAATGCCGTTATAGTCGGCGCATCCAACATCGTCGGCCGCCCCATGGCGCTGGAGCTGCTGTTGGCCGGTTGCACCGTGACCGTCACCCATCGATTCACCAGGGATCTGGCTGGCCACGTCGGCAATGCCGACCTGGTAGTGGTCGCCGCCGGCAAGCCGGGCCTGGTGAAGGGCGAATGGATCAAGCCCGGCGCGATCGTCATTGATGTCGGCATCAACCGCCAGAACGACGGCAAGCTGGTAGGCGACGTGGAGTATGACGTGGCCGCGCAACGCGCCAGCTGGATCACCCCGGTACCCGGCGGCGTAGGCCCAATGACACGAGCCTGCCTGCTGGAAAACACGCTGTACGCCGCGGAAACGCTTCACGCTTGAGGCGACGAAAATAAAAAAGGCCGCATCTAGCGGCCTTTTTCATTGGACAATCCGACTCAGTCAGCCAGACGCCAGGTGGTACCACCCTTACCGTCTTCCAGCACAACGCCCATGGTGCCTAACTGGTCACGAATGCGATCGGATTCGGCCCAATTCTTATCCGCACGCGCCTGCAGGCGCGCCTGGATCAGCGCCTCGACCTCTGCTGCATCGATCTTGCCCTCGGCACCCGCGCGCAGGAACGCGTCAGGCTCCAGTTGCAGTACGCCAAGCAGGCCGGCCAGCACCTTGAGCTGCGCCGCCAGGGCAGCGGCGGCCGGCAGGTCGCCATCACGCAGACGGTTCACTTCGCGCACCATCTCGAAGAGCACGGCGCAGGCTTCCGGACTGTTGAAGTCGTCATCCATGGCTGCCGCGAAGCGCTCGACGAACTCATCGCCCCCCGCCGGAACAGCGTCGGGCAGGCCACGCAGGGCGTGGTAGAAACGTTCCAGAGCGCCCTTGGCTTCCTTGAGGCTTTCTTCGGAATAGTTGATCGGGCTTCGGTAGTGGCTGGATACCAACAGGTAGCGCACCACTTCCGGGTGATACTTTTCCAGCACCTCACGAATAGTGAAGAAGTTACCCAGGGACTTGGACATCTTCTCGCCATCCACGCGCACTGCGCCGGCATGCATCCAGGCATTGGCGTAGAGCTTGCCGGTGGCCGCCTCGCTCTGGGCGATCTCGTTTTCGTGGTGCGGGAAGACCAGGTCCGGACCGCCGCCGTGAATGTCGAAGGTCTCACCCAGGCAGCAGGTGGACATCACCGAGCATTCGATGTGCCAGCCCGGACGGCCAGCACCCCAGGGGGACTCCCAGCTCGGCTCGCCCGGCTTGGCCCCCTTCCAGAGCACGAAGTCCAGCGGGTCTTCCTTGATTTCATCCACTTCGATGCGCGCGCCGATCTTCAGCTCGTCAATCTTGCGCCGCGATAGCTTGCCGTAACCTTCGAACTTGCCGACGCGGTAGTACACGTCGCCGTTGCCCGGAGCGTAGGCGAACCCCTTGTCGATCAGGGTCTGGATCATCTCGTGCATGCCGGCGATGTGGCCCGTGGCACGCGGTTCGATGTCAGGACGCAGCACGGAGAGGCGCGCCTCATCCTCGTGCATCGCCGCGATCATGCGCTCCACCAGCGCCTCGAACGGCTCGCCGTTCTCATTGGCACGACGAATGATCTTGTCGTCGATGTCAGTGATGTTGCGCACATAGGTGAGGTCGTAATCACGGTGGCGCAACCAGCGCGCCACCACGTCGAAAGCCACCATCACACGGGCATGGCCAATGTGGCAGAAGTCATAGACGGTCATGCCACAGACGTACATGCGCACCTGATTGCCGACCAGCGGCTTCAGCGGCTCCTTGATCTTGCTGAGGGTGTTGTAGATCGACAGCGTCATCATTGGCCCCAGGAATCGCGCAGGGTCACGGTGCGGTTGAACACCGGCTTGCCTGGCTGGGTCTCTTTCAGGTCGGCAACGAAGTAACCCTCGCGCTCGAACTGGAAGCGATCTTCGGGCCGCGCCTGGGCCAGCGACGGTTCGGCACGGCAACCGCTCAGCACCTGCAGGGAGCCCGGATTGATGTTATCGAGGAAGCTACCACCCTCCTCCGACTTTTCAGGATTCGGCGAGCGGAACAGACGATCATACAGGCGGACTTCGCACTCCACGCTACCTTCCGCCGGGACCCAATGGATCACGCCCTTGACCTTGCGGCCCTCAGGGTTCTTGCCCAAGGTATCCGGGTCGTAGCTGCAGCGCAGTTCAACGATGTCGCCATCGGCATCCTTGATCGCTTCATCGGCACGGATCACGTAGCTACCGCGCAGACGCACTTCGCCGCCGGGGATCAGGCGCTTGAAACCAGCCGGCGGTACTTCCTCGAAGTCGCCGGCATCGATGTACAGCTCGCGAGCGAACGGCAGGACGCGCACACCCATGTCTTCCTTCGGATGGCGCGGCAGCTCCAGGTTTTCCACCTGACCTTCCGGGTAGTTGGTGATCACCACCTTCAGCGGCTTGAGCACGCACATGGCGCGCGGCGCGGTGGCGTCCAGATGATCGCGGATGCTGAACTCGAGCATGCCGATATCGACCACACCGCTGGCGCGGTTCACGCCGATCATCTCGCAGAAGTTGCGGATGGATTCCGGGGTATAGCCGCGACGACGATAACCGGACAGGGTCGACATGCGTGGGTCATCCCAACCACTCACATGACCTTCATCCACCAGTTGCTTGAGCTTGCGCTTGCTGGTGATGGTGTAGTTCAGGTTCAGGCGCGAGAACTCATACTGGCGCGGCTGTGCCGAAACGGGGAGGTTTTCTAGGAACCATTCGTAAAGCGGGCGATGGTCCTCGAACTCCAGGGTGCAGATGGAGTGGGTAATGCCCTCGATGGCGTCCGACTGACCGTGGGTGAAGTCATAACTCGGGTAGATGCACCACTTGTCGCCCGTCTGGTGGTGATGGGCGTGGCGAATGCGATAGAGAATCGGGTCGCGCAGGTTCATGTTCGGCGAAGTCATGTCGATCTTCGCGCGCAGGGAACGGGTGCCGTCCGGGAATTCGCCAGCCTTCATACGGGCAAACAAGTCCAGGTTCTCGTCCACGGAGCGGTCACGGAACGGACTGTTCTTGCCCGGCTCTGTGAGGGTGCCGCGGTACGCACGCATGTCGTGCGGAGACAGGTCGCAGACGAAGGCCTTGCCGGCCTTGATCAGCTCGACAGCCCAGTCATGCAACTGGTCGAAATAGTTGGAGGCGTAGCGCACCTCGCCGGCCCACTGGAAGCCCAGCCACTTCACATCGCTCTCGATGGCGTCGATGTACTCCTGATCTTCCTTCGCCGGGTTGGTGTCGTCGAAGCGCAGATGGCAGTCACCGCCGAACTCCCTGGCCAGGCCGAAGTTCAGGCAGATCGACTTCGCGTGACCGATGTGCAGATAGCCGTTGGGCTCCGGCGGGAAACGGGTGACGATCTTGGTGTGCTTGCCGGCGTCCAGGTCCGCCTGGACGATCTGGCGCAGGAAGTTGGAAGCGGCGGGAGTCTCTGGCTTGCTCATGGGGTCCTTAAGTCTAGCTGGTGCACGGCTCAGGGTAGGCCGGCCAAATCAAAGCGCTTATCATAGCCGAAGCTGTCAATCCCCTGACAGGCCTTGGATTTCTCGATAGAGCGAATAGCCCAATGATCAAGCTGCATACCAACCATGGCGTCATCACCCTGCAACTCTTCGAAGACAAAGCCCCGGAATCCGCGGCCAACTTCAAGGAGTACGTGAAGGCCGGCCATTACGACGGCACCATCTTCCACCGCGTGATCGGCAACTTCATGATCCAGGGCGGCGGTTTCGAGCCGGGCATGAAGCAGAAGTCCACCCGCGCCCCGATCAAGAACGAGGCGAACAACGGCCTGTCCAACAAGGTCGGCACCGTCGCCATGGCCCGCACCATGGAACCGCACTCGGCGTCCGCGCAGTTCTTCATCAACGTCGCTGACAACACCTTCCTGAACCACAGCGCGCCCACCGTCCAGGGCTGGGGCTACGCGGTATTCGGAGAAGTGGTCGAAGGCATGGACGTGGTCAACAAGATCAAAGGCGTGGCCACCACCATGAAATCCGGCCACCAGGACGTTCCGGTCGATGACGTGATCATCGAGAAGGCCGAGATCGCCGAGTGATACTGCTGATCTCCGATCTGCATCTCGAAGAGGAACGCCCGGATATCACCCGGGCGTTTCTTCATTTCCTGCAGACCCGCGCCCCGCGCGCTGAAGCCCTGTACATACTTGGCGACTTCTTCGAAGCCTGGATCGGCGACGACGCCATGACGCCCTTCCAGCACTTGATCGCCCAGGCCCTGCGCACACTGGCCAACAGCGGCACGCGCATCTTCCTGATGCACGGCAACCGCGACTTCATGATTGGCCGCGCGTTCTGCCGCGAGGCCGGCTGCACCCTGCTGCCGGACCCAAGCCTGGTGCAGATGAACGGCGAGCCGGTGCTGCTGATGCACGGCGACAGCCTATGCACCCAGGACGCAGCCTACATGCGCCTGCGCCGCTGGCTACGCAACCCGATCAGCCTGTTCATCCTGCGCAACCTGCCCCTGGCAACCCGCCACCAGCTGGCGCGCAAACTGCGCAAGGAAAGCCGGATGCAGACCCGGCAGAAAGCCCTGGAAATCACTGACGTCACGCCGACTGAAATACCGCGCATTCTCCGCGAGCATGGCGTCAGGACCCTGATCCACGGGCACACCCACCGCCCTGCCGAGCACGCGCTGGACCTTGACGGAAAACCTGCCCGACGCATCGTCCTGGGTGATTGGGACCACCAGGGCTGGGCATTGCAGGTGGATGCGCAGGGCTTCGTTCAGACGCCCTTCCCCCTCGCCTGAAGCTTCCTGCGAGAAACGCCTCGCAGGTCGACCTGCCGTAGGGTGCGCCATGTGCACCGGTTTGGCGTCAGATGAGGGACAATCGTGGCCCAAATACCGCTGATGCGCGCGACGCACCCTACAAACGCCCATCCTCCTTGCGCGCCCCCGCCTCTCTCGAGGTCGTAACAGGCAGGGCCGGTTGCTCATGACCACGTCCTAACCAAGCTCAAATGAAAAAGCGCCCCGTGGAGCGCTTTTTTTGTGTCCGTCAGGCGGGTATGCCGCTGTGGAAGCGGAACTCCTGGTCTGGCGACTCGATCAGCTCTCGCTCGGCCAGCCTCACCTTCTCGATGGTGCGCTCCACGTCCTGCGCCTCACCGTATGCATAGGCGAGCTTCAGGTAACCCTGGTAATGCCGGGACTCACTCTTGAGCAGGCCGCCGTAGAACTTGCCCAGTTCTTCGTCGAGATGCGGCACCAGCGCTTCGAAACGCTCACAAGAACGCGCCTCGATAAAAGCCCCCACCACCAGCGTATCCACCAGTTTGTAAGGCTCGTGGTTGCGCACCAGCTTGCGCAGGCCGGAGGCATAGCGGGAGGCCGAGACGGGCTTAAGGTCGATCTTGCGGCGCTTCATGATGCGCAACACCTGCTCGTGATGAACCAACTCTTCGCGGGCCAGGCGCGACATGAAGTTGATCAGATCCAGTTGCGTGGCGTACTTGGCCATCAGCGCCATCGCTGTGGAGGCCGCCTTGTACTCATTATTCTTATGGTCGATCAGCAGCGTTTCCTGATCGGCCAACGCCGCCGCCACCCAGGCGTCGGGGGTTCGGCAACTAAGGAATTCATGGATTTCAGGCAGGTTCACAGGCAAGTCTCGTCATGCTGGGCGCCGCGCTGGCCGGCCCCCCGAAGGCGGAGCATTATACGAATGCAGGACACGACGACCAGTCCAGCCGCTGATATATGTCAAGAACACCAACGCTGAATCGGGACTACATTTGCTTTGGCTATAAGCCATTCACAGGGAGATGAGGACCATGCAAGCCATTCGCAGCATTCTGGTGGTATTGGAGCCGGACCGGCCGGAGGGCCTCGCCCTGAAACGGGCCAAACTGATCGCCGGCGTGACCCAGTCGCAACTGCACCTTCTGATCTGCGACCGCAAGGGCGACCATGCCGACTATCTCAGTGACCTGGCCGATTCGCTCAAGGCCGAAGGCTACAGCGTCAGCACCCAGCAAAGCTGGCTCGACAATCAGCACCAGACCATCATCGCCGCACAGCAAGCCGAAGGCTGTGGCCTGGTGATCAAGCAGCACGTACCGGACAACCCGCTGAAGAAGGCGCTGCTGACGCCGGATGACTGGAAACTCCTGCGCTACTGCCCCGGCCCGGTGCTGATGGTCAAGACGGACCTGCCCTGGACCGGAGGCACCATTCTCGCCGCCGTCGACGTGGGCAACAGCGATGGCGAACACCGCACCCTGCACGCCACCATCGTCAGTCATGGCTACGACATTGCAAGCCTCGCACATGGAACCCTGCACGTGATCAGCGCCCACCCGTCGCCGATGCTCTCGGCAGCAGACCCGACCTTCCAGCTCAAGGAAACCATCGAAGCGCGTTATCGCGAGGAGTGCCGCGCCTTCCAGGCCGAATACGACGTCAGCGACGAACGCCTGCATATAGAAGAGGGTCCAGCGGACGTACTGATCCCCCATGTCGCGCACAAGGTCGGTGCCGTGGTCACGGTAATCGGCACAGTCGCGCGCTCCGGGCTCTCCGGCGCACTGATCGGCAACACGGCGGAAGTGGTACTGGATACCCTGGAAAGCGATGTACTGGTCCTCAAACCCGAGGCCATCATCGCCCACCTGGAAGAACTGGTCGCCCAGCGTTGATTCCCTCCACACGAAAAAGCCGCCTGATGGCGGCTTTTCTTGGCGTCAGACGCGACTCTCAACGCCCTCCCGCAGGAATCGCGGAGCGATGTAGCGCTCGTAGTGAGCTTCGGACAACAGGAAAAACTCACGATCAATGGCCTCACGCAGTTCGGGCAGCGCCCAGCCACGGAACTCGGGAAGCAGCACGATGCCGTAGGCATCCAGTCGATTGATCATACGCGAGGCCCGTGCAATCAACTGGTAAGCCCAGCAATAAGGTGACTGTTCGGGCACAAAGCGGACCTGGCGCTGCTCCAGTTGCTGACGCAGGCGGGCCGGATCGAACACCTCAAGTTTCGCCTCCATCACCTGCACCAGCAGGAGTTCAAGACGCCGCCACACCGCACGCTTTTCGTCCTCGTTGTAGAGGTTCCAGTTCACCACTTCATGATGGAAGCGCTTGCAGCCCCGGCAGACAAGGTCGCCATAGACAGTGGAACAGAGGCCGACGCAGGGCGTCTTGATGCGCTGGTTGGACATGGTGGAAGCAGATTCGGCAGGTAAAACGGGCCCGCCATCTTAGCCCTTTGTCTAATCAGGGTCACCCTCGGTGAAATAGGGATTTCGTCTTAACTTTGCCGAGGCTTTCCATTAGAATCGGCCCGCCATTTAAGGCGCCGATATCCGTTGGAAGCTGTTTTCAAAGCGTCACGAGCACAGTTCATCCGGCAGGAAATAATGGCGCGGGGCATCCCGCCAGGGGTGTCCGCCGCCAGCCCTCATCAGGTCTTCCTACCGGCGTAAAACTTTGAAAACAGCTTCTCGATGGAGGCCGCCGAAACCTTGGCCAGACAGCCCAAAAAGCTGTGCGGCGCATGCGTTCGACGGATTCCTGGATGAGCGCCCTGGACGACTCCAGGGCCACTGATGAGGGTAAAACTGTGCTTGAAGCCTATCGCAAACACGTAGAAGAGCGTGCCGCCCAGGGTGTCGTACCCCAGCCGCTGAACGCCGAACAAACTGCAGGCCTGGTCGAGCTGCTGAAGAACCCCCCGGCCGGCGAAGAGGCTTTCCTCCTCGACCTGATCACCAACCGTGTTCCGCCGGGTGTCGATGAAGCCGCCTACGTCAAAGCAGGTTTCCTCTCCGCTATCGCCAAAGGCGAAGCCACTTCCCCGCTGATCAGCAAAGCCCGCGCCACCGAACTGCTGGGCACCATGCAGGGCGGCTACAACATCGCCACCCTGGTCGAGCTGCTGGACGATGCCGAACTGGCTGCCGTCTCTGCCAAACAGTTGAAGCACACCCTGCTGATGTTCGACGCCTTCCATGACGTCGCCGAGCGCGCCAAGAAAGGCAACGCCAACGCGCAGGCCGTGCTCAAGTCCTGGGCCGACGGCGAGTGGTTCGTCAACAAACCGGCCGTACCGGAAAAGGTCACCCTGACCGTGTTCAAGGTGCCCGGCGAAACCAACACCGACGACCTGTCCCCCGCTCCGGACGCTTGGTCCCGCCCCGACATCCCGCTGCACGCCCTGGCCATGCTGAAAATGGCCCGTGACGGCATCGAGCCGGCCCAGCCGGGCTCCGTCGGTCCGCTGAACCAGATCGAAGCTGTCAAGGCCAAGGGCTTCCCGGTTGCCTACGTCGGTGACGTGGTCGGTACCGGCTCCTCCCGTAAGTCCGCCACCAACTCGGTGCTGTGGTTCTTCGGCGACGACATCCCCTTCGTGCCGAACAAGCGCGGCGGCGGCTTCTGCTTCGGCACCAAGATCGCCCCGATCTTCTACAACACCATGGAAGACGCCGGCGCCCTGCCGATCGAATTCGACTGCACCAACCTGGCCATGGGCGACGTCATCGACGTCTACCCCTATGAAGGCAAGGTCGTTCGCCACGACAGCGGCGAAGTGGTCACCACCTTCGAACTGAAGACCCCAGTCCTGCTGGACGAAGTCCGCGCCGGCGGCCGTATCCCGCTGATCATCGGCCGCGGCCTGACCGAGAAGGCCCGCACCGAGCTGGGCCTGGGTGCTTCCGACCTGTTCAAGAAGCCGGAATCCCCGGCCGACAGCGGCAAGGGCTTCACCCTGGCCCAGAAGATGGTTGGCCGTGCCTGTGGTCTGCCGGAAGGTAAAGGCGTCCGTCCGGGCACCTACTGCGAGCCGAAGATGACCACCGTCGGTTCCCAGGACACCACTGGCCCGATGACCCGTGACGAGCTGAAAGACCTCGCCTGCCTCGGCTTCTCCGCCGACCTGGTGATGCAGTCCTTCTGCCACACCGCCGCCTATCCGAAGCCCATCGACGTCAATACCCACCACACCCTGCCGGATTTCATCCGCACCCGTGGCGGCGTATCCCTGCGTCCGGGCGACGGCATCATCCACAGCTGGCTGAACCGCATGCTGCTGCCTGACACCGTCGGCACCGGTGGCGACTCCCACACCCGCTTCCCGATCGGCATCTCCTTCCCGGCCGGTTCCGGCCTGGTGGCCTTCGCCGCTGCCACCGGCGTCATGCCGCTGGATATGCCGGAATCCGTCCTGGTGCGCTTCAAGGGCAAGATGCAGCCCGGTATCACCCTGCGTGACCTGGTGCATGCCATCCCCTACTACGCCATCCAGGCTGGCCTGCTGACCGTAGAGAAGAAGGGCAAGAAGAACATCTTCTCTGGCCGCATCCTCGAGATCGAAGGCCTGAACGACCTGACCGTCGAACAAGCTTTCGAGCTGTCCGACGCTTCCGCAGAGCGTTCCGCGGCCGGTTGCTCCATCAAGCTGCCGGAAGCGGCCATCGCCGAATACCTGAAGTCCAACATCACCCTGCTGCGCTGGATGATCGGAGAAGGCTACGGCGACGCCCGCACCATGGAGCGCCGCGCCCAGGCGATGGAAGCCTGGCTGGCCAACCCGCAACTGCTGGAAGGTGACGCTGACGCCGAATACGCTGCCGTCATCGAAATCGACCTGGCCGACGTGAAAGAGCCCGTGCTCTGCGCACCGAACGACCCGGACGATGCCCGCCTGCTGTCCACCGTGGCTGGCGACAAGATCGACGAAGTGTTCATCGGTTCCTGCATGACCAACATCGGTCACTTCCGCGCTGCCGGTAAGCTACTGGACAAGGTCAAGGGCGGCATCCCGACCCGTCTGTGGCTGGCTCCGCCGACCAAGATGGACCAGCACCAGCTGACCGAGGAAGGCTACTACGGTATCTACGGCAAGGCCGGCGCCCGCATGGAAATGCCGGGCTGCTCCCTGTGCATGGGCAACCAGGCTCGGGTACAGACCGGCGCCACCGTGGTTTCCACCTCCACCCGTAACTTCCCGAACCGCCTGGGCGACGCCACCAACGTCTACCTGGCCTCCGCCGAACTGGCGGCCGTTGCCTCCATCCTGGGCAAACTGCCGACCGTCGAGGAGTACATGGAATACGCGAAGAACATCGACAGCATGGCTGCCGATATCTACCGCTACCTGTCCTTCGACCAGATCGCCGAGTACAAGGAAGCTGCTGCAAACGCCAAGATCCCGGTAGTCCAGGCTTAAGCCTGTATCGGTAACTCGGCAACGAAGAAGCCCCGCCCCGTGCGGGGCTTTTTCTTTTCTGCCGCCATTCGCCCGGCCCACACCGCGCAATGCGGACGCCCATCGGACCGACTTGCGGTCCCTCTACCGCGAGCTATGTTCCAACTATGAGCTGCCACAACCGGGAGCGCCGCCATGAAAATCTGGTTCCTCATCCTTCTTTGCACCTTGGGCCTGGCAGGCTGCTCCAGTGAATACCTGATCGCCACGACTGACGGCCAGATCATCGCCACAGACGAAAAACCCGAGCTGGATGACGACACCGGCATGCTTGAGTTCGAGGACCACGAGGGCCGTGTCCAGCAGATTCCGCAAAGCCAGGTTAAACAGATCATCGAACGTTGAGGCAGCTCCGACCTCGAACCCTTGCCCCGCCCTGGCGGGGTTTCTTTTTCCGCCCACTGGCATATCGCTTGCTTGGACAGCCCCAACGATACTCACTCCAATGGCGGAGCGGGTTGATGACAATGGCGTCGACTCTGGCCAGCCCCGGCTGCTCTGG
This sequence comes from Pseudomonas sp. TCU-HL1, assembly GCF_001708505.1. Taxonomy (NCBI): domain Bacteria; kingdom Pseudomonadati; phylum Pseudomonadota; class Gammaproteobacteria; order Pseudomonadales; family Pseudomonadaceae; genus Pseudomonas; species Pseudomonas sp. TCU-HL1. The sequence continues at coordinate 3,896,036 of NZ_CP015992.1, forward strand.
ATCGGCGCCATTTTGCTGAAAGGTGGCAACCAAGATGACGGACACGCAAAACACCACGCGCACCGATAACCTGGCCTGGGTCGCAGGAAGCGATGCACCGGAGAAGTGCATGCTCAACCTGGGCTTCATGCCTTTGACCGACTCGGCCTCCCTCATAGTCGCCGCTACCCAAGGCTTCGCCCAGCCTTACGGCCTGACGCTGAACCTCCAGCGCCAGTCCTCCTGGGCAACCCTGCGTGACAAGCTGCTCTCAGGCGAACTGGATGCTGCTCAAACCCTCTACGGGCAGGCCTATGGCATCGAACTGGGCATTGGCGGCCCCAGCGCTGACATGGCCATCCTTATGGGACTTTGCCAGAACGGCCAGGCCATCAATCTGTCCGAGCCGCTCAAGCGCATCGGCGTGACCAATTCCGAGGCACTGGCGCACCACGTGCGCCACAGCGGTGCACGCCTGACCTTCGCCCAGACCTTCCCCACCGGCACTCACGCCATGTGGCTGAACTACTGGCTGGCCGCCCAGGGCATTCACCCGCTGCGGGATGTCGACACGGTCGTGGTACCGCCACCGCAGATGGTCGCCCACCTCAAGGCCGCGCGCATCGACGGTTTTTGCGCCGGCGGCCCCTGGGGTGCGCTGGCGGTGGACCAGGACCAGGGCTTTACCCTGGCCACCAGCCAGATGATCTGGCCCGACCACCCGGAGAAAGTCCTGGGCGTCACCCGCGAGTTCGTCGAGCAATACCCCAACACCGCACGCGCCCTGACCATGGCGGTGCTGGAGGCCAGCCGCTTCATCGATGCCAGTGAGGAGAATCGCCGCAGCACCGCCCAATTGATCAGCGGCAGCGACTACATCGACGTCCCGCTGTCCGCCGTGGAGCCACGCTTTCTCGGCCACTACCAGGATGGCCTGGGCAACGCCTGGGAGGATGACCACCCGCTGCGCTTCTTCGGTGAAGGCCAGGTGAACATGCCGTACCTCTCCGACGGCATCTGGTTCATGACGCAGTTCCGCCGCTGGGGGCTCTTGCGAAACGACCCGGATTACCAGGCTGTCGCCCAGCGCGTACAGCGGCTGGACATCTACCGGCAGGCCGCCGAAGCCCTCGGCATCAAGGTTCCCGAGCTGATGCGCAGCGCCACCCTGATCGACGGTCGCACCTGGGACGGCAGCGACCCGGCCGGCTACGCCCGCAGCTTCCCGATCCACTCCCTGGCCGGCACTGCCCGCGCCATTGCCCTGTAGCCGCTAGGGAAGACCGCCGCCATGCTGCGCATCCTGCTGATCAACGACACTGCCAAGAAAGTCGGCCGACTCAAGGCCGCCCTGGTGGCCGCCGGCTTCGACGTCATCGACGAATCGGGTCTGACCATCGACCTGCCGGCCCGCGTCGAAGCCATACGGCCCGACGTGGTGCTGATCGACACCGAATCCCCCGGCCGCGACGTCATGGAGCAAGTGGTAATGGTCACCCGCGACCAGCCGCGCCCCATCGTCATGTTCACGGATGAACACGACCCACAGGTCATGCGCCGGGCCATCCAGGCCGGCGTCAGTGCCTACATCGTCGAAGGCATTCAGGTCGACCGCCTGCAACCCATCCTCGACGTCGCCATGGCGCGCTTTGAAAGCGACCAGGCCCTGCGCGCCCAGCTCAATGCGCGCGACCAGCAACTGGCCGAGCGCAAGCGCGTCGAACTGGCCAAGGGCCTGCTGATGAAAATGAAGAACTGCAACGAAGAAGAGGCCTATACCCTGATGCGTCGCCAGGCCATGAGCCGCCAGCAGAAGCTGATCCAGGTGGCCGAGCAGATCATCGCGATGCACGACATGCTCGGTCATTGAGACCCGCTCGCCACACGACAGGCGAACTGTCTCCCACCTCTCCTTGGCGGCGCGGCGCCCGACGGGGTACCGCGGCCACGCAGTGCCTCTCGACAAAGGCATCACGAAGCCCGTATCTTCGCCGCCAGGCCACCGCAGTGGCCGACGTCGCTCGGACGGTTCCGGGCGCTTACGTATCCGAGGAAAGCATGGCTGACCAGCGCTCACCGCGCCGTTTTGCGCGCATCGATCGTCTCCCCCCCTACGTCTTCAACATCACCGCCGAACTCAAGATGGCTGCACGCCGTCGCGGTGAAGACATCATCGACCTCTCCATGGGCAACCCCGACGGCGCCACCCCGCCGCACATCGTGGAAAAGCTCGTGCAGGTCGCCCAGCGTGAAGACACCCACGGATACTCCACCTCCCGCGGTATTCCTCGCCTGCGCCGGGCCATCTCGCGCTGGTACAAGGACCGCTACGACGTGGAGATCGATCCTGAGTCCGAAGCCATTGTCACCATCGGCTCCAAGGAAGGCCTGGCGCACCTGATGCTCGCCACCCTGGACCACGGCGACACTGTGCTGGTACCCAACCCCAGCTACCCCATCCACATCTACGGTGCGGTCATCGCCGGCGCCCAGGTACGCTCGGTGCCCCTGGTGCCTGGCGTGGACTTCTTCGCCGAACTGGAACGGGCGATTCGCGAAAGCATCCCGAAGCCGAAGATGATGATCATCGGCTTTCCCTCCAATCCCACCGCCCAATGCGTGGAACTGGACTTCTTCGAGCGCGTGGTCGCACTCGCCAAGCAGTACGACGTGCTGGTGGTGCATGACCTGGCCTACGCCGACATCGTCTACGACGGCTGGAAAGCGCCCTCCATCATGCAAGTGCCTGGCGCCAAGGACATAGCAGTCGAGTTCTTCACCCTGTCCAAGAGCTACAACATGGCAGGCTGGCGAATCGGCTTCATGGTCGGCAATCAGGAACTGGTCAGCGCCCTGGCGCGGATCAAGAGCTATCACGACTACGGAACCTTCACCCCGCTGCAGGTGGCGGCCATCGCGGCCCTGGAAGGCGACCAACAATGCGTACGCGATATTGCCGAGCAATACCGCCAACGCCGCAATGTGCTGGTGAAGGGTCTCCACGAGATCGGCTGGATGGTGGAGAACCCCAAGGCATCGATGTACGTCTGGGCCAAGATTCCCGAACCCTACGCCGCCATGGGCTCCCTGGAGTTCTCCAAGAAGCTGCTGGCCGAGGCGAAGGTCTGCGTCTCCCCTGGCCTGGGCTTCGGCGACTACGGCGACGACCATGTGCGCTTCGCCCTGATTGAGAACCAGGACCGTATCCGTCAGGCCGTTCGTGGCATCAAGGGCATGTTCCGCGCCGATGGCCTGCTCGAGCCGTCGGCGCCGGCCAAGCCCCGAAAAGCCGGCAAGGCCTGACGCCGGCCAGCGTCCCCTGGTCACAGGGGACGCTCTTTCAGTGAACTTTCCCGAAACGCCCGCCTGGCAAGGTTTCCTTGCCTTTTCAAGCGCTTGCTCGCCAGGCGCACCTGCACCGCTCGTCGGCTTTCAGATCGTTTTTTGAACAAAACCAGGGTTACACCACTCTGATGAAAGCCAGAATTCATCGCGCCACTTTTGAGCCATGGTCGGCTGACGGCGCGCATGTCTTTTTCCCCTTGAGTCCGGAGCGATTCCAAATGCACTAGTTCACGTGCAGGAGGTTTCTCTGTCTCAAAAAAGGAGGAGTGCGTATGAAGACATGAAATACAACTAGATGCATGAAACAACCAAACTACCACTCAAAGTCCATAGAGACTAACGAGTAAGCAAAAACATATATCGGTGCCCTTACTGCATCAGCACACCAACTTACTTTGTAAAACAAGAGGTCAACCATGGAGCTGTATCATCTCATTACTTCCCTGTTCAAACAGGAAGCAACCATGGAATTAATGCGCATGGGTGTTGTTTATGCCCACCTGATCGCCTGCTGCGTGGCAATCGGCCTGGTCCTGACCAGCGACTATGCCATGATCAAGCAGATGATCACCGGCGAAGACGCTACCCATAGCGACAAAACCCATCTTGATACTCTGAAGAAAACTGTACTGCTTGCACTTGCGGCACTCTGGGTAACAGGGATAGGTATCGTACTGCTGGACTACTCTGTCAAAGGCGCGGTGTACTTCCTCAACCCCAAACTCCAGGCCAAGATCCTGGTCGTAACGCTGTTGACCGTAAACGGTTTCCTGCTGCACAGCGCAGTCCTGCCCGCCATCAAGAAGGCCGGCACGCTGGTCAAGATGGAAACCAGCACCCGCACCCTCGCGGTGTTCTCGGGTGTCGTCTCCGGAGTCTCCTGGTTCTATGGAGCCATGCTGGGCATCGCTCGTCCGCTCAGCTGGAAATACTCCCTTGGCGAAATCATGTTCGCTTACCCGCTGTTCATCTGCCTTGGCTTCGTCGCGATGACGCTGCTGGTGAAGTGGGCAAGCAACAGAGCTGAAAACCTCACTCTTTCCCGAGTGAGTCCCGCACTCGCCTCGCTGTAAGAGATGACTGGGCAGGGATGCCCAGTTTCAAACTGAAGTTTCACCGAATAATACGCTACACACTTCACCTTCAAACTTCTGGCAGTACGCCAGACACTTCCCGAAAGCCCTCCGACGGTTCATCACGAACAGGCACTATAGTACGAAGACCTCCCTCCTTCGAGCTGGCCCGGAACTTTCCACCCTCTGCAGGTACGAACTGCTGCACCTAGGTATTCAGCAGTAAGGACAATCCGTGATCGACCTCAGTACCTGGAACCTGACAGTCCCAGCCACCACTTCCAATACGCTCATCACCACCGACCGCCTCAGCAATGGCTATGAGAGCCAGTACTTCCGCCGAAACGCCGATGGCAGCATCACGTTCTGGGTTCCGGTGAACGGCTCACGCACCGAAGATGCCGCCTACCCGCGCACTGAACTGCGGGAAACCCAGTCCGACGGAACCCTCAGCTACTGGTATCACGCCAGCGCCGACAACTACCTCAGCGCCGTGCTTTCGGTAGAGCAGTTGCCCAGCAAGAACAAGATCATCATCGGCCAGATTCACAGCAAGGACGAACCCGGCAGCCAGAACGATCCCCTGCTCAAGCTCCAGTACCACTACCTGCGCGGCAACGGCCGGGTCGAGGCACTGCTGCGCAAGCGTCCGGGCGACACGGAAGTGGAGAACATCCTGCTGGCCGAGCATGTCGACCTGGGCGAGCGCTTCAGCTACCACCTGCGCATCACGCCCACCGGCAAGCTCGGCATCACCATCACCAGCAAAGGCGACGACGGCAACCTCTACCGCGAACTCAGCGGCTATTGGGGCAAGCAACAGCTCTATTTCAAGGCGGGCGCCTATATCCAGGACAACTACGGCGCGGACAACGAGGGCGGCCGGGTCACCTTCTACTGGTTGAACAGCCTGCATCGCTGACATTCAGCACGAGAATGCCCGGCCATCCAGCCAGGCCGGCGTAGAATCGACGCTTCGTCGTTTCTACGCCCGAGGTTCCGATGGCACGCCTGACCCTGAACTTCCCCGAAGACCAATACTGCTACTCCACGCACCTGACCGTGCGCGTCACCGACATCAACGGGGCCAATCACCTGGGCAACGACTCGATGATTTCGATGATCTCGGAAGCCCGTGCGCGCTTCCTGTTCGAGTTCGGTATCGGCGAAACCGCCGGAGACGGCACCGGGATCATCGTCACCGATCTGGCCACCACCTACCGGGCCGAAGCGCATGCCCGCGACCAACTGCTGTTCGAAGTGGGCGTCATGGACTTCAACAAGTACGGTGGCGACATCACCTTCCGCATTACCCGACCGGCAGACGGCAAGCTGGTTGCCATGGCCAAGTCCGGTTTCGTCTTCTTCTGCTACCGGGAGTCCCGCGTGGTCGCCATGCCGGAAAGCTTCCGCACGACCTTCCCCAAGGTGAACTGGCTGGACTGAAGTGGCCTCAACTCGGTGCAGCCAGATCCGTCTCGCCCCGTTTTGATTCAGGCCGTCTCTCCCCTCTTCCCGCAGACCGCTCTGGAATGGGCATTTCCATGGTTGGCCCGGCTCTTGCTGAGTAACAGCCAGAGGTAGCCAACGGCGGTTGCCCCATTACACGACAAAGGCGTCGCGTCACTTCGCAGCAATGCGGGCAGTGGTGCGACGCCTTTTTCGTTTCGGCCCCAGCGATGGGGCGGTGGACGGGCCGAGATCCGGACGTTCGCTTGCAGCTCACTCTATCCCGCTGCGGCTTCAGCCGCAGGACGGCGCGCCACAAGCGCGACGTTTTTCCGGGAGGTACGACCGCCGTGCCCACGATCTCGGCGCGAGTACCTCCCGGCCCCTAACTGCAGATGAGGTGTTCGATGACAACGAGTTTCTGGAAAGCGGGCCACACGCCCACCCTGTTCGCCGCCTTCCTGTACTTCGACCTGAGCTTCATGGTCTGGTACATCCTTGGCCCGCTCGGTGTGCAAATCGCCGCCGACCTCCAGCTCACCACCCAGCAACGCGCCATGATGGTCGCCACGCCTATCCTCGCCGGTGCCGTTCTGCGCTTCCTGATGGGCATGCTGGCTGATCGCACCTCTCCCCGGACGGCCGGTCTGCTGGGCCAGGTGATCGTGATCGCCGCACTCTTCGCGGCCTGGGAAATAGGCATCCGTACCTACGAGCAAGCCCTGATCCTGGGCCTGTTCCTTGGGTTTGCCGGCGCCTCCTTCGCCGTCGCCCTGCCGCTCGCGTCCCAGTGGTATCCGCCGCAACACCAAGGCAAGGCCCTGGGCATTGCCGGCGCCGGTAACTCCGGCACCGTACTGGCCGCCCTGTTCGCGCCCGTCCTGGCTTCCCACTATGGCTGGAACAACGTGTTCGGCCTGGCGCTCATTCCGCTGGTGCTGACCCTGGCGATCTTCTTCGTGGCAGCCCGCAACGCCCCCAACCGCCCAGCTCCCAAGGCGCTCGGCGACTACCTCAAGGCCCTCGGCGATCGCGACAGCTGGTGGTTCATGCTCTTCTACTGCGTGACCTTCGGCGGCTTCCTCGGCCTGGCCAGCACGCTGCCCGGCTACTTCCACGACCAATACGGCCTCGCCCCGGTCACCGCGGGTTACTACACCGCCGCCTGCGTCTTCGCCGGTAGCCTGATGCGTCCCCTGGGTGGTGCCTTCGCCGACCGCATCGGCGGTATCCGCACCCTGCTGGCCGTCTACACTGTGGCCTCGCTCTGCATCGCCGCCGTCGGCTTCCATATCTCCAGCCCCACGCTCGCCCTGGCCCTGTTCGTAGTGGCCATGCTGAGCCTCGGTGCAGGCAACGGCGCGGTGTTCCAACTGGTGCCGCAGCGCTTCCACAAGGAAATCGGCGTCATGACCGGCCTGATCGGCATGGCCGGTGGCATCGGTGGCTTCTGCCTGACCGCGGGACTTGGCGCCATCAAGCAGCACACCGGTGACTACCAGCTTGGCCTCTGGTTGTTCGCCAGCCTTGGCGTGGTGGCCTGGTTCGGCCTGTATGGCGTCAAACAACGCTGGCGCACCACCTGGGGTTCGGCTGCAGTAACCGCCGCTCGGGTCTGACCCCAGCCACTGCCGGACGCTGCGCAGCAGCACCCGACGAACCTCGACAAGGAGCGCCTCTGCGCTCCTTTCGCCATACAGGACCCTCCGCCCGATGACCTTGCAACTCAGTTTCGGCGAAGCCAGCGCCACAGGCCCCCGCGCCGAAAATCAGGATGCCCTGCGGGTCGTCACCCCGGCTCCTGCGCTGGCCGCAAGTAAGGGCTACCTTTTTGCCCTGGCCGATGGCGTCAGCCAATGCGCCGACGGCGGCCTGGCTGCCCGCGCGACCTTGCAGGCACTGGCGCTGGACTACTACGCAACACCGGAAACCTGGGCAGTGGCCCAATCCCTGGACCGCCTGCTGGTGGCCCATAACCGCTGGCTCCAGGCCAACGGCGGCGGCCAGCCGCTGCTCACCACTCTTACCGCCCTGGTGCTGCGCGGACGTCGTTACACCCTGGCCCATGTCGGTGACTGTCGCGCCTATCGCTGGAATGGCCAGCAGTTGACCCGCCTCAGCGAAGACCACGTCTGGGAGCAGCCGGGCATGCAGCACGTGCTCAAGCGCGCACTGGGCCTGGACCAGCACCTGGTGGTGGATTACCTCGATGGCGAGCTGGAGGAACGCGAAAGCTTCATCCTGGTCAGCGATGGCGTCTGGGCCGTCCTGGGTGACCAAGGTATCCAGCGCATCCTGCAGGACGAACAGGAGCTTGGCGCCGCCGCCCAGGCACTGGTCAGCGCAGCGCACCTGGCCGGGGGCCAGGACAACGCCAGCGCCCTGCTGGTGCGCGTCGACAATCTGCCGGAATCCGGCCTGGCCGACACCCTGGCGCAACTGGACCAGTGGCCATTGCCACCGCGCCTGCTGGACGGCCAGGCATTCGAAGGCTGGCAGGTCGAGCGCCTGATTGCCGAATCCCGCCAATCCATGGTGTATCGGGTCCGGGACGCCCAGGACCGGCGCTGGCTGCTGAAGACCCTGCCAGCCAGCCGACATGACGAACCTGGCGCCGGCCCCGCGCTGCTGCTGGAAGAGTGGTTCCTTAGGCGGGTCGCCGGGCGCCATTTTCCCGAGGTCCATCCCCTGCCGCAGCGCCAGCACCTCTACTACGTGCAGCGTGAGTACGCTGGACAGACCCTGGCCGAGCACCTTCGGCTCAGCGGCCCCATGCCGCTGCCGGAATGGCTGGATATCGCGCCACGCCTGCTCAAGTCGCTCGGGCAGTTGCATCGGCGCAACATACTTCACCGTGATATCAAGCCGGAGAACCTGCTATGGGGCGACGACGGCGAGCTGCGCCTGCTGGACTTTGGCCTGGCCTACTGTCCGGGCCTGTCCCAGGACGAGGCTCACAGCCTGCCTGGGACACCCAGCTACATTGCCCCGGAGGCATTCAGCGGTGTCCCACCCGCCCCCCAGCAGGATCTCTATGCCGCAGGCGTAACCCTCTATCACCTGCTGACCGGGCATTACCCCTTTGGTGAAATCGAAGCCTTTCAGCACCCCCGCTTCGGAACCCCAACGCCCGCCAGCCGCTACCGGCCAGACCTGCCAACCTGGCTCGACGAATGCCTGGCGCGCGCCATCGCCGCTGATCCGAAGGGACGTTACGAAACCATGGAAGAGTGGCTGCTGGCCCTGGAACAGGGGGAACGTCGCGCCCTCACCGCCAAGCCCAGGCCCCTGCTGGAACGTGAGCCTCTCAAGGTCTGGAGGGGCATCGCGCTGCTGTCCCTGCTGTTCAACCTGATGTTGGTGATCTTCCTGCTCAAGGGCTGACGCACCACGTCGGGGCAAAACGCCCCGATACAGTGCGCAGCGACTCGCAGGTCACCACGCCAAGCCCAGAAACACGCGACTTTCGGGGTTGGCACGACACCTGCAATCTCAAGATCGACAATCTACAAAAAGCGCCCGCCTCAACGACGAGACGGCACTTTCCCGATCGATCGGGACTTGGACAAAGGCGTCCTGCTGGCAACAGCGGGACGCCTTTTTTGTTTGCTCGACATTTATGCAGGAGTGTCCTGGCATGAAAACATCCAAGCTGGTGGTGATCGGAAACGGCATGGCCGGAGTGCGTACTCTCGAAGAGCTGCTGAGACTTGCACCGGAGCAGTACCAGATCACGGTATTCGGCGCCGAGCCCCACCCGAATTACAACCGCACCTTGCTTTCCCCGGTTCTGGCAGGCGAACAGTCCTTCGAGGAAATCATCCTCAATGACCTGGCCTGGTACACGGAAAACGGCATTGAACTGCTACTGAATCGCAAAGTGGTGAAAATCGACCGCCAGCGCCGGCAAGTCATCGCCGAAGACGGCACCCACGCCGACTACGATCGCCTCGTCATTGCCACCGGCTCAACACCAAGCCGCCTGTCCATTCCTGGCAACCGACTGCAAGGCGTCATCGGCTACCGCGACATAGCCGGCGCCCGCGCCATGATCGAGGCCGCGCGCACCCATAGCCACGCGGTGGTGATCGGCGGCGGCCTGCTTGGCCTGGAGGCCGCCAATGGCCTCAAGCAACGGGGCATGGATGTGACGGTGGTGCACCTGGCCGACTGGCTGCTGGAAAAGCAACTCGAGCAACCCGCCGGTGAGAAACTGCTGCGCGCACTGCAAGCACGCGGTATCCGCTTCCGCCTGGGCACGGATACCGAAGAACTGATCGACAATGGCGATGGCCGGGTCTGTGCCGTTCAACTGGCAGGCGGCGAGGTGATCACCGCGGACCTGGTGGTCATGGCGGCCGGCATCACACCCAATACCGAACTGGCCGAGCGGGCGGGCTTGCCCTGCAATCACGGCATTCTCGTCGACGACACCCTGCAAACCTACGACCCGCGCATCTACGCCATTGGCGAATGCGCCAATCACCGGGGCATTTCCTACGGGCTGGTAGCCCCTCTGATGGAGCAGGCCAAGGTCTGCGCCAATCACCTGGCCATGCTCGGCTACGCCCGCTACCAGGGCTCGAGCACCGGCGCCCAGCTCAAAGTCGCAGGCATCGAGATGCTCAGCGCCGGCGATGCGCCGCACCCAGGCCAGGTAGCCGGCATGCGCGGCGCCTGCCCGCTGCATGACTGGCAAATAGAACTGGCCTCCAGTGATGTGCTGGCCTGGACCTGAATCAGTTGAAACATGTGATGCGTCGAGGAGACTTTCGATGAACGGCAAAGTATGGCTGGTCGGTGCGGGCCCCGGCGACCCGGATCTCCTGACCCTCAAGGCTGTGAAGGCCCTGAATCAGGCCGAAGTCGTGATGATCGATGACCTGGTCAACCCGGCGGTGCTGGAACACTGCCCCAATGCCCGGATGATTCGAGTTGGCAAGCGCGGCGGCTGCCGTTCCACACCCCAGGCGTTCATCCACCGTCTGATGCTGCGCTATGCGCGCCAAGGCAAGTGCGTAGCCCGGTTGAAGGGTGGCGACCCGTGCATTTTCGGCCGCGGGGGTGAGGAAGCCGACTGGCTGGCCGAGCGCGGCATCGAAAGCGAACTGGTCAATGGCATCACAGCGGGCCTGGCTGGCGCCACGAACTGCGGCATTCCCCTCACCCTACGAGGCATCAGCCGTGGCGTGACCCTGGTCACCGCCCACACCCAGGACGACAGCACCCTCAACTGGCAGGCGCTGGCGCAGTCGGGCACCACCCTGGTGATCTACATGGGCGTCGCCAAGCTGGCAGATATCCATGCCGGATTGCTGGAAGGCGGCATGCCAAGCGCAATGCCCGTGGCCATGATCGAGAACGCATCCCTGCCCCATCAACGCGAATGCCGCAGCACCCTCGGGCACATGCAGGCGGACGCCACGGCGTTCGAACTGAAAAGCCCGGCCATCCTGGTCATCGGCGAAGTGGCTGCAACGCCTGCCGCCATACAGATGGCGCAGAGTGCCTGATCGCTCTTCGCTCCTGCGAAGTAGTGCTTGCCCGGCCTGGCCGGGCTTTTTTGGACTCGCGGGCGAGTTGCTCCCAGGGCCGCCATCGGGAGAAACGCCCGGCGCCATGCGAGCCGGCACTTTTCTCCGGGCAAAGAAAAACCCGGCCTTGGCCGGGTTTCTCCTGACGCTCAAACCAATTACTTGGCCTGGGCTTCTACTTCGGCTTCTACGCGGCGGTTAACAGCGCGGCCAGCTTCGGTAGCGTTGTCGGCAACCGGGCGGGTTTCACCGTAACCAACAGCGTTAACACGCTCGCCACCTACACCGTACTGATTAACCAGCACGTCGCGAACGGCGCCAGCACGACGCTCGGACAGCTTCTGGTTGTAGGCGTCGGTACCAACGGAGTCGGTGTGGCCTTCAACAGTAGTGGTGGTAGCCGGGTACTGGTTCATGAAGTCAGCCAGGTTCTTGATGTCGCCGTAGCTTTCTTCTTTGACCTTGGACTTGTCGAAGTCGAACTTCACGTCCAGCTCGACGCGTACGACTTCGGCAACAGCCGGGCAGCCATCAGCGTCAACGGTGACGTTGGCCGGGGTGTCCGGGCACTTGTCGACGTTGTCGCAAACACCATCGTTGTCGCTGTCAGCGCAAACTTCGGCAACCGGAGCCGGGGCCGGCTCGGCTTGCTTGGTGGAACCACCGAAGTTGACACCAACGCCAACACCGGCCATCCACTCGGCTTCCTGGGCGTCCAGGTTGTACATGCCGTCCAGGCTGGCCTTGGCGAAGAAGTTCTCGGTGAAGTAGTACTTCAGACCGGTACCAACGTTGGCGAAGGTGCTGTGGTCACGACCGGTACGCGGCGGGATGTTGCTGATGTTCTGATGGGCGAAGCCGGCAGAAACGTAAGGACGCAGGCCAACACCCGGGGTGCCGAAGTGGTAAATGGCATCGAGGGAAGCCAGGTTGCCCTTGATGTCTTTATGGCCGTTGGTGCCGAAAGCGTCTTCGGAGGTCATGTCGTGGTATTCGCCGTACGACAGAGCCAGGGAGACGTCGTCGGTCAGGTAGTAGCCTACCGAGCCGCCGTACAGGTTGCCGTTCTCGAGATCGCGAGAACTATCGGTGAAGTAACGCTTACCGAATGCTTCCACCTCAACTGCGCCTTGGCCCTGAGCCAGCGCGTTCAGCGAAAAGGCGGCAATGAGAGAGCCAACGGCTACGCCTAAGGTGTTTTTCAGTTTCATCCGTAAATCCCCATCTTGGTAGTCAGTAAGTTGTCGAACAATCTCCAGACAACTTGGGCGGCAATTCTAGCAGAACACGCCCGCCCATAAGAGATAATTTTTCCCGAACTAAGTTTCGGCCAGGCCCGAGAATTTTTCGCGCAGGCGATCCAGCGCACGTTTGTAACGCATTTTTGTGGCGCTAAGGCCCATGTGCATAATGTCTGCTATCTCCTGAAACTCCAGCTCTGCGACAAAACGTAGCACCAGGATTTCCCTGTCAATGGGATTGACATGTACCAGCCATCGCTCCAACCCCCCGCGCTCTTCGACCTTGGGGGCTTTTTCATCCGAAGCTTCTTCGAGGGGATCCAGACTCAATGCATCAAGCAAACGCCTCTTCCGGCGCTCTTTCCGATATTGGGTAATGCACTCGTTGTACGTGATGCTATATAGCCATGTCTTGAACTTCGACTTACCTTCGAAGTTCTTCAAACCATAGAGCACCTTGAGCATCACTTCCTGGCAGACATCATCTGCATCGCGGTCGTTCCCTAAATAGCGGGCACAGACGTTGAACAAGGTGCGTTGATAGCGACGCATCAACTCTTCATAGGCGCGGGTGACATGGAACAGCTCGACATGCGCACGCTCCACCAGCTCCTCGTCCGAGAGCTCGCGTGGGTCATAACGCAAGGAAAGCGATTGGGGCTTGTTCAAAACGGGTCGGGCCGACAGTCAGGTCAAAAGCCGCCGGGGCGCGAGGTTCGCGCACCCTGTCTGGCGGCATACATTAGCAGGGAAAAGCCGTCGTGTTAGCGGCTGGTTACCCGTTGATCGAGCAAAGTACGGTTCGACACCGATACAAGCTCACCTTCATCGGTGAGCAGCAGGGTTTTCACCGTGCCGATCTCCTCGATCTGCCCTTCGACATCGCCAATCTTCACTTGTTGCCCAACCTGATAGAGCTCGCGTACATAAATGCCGGCGAGGATCTGCCCGGCGATTTCCCGACTGCCGAGCCCAAGGGCCAGCGCCGCCGCCAAGCCGATGGAAATCAGCACGATGGCGATGACGTTGTTCAGCAGGTCGGTCTTGATCTCCAGCTGGCCGATTGCCACGGAGATGCTGATGATGATGACCAGGCCCTGGGCGATACGGCCCAGGCCGTGGGCGTAATCCAGCCCCACACCTTCGGCGGCGCCACGCACCAGGCCGCTGACCAGTTGGGCCAGCAGGACACCTGCCAGCAGGACCAGCGCCGCACCCAGTACCTTGGGCAGGTAGAGGGCCAGAACATCGAGGGTGGCAGACACTCGATCCAGACCCAGCGACTCGGCGGCGGAGACCAGGAAGATCAGCAGCACGAACCAATAGACGATCTTGCCGATCAGCGTGGATACCGGCACCTGGATTCCAGCGCGGGACAGCATCTTGGTCAGACCGGTACCCGCCATCAGGCGATCCAGGCCTATCTTGGCCAGCAACTTGGACAGCAGGGTGTCCAGCAACTTGGCGACCACGAAGCCCAGCAGCACCACGACCAGCGCGCCGAACAGGCGTGGAATGAAGCCCGCCACCGGTGCCCACACCGAGGTCATGGCGTTAACGAGTCCTTGGGTCCAGGGGTCGAATTCCATGTTCAATCAGCCTTATCTGCAGAACGGACAGAAGCGTTACGGCGCGAAACTGGCGCCAGGTGGGGCGAACCATTGTTGAGGGCGATCATCATGGCCTCGAGCCAGTGGCCTATGAGGCTGAACAGATCCCCCGCCCCCACCTGACGATTGGCGGTCTTGAGCACGCGGCCCAGGGTCGCGTCATCATCATGATCGGGTTGCGGCGACGCTTTGAGCAGGTCCCGCAGGGATTCTTCAAATGGATCGTGCATGCGCACCTCGCATGGATATGACGGCTAGACGTGACTGGAACGGGTTGGGTCACATCAGAGCCAGCGCAACCGACGGAACAGCCATAGTTGGAAACTCGCGATTCCGAGGATCAGTGCGCAGGCAAGAACGAAGCCATACGGCGTCTCGTCCCCGGGAATGCCCCTCACGTTCATGCCCAGCAGGCCGGTGATGAAACTCAGCGGCAGGAAGAACCCGGTGGTGATGCCCAGTAGGTACATGGTGCGGCTGGTGCGTTCACCCTGACGGCGGCTTTCGCTTTCCAGCACCAGGCCGATGCGCTCGCGAATCAGCTCCAGCTCTTCCAGGTAACGGGTCAGGCGGTTGTTCAGCTCGTTCCAGTAGTCACTGTCGTCTTCGACGGACCAGGGCACGCGACTGCGCGCCAACTGCCCATAGATATCGCGCTGGGGTGCCAGGAAGCGCTTGAGCCCGGCTGCACGCCGCCGGATCTGCAACATCATGTCGTGATCCGGACGGAAACGCTCGTTGTTGTCCAGGTGCTCTTCCTGATCGTCGACCTTCTCAGCCAGCTCCGCCACCAGCGAATCGACCTTGTCGGTCAGATGCTCAGCCAGATACAGCAGCACCTCGGACGCCACCTTCGGGCCGGTGCCCTTTGCCCACTGTTCGATCAGCTCATCGGTGGCGTGCAGGGGCCGCAGGCGCAAGGAGACAATGCGTTGCGCTGAAGCGAAGATCCGAACCGAGACCATATCTTCCGGCACAGCGCCAGGATTCAGGTTCACGCCACGCAGGAACAACAGCAACTCGTCGCCTGGCAGGGCCAGCATTCGCGGACGGGTGCTTTCTTCCAGCAGCAGGTCGCAGGTGAACTCGGACAGCCCGCTCTGCTCGCGCAGCCAGCGTCGCGCCAGCGGATGGCTGCGATCCCAATGCAGCCAGACGCTCTGCTCAGGACTGAGCTGAAGCATCTGCAGGGCATCCCGGGAAATCGGCTCCGCACCACCCTGCCCGTCCAGCACGAAGGCATGCACCAGCCCCGCCTGGGCGTTCTGCTCCTCGAACATTCGATCTCCTTGGAAGAACAAGCCCGGCTTCAGCCGGGCTCATGGCATCAGGCCGGCATTTCCAGCGGTTCGGGCGAGATGATGATGCCGTTGTTGTCGGCATATACGTACTCACCCGGGCGGAAGGTCACGCCACCGAAGGTGACGGCCACATTGAGATCGCCAATTCCACGCTTGTCGGTCTTCATCGGATGGCTGGCCAACGCCTGCACGCCGAGATCGGTCTGGGCAATCACATCGACATCACGGATGCAGCCGTAGACAACGATACCTTCCCAGCCGTTCTTCGCCGCCTTCTCGGCGAGCATGTCGCCCAGCAGGGCGCGACGCAGGGAACCACCGCCATCCACGACCAGCACCTTGCCCTTGCCCGGCAGGTCAACCTGTTCCTTGACCAGGGAGTTGTCTTCGAAACATTTGATGGTGACGATCTCGCCGCCGAAGGAATCGCGCCCGCCGAAGTTGCTGAACATGGGCTCGACGACCTGAACCAGGTCCGGATAGGCATCGCACAGATCGGGGGTAACGTATTGCATGGAAATCTCCTTGATAGCAGTTACAGATCGAGACCGATGCGGTCGCCGTCGTAGGCCAGCGGCAAGCGCTGCAGCGGCGGGCAAGGCGCATTGACCGCCCCGCGATACCCGCCATCTTTACACAGCACCAGGCACCCCGAAACCGCTTCTTGCCGGCATGCAGCGCCCTAGAGCGCCACCGCACCGCCAGCGGGCGCCGCAACCGGCAACTGCTGATGCTCCAGCCAGTACGCCACCAGGGGCCAGACTTCGCGCTCCGCGGCCTTGCTCACCAGCATCTCGATATGGCCGAAGTCGTCGCTGAATCCCTCATCCCGGGCCAAGCGCTGGAAGTGGCGATAAGCCTCGGGAATCTGCTCCACCAGCTTGCGGCAGGCCCAGACCGGGTCCTGCATGTCTCCCGCCGCCGCCACGGCCAACACCGGCACACTCACCTCGGCAAGGCCCGCCCACCAATCCCGCTCGGCATCGCCAAAGCGGCCGAACAGCCCGTGCCAACGCATGCTTTCCAAGGCAAGGCCAATGGGCTCGTCTTCCGGACCGCGCTTGAGCCGGCTCCCGGACAAAACGTCGAAGCGACTGAGCAACAGACGACCGCCCCACGCCACCGGCGGTACCTTGAGCGGCCAGTAGACGCGGCTGACCTGGCTGCCAAACAGCGCCACCGAAGCCGCGCCGTCGTCGCCAAGGTAACGCCCACCCAGCGCCGCCGCCAGGGTGGTGCCGCCCAGCGAATGGCCAATCCAGTGCGGCCGCTGCCCAGCCTGTTCACGCACGAAGTCAGCGATGGCCGGCAGGTCATACCGCGCATAGTCGGCCACTTGGTTACGGCGGTACTGCTGGTTACGCGGCGACAAGCCGTGGCCGCGCATTTCGGCAATCCAGACATCGAATCCGGCTCGCGCGAGATGCGGCCCAAGGCCCAAGCCCTTCGGTGAGTACCAGAAGCGGCGATTGGAAAAACTGCCATGCACCAGAATGACCGGCACGCCGCGCGCGCCTTCCTGGCCGAAACGGCCAAGCCGGGTCAGGACCAGTTCGACGCTGGCGTCCGGGCTGTTGCCAGGTTTGAGGCGATAGACATCCTCGGTCAGGTCGCCCCTGAGTTCCGCGCTCATCAGCGCAACGGGAAAGAGATCGCTACTGCTTTGCATGATTACTGCTTGCACGAAAAAGGGCGGGTTCCGAACCCGCCCTTTTCGTTTCGACTAACGAGGGATCAGGCCTGGCCTTCCGCGAGGAAGAACCAGGTATCCAGTACCGAGTCAGGGTTCAGCGAGACGCTCTCGATGCCCTGCTCCATCAGCCACTTGGCCAGATCCGGGTGGTCCGACGGGCCCTGACCGCAAATGCCGATGTACTTGCCGGCCTTGTTGCAGGCGGCAATGGCATTGGCCAGCAGCTTCTTGACTGCCGGGTTACGCTCGTCGAACAGGTGGGCAACGATGCCGGAGTCGCGATCCAGGCCCAGGGTCAGCTGGGTCAGGTCGTTGGAACCAATGGAGAAGCCATCGAAGAACTCCAGGAATTCATCGGCCAGCAGGGCGTTGGACGGCAGTTCGCACATCATGATGACCTTCAGGCCATTCTCGCCACGCTTCAGGCCGTTGCTGGCCAGCAGCTCGACCACTTGCGAGGCTTCGCCCAGGGTCCGCACGAACGGCACCATGATTTCGACGTTGGTCAGGCCCATTTCGTTGCGCACTTTCTTCAGTGCACGGCATTCCAGTTCGAAGCAGTCGCGGAAGGACTCGCTGATGTAGCGGGAAGCGCCACGGAAGCCGAGCATCGGGTTCTCTTCTTCCGGCTCATAGAGCTTGCCGCCGATCAGGTTGGCGTATTCGTTGGACTTGAAGTCCGACAGGCGCACGATGACCTTCTTCGGCCAGAACGCCGCGGCCAGGGTGCTGATACCTTCCACCAGCTTCTCGACATAGAAGCCGACCGGGTCGTTGTAGCCGGCAATGCGTTTTTCAACGCTTTCCTTGATCTCGGTCGGCAGGCTGGCGAAGTTCAGCAGCGCCTTGGGGTGCACGCCGATCATGCGGTTGATGATGAACTCCAGGCGAGCCAGGCCCACACCCTCGTTCGGCAACTGGGCAAAATCGAAGGCGCGGTCCGGGTTGCCGACGTTCATCATGATTTTGAACGGAAGGTCGGGCATTGCGTCGACCGAGTTGGTGCGAATATCGAAGCCCAGCTGGCCTTCGAAGATGAAACCGGTGTCGCCTTCGGCGCAGGAAACGGTTACGCCCTGGCCATCCAGCAGCACCTGGGTGGCATTGCCGCAGCCCACGACTGCTGGGATGCCCAGCTCACGCGCGATGATCGCGGCGTGGCAGGTACGGCCACCACGGTTGGTGACGATGGCGCTGGCGCGCTTCATCACGGGTTCCCAGTCCGGGTCGGTCATGTCGGAGACCAGTACGTCGCCCGGCTGGACCTTGTCCATCTCGGATACGTCGTGGATCACGCGAACCTGGCCTGCGCCAATGCGCTGGCCGATGGCACGGCCTTCCACCAGGACCTTGCCCTTCTCCTTCAGCAGGTAGCGCTCCATCACGGTGGCGCTGGCGCGGCTCTTAACGGTTTCCGGACGGGCCTGCACGATGTACAGCTTGCCGTCGTCACCGTCCTTGGCCCACTCGATGTCCATCGGACGGCCGTAGTGCTTCTCGATGATCAGCGCTTGCTTGGCCAGTTCGGTCACTTCGGCGTCGGTCAGCGCGAAGCGGGCGCGGTCGGCGCGGTCCACATCGACGGTTTTCACCGACTTGCCGGCCTTGGCTTCTTCGCCGTAGACCATCTTGATGGCCTTGCTGCCCAGGTTGCGGCGCAGGATAGCGGGGCGGCCGGCTTCCAGGGTCGCCTTGTGCACGTAGAACTCGTCGGGGTTCACGGCGCCCTGCACCACGGTCTCGCCGAGGCCGTAGGCGGCAGTGATGAAGACCACGTCACGGAAACCGGACTCGGTATCCAGGGTGAACATCACACCGGCGGTGCCAGTCTCGGAGCGAACCATGCGCTGCACGCCAGCGGAGAGGGCAACCAGCTTGTGGTCGAAGCCCTGGTGCACGCGGTAGGCAATGGCGCGGTCGTTGAACAGGGAGGCGAATACCTCCTTGGCAGCACGGATCACGTTGTCCACGCCACGGATGTTCAGGAAGGTTTCCTGCTGGCCGGCGAAAGAAGCGTCCGGCAGGTCTTCGGCGGTGGCGGAGGAACGCACGGCCACGGCCATGTTGTGATTGTCGCCAGCCATGGCGGCGAAGGCGGTACGGATTTCCGCGTCCAGGCGTACCGGGAACTCGGCGTCCATCACCCACTGGCGGATCTGTGCGCCAGTCTTGGCGAGGGCATTGACGTCATCCACGTCCAGGGCATCGAGAGCGGCGTGGATACGATCGTTCAGGCCGCTCTGCTCGAGGAAGTCACGGTAGGCCTGGGCGGTAGTGGCGAAACCACCGGGGACGGAAACACCGGCGCCAGCCAGATTGCTGATCATCTCGCCCAGGGATGCGTTCTTGCCCCCCACATGCTCAACATCGTGAACGCCGAGCTTATCGAGGGAAACTACGTACTCTACCAAGGTGATCTCTCCACTATTTGTTGGAAAAGCTCATGCGGAACGGGTCCGCAGCGTTCTGGCTTTGGTCCAGAAAAATACGTCACAATGCCGACCGGCTCAGGCCTGGCGAAAAACGCGGCCTATCATAGCCAAGAATCGTTCCCGACTTAAGGCCTTTGGCGCAAATGAAACGAACCGCTTTCTTCATCTCCGACGGTACCGGCATCACTGCGGAAACCCTTGGCCAGAGCCTCCTGGCGCAGTTCGAAACCATCACCTTCAACAAGATCACGCGACCCTACATCGACAGCGTTGAAAAAGCGCGCGCCATGGTACAGCAAATCAATAAAGCTGCGGAGGTCGACGGGGCCCGCCCGATCATCTTCGATACCATCGTGAACCAGGAAATCCGCGACATCCTGGCCACGTCCAACGGTTTCATGATCGATATCTTCTCGACTTTCCTTTCGCCGCTGGAACAGGAGCTGACGTCGCACTCGTCCTACTCGGTCGGCAAGTCCCACTCCATCGGCCACAACTCGAACTACATGGAGCGGATCGAGGCGGTCAACTTCGCCCTGGACAACGATGACGGCGCCCGCACGCACTACTACGACAAGGCGGACCTGATCCTGGTGGGCGTTTCCCGCTGCGGCAAGACGCCAACCTGCCTGTATATGGCCATGCAATACGGCATTCGTGCCGCAAACTATCCGCTGACCGAGGAAGACATGGAGCGCCTGCAGCTTCCCGCCGCCCTCAAGAAGTACAAGGACAAGCTGTTCGGCCTGACCATCGACCCCGACCGCCTCACCGCCATCCGCAACGAGCGCAAGCCCAACAGCCGCTACGCCAGCTTCGCCCAGTGCGAGTTCGAAGTGCGCGAGGTGGAAAACCTGTTCCGCCGGGAGAACATCAACTCCATCAACTCGACCCATTTCTCGGTGGAAGAGATTTCCGCCAAGATCCTGGTGGAAAAAGGCGTCGAACGCCGGCTCAAGTAAGCCGGCCGTTCAAAGAAAAAGCCCGCCTCGGCGGGCTTTTTCGTGCCTGGAAAGCAGAAACCTAGAAGGAATCCCCAGGCACCCGCACCCAACCCTCCATCAGCACGCGTGCGCTGCGGCTCATGATGGCCTTGGTGACCGCCCATTCGTCGCCAACCCTCGCCGCCTCGGCACCGACACGCAAGGTGCCCGACGGATGGCCGAAACGTACGGCACAGCGTTCGCCACCACCAGCCGCGAGGTTCACGAGGGTGCCCGGAATGGCGGCGGCGGTGCCGATGGCCACGGCAGCGGTACCCATCATGGCGTGGTGCAGCTTGCCCATGGACAGCGCGCGTACCAGCAGGTCCACGTCGCTCGCCTTCACCGTCTTGCCGCTGGCGGACGTGTAGTCCCTGGACTGCGCCACGAAGGCGACCTTCGGGGTGTGCTGCCGGGTGGCGGCCTCCTCCGGGGTCTTGATCAGCCCCATGCGCAGGGCCCCGGCAACCCGAATGGCCTCGAATCGGGCCAGTGCCTCGGCGTTTCCGTTGATGTCTTCGCGCAACTCGGTCCCGCTGTAGCCGATGTCCTCGGCATTGACGAACACGGTCGGAATACCGGCCGTGATCATGGTCGCCTTGAGCGTGCCGATGCCCGGCACTTCCAAGTCGTCCACCAGGTTTCCGGTCGGAAACATGGAGCCGCCCTCTTCGCCATCGTCGGACGGATCGAGGAACTCCAGCACGATTTCCGCTGCCGGGAAGGTCACGCCATCGAGCTCGAAGTCGCCGGTTTCCTGGACCTGGCCGTTGGTGACCGGCACATGGGCAATGATGGTTTTCTGGATGTTGGCCTGCCAGATGCGCACCACGCAGGTTCCGTTGTCGGGAATTCGCGCCGGATCCACCAGCCCGGCATGCAGCGCGAAGGCGCCAGCGGCGGTAGAGAGGTTGCCGCAGTTGCCGCTCCAGTCGACGAAAGCCTTGTCGATGGAAATCTGACCGTAGAGGTAGTCGACGTCGTGATCCGGCTGACTGCTCTTTGACAGGATTACGCACTTGCTGGTGCTGGAAGTGGCGCCGCCCATGCCGTCGATATGTGCAGAGTACGGGTCGGGACTACCGATCACACGCATGAACAGGCGGTCACGGGCTTCGCCCGGCACCTGGCAGCGTTCGGGCAGGTCCTGCAGGCGGAAGAACACGCCCTTGCTGGTGCCGCCACGGATGTAGGTGGCGGGGATTTTCACTTGGGGTACGTGGGCCATGAATGTTGTCCTGAAAGGCGTTGAACACCCTTCTCCCCCAGGGAGAAGGTGCCCGAAGGGCGGATGAGGGAAGGCAACCGCCCTCCCTCACCCCAACCCTCTCCCGGAGGGAGAGGGTGTTGTCGCGTGCCTCAGCCGACGGCTTTCTCCGACGAGGACTCCAGGAAGTCCTGGGCGAAGCGCTGCAGCACGCCGCCAGCTTCGTAGATCGATACCTCTTCGGCGGTATCCAGGCGGCAGATCACCGGCACCTTGATGGATTCGCCATTGGTACGGCGGATCACCAAGGTCAGCTCGGCGCGCGGCTTGCGCTCGCCGATCACGTCGAAGGTTTCGGTGCCGTCGATACCGAAGGTCTTGCGGGTGGTGCCCGGCTTGAACTCCAGCGGCAGCACGCCCATGCCGATCAGGTTGGTACGGTGAATGCGCTCGAAGCCTTCGGCGACGATGGCCTCGACACCCGCCAGGCGCACGCCCTTGGCCGCCCAGTCACGGGACGAGCCCTGGCCGTAGTCGGCGCCGGCGATGATGATCAGCGGCTGCTTGCGATCCATGTAGGTCTCGATGGCTTCCCACATGCGCATCACCTTGCCTTCCGGCTCGACGCGCGCCAGGGAACCCTTCTTCACCTCGCCATCGACCACAACCATCTCGTTGACCAACTGCGGGTTGGCGAAGGTGGCGCGCTGCGCAGTGAGGTGGTCGCCACGGTGAGTGGCGTAGGAGTTGAAGTCCTCCTCCGGCAGGCCCATTTTCGCCAGGTACTCGCCCGCCGCCGAGTTCGCCAGGATGGCGTTGGACGGCGACAGATGGTCGGTGGTGATGTTATCCGGCAGCACCGCCAGGGGGCGCATGCCCTTGAGGGTGCGCTCACCCGCCAGGGCGCCTTCCCAGTACGGCGGGCGGCGGATGTAGGTGCTCATCGGGCGCCAGTCGTAGAGCGGGCTATCGGCTTCCTTCACGGCGCCGAGGTCGAACATCGGGATGTAGATCTGCTTGAACTGCTCGGGCTTCACCGAGGCGGCGACAATGGCGTCGATCTCCTCGTCACTCGGCCACAGGTCCTTCAGGGTGACGGGGTTACCAGCCTGATCATGGCCCAGCACATCCTGCTCAATGTCGAAGCGCACGGTGCCGGCAATCGCGTAGGCCACCACCAGCGGCGGCGAGGCGAGGAACGCCTGCTTGGCGTAGGGGTGGATACGACCGTCGAAATTGCGGTTGCCGGAGAGTACCGCCGTGGCATAGAGATCACGGTCGATGATTTCCTGCTGGATCACCGGGTCCAGCGCACCGGACATGCCGTTACAGGTGGTGCAGGCGTAGGCGACGATGCCGAAGCCGAGCTTCTCCAGTTCCGGCAGCAGGCCGGCCTCCTCCAGGTACAGCTTGGCGACCTTCGAGCCCGGCGCGAATGACGTTTTCACCCAGGGCTTGCGTACCAGCCCGAGGTCATTGGCCTTCTTCGCCAGCAGGCCAGCGGCCACTACGTTGCGCGGGTTGGAGGTATTGGTGCAGCTGGTGATGGCGGCGATGATCACTGCGCCATCCGGCATCAGGCCATCGGCTTCCTCGGCCTTGCCGGCTTCCAGCTTGGCCTCGTCGGCAATACCGCGCTCGGCCAGCGCGGAAGTCGGTAGGCGGCGGTGGGGGTTGGAGGGGCCCGCCATGTTGCGCACCACACTGGACAGGTCGAACTGCAGCACCCGCTCGTATTCGGCGGTAACCAGCGCATCGGCCCACAGGCCGGTGGTCCGGGCGTAGTTCTCTACCAGCTCTACCTGCTCCGGCTCGCGACCGGTCAGCTTGAGGTAATCGATCGTCTGCTGGTCGATGTAGAACATCGCCGCGGTGGCGCCGTATTCCGGGCACATGTTGGAGATGGTGGCACGATCGCCGATGGACAGACTGTCAGCGCCCTCGCCGAAGAACTCGACATAGGCGCCCACCACTTTCTCCTTGCGCAGGAACTCGGTCAGGGCCAGGACGATATCGGTGGCAGTGATGCCGGGCTGGCGCTTGCCAGTCAGCTTGACGCCGACGATGTCGGGCAGGCGCATCATCGAAGCGCGGCCGAGCATCACGGTTTCCGCTTCCAGGCCGCCCACGCCAATGGCGATCACGCCGAGGGCATCCACGTGCGGGGTGTGGCTGTCGGTGCCGACACAGGTGTCTGGGAAGGCAACGCCGCCTCGCGCCTGGATCACCGGGCTCATTTTCTCCAGGTTGATCTGGTGCATGATGCCGTTGCCGGCCGGGATCACATCGACGTTCTTGAACGCGGTCTTGGTCCACTCGATGAAGTGGAAGCGGTCCTCGTTGCGGCGCTCTTCGACAGCACGGTTCTTCTCGAAGGCGTCCGGGTCGAAGCCGCCGTACTCCACGGCCAGGGAGTGGTCGACGATCAGTTGGGTCGGCACCACTGGGTTGACCTTGGACGGATCGCCGCCCTGCTCGGCGATGGCGTCGCGCAGGCCGGCCAGGTCCACCAGCGCGGTCTGGCCGAGAATGTCATGGCAGACGACGCGGGCCGGGTACCAGGGGAAGTCGAGGTCGCGCTTGCGCTCAATCAGCTGCTTGAGCGAATCGGTCAGCATGGCCGGATCGCAGCGGCGCACCAGCTGCTCGGCCAGGACGCGGGAGGTGTACGGCAGCGTGGCATAGGCGCCGGGGGCGATGGCATCCACCGCCTCGCGGGTATCGAAGTAGTCGAGTGCCGTGCCGGGCAGGCTCTTGCGGAATTGGCTATTCATGCTGTTCATGGTTAGGGGCGATCCTTGAGCGGCACAAACTTCAGGTCTTCCGGGCCGACGTAGTTGGCGCTCGGGCGGATGATCTTGCCGTCGATGCGCTGCTCGATGACATGGGAGGACCAGCCGGAGGTACGGGCGATCACGAACAGCGGGGTGAACATGGCGGTGGGCACGCCCATCATGTGGTAGCTGACGGCGCTGAACCAATCCAGGTTGGGGAACATCTTCTTGATGTCCCACATCACGCTCTCCAGGCGCTCGGCGATGTCGAACATCTTGGAGTTGTTCTGTTCGGCGGAGAGCTCGCGAGCCACTTCCTTGATCACCTTGTTGCGCGGGTCGGACACGGTGTAGACCGGGTGGCCGAAACCGATTACCACTTCTTTCTTCTCGACGCGGGCACGGATGTCAGCTTCCGCCTCGTCCGGGTTGTCGTAGCGCTTCTGGATCTCGAAGGCCACCTCGTTGGCGCCGCCATGCTTCGGCCCACGCAGCGCGCCAATGGCGCCGGTGATGCAGGAGAACATGTCGGAGCCGGTTCCGGCGATCACGCGGGAGGTGAAGGTGGAGGCGTTGAACTCGTGCTCGGCGTAGAGGATCAGCGAGGTGTGCATGGCGCGCACCCAGGAGTCGCGCGGCTTCTCGCCGTGCAGCAGGTGCAGGAAGTGACCGCCGATGGAGTCGTCGTCGGTCTCGACGTCGATGCGCTTGCCATTGTGGCTGAAGTGGTACCAGTAGAGCAGCGCGGAGCCCAGGCAGGCCATCAGCTTGTCGGCGATATCGCGAGCGCCCGGATGGTTGTGATCATCTTTTTCCGGGGACAGGCAGCCCAGCACGGAGACGGCGGTACGCATCACATCCATCGGGTGGGCGGACGGCGGCAGTTGCTCGAGGGCAGCCTTGACGCCGGCCGGCAGGCCGCGCAGGGCCTTCAGCTTGGCCTTGTAACCAGCCAGCTCAGCGACGTTCGGCAGCTTGCCGTGCACCAGCAGGTGAGCGATTTCCTCGAACTCACAGGCGTTGGCGAAATCGAGAATGTCGTAGCCACGGTAGTGCAGGTCGTTGCCGGTACGGCCGACGGTGCACAGCGCGGTGTTGCCGGCGGCGGTGCCACTCAGGGCGACGGACTTCTTCGGCTTGAAGGCAGTAGTGGTTTCGGAAGCGCTCATCGCGTGATTCTCCTCATTTCAATCCGGTTGCTTGAGTCTTGTTATTCCGCAGGCCGCACCACTAAAGGGGGCGGCCCACCTCCGGTTACTTCTTGGCAGCGAACAGCGCATCGAGCTTCTGCTCGAAGGCGTGGTAGCCGATGCGGTCGTACAGTTCCGCGCGGGTCTGCATCAGGTCGATGACTTCTTTCTGATGGCCGTCGCGGCGAATCGCGGTGTAAACAGCCTCGGCCGCCTTGTTGGCGGCACGGAAAGCCGACAGCGGATAAAGCTGGATGGCAACGCCGACCGAAGCCAGCTCATCGCGCGAGAACAGCGGGGTCGCACCGAACTCGGTGATGTTGGCCAGCACCGGTACGCCCAGCGCATCGACAAAGCGCTTGTAGGTCGGCAGGTCGTAGGCGGCTTCCGCGAAGATGGCGTCGGCACCCGCTTCCACGTAGCGCAGGCAGCGCTCGATGGCGGCATCCACGCCCTCGGCCTGAATGGCGTCGGTACGAGCGATCAGGAAGAAGTTCGGGTCGGTCTTGGCATCAGCAGCGGCTTTGACGCGATCAGTCATTTCCTCGGTGGAAACGATCTCCTTGCCCGGACGGTGACCACAGCGTTTGGCGCCGACCTGATCCTCGATGTGGGCGGCAGCGGCACCGGCCTTGATCAGGTTCTTGACGGTGCGCTCGATGTTGAAGGCGCTGGGACCGAAGCCGGTGTCGATGTCCACCAGCAGCGGCAGGTCGCAGACGTCGGTGATGCGGCGCACATCGGTGAGCACGTCGTCCAGGGTATTGATGCCCAGGTCCGGCAGACCCAGCGAGCCAGCGGCTACGCCACCACCGGACAGGTAGATGGCCTTGAAGCCGGCACGCTTGGCCAGCAGCGCATGGTTGGCGTTGATGGCGCCGATGACCTGCAGCGGATGCTCCTCGGCGATGGCGTCGCGGAAGCGCTGGCCGGCGGTTTTCTGACTCATGACTCACCTCGTGTTTTGGACGGGTTGGCGAGCGCGTCCTGGTAGTGGCGCTCGATATTGCGCTTGGAGGCACCGATGTGACGGCGCATCAGCAACTCGGCCAGTTCGCCGTCACGGTCGGCGATGGCATCGAGAATCCGGTGGTGCTCGTTGAAGGCCTGGCGGGGCCGGTTCGGCACGGTGGAGAACTGAAGGCGATACATGCGCACGAGCTGATAGAGCTCACCGCAAAGCATCTGGGTCAGGGTCTGGTTGCCGCTGCCCTGGATGATCCGATAGTGGAAGTCGAAATCGCCTTCCTGCTGGTAGTAGCCGCGCCCGGCCTGGAAGGCCTCATCGCGCTCGTGGGTATCCAGCACCCGACGCAACTCGTCGATCTCGGCCTGACTCATTCGCTCGGCGGCCAGGCGGCAAGCCATACCCTCGAGGGACTCACGGATTTCATAGAGCTCGATCAGCTCGGCATGACTAAGCGAGACCACCCTCGCACCGACATGAGGCACCCGCACCAGCAGGCGCTGGCCCTCAAGACGGTGGATCGCCTCACGCAGCGGCCCGCGGCTGATGCCGTAGGTACGCGCCAGCTCGGGCTCGGAGATCTTGCTGCCCGGAGCGATCTCGCCGCGCACGATGGCCGTCTGGATACGCCGGAAGACGCTCTCGGCAAGGGTTTCCGAGTCCAGCTGTTCAGTAACGGGAGTTTCAGGAGTGCCCAGCATGATTGTCGACACATTCTAGTTCGATGGCGCAAATTACTGCCAAAATGAACCTGATGTCAAACACCATTCGACTAATTGTCGACAATCCGCCTAATACCAAAAAATTCCTGCGCAGCATCACGCTCTAGCCATTGGCGCCATAAGCGTCTGTCGCGCCGGAAAATCCGCGTGTTAGAATGCGCGCCGCCAGCGCCAGTCTGGGCGCCAATGACTTGCCTGCTAGACTCCCAGACCCGGCGCCGCAGCCAAGATGGCCGTGGGCCGGGCTCCTGGACCGATGACCGCGTTACGCTCAAAGGACTTATGACACTCAAGCCCTTCGCCCCATTTGCCTGCCTGCTTGCCCTCCCGGGCCTTGGCTTCGCCACCGAGAAGACTGTCTACGGCCTCAATGAATACGCCAAGCTGAAAGGTCTCGACCTGGAAGTTGCGGCCAAGCTCGACACCGGCGCCAAGACGGCGTCCCTCAGTGCGCGCGATATCGAGCGTTTCAAGAAAGACGGCGAGCCCTGGGTTCGCTTCTACCTGGCCATTGACGATGCCCACGAGCATCCGATCGAGCGCCCGCTGGCCCGAATCAGCAAGATCAAACGCCGCGCCGGGGACTACAACCCCGACGAAGGCAAGACGTACACCGCACGCCCGGTCATCGAACTGGAGGTGTGCATGGGCAAGGCCCTGCGGCAGATCGAAGTGAACCTCACCGACCGCAGTGCTTTCCAATACCCGCTTCTGATCGGCTCCGAGGCGCTCAAGCGCTTCGATGCACTGGTCGACCCGAGCCTTAAATACGCTGCCGGCAAACCCGGTTGTGCCACCGACGCAAACTCTGACGAGTAACCCACATGCGCTCTCTTACCCTGCATCTGAAAGTCCTGATCACCCTGTTGGTGAGTCTGGGCGTTCTGATAACGGCCTACCAGATATTCATCCAGGGCATCCCGATTACCGAGGATGCGACCGACGACCTCTGGAACATCGACGCCAAGGTCGAGTTCCAGGCGAGCCCGCGAGACCCGGTCAAGGTCCAGATGTTCGTTCCGCCGCTGAACCGGGACTACGTCAGCCTCAACGAGAGCTTCATCTCCAATAACTACGGGGTGAGCATCAATCGCGTGGATGGCAACCGCAAGGTGACCTGGTCCGCGCGCCGCGCCAGTGGCAACCAGACCCTTTACTACCGCCTGGTGCTGACCAAGCGCTACAGCGGCGAGAAGCCCAAGGACAAAGGGCCGATCTTCCGTGACAGCATCCCGGTGGAAGGCCCCGAGAAGATCGCCGCCGAGGCCCTGCTGGCGCCCATCCGCCAGCACTCGGCCGACGTCGAAACCTTCATCAGCGAGACCATCAAGCGGGTCAACAACCTGAACGATGACAACGTCAAGCTGCTGCTGGCCGGCGACACCAGCACGCCGAACAAGGCCAAGGCCATCGAACTGCTGCTGTCCATCGCCCATGTGCCAATGGAGCGCGTCCACACTATCCGCCTGATGAGCGAACAGGCCCAGAGCCCCGAGCTCTGGCTGCGCAGCTTCAACGGCGAGAACTGGCTGTACTTCAACCCCGACAGCGGCGAGCAGGGCCTGCCCAGCGACCGCCTGATCTGGTGGACCGGTGACGACAACCTGATCAACGTCGACGGCGGCAAGAAGGTCCAGGTGACCTTCAGCATGAACAACAGCGAGATGAACGCCATCCGTCTGGCCAAGCTGACCGACGAGAACACCGACGCCGACTTCCTCGAGTACTCGCTCTACGGCCTGCCGCTGCAGACCCAGCAGACCTACCAGATCATGATCATGATCCCGATCGGTGTGCTGGTGATCCTGATCCTGCGTAACCTTGGCGGCCTGCAGACTCTGGGCACTTTCACCCCGGTGCTGATCGCCCTCGCCTTCCGCGAAACCCAACTGGGCTTCGGCATCGTGCTGTTCACCATCATCACTGCGCTCGGTCTGTCACTACGGTCGTACCTTGAGCACTTGAAGCTGCAGATGCTGCCAAGGCTGTCGGTAGTGCTGACCTTCGTGGTGGTGCTGATCGCGGTGATCAGCCTGCTCAGCCACAAGCTCGGCCTGGAGCGCGGCCTGTCCGTCGCCCTGTTCCCGATGGTGATCCTGACCATGACCATCGAACGCCTGTCCATCACCTGGGAAGAGCGCGGCGGCGGCCATGCCTTCAAGGTAGCGATCGGCACCCTGATCGCGGCCACCCTGGCGCACCTGCTGATGACCATACCGGAGCTGACCTACTTCATCTTCACCTTCCCGGCGGTCCTTCTGATCATGGTGGGCTTCATGCTGGCGATGGGTCGCTACCGCGGCTACCGCCTGACCGAACTTTTCCGCTTCAAAGCCTTCCTGAAGGACTGAGCCATGTTCGGCCTGATCAAGACGTGGAAAGCCCTCGAGGCCAAAGGCATCATGGGCATCAATCGGCGAAACGCGGACTACGTGCTGAAGTACAACAAACGGCACCTGTATCCGATCGTCGACGACAAGATCATCACCAAGCAGCGCGCCATCGAGGCGGGGATCCACGTACCGGAAATGTACGGGGTCATTTCCACCGAGAAGGAAATCGAGAAGCTCAACGAGATCATCGGCGAGCGTAACGACTTCGTGATCAAGCCGGCGCAAGGCGCCGGCGGCGACGGCATCCTGGTGATCGCCGACCGCTTCGAAGGGCGCTACAAGACAGTCTCTGGCAAGATCATCAGCCACGAGGAAATCGAGCACCAGATTTCCTCGATCCTCACCGGCCTCTACTCCCTCGGCGGGCACCGTGACCGCGCGCTGATCGAGTACCGCGTGACCCCGGACCAGATCTTCAAGAGCATCAGCTACGAAGGCGTACCGGACATCCGCATCATCGTGCTGATGGGTTACCCGGTGATGGCCATGCTGCGCCTGCCGACCCGCCAGTCCAACGGCAAGGCCAACCTCCACCAGGGCGCCATCGGCGTCGGCGTGGACCTGGCCACCGGCGTCACCCTGCGCGGCACCTGGCTGAACAACAAGATCGCCAAGCACCCAGACACCACCAACGCGGTAGACGGCGTGCAACTGCCAAACTGGGACGGCTTCATGAAGCTGGCCGCCGGCTGCTACGAGTTGTGCGGCCTGGGCTACATCGGTGTCGACATGGTGCTGGACCAGGACAAGGGCCCGTTGATCCTCGAACTCAACGCCCGTCCCGGCCTGAACATCCAGATCGCCAACGACTGCGGCCTGACCCACCGCGCCCACGCCGTCGAGGCCCGCCTCGAAGAGCTGAAGGCCAAGGGCATCCAGGAAACCCCGGAAGAGCGCGTGCGCTTTTCCCAGGAGCTCTTCGGCCATGTGCGGCCGGCTGAGATCTGATTCACGCGGCATGAAAGAGCCCGGCCAAGTGCCGGGCTTTTTCTTTGCTCTGTGAGCGAATTCATTCACGATTCCTGGCAGGTCCGCCCGGAATCGACTGCTCTCTCCCTCTCCCCCGCCCTGTGCCCCGGCCTGATCGCTTCGCGCTCAGTCGTTCATCGGCACCCGAAGCGGTGCTTCCGAAAGCGTGCCTCTTCACCCCACAAGCAGGCGAGGGGTGACTCGCACCAGCAAGGGCCGGACATTCCTGAAGCCCAAAACGGCCTGAAACCGAACAAAAGCGGCGGAGCGGCGACTCCGCCCCGTCAGAAGGCCGAGTGGTTCAGCATCCGGACGCTTAAGAAAAGTGATTCGCCGGGAGGCGAAACAGAAACATCAAGCCAGTTCGAAAATGAGCTGAACCATCGAATCCCAAGCCTTCCCAACCAGAAAGAAAAAGGGGCCCTCCGGCGAGCCGTTTGCTTAATCTGTTGAAGTCGTAAGGCTCGGTGAAGCGCGAGTGCATCATCGACTTCACTGGGTCTTTAACCGGCACGAGGCGCATGGCCGGAGGGCGGATGGCATTCCACGCTTGCCAAGATGCACAATTTGACTCAGATTGTCATCAATACTGATGAGGAGTTGCACTATGCGCACCACTGTCACCATTGATGACGCTCTCTACCAAAAGGCGCTTGAAATGGCCGATCCGGGCATGGATAAAGCAGACATTTTCCGCGAAGCCATCAAAACCTTTGTACGAGTGCAAGCAGGAAAGCGTCTTGCAGCCCTTGGAGGGACGATGCCTGAGATTCGGGACGTGCCGCGCCGCCGTGGCGAGTCAGTTTAGCGATGGCCGTGCTTATCGACACTTCGGTTTGGATAGACCACTTCCGAAACGGCAATGATGGGCTGGTTAATCTGATTGGGCTTGATCTTGCGATGACGCATCCAATGGTTATTGTTGAAATTTCCTGCGGAACACCGCCAGCGCCAAGAGCCCAGACGCTGCATAACATTTCTCTTTTGCTGCAATGCAGTCAGGCGAGTTTGAGCGAGGTGATGGACTTCATCGAACGCGAAAAACTGTATGGCCTTGGGTGCGGGTTAGTGGACATCGCACTTCTTGCTTCCACGCTCATGACACCTGGCACAGAACTATGGACGTTTGATAAGCGTCTTGCTGAATTGGCCAGTAGGTTCGGCGTGGCGCACAATCCAGCCCTGCACTAAGCATTGGCGGGTTGATCTCAGGCTTGACCGCTTTCCCTGATAAAATTTCTTGCCAATAACTAACCCCTAAGAATTTGAAGCGGATAGCCACATCCAAGGCTGTCCGCTTCAAATTTTCAACAGATTAAGCAAACGGCTCGGCCTTCCGGCCCCTTCTTCATTTACCTCGACAACCTCAATCGTTGCTCGGCTTGTTCACCGCGTGCAGCACGTACTGCGGTAGGGCGAAGGCGCCGACGTGGATTTCCGGGTTGTAGTAACGGGTCACGATGCCGCTGCCCGCGTAGCGCTGGCGCAGGGTTTCCACCGGCAGCTTGCGCAACTCGGGATCGGTGGCGCCCCAGGCGAAGGTCATGGCGCCACCGATGTAGGTCGGTACGGCCGCCTGATAGAAGTGCCAATCGGCGAACAGGCCGTTCATGCGGCTGGCCGTATTCTGCACCTCTCCGAGCTGCATGAAAGGGGTGCCGTTCTGAGTCACCAGCACGCCACCGTCGTTCAGGCAGCGACGGCAAGCCTGGTAGAAGTTCTCGGAGAACAGCACTTCGCCCGGACCGATGGGGTCGGTGGAGTCGGAGATGATCACGTCGAACTTCTCCTCGGTGGTAGCGACAAAGCGCATGCCGTCGTCGATCACCAGGTTCAGGCGCGGGTCTTCGTAAGCCCCCTTGGAGTGGTTGGGCAGGTACTCCTTGCACATATCCACCACCGTGCCATCGATCTCGACCATGGTGATGCGCTCGATGTCGCGGTGCTTGCGCACTTCACGCAGCATGCCGCCGTCGCCACCACCGATGATCAGCACGCTCTTGACCGCACCATGGGCAAGGATCGGCACATGAGTGAGCATCTCGTGGTAGATGAACTCGTCCGCCTCGGTGGTCTGGATGACGCCGTCCAGAGCCATCACACGGCCCATGCGCGCGTTCTCGAAGATCACCAGGTGCTGGTGCTCGGTGCGCACTTCGTGCAGCAGCTTGTCCATGCGAAAGCGCTGGCCGTATCCGTCGTAGAGAGTTTCCTGGTAGTCGCTCATGGGTTGTCTCCCCTGCTGGCTGTGTTAGCGGACGGTGCCTGAAGGCCGCCCCATGAAAAGGCGCGCATTCTACGATGGCTTCGATGTCAGGTCGAACCGCAACGGGAGAATTTGAAAGTCAGTTTTGCAGAGACGACGCGGCGCCAAGAGAATATCGTCGCTCCATGACTGCAATCGCTCTCTCCATTCGATCCCGCGAGCCCATCGAGCCCATGCGCCTTGAATATTTCGAGCCCTGGAGCTGGAATCAGTTCCAGCAACATTTCACCCTGCGCCGCCTGCCCGGCGTCGAGCGCCTGACCGCAGACAGCTATTGCCGAAGCTTTCGCCTGGGCGAACGCAGCGGCTGGTTCTGCTTGCGTCCGCTGCCTGGGGCCCTGAAACTGGAACTGAGCCCGTCGGCCCAGGACCTGGCGCCCCAGTTGGCGCCACGCATCCGGCAGATGTTCGACCTGGACAGCGATCCAGCCGCCATCGCCCATCACTTGGGACGCGACCCGCTGCTGCAAGGACTGTTGGCGCGCTACCCGGGCTTGCGTCTGCCGGTTGCCTTCGACCCCTTCGAGCAAGGGGTGCGCACCATCATTGGCCAGCAAGTAACGGTGAAGGCCGCGGTGACCATCGCCGGGCGCCTGGTGGAGCGCCTCGGCGAGCCACTGGAAAACGCCGAGAACGATGGCCCGCAGCGGCTCTTCCCCACCCCGCAGGCCATCGCCTACGACACGCTGCCCGGCATCGGCATGCCCGGCAAACGTGTCGACACCTTGCGCCGCTTCGCCCTGGCGGTAGCCGATGGCAGCTTGGAACTGAGCCTGGCGGCCGGCGTCGAAGCCCTGGTCGAGCGTCTCTGCGCCCTGCCCGGTATCGGCCGCTGGACCGCCGAATACATTGCCCTGCGCGCCTTTGGCCAGCCGGACGCCTTTCCCACGGCCGACCTCGGGCTGCTCAAGTCGCCACTCTGGGGTCCGGACGGCATCAGCGCAAAAGAACTGGCAAGCCGCGCCGAACAATGGCGCCCCTGGCGCGCGTACGCCGCCGTTTATCTCTGGCAGAGTTACGCCGAGGAGAAGTAGGAATGCACTACCGCTACCACGACAGCCCGATCGGCCCGCTCCTGCTGGCGGGCGACGACAGCGGCCTGAAGCTGCTGCACATGGATGCTGCCCAGCCCTGGGAGCTCGATGCCGCCTGGCAACCTGCCCAAAAGCAGCTGGACGAGGCCTTCCGCCAGCTGGACCGCTACTTCCAGGGGCGCCTGAAGCGCTTCGAGCTGCGTCTAGCTCCGCGTGGCACGGCGTTCCAGCAGACTGTCTGGCAGGCCCTGCAGGGCATTCCCTATGGCCAGACCACCAGCTACAGCGAGCTGGCCGAGCGCATTGGCAACCCCAAGTCGGTGCGCGCCGTGGGCACAGCCAACGGCGCCAACCCCATTGCCATCGTCATACCCTGCCATCGGGTGATCGGTCGCGACGGCAGCCTGACCGGCTACGCCGGCGGCCTGGAACGCAAGGCGCTGCTGCTCAAACTGGAAGGGGTGAAGCTGTTGCCGGAGCAGGACCAGCTCCTGCTGATCTGAGCGCTCAGGGTTGGCGGACGCGCGCCAATACCTTCGGCGGATCGGCCAGCGGCAGCTCGATGATCAGGCCCTCCCCGTTTTTCGGCGACACCCCGGTCAGCGCCTTGATGTTCACCTGATGGCTGACCATGACCACTGGCCTGTCCTTGGGCACCTTTTCGATGGCCTTGCGCAACTCCACGGTCTGCGCCGCCTGGCTGTCTGGATCGCTGAAAAAGGAATCCAGCGCCGAGAGCACTTCCACGGCGCCCAGCCCCATTTCCTGGGCGGTGTCCTGCGCACGGCACCAGTTGCTGGTATAGAGGCGGGGTTGTTCCACCTTGCGCCGCACCAGCAGCCTGCCCCAACGTTTCGCCTCCTGGCGGCCCTTGTCGCTGAGATTGCGCTGGGTACTGCAATCCCCCAGGCGAAAACCCTCCGGGTCGCCGGTACCAGGGGCCGTGGTATGCCGCAACAGGAGAAAGGCCTTGCCATCTCGCAGGGCCTGCCAGGCGGATTTCTGGTCGGCGGCCACCGGAGAGGCCAGCAGCGCAAGCAACATCAGGACGATGAGACGGGTCATGGCCTGGTCGCCGGTCGCAACGCCCAGCCGCCGATTGCCCGGTACGGGCCTGGGGCGGGGCGAACCGCAGCGACGCAAAGGCAGTAACCCATGGGGACGCTCTCAGATGGATGCAGTCACCCCAAGGATAGATCGGCCGACAGAAGCCTTCCTCGCGCTCCGTCAGACGATTTCAAGCCGGATCAGACGCGCGC
Organism: Pseudomonas sp. TCU-HL1; assembly: GCF_001708505.1. NCBI lineage: Bacteria > Pseudomonadati > Pseudomonadota > Gammaproteobacteria > Pseudomonadales > Pseudomonadaceae > Pseudomonas > Pseudomonas sp. TCU-HL1. The sequence goes on from NZ_CP015992.1 coordinate 3,931,457, forward strand.
CAAATCGATCACTGCAAAGCTGGCCACGGTTTCGTGACCTTCCAGCACGCCACCCTCACGGGCCAGGCCGATGGTTTGCATGCCAGCGTCGCGGGCAGCGTCCAGTTCCTGGGCCACATCGGACAGGAAGAGGATCTGCTCGCCCGGCAGACCGATGGCCGAGGCGATACGCTGGTAGGAGGACGCCTCGCGCTTGGGACCGGAGGTGGTGTCGAAGTAGCCGGAGAACAACGGCGCCAGATCACCGGCCTCCGAGCAGCCGAAGATCAGCTTCTGCGCCTGGATGGAGCCGGATGAGTACACATAGAGGTCGTAGCCCTCCTGCTTCCAGCGGCGCAGCGCCTCCACGGCATCCGGGTAGACGTGCCCCTTGAGCTGGCCAGCGTGGTAGCCCTGCTCCCAGACCATGCCTTGCAACGCCTTGAGCGGCGTGGCTTTTCGGTCTTCGGCGATCCAGCCCAGGAGGATTTCCACCACCCGCTCCAGGCTGGCCCCGGCTTCGCCGCTTTCCATGCGCACCGCGTCGATCTGCTGCGCCACTGCTGGCTCGCCCGCGTGGGCCTGAACGAACTCCGGCAAGTGGCGTGCGGCGTAGGGGAACAGCACGTCGAAAACGAAGCTCACCGCGCTGGTGGTGCCTTCGATGTCAGTAAGGATGGCCTTGATGGGCATTGGGAACTCCAGGTGAATCGGTATGGCTCCTACAACTCAGTCTTCGAGCTGCGGGAAGCGCTTGGCGATTTCGTCGCCGGTGAACTGGGCGACCCAGCCTTCCGGATTATTGAACAGACGGATGGCGACGAAATGCGGATGCTCGCCCATGTCGAACCAGTGACGGGTGCCAGCCGGTACCGAGATCAGGTCGTTCTTCTCGCAAAGCACGGCGTAGACGTAGTCGTCGATGTGCAGGGTGAACAGGCCGCGCCCGGCGACGAAGAAGCGCACCTCGTCTTCACCATGGCGGTGCTCGTCGAGGAACTTGGCGCGAAATTCGGCCTTTTGCGGGTGGTCGCTGGTGAGGCTCACCACGTCCACCGTGACATAACCCTGCTCCTGCATCAGCCGGTCGATCTGCGGGCGGTAGGCGGCAAGCACCTCCTCCTGGCTCGCACCCGGCGCAATGGGTTCGGACGCCTCCCAGCGCTCGAAGCGCACGCCGACGGATGCGAGTGTGGAGGCGATGTCGTCCAGGTGGGTCAGGACCTTGTTCGGCAGGTCCGGGCTGGATTCGTGGTAGACAGTCAGGCTGCTCATCGGGGTACTCCTTGCGGGCGCCTCCCAGCTCTCGGGCGGGTCGGACGGCACCGTTATCAATAGGCACCTTCGTGCGAAGGAAGCATCAACGCTGGGTGATCGAGCGCGTTTTCAGCTCGCACTCGAAGAGGAATTCGAAGGCTTCGACCTGGCGCAGGGCATCGCTCATGCGCGGTCCCCAAGTATAGAGGCCGTGACCCCGGATCAGGTAACCCACGCAGTCGGGGTGCTGGTCCAGCCAGGGCTGCACCTTGGCGGCCAGGCGAGCGATGTCCTGGTCGTTGTCGAAAATCGGCACCAGCACCTGGGATTCGTGGGTATCGATACCGCTGAAGGCTTTCTGCAGTTCGTAGTCGGCGAACACCAGTGACTCGGCCAGGGTCAGCCGCGACAGCACGGTGGCATTCACGGAATGGGTGTGCAGCACCGCGCCGATCTCCGGCTTCCAGCGATAGAGTTGGGTATGCAGCAGGGTTTCCGCCGAAGGCTTCTTGCCCGGCTCCAGGCTGTTGCCATTCAGGTCGGTGGCCAGCACGTCGTCCGGACCGAGTTGACCCTTGTGCTTGCCGGAGACGGTCAGCAGTGCCTCGGTGGCGGACAGCCGCGTGGAATAGTTGCTGCTGGTGGCCGGAGACCAGCCGCGGCCGTACAGGAAGCGGCCGGCGTCGATGATTTCCTGGGCGAGTTGTTGGCGATTCATGCCCGCTCCTCTTGCAATTGGGTGGCAATGATAACGGCTGCGGCAAGTGCCGCGAGACTGGCAATGACGTAAGTCCAGACCGGCCCCAGGCTGCTCCAGCTATAGCCTGAGTAGAGCGCGCCAAGAGCGCCGCCGATGCCCGCCAGGGCCGCGTAGAGCGCCTGGCTCTGGCCTTGCTGGCGCGGTCCGAACTGACGTTGCACGAAATGGATGGCGGCCGCGTGAAAGCTGCCGAACGTGGCCGCGTGCAGCAATTGGGCAAACAACAGCACCGGCAACTGATCGGCGAAATTGCCGATCAGCAGCCAGCGCAAGGCAGCAATCAGGAAACTGGCCAACAGCACCACACGCACCGAGTAGCGCGCCAGGATCCGCGCCATCACCAGGAACAGCAGCACTTCCGCCACCACGCCCAGCGCCCAGAGCTGGCCGATCAGGCTGCGCGAATAGCCGAGCGACTCCAGGTAGATGGTCTGGAAGCTGTAGTAGGGCCCATGGGACAACTGCATCAATCCCACACATGCATAGAAGGCCAGCACGCCCGGCTGGCGCAGCTGGGCGAAGAAACCACCCTGCCCTGCAACGTCCGGCCGCGCCTGGGGTACGGCATTAGGCACCCAGAAGCTGCTGAGAACAATGCCACCCATGATGACCACCAGCGTCCAGGGATAGAGGTCCAGGCTGAACAGTTCGAACAGCGTGCCCAGACCGATCACCGTGAGGATGAAGCCGATGGAGCCCCAGAGCCGGACCTGGCTGTAGCGCTCCGCCTGCTCCTTGAGATGGGCCAGGGTGATGACCTCGAACTGCGGCAGGACGGCATGCCAGAAGAAGGCATGCAGCGCCATGATCAGCGCCAGCCACGCGTAGCTGTGGCTGACGAAGATCAACGAGAAAGTCAGCAGGGTACAGAAGGCGCCGAAGCGCACGATATCCAGGCGGCGGCCACTACGGTCGCCCAGCCAGCCCCAGAGGTTGGGCGCCACGCAGCGCATCAGCATGGGAATGGCCAGCAGCTCGCCGATGCGCGCACTGGAAAACCCCAGGTGCGCGAAATACAGGCCAAGGAAGGGCGCCGTGGCGCCCAGCAGGGAAAAGTAGAAGAGGTAGAAGCTGGACAGCCGCCAATAGGGCAGCGCGCTCGCGCCGCCCGTCACAGCTGGCCGAGCACCGGGGTTTCAACCCGCACGTCGGCGTTCTGCCCGCGATGACGCAGCAGGTGGTCCATCAGCACGATGGCCATCATGGCTTCAGCGATCGGGGTGGCGCGAATGCCCACGCAGGGGTCATGGCGACCCTTGGTGACCACATCCACCGGGTTGCCGTTGATGTCGATGGACCGCCCGGGGGTCGTAATGCTGGAGGTGGGCTTGAGCGCGAGGTTCGCGATGATCGGCTGGCCGGAAGAGATGCCACCGAGAATGCCGCCGGAATTGTTGCTGAGGAAGCCTTCCGGGGTCAGCTCGTCGCGGTGTTCGGTGCCACGCTGGGCCACGCAGTCGAAACCGGCGCCGATCTCGACGCCCTTCACTGCGTTGATGCTCATCAGCGCATGGGCCAGTTCGGCGTCCAGACGGTCGAAGATCGGCTCGCCCAGGCCCGGCGGAACGCCTTCGGCTACCACGGTGATCTTCGCGCCCACCGAATCCTGGTCGCGGCGCAGCTGGTCCATGTAGGCCTCCAGCTCCGGCACCTTGTCCGGGTCGGGGCTGAAGAAGGCGTTCTGCTCGACGCTGTCCCAGGTCTTGAAGGGAATCTCGATGGGGCCGAGCTGGCTCATGTAGCCGCGCACGGTAATGCCCTGGGTGGCCAGGAATTTCTTGGCGATGGCGCCTGCGGCTACGCGCATGGCGGTTTCCCGCGCCGAGGAGCGGCCACCGCCGCGGTAGTCGCGGATGCCGTACTTGTGGTGATAGGTGTAGTCGGCGTGGGCCGGGCGGAACAGGTCCTTGATGGCCGAGTAGTCCTTGGACTTCTGGTCGGTATTGCGGATCAGCAGGCCGATGGCGCAACCGGTGGTCTTGCCTTCGAACACGCCGGAGAGGATTTCCACCTCATCGGCTTCCTGGCGCTGGGTAGTGTGGCGGCTGGTACCCGGCTTGCGGCGATCGAGGTCACGCTGCAGGTCGCCCTCGGACAGTTCCATCCCCGGCGGGCAGCCGTCGACTATGGCGACCAGCGCCGGACCATGGCTTTCGCCAGCGGTGGTGACGGTGAACAGCTTGCCGTAGGTGTTGCCGGACATGCACAGTGCTCCGCAGAAATGGGCCTCGATCGAAGGTCGAGCAGTATACCCGCGGCGTCCGGCCAGTTCACCCCTCGAACCTTGTGCCGCCTGCCGCGCCCAACCCGCCGTCCGAGATTCCGATTCTCCCCATGATGCAATTCGTCCTGCTTCTGCTCCCCTTGCTGGCCAGCCTGGCCCAGGCCGCCCCTCAAAGCGTGCTGCAACGCCCTGTCGAGTTGGACACTGGCACCGGCATCCTGCGGGGTACCCTGCTTCGCCCGAAAACCGGCGAGCCCATGCCCGTAGCGCTGATCATCGCCGGTTCCGGCCCGACCAACCGCGATGGCAACAACCCGCTTGGCGGGCGCAACGACAGCCTGAAGAAGCTCGCCCAACTGCTGGCACGAAACGGCGTCGCCAGCGTGCGTTACGACAAGCGAGGCATAGCCGGCAGCTACGACGCGGGCGCGGACGAACGCCAGCTCAGCATCGAGCTCTACGCCCAGGATGCGGCGGCGTGGGGCCAGCACCTGAAACAGGACCCACGTTTCTCTCGACTCATTCTTATCGGCCACAGCGAAGGCGCGCTCATCGCCAGCCTCGCGGCACAGGCCGCGAACGCCGATGCCCTGGTCAGCATTGCCGGCAGCGCCCGCCCCATCGACCAGTTGCTGCGCGATCAGCTGCATAGCCGGCTGCCGCCTCCCCTGCTGGCACAGAGCGAGGTCCTGCTCGCCAGTCTGCGGGCCGGCCAAACGGTGGCCGAGGTACCGCAACCGCTGCAAGTGCTGTTCCGACCCAGTGTCCAGCCCTATCTGATCTCCCTGTTCCGCCAGAACCCGGCGCAGGTTTTCGGCCAACTGCGGATACCCGCACTCATCCTCCAGGGCAGCCACGACATCCAGGTCAGCGTCAGCGACGCCGAGCAGCTCAAGGCCACCCGGCCCGATGCCCAGTTGGCGATCATCGCTGGCATGAACCACATGCTGCGCATCGTGCCCATGGACATGGAGCAGCAACTGGCGTCTTACCGTGACCCCAAGCTCCCCCTGGCCCGGGAGCTGGGCGAGCGCCTGCTGGCCTTCATCCAGTCGCTGCCTGACTCCAGAAATGCAGAAAGCCGCCGATAAGGCGACAGAATCTGTGGGAGATCTCGCCTGACACCGGCGATTGCGTACAGAATCCGGACTGACGTACCACATCCATCGTCATATGCGTTTACCAGGTACATCCCCATGACTGAAGGCCCAGCCGAGCAGCAGAACGCCGAAGTAGCCGAACCCCAACCCCACCCATGGGCGGAGCTGGCACCTGAGCATTTCGAGCTGCTGCGCCTCGCGCCCTTGCCCATCGACCGCCACACGGGTACGCGGCCACTGCGTTTTGTCGAGCTCGGTCGAGTGGAGCGGCACAACCTGGAGCAAAGCCTGCTGCGGCTGGTTGTCCGGACACAGGGACAGAAGGTCCGCAAGGAGCAGAACATCCTGGAAATCTGGGCGGACCATCGCAACAAGGAAGTCCGCCTCGGCCCGGACAGCGGCCTGTACCTGGAGCCGCAGAATCGGGGCCTGGGGCGATTTCTGCTGGGCCAAGGCATTGCCTGGGCCACGCAACGCTGGGCGCACTACCGGGTCGAGGGCGGCGCCCTGCCAGCCAAGGACGCCCTGGACAACGAAATGCGCCTGCGGCGCGACCATGTCCTCAAGGCCCAGGGTTTCGAGATCACCTACCAGGACAACTTGCAGTTGAAGGCCAGCTACGGTGCCGGCCGGGTCAGCGAGTTGCACGGCGACTGGCACCGCGAAAAGGTGCAGCGGGTGGGGCTAGTGGATGCCGCCGCCATGCTGGAGCAGGCCGACCAGAACCTGCACAGCCAAGAGGTGGAGATTCGCAAGCTGGAGGAACGGATCGCCACCTACAAGCGCGAGGACAGCGGCCTGCGCTTCACCATCGCCTGCCTGGTGGCCTTCGCGGTGTTCCAGGCCGGCCTGTTGATCTGGATCACCACCCACTGATCCTGGCGGTCAGGGGTTGACCCGCGAACGGAACAGCGCCTGGTGCTCCCGGCACTGCCTGGCGCTGAGCATGAAGACGCCGTGGCCGCCGTGCTCGAAGTCCAGCCAGAGGAAGTCCACTCCCGGATAGAGCGCCTCCACGTGCACCTGACTGTTACCCACCTCAACGATCAGCAGCCCCATCTCGGTCAGGTGATCAGCCGCCTCGGCCAGCATCCGCCGAACCAGATCCAGCCCGTCATTGCCGCAGGCCAGACCCAGCTCGGGCTCGTGGTGGTACTCGACGGGCATGTCGGCAAAGTCTTCGGCATCCACATAGGGCGGGTTGGAGACAATCAGGTCGAAACGCTGCCCCGGCAGCCCCTCGAAACCATCGCCCTGCACGGTGTAGACGCGCTCTTCCAGGCCATGCCGCTCAATGTTCAGGTTGGCGACTTCCAGCGCATCGAAGGACAGATCGCCCAGCACCACCTCGGCTTCGGGGAACGTGTGAGCGCAGGCGATACCGATGCAGCCCGAGCCCGTGCAGAGATCGAGGATGCGCGAAGGCTCCTGGGGCAGCCAGGGCGCGAACTGCTGCTGGATCAGCTCGGCAATGGGCGAGCGCGGCACCAGCACCCGCTCATCGACCACGAAGGGCATGCCACAGAACCAGGCTTCGCCCAGCAGGTAGGCCACCGGTACGCGCTCATCGATACGGCGACGCAGCAACTCGCGCAGGTGGGCGCACTCGTCCTCCTCCAGGCGGCAGTCCAGGTAGCTGTCGGCGATCTCGTACGGCAGGTGCAACGCGCCCAGCACCAACTGGCGAGCTTCATCCCAGGCGTTGTCGGTGCCGTGACCGAAGAACAGGTTTTCAGCATGGAAACGGCTGACAGCCCAGCGGATGTAATCACGCAGGGTGCGCAGGCGGGATTCGGACACGTCGGCTACCTCAGAAAACGGACCATCGATTCTAGCACCCCTGCCCCTTCGCGGCAGCTCGTGGCGGCGACGAGCGGATGCCCGCACATTCACCCGGATCGGCGCTGCAGGCCGCATGGCGGCGGCCCGCCAGGGTCCCGACCGGCAACTCGACCTTGGTCCATGGTTCACTTATTTCGCCGCAGGGCAGACAATAGTGGCCATGTCGTACCTGGAGATTCGCATGTCCGCCCCGAAATCCATGTTCCAGCTCAGTGGCCGCGGCTATCCGCCGGCCAGCCTGAACAACGCCACCCTGGTGATCATCGATGCCCAGGAGGAGTACCGCAGCGGTGTCCTCGCCCTGCCCGGCCTCGACGCCGCCCTCGGCGAGATTGCCAGCCTGCTCGCCGCCGCCCGCGCGATGGGTAGCGCCATAGTCCATGTGAAACACTTGGGCGTCCCCGGCGGCATCTTCGACCCCCGCGGCGAACGCGGCGAGCACCTGCCCGAAGCCGCTCCCCTGCCCGGCGAGATCGTGGTCGAGAAGCGCCTGCCCAATGCCTTCGCCGGCACAGACCTGCACGACCGCCTGCAAGCGATTGGCCACCTGGACCTGATCGTCTGCGGCTTCATGACCCACTCCAGCATCAGCACCACGGTCCGCGCCGCCAAGGACTATGGTTATCGCTGCACGTTGGTGAGTGCAGCCTGCGCGACTCGCGACCTGCCGACCGTCGATGGCGGCGTCATCAGCGCGGACGAAATGCACCGTGTCGAGGTGATCGCCCTCGCCGACAACTTCGCCAGCGTGGTGCCGCAGGCCAAGGCGCTTATCTAACGAAGCGTCGATGCATCCCGCGACATCCGCGAGGGGGCGTGACCGGAACCCCGCCAGTTGGCGCCGGTCATACCCCGATCAAGCAAGAGGACGTCCGGATGAAGTTTTCCGATGGTTTCAATGCCCGCCGCCTGCGCCCACGACGCCCAGGTAGCTGGCGCTGGCGGTTCGCAGCGGCCCTGGCCGCGCTCTGCGCCGGCTTCGGCGTCATGCTGGCGATGGCCGGCAGCGCCACGCTGCTGGGCCGCCCTCCAGCCCTTGGCCCACTCAACGACAGCACCGGCGCCGCTATCGTGCTGCTGCTTTTCGGCCTGCTGCTCCTCTGGATCGGTGTACTTGCCTGGCGCCTCTGCCGACGTCGTTCGCGGCGGCGCAACGGCCTCAGCATGTCTCCTCACCTGATGAAGAAACGCGAGTGAACCTGGCGCGGGTCATTTGGGTAAACTAGCCACCCTTCGCGGAGGCCTGTATGCAAGACGAAGCCCAGAAAGACGACGAAAGTTCCCTGTTTTCCATGGAAATGCGCGGCGTGAAGCGCATCCAGAATGACCGTGCCGATACCGGCAAGGTGCGCGCCGACCAGAAGCAATTGGCCAATCGCAGACAGAACGCCACCTTGAGCGTCACCAACGTCAAGGTCGATGGCCTCTCTGACCAGTTCGTCATCGACGTCGGCGCCGAAGACGACCTGCACTGGGCCCGCGACGGTGTGCAGGAAGGTCAGATGCGCAAGCTCAAGCAGGGTCAGATCGGCTTCGAGGGCAGCCTCGACCTGCATGGCATGAGCGTGGAGAAAGCCCGCGAAACCCTCTGGGACTTCATCGCCGAAGCCACTCGCTTCGAAGTGCGCTGCGTACGCGTGACCCACGGCAAGGCGGCCCGCCTGGATGGCAAGCGACCGCTGATCAAAAGCCACGTCAACACCTGGCTGCGCCAACACCCGCAGGTGCTCGGGTTCACATCCTGCCTGCCGAAGCACGGCGGCACTGGCGCGGTGTACGTGATGCTGCGCCGAACCATGCTCGAGGGCCGCGACGAGTGAAACACCCGGCTCCGGGACCCGCCTTCGGCGCAACCCGCCCTTGCCAGCCGCCCCGTCGCGCCCTACCCTGCGCATTTGCGTAAATCCCCACAGGAATTTCCATGTCCCTGGAACAGCATTACACCGCGATCCTCGGCCAGCTCGGCGAGGATGTCTCCCGTGAAGGCCTGCTCGATACCCCGAAGCGTGCCGCCAAGGCGATGCAGTACCTCTGCCGCGGCTACCAGCAGACGCTGGAAGAAGTCACCAACGGCGCCCTGTTCAGCTCCGACAACAGCGAAATGGTGCTGGTGAAGAACATCGAGCTGTACTCGCTCTGCGAACACCACCTGCTGCCGTTCATCGGCAAGGCCCACGTGGCCTACATCCCCAACGGCAAGGTGCTGGGCCTGTCCAAGGTCGCGCGCATCGTCGACATGTTCGCCCGTCGCCTGCAGATCCAGGAAAACCTCAGCCGCCAGATCGCCGAAGCCGTACAGCAGGTCACCGGCGCCCTGGGCGTGGCCGTGGTCATCGAAGCCCAGCACATGTGCATGATGATGCGCGGCGTGGAGAAGCAGAACTCCTCCATGGTCACCTCGGTCATGCTCGGCGAGTTCCGCGAGAACGCCGCCACCCGCAGCGAATTCCTCAGCCTGATCAACAACTGAGTTTCGCTCCCAATAAAAAGCCGGCTTGCGCCGGCTTTTTATTGAACCAGGAAACCTCAGTCGAACATGCCCACATGGCGGGGATGGCTGGCCACACGGTCCAGCCAGGCCAGCACGGCCGGATAGCCCGACAAGTCGAAACCACCCTCGTGGGCCACATGGGTGTATGCGTACAGCGCGATGTCGGCGATGGAGTACTGGTCGCCCACCAGATACGGCGTGCGCTGCAGCTGCTTCTCCATCACTTTCAATGCCTTGTGCCCGCGCACCTGGCAGACCTTGTATTCCTCCAGGCGATCTTCCGGCATGCCTTGGTAGAGCTGGATGAAACGCGCCACCGCCACATAGGGCTCATGGCTGTACTGCTCGAAGAACTGCCACTGCAGTACCTGGGTACGCAGACGCGGCTCAGCGGGTAACAGTTCGCTGCCGTCAGCGAGGAAATTCAGGATGGCATTGGACTCCCAGAGCGTGGTGCCGTCTTCCAGCTCCAGCACCGGGATCTTGCCGTTGGGGTTCTTTTCCAGGAACTCGGGGCGCTGGGTTTCACCCTTCAGGATGTCCACCGGCACCCACTGGTACGGCAGGCCGAGCAGATTGAGGATCAGCTTGACCTTGTAGCAGTTGCCCGACTTGTAATCGCCGTAGACCTTGTACATCACTCCCCTCCTCTGTGATCAGGCAGCCTCGGCCGCCTGAGCCTGACGGATGACGCCTGCAAGCCGCTTCAGCCCTTCGCCCAGGCGCTCGGGCGCCACATGGCTGAAGTTGAGGCGCAGGTGACCCGGATGCTTGTCCGGATCGATGAAGAACGGCTCGCCCGGCATGAAGGCCACGTTCTGCTCCAGCGCGGGCTTGAGCAGGGTACGGGTGTCCAGCGGCTGCTTCAGGGTCAGCCAGAAGAACAACCCGCCCTGGGGAATCTCCCAGGTGGCCAGCTCGCCGAAATGCTCCTCCAGTGCAGCCTGCATGGAATCTCGGCGAACGCGGTAGAAGTCGCGCAGCTCTGCCAGGTGCTGGCGGTACTGCTCGGTGCCGAACCACTGCAGTGCCTGCCATTGGCCGATGCGATTGGTGTGCAGGTCGGCGGACTGTTTCAGGCGCAGCAGGTGCGGGAACAGGTCCGGCGTGGCGATCAGGAAGCCCACACGCAGGCCCGGCAGCAGGGTCTTGGACACGGTGCCGGTGTAGATCCAGCTGGCCTTCTTCAGGCGGCTGACGATGGGGGTGGCGCTGCCTTCGTCGAATACCAGCTCACGGTAGGGTTCGTCTTCGATCAGGGTGACGCCAAACTCGTCCAGCAGCGCGGCGACCGCGTCACGCTTGGCTTCGCTGTAGCGGGTGCCGGACGGATTCTGGAACGTCGGAATCAGGTAGGCGAAGGCCGGCTTGTGCTGCTCCAGGCGCTGGCGCAGGGCCGCGAGTTCAGGGCCATCGGCCTCCTGGGGTACGGCGATGCAGTCGGCACCGAACAGCTGGAAGGCCTGCAAGGCCGCCAGGTAGGTCGGCGCTTCCAGCAGCACTTCGGTGCCCGGATCGATGAACAGCTTGGACGCCAGGTCCAGGGTCTGCTGGGAGCCGCTGACGATCAGCACCTGGCTTGCCTCGCACGGCACGCCAAGGGCACGGGCTTCGGCGGCGATGGCTTCACGCAGCGCCGGCTCGCCTTCGCTCATGCCGTACTGGCCCATGCTCGCCGGCATCGCATCCCAGCCCACCTTCGGCAGCATCGGCTCGGCTGGCAGGCCTCCGGCGAAGGACATCACTTCCGGACGCTGGGCGGCGGCAAGGATTTCGCGGATCAGGGAGCTTTTCAGGCGGGCGATGCGTTCAGAGAAGGCCATGGATTGTCACCGGGTGCGGAAGCGAGGAAATTAAGTCAAACTGCTTGACCGAAACTACGACGACCGCAGCGGAAACGTCAATATGCTTGACCTGAAAAATTCCACCATTCAGCAGGCCGCCATGGAAGCCTTCTTCTTCGGCTACCAGGCCTTCACCAGCAAGCCGGACGAGATCCTCGCCCGCCGTGGCCTGTCGCGCGTGCACCACCGCATCCTGTTCTTCATCGCCAAGTATCCGGGGCTGAGCGTCAAGCAATTGCTGGGCTATCTGGGTGTGACCAAGCAGGCGCTGAACACCCCGCTGCGCCAGCTGATCGAGATGAAATTGGTCGAAAGCGTGGCGGCGGACGACGATAAGCGCAAGCGCCTGCTGGGCTTCACCAGCGAAGGGGCGAAACTGGAGCAGGCCCTGCGACGGGAGCAGGCACGCCTCCTGCGACGCGCCTTTGGGGAGGCCGGGGAAGAAGCCGTGCGTGGCTGGCTGGCAGTCAACCAGGCCCTGTGCACGGCCCGACAAAACGAAGCCGCCGAAGGCTAGGCGTCAGGCTGCAATTCCCGCGCCCCACGGAAAAACACCAGCATCATGGCCACATTGCCGGCGATCAGAGGCAGCAGGCCCAACAGCATCAGCACGATGGTGGCCATCATGATGCCGCCCACCAGGTTGAGCCACGCCATGACCCGAAACGCCGGATAGGCGTTCTGAACCTTCAACAGGCGCACCGCCAGCCAGGCGGTCAGGGCACCGAGCAAGGCGATCACCGTGAAGTAGATCACCATCGGCCAGCCCGGTTCGGTACTGGCATCGCCCATCAGGAAATCCATCACCTCGACTCCCAGGCTGCCGATGACAACCGCCCAGACCGGCGGCGCCAGGGCCTCGGCTGAGAAACGCGCCTCGGCGAACAGCTTGAAGCGGATCAACAGGTAGCAACCCAGCAAGGTCAGGGCCACGCCGAGCCAGTCGGACAGCCGGGTCATCCGCTCGTCCTCCGTGGCCCCTGCGGCCACCGCCAGCCCGGTCAGGGTCACGGTGCCTACCACACAGACCAGGCTCAGCCAAGCCAGCAGCCTGAGCTGGCCCGGCGTCCAGCCATTCATCTGGCGCGGCCGGACGTCTTCCACCAGGTCGACCCGGGGGGCGGCATAGGGGTTCTCATCCATGTGCGTCACTCCAGGCCGGGAAAGCATCACAGTAGCCGCAGATCCCCGAGGTGCCAACCAACTGTATCGCTCAACGCGCGTATCGCTGTATCGGGACGTTGCAAGCCACCTGGCCTTAGTCTGCGGACACAACGACAAGGTGACCGCCATGAGCCTGGAACTGATTTTTGCCTTCATCCTCTTCGCCTTCGTCACTTCGGTGACGCCCGGCCCCAACAACATGATGCTGCTGGCCTCCGGCGTGAACTTCGGCGTTCGCCGCAGCCTGCCCCACATGCTCGGCATCAGCCTCGGCTTCATGGTGCTGGTGATGTCCGTGGGCCTGGGCCTGTCACAGGTGTTCCAGCAGGTTCCCGAGCTCTACACCGCACTGCGCTACATCGGCGCAACCTACCTGCTCTACCTCGCCTGGAAGATCGCCGGCTCCGGCGCACCGGACGAAGCCAACACCGAGAAGCGCCGCAAGCCCTTCACCTTCCTGCAGGCGGCAGCCTTCCAGTGGGTCAATCCCAAGGCCTGGGTCATGGCAATCGGCGCCATTACGACCTATACCCCGCAGGACAACTTCGTGGTCAACGTGGTGTTGATCGCCGCCCTCTTCGCCCTGATCAACTGCCCCAGCGTCGGGCTCTGGACGGTGGCCGGCAGCCTGATGCGCCGCTGGTTGTCCAATCCACGCATACTGCGCCTGTTCAACATCGGCATGGCCCTGCTGTTGGTGGCCTCGCTCTACCCCATCCTGGTCGACGTCAACGGAAAGATCTGATGACCCCAAGTTCGGATACCCCGGCCAACCCGCCACGCCTGCGCCCTCTGGCGGACTCGTCGCCCTCCGCCGTGGTGGCGGGCTTCATCGCCATGCTCACCGGCTACACCAGCTCCCTGGTGCTGATGTTCCAGGCCGGCCAGGCCGCAGGTTTGAGCAATGCGCAGATTTCTTCCTGGATCTGGGCGCTGTCCATTGGCATGGCCGTGACCACCATCGGCCTGTCCCTGCGCTACCGCACACCCATCGTGGTCGCCTGGTCCACCCCTGGCGCCGCGTTACTCATTACCAGCCTGTCCGGGGTGAGTTATGGCGAAGCCATCGGCGCCTTCATCGTCTGCGCCGCCCTGCTGGCCCTGGTGGGCCTGACCGGCGGCTTCGAACGTTTGATGCGTCGCCTGCCCGCCTCCCTGGCGGCCGCCCTGCTGGCCGGTATCCTGTTCAAGATCGGCAGCGAAATCTTCATCGCCGCCCAGCATCGCACCGCGCTCGTACTGTCGATGTTCTTCAGTTACCTGGTATTCAAGCGCCTGCAACCACGCTATGCCGTGCTGGCGGCGCTGCTGGTGGGCTGCGTGATGGCAGCGGCGCTGGGACTGCTGGACTTCAGCGGTTTCCAGTTCGCCCTGGCCGAACCGGTGTGGACCGCCCCGGAGTTCTCAGTCACTGCGGTGATCAGCATCGGCATCCCGCTGTTCGTGGTGGCCATGGCTTCGCAGAACATCCCTGGTATCGCCGTGCTGCGTGCCGATGGCTATCACGTGCCAGCCTCGCCGCTGATCTCGGTCACCGGCATCGCCTCCCTGGTGCTGGCGCCCTTTGGCTCCCACGGCATCAACCTCGCGGCCATCAGCGCCGCCATCTGCACCGGTCCCCATGCCCATGAGGACCGCAGCAAGCGCTATACCGCTGCCGTCTGGTGCGGGATCTTCTACGGCGTTGCCGGCACCTTCGGCGCCACCCTGGCGGCGCTGTTCGCGGCACTACCCAAGGAGCTGGTGCTATCCATAGCCGCGCTGGCGTTGTTCGGCTCCATCAGCAATGGCCTGACCGCGGCCATGCAGGAACCCAGGGAGCGGGAAGCGGCGCTGATCACCTTCATGGTCACGGCCTCGGGCATGACCCTGCTGTCCATCGGCTCGGCCTTCTGGGGCCTGATCGCCGGGGTGCTGACGCTGTTGATCCTTAACGTGGAAAGCGGCAAGGACAAATGAAAAAAGCGCCAGTTGGCGCCTTTCTCTTTCCTGAATGGCAGATGCGTTTCCTGACATTCCGCCCGTTGGGTTTCGTTCCTCTGCCCAACCTAACGCCAGTTCCTGGCCCCGGTTCAGATCGCGGTGGCACCACCATCCACCGCCAGTGCGTGGCCGGTGGTGAAACCTGCGGCATCGCAGCAGAGATAGAGCACGGCCGCAGCGATTTCCTCCACCTTGCCGATGCGCCCCACCGGATGCATGGCGGCCGCGAATTCGCCTTTCTTCGGGTCGGCCTCGTAGGCGCGACGGAACATATCGGTGTCGATCACCGCCGGGCACACGGCATTCACCCGCACTTTCTTCTTCGCGTACTCGACGGCCGCCGACTTGGTCAGGCCGATCACGGCGTGTTTGGAAGCGGCGTAGATACTCATCTTCGGCGCCGCGCCCAGGCCCGCAACCGAAGCGGTGTTGACGATGGCACCACCACCCTGGGCTAGCAGGAGCGGAATCTGGTGCTTCATGCACAGCCAGACGCCTTTTACGTTGACCCCCATGATCGCGTCGAACTCCGACTCGCTGCCCTCGGCCAGCTTGCCTTTCTCGATCTCGATGCCGGCGTTGTTGAAGGCATAGTCCAGACGACCATACGCGGCGACCGTGCCTTCCATCAGCGCCTGGACCTCGGCTTCGCGGGTCACGTCGCAACGGATGAAGCGGGCATCGCCACCGGCCGCGCGAATCAGCTCCACCGTGCCTTCGCCGCTGGCGACGTCCACGTCGGAAACCACCACCTTCAGACCCTCGGCAGCGAACGCCAGGGCAGTGGCGCGGCCGATACCGTTAGCGGCGCCGGTCACCAGGGCAACCTGGCCGGAGAACTTCATGCTCATCTGTGCATCCTCGACGGGAATGGAAACTGTCGCGAAGTCTAGTCAGTCGCCCCGCCCCGGCGTCAGCATCATCAAGGCTCTGGTGGACACACCATCCAGAGCGATGATGAACCGGGCTAGCCGGAATCACCCGGATTCATGGCAACCCATTCGGGCCGAACACTGGGCTTGCCCCTGACCAGCCGGCGGACTATCACCAAGGCTTTCTC
Organism: Pseudomonas sp. TCU-HL1; assembly: GCF_001708505.1. NCBI lineage: Bacteria > Pseudomonadati > Pseudomonadota > Gammaproteobacteria > Pseudomonadales > Pseudomonadaceae > Pseudomonas > Pseudomonas sp. TCU-HL1. The sequence goes on from NZ_CP015992.1 coordinate 3,947,161, forward strand.
TTTCGGAGTGCTGCCATGTCCCTGCTCAATCGCCAGTTCCTGCTCGCCCAACGCCCGGTCGGCCCGGCCACCCGCGAAACCTTCTCCTATGTGGAATCCCCGGCTGGCGACCCCACTGACGGCCAGGTGCTGGTTGAAAACCTGTACCTCTCGCTGGACCCGGCCATGCGCGGCTGGATGAACGACGCACGCTCCTACATCCCACCGGTTGCAATCGGTGAAGTGATGCGAGCCCTGGGCGTTGGCAAGGTGGTGGCCTCGCAGCATCCCGACTTCAAGGCGGGCGACCATGTTTGCGGCGTCGTCGGCGTGCAGGACTACTTCCTGGGCGAACCGCGGGACTTCCAGCAGGTGGACCCGAACCGCGCGCCCCTGCCCCTCTACCTCTCGGCACTGGGCATGACCGGCATGACCGCCTACTTCGCCCTGCTCGATGTCGGCCAACCCCAGGCCGGGGAAACGGTGGTCATCTCCGGCGCCGCCGGTGCGGTGGGCAGCGTTGCCGGACAGATCGCGCGGATCAAGGGCTGCCGCGTAGTGGGCATCGCCGGCGGCGCCGACAAGTGCCGCTACCTGATGGAAGAACTGGGCTTCGACGGCGCCATCGACTACAAGGCGGAGAACCTCCACGCGGCCCTCAAGCGTGAATGCCCCAAGGGTGTGGACGTTTACTTCGACAACGTCGGCGGCGACATACTCGACGCCGTGCTCACCCGCATCAACCGCAAGGCGCGCATCGTCATCTGCGGCGCAATCAGCCAGTACAACAACAAGGAAGCGGTGAAAGGCCCGGCGAACTACCTGGCGCTGCTGGTGAACCGCGCACGCATGGAAGGCATGGTGGTGTTCGACTACGCGCCGCGCTTCGGCGAGGCGGTCAGGGACATTGCCGGCTGGTTGGCCAGCGGCGAGCTGAAGAGCAAGGAAGACGTGGTGAGCGGGCTGGAAACCTTCCCGGAAACCCTGGGCAAGCTGTTCAGCGGGGAAAACGTCGGGAAGCTTGTGCTGAAAGTACGCTGATCGGCGCAAACGGTGCGCTGCCGAGGTCAGCGCACCGCCAGTATCAGGCCAACTCGGCGACGACGGCGGCCAGGGCCTTCGTCGGATCGGCAGCCTGGCTGATCGGGCGACCGATCACCAGATAGTCGGAGCCGGCGTCCAGCGCCTGACGTGGAGTGAGGATTCGACGCTGGTCGTCCTGGGCGCTTCCCGCCGGGCGAATGCCCGGAGTCACCAGTTGCAGGCGCGGATAGGCGGACTTGAGGTCGGTGGCCTCCTGGGCGGAGCAGACCAGGCCATCCATGCCGGCCTTGTCGGCCAGGCCCGCCAGACGCAGCACCTGTTCCTTGGGCTCGATGTCCAGGCCGATACCGGCAAGGTCTTCGCGCTCCATGCTGGTGAGCACGGTCACGCCAATCAGCAGCGGCTTGGGCCCGTTGAACTTGTCCAGGGTCTCGCGGCAGGCCGCCATCATGCGCAGGCCGCCGGAGCAGTGCACGTTGACCATCCACACGCCCATCTCGGCAGCGGCCTTCACCGCCATGGCGGTGGTGTTGGGGATGTCGTGGAATTTCAGATCGAGGAAGACCTCGAAGCCGCGGTCACGCAGGGTCGAGACGATTTCCGCCGCGCAGCTGGTGAACAGCTCCTTGCCCACCTTGACCCGGCACAGCCTGGGGTCCAGTTGGTCGGCCAACCGCAGGGCGGCTTCGCGGGTGGGGAAGTCGAGGGCGACAATGATCGGCGTCTGACAGGCGGACATGGGGAAATCTCATACGAATCGGAAACGGCGCGCATTGTAGCGGAAGCCGGCGCGCGCCGCTTCTCCAGCACTCAAACCAGGTGGTCGAGGGCAAACGCGGTCATGAAGCCCGCCAGGGTGATCAAACCGGTCCAGGCGTGCGTGCTCTCGAATGCTTCAGGGATCAGGGTATCCACCAGCATGCAAAGCACCGCACCCGCCGAGAAGCCCAGGGCGAAGGCCAGCCAGTGGGGCGGGAGGTCGGCGAGCAGGCCCGGTCCGGCCATGGCCGCCAGCCCCGACAGCAGTGCAATGACGCCCCAGAGGCCGAATACCACCCAGCCACTGCGCTGTTCTTCACGCAGGCCAGCAGCGCTGGCCAGGCCCTCGGGCAGGTTGGCGAGGAAGATGGCCACCAGCATCAGCAGGCTGACATCTCCGCCATCCAGCAGGCCCAGCCCCAGGCCAAGGGATTCGGGAATCCCGTCGAGGAAGGCGCCGACCGCGATCAGCAAGGCCACCATGCTGCCGCCACTACCGGCCTTGCCCCTGTGGTGCTGCTCCAGACGGTCGAGGTACTGGCTGGCCAACACGAAGACAACGCCACCGGCCATCAGCCCTGCAAGAGTGGGCCAGAGGCCACCGATGCGCTCAGCCTCGGGAATCTGCCCGAAGCACAGGGCCGCGACCAGCACACCACTGCCATAGGCCATGATCGAGGCCACTACTTTCTGCGGCAGTCTGGCGAAGAATCCGATGGCGGCGCCCAGAATCAGGCTACTGGCGGCCAGCCAGCCCCAAAGGCCGGCCTGGATGGTGACGGGTATCTGCACGAAGTCCTCCTTGATCGACGCGCCAGGTTTGACGGCGCAAGCTCCGCGCCCAGCCTATCGGTCCAGCAGCCGTTCCAGCAACCAGCTGGCCGCCGGCCCCAGGGGACGTTGCCGCGACCAGACCACATCCACGGCCTGGCTACGTGGCCAACCGGGCACCTGCAACTCCTTCAAGCGACCATTGGCGTACCCGCTGACCAGCCAGCGCGGCAGCTCCGCCCAGCCGAAACCGTTGCTGGCCATTTCCAGCAGCATCAGGTAACTCGGCGCGGACCAGCAGCGGCCACCGCTGTATGGCAGACCGTCGTCCACCGCCAGGGCGTCACCCAGGGTGTTCAGACGCAGCAGGCGCCAAGCAGCCAGGTCGCTCTCGCGGACGTCCGGCCGCTGCGCCAGTGGATGGTCGAGGGCCACGAACAGACCGAAATCGGCGCGCTCGGCCACGGTCGCCGAACCCAGCTCTGGCGGGTAGCTACCCTGCGCGGCCAGCAGGCCGAGGGTAGCCCGTCCCTGGGCGACCAGCTCGATCACATCCTGATGCTCGGCAATCAGGCATTCGAACTCGAGGTCGGGGTAGCGCTGATCCAGCTCGGCCAGACGCTCCTCGTACTGTGCCGACTGATAGGCATCCGACAGCGCCAGACTGACCCTGGGCTCCAGCCCGCCAGCCAGCTGGGCCGCGGCGTGCTGCAAGCGGTCGGAGGCCGCGAGGATATCTCCGACCCGCCCCAGCAACACCCGACCCGCCTCGGTCAGTTGCGACTGGCGACTGCTGCGGTCGAAGAGTTCCAGACCGAGGTCGATCTCCAGTCGGGCGATCGCCTCGCTGATGGTGGACTGGCTTTTGCCCAGCTTGCGCGCGGCAGCACTGAAGGAGCCGAGGGCAACGGACTGGGCGAAGGCCTCAAGGGATTCAGGGGAGTAGTTCATATCGGTTTTCCCGATGGCATCTCACTTAACCCTATCCCATCGACCGATGAGAATACAGGCCACCCCTTCATGCCGAGCCTGGAGAGCACCATGACCCGGACCACCACCACCGCCCTGAACAAGTCGCTCAAGGAGCGAGTCTTCCATGCCTTGGCCTTCGAGGGCCTGGCTGTGCTGCTGACCGCACCGGTACTGTCCCTGGTACTGGGCAAGTCGCTGGCGCACATGGGTGCGCTGACCCTGATGTTCTCCACTGTGGCGATGCTCTGGAACATGCTTTTCAACAGCCTCTTCGACCGCGCCCAGCATCGCCTGGGATTCCAGCGCACGCTGCCGGTACGCGTCGCCCACGCGCTGCTGTTCGAGCTCGGGCTTATCCTGGTGCTGGTGCCGCTGGCGGCCTGGTGGCTGTCGATCGGGCTGATCGAGGCCTTCGTGCTGGATATCGGCCTGCTGCTGTTCTTCCTGCCCTACACGCTGGCTTTCAACTGGACGTACGACGCACTTCGCGCTCGCCTGGTGGAAGGCCGGCCGGAGAAGACCGCCGGGTGCAGCGCCCGCTGAGGCCGGCATCGAAATGAACAATTCTCGGGAACGTGGAAAGGCGCGCACAATCGAATAGAGTAATGACCCTTTCCGCAGGAGATCATCATGCCTTGGTATGCCTGGCTGATACTGGTTCTGGCCATCGGTTCCATCGTCGGCAGCCTGATGCTGTTGCGCGACACGGCGAAGAAACTGCCGCTGACCGAAGAGCAACTCAAGCGCGTCCGCGAGCGCAATGCCGAGATGGATGCCAAGGAAGCCAAGGACCGCTGACCTCGTGCAGTTTCCCGATCACCGGACTGCGGCATCGCCACAGGGAGGCGGCATGCCGCTCCATCTGCAACGGCTGTTCCCGCTGATCGTCCTCGCACTTGGCCAGGGGCTGGGCGGCGTGCAGGTGAGCGCCCTGTTGGCGGGCGTCGCCTATGCCGGCTGGGTCTTCTCCGAACGCCAGCTGCCGGTCCATATCTGGCTGCCGGTCGCCCTGCTCGCTTCCGTAGCGCTCGCCGCACATCTGGTGCCAGGTTTCAGCCCCCTGCCCCTGGAAGAACCACGCCGCATCAGTCCGGATGCGCCGCCCTATGTGTTGCGCCTGTCCTGGGACAAGCTCCTGGTGGGTATGACCTTGCTGGCCTGGTGGCTGGGCCGCCCACCACAGCCCGCACCGTCGCCACAGCGGGCCTGGCCCGTGGTGCTGGCAACCTTGCTGGTGGTTCCGTTGCTGGCGCTGGCGTCAGGGCTGGTGGCCTGGCAACCAAAGTGGCCGGACATGCTCTGGCAATGGCTCGCCGTCAACCTGCTGGCCACGGTGCTGGCGGAAGAACTGGTATTTCGCGGGCTGCTGCAACCGGCGCTGACTGCCCGGCTGGGCGCGCGCCATGGCGTGCTGCTCACGGCGATACTGTTCGGCGCCGCGCACATTCCCTTCAGCCCGCTGTTCGCGCTATTGGCAGGCGTTGCGGGGCTGGGCTACGGCCTGGCCTTCCACTACAGCGGTCGGCTTTCAGTGGCTGTGGCCCTGCACCTGGGAGTCAATCTCTGCCATCTGTTACTGCTGAGCTACCCGTTGCGGCTGGCCTGACGACCACGCCGTAGCGCCCGAAAATCCGCTGCAGGCGACCCTCGGCGCGCAGTTTCTCCAGCAGCGCGGAAAATTGCTCGGCACTGATGGGGGCCGCCGGCCGCAACAAGGCATGGTGGTGATAGCGCTGGTCCAGTCGGCTACTGGTGAGGAAGCTACCGGCCTGCTCCGGGTGCTGCTCCAGGTACGCGCTCAAATAGGAACGGGTCATCAGGGCGATGTCCGCCCGCTCCCTCAGCAGCATCCGCAGGTTGCTGTCGTGGGAATAGGAAAGCTTTGCGTCGAACTCGCGCTGCAGGAACTCGGGGTCGGCATTGAATCCGGCAAAACCGTAGTGGTAGCCGTTGTAGAGCGCCAGACGCTTGCCGGCCAGCTTGCTGAAGTAGTGTTCACCACGCCCGGGTCGAGCCTTGGCGACGAAGATTTCCGCGTCTTCCAGTCCCATGTCGATACGAGCGCCAGGAATGCCTTGCCATCCCCAGTCCGGATTCTCGAACACGACCAGATCAACCCGCCCTTCCTGGAAGTCGCGGAAGCGCCGGGGGATGGCGGTGGGGCGCAGCACGAAACGGTAATCCGTCTGCAGCCCGTTGAGCACTTCCAGCAATTCCGCAAGCAAGCCACCCGGCTCGCCCGACTCTGCCTTGAAGACGTAGGGAGGAAACGGCGCGCCGGCAACCTTCACGGTCTGCGACGCCATTGTGGGCGCGGAAATCAGCAGGACCACGGAAAACCACAACATCTTCAGCGAAGCGCGCCTGCAACCATCCATTTCTACAACTGCTCCCTGCAGCTAACGGCCGTGCGCAGCAGCCTACGTGATTAATGCTTCAGCTTTTCAGCCACCCCGGGCGTACTGTGACGGAGTTCACACTCACCCCTGGACGTCCTTGATCACCAGGGACAAGGCTTGTTCGGCCAACTGGTCGAGGCTCATCGGCCCTTCGGGCCGGAACCAGGTCGTTGACCAGCTCAGTGCCCCGGTGAGAAACCGGCGCAGGATGAACGGGTCGGCGGTGAAGTAGCCTTCTGCCCTCGCCTCGCCAAGCACCTCCAACCACAGCTGCTCGTAGCTTTCCCGCAGCTGGAGGATATGGGCCTGGCCCTCCCCCGACAGCGAGCGCCATTCATACACCAGCACCGCCATGGCTTCCCCGGTGCCCCCCATGATGGATTGGAGCTCGCAGCGAATCAGCGCCAGCACACGACCACGCAGGTCATCAGCCTCCGCGAGGGACGCGCGCATCAGCGCGGTGTTGTAGAGGACGGTTTCCTCCATCACCGAACGCAGGATCTCATCCTTGCTCTTGAAGTGGTGGAAGATGCTGCCGGACTGGATACCTACCGCGCTGGCCAGGTCGCGCACCGTGGTGCGCTCGTAGCCTTTGCTACGGAACAGGTGGGCGGCGGTCTGCAGCAGCTTGCCGCGGGCACTTTCAGGGTCGGTGATCTGGCCACTGGCAACCAGTTCCTGCATCACCGCCTGGGCTTTTTCGTCGTCAAGGCTCATTGGTTTCCCCGCTGCGGTCAGCCATTCCAACTTAAGAATGGTTCGCAAGTCTCTGTCTTGATTAATGAAATCTATGCTGGCCAATGCGCCCAAGCAAGCGCTCGGGTAAAAAAGAGCTTGTCGGGCACTTTTCAACCAAGCGCTTGCTTGGTAGTGTTCAATCCATCACCCAACAGTGCTGCGGAATACTCCAATGACAAGAACCGTACGCATCGGCTGCGCCTCCGCCTTCTGGGGCGACACCTCCACCGCCGCCGCCCAACTGGTGCAGGGCGCCAAGCTGGACTACCTCGTCTTCGATTACCTGGCCGAGATCACTATGTCGATCATGGCCGGCGCGCGCCTGAAGGACCCGGACGCTGGCTTCGCCACCGACTTCGTCGAGGTGCTGGCGCCACTGCTTCCTGAAATCGCCGGGAAGAAAATCCGCGTGATCAGCAATGCCGGCGGGGTCAATCCCGTTGCCTGCGCCAGCGCCCTGGCAGCCGCCTGCGAGAAGGCCGGCGTAACGCTGAAGATCGCCGTCCTGCATGGCGACAACCTGCAACCCAGGCTCGGCGAACTGGCCAAGGCCGGCATCCGTGAAATGTTCAGTGACGCCCCGCTCCCGCCCCTGTGCGTGTCGGTCAACGCCTACCTGGGCGCGCCGGGCATCGTGGCCGCGCTGGAACAGGACGCCGACATCGTCATCACCGGCCGGGTAGTGGACAGCGCCGTGGTCAGCGCCGCCCTGGTCCATGAGTTCAACTGGTCCTGGGAGGATCACGACAAGCTCGCCCAAGCCGCCCTCGCCGGCCACCTGATCGAGTGCGGCGCCCAGTGCACCGGCGGCAACTTCACTGATTGGGAGTCGGTGCCGGATTACGAACACATCGGTTTCCCCATCATCGAGGTGGAAGCCGACGGCAGTTTCTGCGTGACCAAGCCAGACGGTTCCGGCGGCCTGGTCACGCCTTTCTCGGTCGGCGAGCAGATGCTCTACGAGATAGGCGACCCGCGCGCCTATCTGCTCCCCGACGTGGTCTGCGACTTCACTCGCGTCACCCTCGAGCAGGCCGGCCCGGACCGTGTGCGCGTGCTGGGCGCCCGTGGGCTGGCTCCGACACCGCAATACAAGGTCAGCGCCACCTACCCCGATGGCTTCCGCTGCACCGCCAGTTGCCTGCTGGCGGGCATCGATGCAGTCAGGAAAGCCGGGCGGGTCAGCCGCGCGATCATTGCCAAGACCGAAGAGATTTTCGCCGGGCGCGGCTGGGGTCCCTACCGCGACGTGAACATCGAACTGCTGGGCAGCGAGGCCACCTACGGCCCCCACGGTCAAAGGACGGACAGCCGCGAAGTCGTGGTCAAGATCGCCGTCAGTCATAGCCGCAAGGATGCCCTGGTCCTGTTTTCCCGCGAGATCGCCCAGGCCGCCACCGGCATGGCGCCGGGCCTGACCGGCATCGTGGGCGGCCGCCCCACTGTCTACCCGGTGATCCGCCTGTTCTCCTTCCTGGTGGACAAGTCCGCTTGCCATCTCGAAGTGGAACTGGATGGCCAGCGCAGCACCTGCGACCTGCCGCAGTTGCACGGTTTCGACGTTGCGGCCCTGGCCGACGCCCTTCCGCCCCCCGCCGCCGAAGGCCAGGCCAGCGCCAGTGTTCCGCTGGTGAAGCTGGCGGTGGCGCGCTCCGGCGATAAAGGCAACCACAGCAATATCGGCGTCATGGCGCGCAAGGCGGAGTACCTGCCCTGGATCGCCGAAGCCCTGACGCCGGAAGCCGTGGTCGACTGGATGGGGCACGTGCTCGATCCGCAACTGGGTCGCGTGGCCCGCTGGTACCTGCCGGGCAGTCATAGCCTCAATTTCCTGCTGGAGAACGCCCTCGGCGGCGGCGGGGTCGCCAGCCTCCGCATCGACCCGCAAGGCAAAGCCTTCGCCCAGCAACTCCTGGAATTCCCGGTGCCGGTGCCCAAGGCCCTGGCCGACAGCCTCTGAGGACGCAATCCATGGCATACGACTCGGTATTCAAGCCCGGCCTGTTCAGCGGCCAGACCATCATGGTCACCGGCGGCGGCAGCGGCATCGGCCGCTGCACTGCCCACGAACTGGCGGCCCTGGGCGCCCACGTGGTGCTGGTCGGCCGCAAGCCGGAGAAGCTGGAAAAGACCGCAGGCGAGATCATCGAAGACGGCGGCGTCGCCAGCTGGCAGGCCTGTGACGTCCGCGACGAAGACGCGGTGAAGGCCATGGTGTCCACGGTCCTGGCCGAGCGTGGCGCCATCCACCACCTGGTCAACAACGCCGGCGGCCAATACCCCGCCCCGCTCGCCTCGATCAACCAGAAAGGTTTCGAGACCGTGATCCGCACCAACCTGGTCGGCGGCTTCCTGGTGGCGCGCGAAGTATTCAATCAGGCCATGAGCAAGACCGGCGGCAGCATCGTCAACATGCTCGCCGACATGTGGGGCGGCATGCCCGGCATGGGCCATTCCGGCGCCGCCCGCGCCGGGATGGAGAACTTCACCAAGACCGCCGCTGTCGAGTGGGGTTACGCAGGCGTGCGGGTCAACGCCGTGGCGCCCGGCTGGATCGCTTCCAGCGGCATGGACACCTACGAAGGCGCCTTCAAGGCCATCATCCCGACCCTGCGCGAACACGTGCCGCTCAAGCGCATCGGCAGCGAGTCGGAAGTGGCTGCCGCCATCGTCTTCCTGCTCTCCCCCGGCGGCGCCTTCATCAGTGGCAACACCATCCGCATCGACGGCGCGGCCAGCCAAGGCAGCCGCGCCTTTCCCCTGGCCAAGGCCAGGCCGGGCCAGAGCAAGGCCTACAACGGCTTCCACCGGGCCTACCTGCCCGACGTGCTGAAGGATCAAGAATAATGGCCGTGATCCAATCCGAACTCGACGCCCAGGGCGAAGACTTCGCGAAGAACCGCGAGGCCATGCTCGCCGCCATCGCCAGCTTCCGCGAGATCGAACAGAAGGTGCTGGACAAGGCTGCCGAGTCCAGGCCGAAGTTCGAGAAACGCGGCCAACTGCTGCCCCGCGAACGCCTGAACCTGCTGCTGGACCCGGGCAGCCCCTTCCTTGAACTCTGCTCCCTGGCCGGCTTCAAGCTGCATGACGACAAGGACGGCACCCAGGCCGGCGGCGGCATCATCGCCGGCATCGGCTACATCTCCGGCATTCGTTGCCTGATCAGTGCCAGCAACAGTGCCATCAAGGGTGGAACCATATCCCCCACCGGGCTGAAGAAGACCCTGCGCCTGCAGCAGATCGCCATGGAGAACAAACTGCCGCTGGTGGCCCTCACCGAAAGCGGTGGCGCCAACCTCAACTACGCGGCGGAAATCTTCGTCGAGGGCGCGCGCGGCTTCGCCAACCAGGCACGGATTTCCGCCATGGGCATCCCCCAGCTGACCGTGGTGCACGGTTCCAGTACTGCTGGCGGCGCCTATCAGCCTGGGCTGTCGGACTACGTGATCGTGGTACGCGGCAAGGCCAAGATGTTCCTCGCCGGCCCGCCCCTGCTGAAGGCCGCCACCGGTGAAGTGGCCACCGACGAACAGCTGGGCGGCGCCGAAATGCACGCCCAGGTGGCCGGTACCGCCGAGTATCTGGCCGAGAACGACGCAGACGGCCTGCGCCTGGCCCGCGACATCCTCGCCATGCTGCCCTGGAATGCCCAACTGCCGGCCCGCGCCAAACCCGAGTGGCGCGAACCGCTGTACAGCGCCGAAGAGTTGCTCGGCGTGGTCCCGGCGGACCCGAAGAAGCCTTACGACGTGCGCGAGATCATCGCCCGCATCGCCGATGGCTCGGAGTTCCTCGACTTCAAGAACGAGTTCGACAACCAGACCGTCTGTGGCCACCTGCGCATCGAAGGCCGGCCCTGCGGCCTGATCGGCAACAACGGCCCCATCACCCCCCAGGGGGCGGCCAAGGCGGCGCAGTTCATCCAGCTCTGCGAGCAGGCCAATGTACCGCTGCTGTTCCTGCACAACACCACCGGTTTCATGGTCGGCACCGAATCCGAACAACTCGGCGTGATCAAGCACGGCTCGAAGATGATCCAGGCCGTGGCCAACGCCCGCGTGCCCAAGCTCACCCTCGTGGTGGGCGGATCCTACGGCGCCGGCAACTACGCCATGTGCGGTCGCGGCCTGGACCCGCGCTTCATCTTCGCCTGGCCCAACAGCCGCACCGCCGTGATGGGAGGCGCCCAGGCCGGCAAGGTGCTGCGCATCGTCACCGAGGAAAAGCACGCCAAGGAGGGCAAGGAGCCCGACCCGAAGATGCTCGACATGCTCGAACAGGTGACCGCGCAGAAGCTCGACAGCCAGTCCACCGCCCTCTACGGCACCGCCAGCCTCTGGGATGACGGTCTCATCGACCCCCGTGACAGCCGCAGGCTGCTGGGCTATCTGCTGGATATCTGCGCGGAGGCCGACGCCCGCCCGCTCAAGGCCAACAGCTTCGGCGTGGCCCGGTTCTGACCGCGACGCACCCTTCCGGATCTCGGTGCGCACGGCGCACCCTACAAGGAGAACAAGAAAGATGATCTTCACCCAGGAACACGAAGAACTTCTCCGCACGGTGCGCAATTTCGTCGACAGGGAGATCAATCCCCATGTCGACCAGTGGGAAAAGGAAGGCCGTTTCCCGATCCACGACATCTTCAAGAAGGCCGGCGAGCTGGGGCTGCTGGGCATCTCCAAGCCGGAGAAGTTCGGCGGCATGGGCCTGGACTACAGCTACTCGATCGTCGCCACCGAAGAGTTCGGCACCATCCACTGCGGCGGCATCCCGATGGCCATCGGCGTGCAGACCGACATGTGTACCCCGGCCCTGGCGCGCTTCGGCTCCGATGAGCTGCGCGACGAATTCCTGCGCCCGGCCATCACCGGCGAAATGGTCGGCTGCATCGGCGTTTCGGAAGTGGGCGCCGGCTCGGACGTCGCCGGGATGAAGACCACCGCCCGCAAGGATGGCAGTGACTACGTGATCAACGGCAGCAAGATGTGGATCACCAACTCCCCCAGCGCCGACTTCATCTGCCTGCTGGCCAACACCTCGGACGACAAGCCCCACGTCAACAAGTCACTGATCATGGTGCCGATGAACACCCCCGGCATCACCCTCAGCGCCCACCTCGACAAGCTCGGCATGCGTAGCTCGGAAACCGCCCAGGTGTTCTTCGACAACGTCCGCGTGCCGCAGCGCTACCGCATCGGCCACGAGGGCGCGGGCTTCATGATGCAGATGCTGCAGTTCCAGGAAGAACGCATGTTCGGCGCTGCCAACATGATCAAGGGCCTGGAGCACTGCGTGGACGTCACCATTGACTACTGCAAGGAGCGCAAGACCTTCGGCAATCCGCTGATCGACAACCAGGTGATCCACTTCCGCCTGGCCGAGCTGATGACCGAGATCGAAGCCTTGCGCGCCCTGGTCTACCAGGCCGTGGAGCTCTACGTCAGCGGCAAGGATGTCACCCGCCTCGCCTCCATGGCCAAGCTCAAGGCCGGCCGCCTCGGCCGCGAAGTCACCGACGCCTGCCTGCAGTACTGGGGCGGCATGGGCTTCATGTGGGACAACCACGTCTCCCGCGCCTACCGCGACACCCGCCTGGTGTCCATCGGCGGCGGTGCCGACGAAATCATGCTGGGCATCATCTGCAAGCTGATGGGCATCCTGCCGGGCAAGAAGAAGGGCTGATGCCATGACCCTGCCGAACTGCAAAACCCTGCTGCTGGAACAGGCTGGTGGCGTACTCCACATCACCCTGAACCGGCCGGACAGCCGCAACGCCATGAGTCTGGCCATGGTGGAAGAACTGCGTGCGGTGCTGGCCGCCGTACGTGGTGACGCCGGCGTGCGCGCCCTGGTGCTGCGCGGTACCGGTGGGCACTTCTGCGCCGGTGGCGACATCAAGGACATGGCCAGCGCCCGCGCCGCTGGCAGCGATGCCTACCGCAACCTGAACCGTGCCTTCGGCAGCCTGCTGGAGGAAGCCCAGACGCAGCCGCAGGCACTGGTCGCTGTGCTGGAAGGCGCGGTACTGGGCGGCGGCTTCGGCCTGGCCTGCGTTTCGGACATCGCCATCGCCCTTGCCGACGCCCAGTTCGGTCTGCCGGAAACCAGCCTCGGCATCCTGCCGGCGCAAATCGCGCCTTTCGTGGTCAAGCGCATCGGCCTCACCCAGGCACGCCGCCTGGCCCTGACCGCCGCGCGCTTCGACGGCAGCGAAGCCCTGCGCCTGGGGCTGATCCACTTCGCCGAAGCCGACACCGCGGCCGTGGAGCAGCGCCTGGCCGAGAGCCTGGAGCAGGTCCGCCGCTGCGCTCCAGGCGCCAACGCCCGAACCAAGGCATTGCTGCTGGCCACGGAAAACGAACCCCTCGGCGCCCTGCTGGACAGCGCCGCCGAGCAGTTCGCCGCTGCCGTGACGGGCGCGGAAGGCACCGAGGGCACCCTGGCGTTCGTACAGAAACGCAAGCCCACCTGGGCGCAGTGAGCCTTTACTCCCTCTCCCTCCGGGAGAGGGTCGGGGTGAGGGGAATCCCGCCGCGCGCAGGTGGTTCCCTCACCCTTGGCCCCTCTCCCACGGGGAGAGGGGAATAGCATCCGAGGAGCCAGATAATATGCCCAGTTTCAACAAGATCCTGATCGCCAACCGGGGCGAGATCGCCTGCCGGGTGATGCGCACCGCCCAGGCCCTCGGCTATCGCACCGTCGCCGTCTACAGCGAGGCCGATGCCGACGCCCGCCACGTTAATCTCGCCGACGAAGCGGTGTGCATCGGTCCGGCGCCGGTGGGCCAGTCCTACCTGTCGATCCTGGCGATCATCGGCGCCGCGCAAAAAACCGGTGCCGACGCCGTTCACCCCGGCTACGGCTTCCTGTCCGAGAACGCCGACTTCGCGCGCGCCTGCGAGGCGGCCGGCATCACCTTCATCGGCCCGACCGTGGACGCCATCCACCTGATGGGCAGCAAGCGCCTGTCCAAGCTGGCCATGCTGGAAGCCGGCGTGCCCTGCATCCCCGGCTACGAAGGCGCCGAACAGGACGATGCCACCCTGAGCCGCGAAGCCGGACGCATCGGCTATCCGCTGATGATCAAGGCCAGTGCTGGCGGTGGCGGCCGAGGCATGCGCCTGGTCAACGGGCCGGACGAGCTGGCGGCGCAATTGCGCACTGCCCGCTCGGAAGCGCTGAACGCCTTCGGCAGCGCCGAACTGATTCTGGAAAAAGCCGTGCTGCAGCCACGTCACGTGGAAATCCAGGTGTTCGGCGACCAGCACGGCAACCTCGTCTACCTGGGTGAACGCGATTGCTCAGTGCAGCGCCGCCACCAGAAAGTCATCGAGGAAGCACCCTGCCCGGTCATGACCGCCGAGCTGCGCCAGGCCATGGGTGAGGCGGCGATACAGGCCGCACGCACGGTGAACTACGTCGGCGCCGGCACGGTGGAGTTCCTGCTGGAGGCCAGCGGCGCCTTCTACTTCCTGGAGATGAATACGCGCTTGCAGGTGGAACACCCGGTGACCGAACTGATCACCGGCCAGGACCTGGTGGCCTGGCAGATTCGCGTCGCAGAAGGTCAGCCTCTACCGCTCGCACAGGACGAAATCCAGCTCACCGGCCACGCCATGGAAGTGCGCCTGTACGCCGAAGACCCGACGGCCGGCTTCCTGCCCCAGACCGGCCATGTGCTGCGCTGGGAACCGGCGGAGCTGGAGGATATCCGCATCGACCACGGTCTAGTGGAAGGCCAGGCCGTGCCCCCGTTCTACGACCCCATGCTAGCCAAGGTGATCGCCTGGGGCGCGACCCGCGATGAAGCTCGGCGCAAGCTGGCCCGCGCCGTAGAGGACTGCGTGCTGCTGGGGGTCAAGGGCAACCAGCGCTTCCTTGCCAACCTGCTCCGCCATCCGCATTTCGCCGCAGGCGCCGCCACGACCGCCTTCATCGGCGAACAGTTCGGCGCCGACTCCAGTTTGAGCCCACAAGCAATCTCGCCGGCCGAGCTGGCCATCGCCGCCACCCTGCTCTACCAGGCCTCAGCCAATGCCCGCGCCCATCAGGTCGGACTGGCCGGCTGGCGCAGTGCGGGCAGCGCACCCTGGCGCCTGGTGCTGCGCCAGGGCGAACAGAAGCATGCGGTGGAACTGGCGGTGCAGGATGCCGGGCAGAAACCGCGCCTGCTGGCCAAGGTGGCTGAGGTAGAGATCGCCATTCGCCTGCTGAGCGCCGACGGCCGCTGGGCAGTGGTGGAGCTGGACGGTATCCGTCGCCGGGTCGCCTACCACCAACAGGACGCGCAACTCTGGCTGTTCGGCCAGAACGGCAACCTGGAACTGCAGGACGCCACCCACGAACCCGCGGGCGGCCAGAATGGCGCTGCATCCGGCACGGTGAAGGCACCCATGGACGGCGCCATAGTCGAGGTGCTGGTGGCCGAAGGCGACCGAGTCGACAAAGGCCAACTGCTGGTGGTGCTGGAAGCCATGAAGATGGAGCACCCGCTGAAGGCTGGTGTGGACGGCGTGATCCGCCGCGTCCAGGTCAGCCGAGGCGACCAGGTGAAGAGCCGCCAGTTGCTGGTAGAGGTAGAGGAAAGCCTCTGACGAGGTACGTTTCGTAGGAGCGAGCTCTGCTCGCGAATCGTGCCGCAATCTTTCGCGAGCAGAGCTCGCTCCTACACCCCTGACGAAAACCGAATCGCAACAGGAGCAACGCAATGTCCCTTTCCGGCAAAACCCTGTTCATCACCGGCGCCAGTCGTGGCATTGGCCGCGAGATCGCCCTGCGTGCCGCCGCCGATGGCGCCAATATCGTCATCGCCGCCAAGAGCGCCGAACCCCATCCGAAGCTTCCGGGGACCATTTTCAGCGTGGCCGAGGAAGTGGAGGCCGCTGGCGGAAAGGCCCTGCCCCTGCAACTGGACGTGCGCGACGAGAATGCCGTGCGTGAGGCCATGGCCAAGGCTGCCGAACACTTCGGCGGCATCGATGCCCTGGTCAACAATGCCGGCGCCATCAAGCTGGTGGGCGTGGAGCGTCTGGAAGCAAAGCGCTTCGACTTGATGTATCAGATCAACACCCGCGCGGTGATGGTCTGCAGCCAGGCTGCCCTGCCCTACCTGAAACAGAGCGGCAACGGCCACATCCTCAACCTCTCGCCACCGCTCAACCTCGCTCCGAAATGGTTCGCCCAGCATGGCCCCTACACCGTCACCAAGTACGGCATGAGCATGCTCACCCTGGGCATGAGCGAGGAGTTCAAGAAGTACGACATCAGCGTCAACTCGCTGTGGCCGCAAACCATGATCGCCACGGCCGCCATCGAGTTCGAGCTGGGCAGCCGCGACGCCTTCAAGCGCGCCCGTACCCCGGCCATCATGGCCGACGCCGCCCACGCCATCCTGGTAAGCCAAGGCCGCAGCATCACCGGCCGCCTGCTGATCGACGAAGGAATCCTGCGCGAACAGGGCCAGACCGAGTTCGAGCGCTACCGCTACGACCCGGACGGTGGCGCCCTGGTGCCGGATCTGTTCCTGGATTAAGGCCAGCTGCATCCCACAAAAAAGCTACAGCGCCCCTGTATTTGCCCATCTGCCTTCATCCCGCCGCGCCAGGGTCATGGTGGGGTTCGGCCGCCCGTTCTAGAGTCAGGAAAACAACTGCGTACAACAACGACAACACGCGAACATCATGAGCCAAGCCGAACTGATCTCCCCGCTGCGCTTCATTGGCCGCCTGCCCGCCAACCTGCCACGCCTGCCGCGCATGCTGCTGGGCCTCTACTACACCGGCATCCGCAACCGAGAGAAAGCGCTGTCCCTGGGATGGGCCCTGGAGCGCGCCGCGCGCCTGTATCCCGAACGCCCGGCGGTCATCGACGAGCATCGCCACCTCGACTACGCCGGATTCAACGCCTGGAGTAACCGCCTGGCCCGTGCCCTGAAAGCCGAAGGAGTGCTCCACGGCAGCGTGGTGGCCGTGATGCTGGAGAACCGCATCGAAGTGCTGGCGGCTCTGGGCGCGCTGGCCAAGCTGGGCGCCATTGCTGCCCTGGTGAACACCACGCAACGTGGCAAGGTGCTGAGCCACAGCCTGAACCTGGTCAAGGCCCGTCACTTTGTGGTGGGGGAAGAACTGCGCGGAGCCTTCGAGGAAGTCCGCAACGAGCTGGAAGACGGTCGCCGCTGCTATTGGATAGCCGACGGCGACAGCCTGGCCGAACCCGGCGACGCCCCGGCTGGCTGGCAGAACCTGATGCGCCTGGCGCTGGGCCAGTCCGGCGAGAACCCGGCGGACACCGGACAGGTACGCCTCAAGGATGCCTGTTTCTACATCTACACCTCGGGCACCACCGGCCTGCCCAAGGCCTCCATCCTCAGTCACGGCAAGTGGATCAAGGCCTTCGGCGGTTTCGGGCACTCGGGGCTGGGCCTGACCGATCGCGACGTTTTCTACCTGACCCTGCCCTGCTACCACAACAATGCGGTCACCGTGAGCTGGGCATCGGTGCTGGCCGGGGGCGCGGCCATCGCCCTGCGTCGCAAGTTCTCCGCCAGCAACTTCTGGAAAGACGTGGCGCGTTACCAGGCCACCTGCTTCGGCTACATCGGCGAACTCTGCCGCTACCTGCTAAACCAGCCACCCAGCCCGGAAGAACAGGGCAACAGCCTGACCTGCATGATCGGCAACGGCCTGCGCCCGTCGATCTGGGCCGAGTTCAAGGCGCGCTTCGGCATCGAGCGGGTCATGGAATTCTACGCCTCCAGCGAAGGCAACATCGGCTTCACCAACGTGTTCAATTTCGACAATACGGTGGGTTTCTCTCCGGCCACCTTCGCCATCGTCCGCTATGACCTGGAAAACGACCGGCCCCTGCGCGATCACCGGGGCTTCCTGCAGGAAGTGGCCAAGGGCGAATCGGGCCTGCTGATCAGCGAGATCAGCCCTAAATGGCCCTTCGACGGTTACACCGACCCGGCCAAGAGCGAAGCGGTGATCCTGCGCGACGCGTTCAAGCAAGGTGATGCGTGGTTCAACACCGGCGACCTGATGCGCAGCATCGGCTGCAAGCACGCGCAGTTCGTCGACCGCCTCGGTGACACCTTCCGCTGGAAAGGGGAAAACGTCTCCACCACCGAAGTCGAGAACGCCCTGGGCGCGTTTCCCGGCGTGGAGGATGCCGTGGTCTACGGCGTGGAAATCCCGGGCACCAACGGCCGCTGCGGCATGGCCGCCCTGCGCCTGAGCACGGGCGCGCAACTGGACCAGCAGGCCCTGGCCGACCACCTGGACCGCGAGCTGCCGGCCTACGCCTCGCCGTTGTTCGTGCGGCTATTGGAAGAGGTCGAGACGACGGGCACCTTCAAGTACAAGAAAAACGACCTGAAGAAGCAGGCATACGACCCGCAGTCAGTGAACGAGCCGCTCTTCGCCCGCCTCCCCGGTGACACCGGCTTCCGTCCGCTGGACGGCAGCCTGTACCGGGCGATCCAGCGCGGGGAATACCGCTTCTGAGGCTTGCTTCTTGAAATTGTGGGAGCGAATTCATTCGCGAATGAATTCGCTCCCACAGGATGGCGCCGACCTAGGATGGCGCCGGATCAGCGCTTGAACTCGAACTGCAACTCGGCGCCTTCCACCGAGCGCCAGTAGTCATCTTCACGCTCGTTGGTGATCAGCTTGCCATTGAGCTGGAACGGACTTTCCGGTACTGGCTTCTCCACGAACATCTTCGGCAGCATTGGCTGGTCAGGCATATCGGCCATTGCATCTCCCGATTCCAATTGATTGACCAGATCCTTGGGCAGGGTCAGGTCCAGCTTGGCCTTGGGCAGCGGCGCCTTGGTGCTGACCTCCACTGGCGGCTCCTTGGGCTTGACCGGCGCCGGTGGCGGCGTATCTGGTTTGGGCGTAGGTGCGGGCGGCGGGGCAACCGGTTCAGGCCTGGAAGCTGATGGCGGCAACTCAGGCGCAACGGGGGCAGGCTCCACCGATGGCGGACTGGACGAAATGGGAGGTGGCGCGGGCGGTGCCTTGGGCTTCGGTGGCACGTCCTTGTCGCAGGCAGCCAGTAGAACAAGGGTTGCCAGGCAGGCGCCAATCAGTCGAATCAAACGCATGGATGCTCGGAAATAATCAGTGATGGCGCCATGCTCCACCTTCCCCCGTACCCTGGCAAGCCTGGCGCGACCGGTTTCAGCGGTCACGCTCCAGCTCACGCAATTCGGCGGCGATATCCCGTTGCGGATAGCGGGCCTGCAGCTCATCCAGCAGCTTGTGCGCCTCCTCACGCTTGCCTGCCGCCTCAAGCTCCAGCACACGGCGCAGGCTGGCTTCCGGTTCGGCAAGCGGTGCGGCTGTCGCTAGTTCTTCTTTGGGTGCGGCTTCTTCCAGGCGCAAAGGTCCTGTCTGGCGCGCCTCAACCTCGGCGCTGCTGTCAGCCATGACAGAGGCTTTCTTCTCCACCTGGACCGGTGGGCTGGCCAGGGTGGCTGGTGCCGCCCGGGACATCGGCGCTGCCGCCGGAGCCGGTGCGGAATACGGCTCAGCACCGGCAGGGGGGGCATCGAAGCGTTGCTCGGCCTCCTGCTGGGTACGCAGCGTCAAGCTCAGGCCAATGCCTAGCATGGCGAAGCCGGCCACGGCCACGGCCCAGCGCTGCCGGCCACCGGCACCGAACAACCAGGCATGCAGGCGCTCACCGAAGGACAGTCGGGATTCTGCCCGGTGCTGCGCGGCCTGGGCCGCTGCAGCCGCCAGGATGCGCTGGTCGAGGGCCGAGGACGGTTCGTCGTGGCTGTGGCACCTAAAGTGTTCGAGCAGTTCGCGTTCCATCTCGTCCGGCTTGTGCGGGTCTCGGTTCATGCGGATACCTCCTCGGCCGCGGCCGGGTCGGCCAGGAGCCGACGCAACTTCTGCAACGCATAGCGCAGCCGGCTCTTGACCGTCTCCGCAGGTGTGCGGGTGAGTTCAGCGATCTCGTTGAGCTCCAGGTCGCCGTGGGCGCGTAGCAGGAACACCTCGCGCTGCTCACCCGGCAGCTCATCCAGGGCGGCACGCAGGCGCTGCTGATCCCGGCTGAGGGACAGTTCGCGCTCGGGGTCGGGACTGCTGCCGGGCAGCGCGTCGCCGTGCAGGGTTTCATCGAAGGCTTCTTCGCAGCCCTGCAGGCGGCCGTGCTTGCGCCAGTGGTCGATCAGGCGGTTGCGGGCAATCTGGTAGAGCCAGGTCTTGAAGCTGGCCTGGCCACGCTGCTCGGAGTCGCTGCGAATCAGGTTCAGCCAGGTTTCCTGGAAGATTTCCTCGGCCAGGGCGGCGTCGCTGCACAGGCCGCAGAGGAAACGGTATAGGCCAAGGCGATGACGCGCATAAAGCACGCCAAATGCCTCGGCATCACCGCTGCGATAACGCCGCAACAAGGCGGCGTCGTCGTCCGTGAGAGTCGCGTTCACGTCATTCCTTCCGCGCTTGGTATAGAGCGGGAGTTTGCAGGCTTTGCGCCAGTTCCACCAGTTGCACAAACTCGCCGCGCAGGCCGAAGCGGTCGTCACCGCGGGCGGCACGGGCCAGGCTGGCGCTGTCGGCCAGGCCGAACTCGCCGGTGTACTGGCCGCCCTTGAGCTGCTGGGCGAAGGCCGCTACCGCTGCGGCGAAACGCAGGTCCTCGCTGGCCTCACTCAGAGTAGCCACCTTGCCGGCGGCGATGGGACGCTCCAGCAACCTGCTCTGCTCCGCGGCCGGCGCCTTGTAGCGCACCCGCAGCCAGGCCAGTTCACCCGCCCTGCCCTCGCCTTTGGCCGCCGCCTGGTAGCGCAGTGGTTCCAGCCATCCCCTGGCGCCGGTGGGGACGATCTCGTACAGCGCCGTGATGGTGTGGCCGGCGCCGATCTCACCGGCATCCACCTTGTCGTTGCTGAAGTCTTCACGCTTGAGGGCACGATTTTCATAGCCCAGCAGGCGGTACTCGCTGACCTCGGCCGGGTTGAACTCCAGTTGCAGCTTCACATCACGGGCGACCACGGAGAGGGTCGAGCCCAACTGATCCACCAGCACCTTGCGTGCTTCGCGCAGGTTGTCGATGTAGGCGTAGTTGCCATCGCCGGCATCGGCCAGTTGCTCCATCAGCCGCTCGTTGTAGTTGTCGACGCCAAAGCCCAGGGTGGTGAGCGACACGCCGCTTTTGCGCTTCTGCGCGGCCATTTGCTTAAGGCTTTCGAAATCACTGATGCCGACGTTGAAGTCGCCGTCGGTGGCCAACAGGATGCGGTTGATGCCATTCGGGATCAGCCCCTTCTGCGCTTCGGCATAGGCCAGCTGGATGCCCGATTCGCCCGCCGTTGAACCGCCTGCGCTGAGTTGTTCGATGGCGGCGTGGATCTTCACCTTTTCGCTACCCGGCGTGGAGCCCAGTACGACCCGTGCTTCGCCAGCGTAGGTGACCAGCGATACGCGATCCTGCGGACGCAACTGGTCCACCAGCAATTTGAGGGTGCCCTGCACCATAGGCAGACCTTCGCGCCGGTCCATGGAGCCGGAAACGTCGACCAGGAACACCAGGTTGGCCGGCGGCAGTTGCTCGACGCTGCTGTCGGACGCCTTGATCGCCACCCGCAGCAGGCGGGTTTGCGAGTTCCAGGGCGTCTGCGCCAACTCGACGCCGATGCCGAAAGGCACATCGCCTTCAGGCAGCGGATAGCTGTAGGGGAAGTAGTTGACCATCTCTTCCAGCCGCACCGCATCAGCCGGCGGCAGCTGGCCGCCGGTGAGGAAGCGCCGCACGTTGGCGTAGCTGCCGGTGTCGACGTCGATGCTGAATGTAGAGACCGGCGCACTGGCGACGGCATGGATCGGGTTGTCGATCAGATGCTGGTACTGCTCGCGGGGCACATCGCGATAGCCGGGCTGCATGGCATCTGCCACGGGCGCCGGCATGCTCATGGGCATCTGCCGCACCTCGGCGGCGTAGTCGGCGCGCTTGGCCAGGGCAGCGGGCGCACTGGCCCTGGCCTCCTCACGCAGCTCCGGTTCGGGCTGACTCAGGACAGGCGGCGACACCTCGGTCTTGCCAGAAGGTGGCGCCGAAGCATCCTGGGCGCTACAAGCGGCCAGGGCCAGCAGCAAGCCGGCAGTGAAGCCGGCGGCCAGGGGTTGGTGCTGAAGGAAGTGATGGCTGGACATGGACGCCTCCTGGGAACGAATGAGCCATTCGTACCAGTAGACGGAGGCGTCTCGCGGGAGGGGTTAAGCCTGCGGAAAAAAAATTCGGGAGGCCGGTTACAGACCGGCCTCCTGGCAGAGCTGCTTGGCCAGCATGCCGAGGGTCATGATGGCGCGCTCGGCCTCCCGGTTCCACGGAATGCCGCAGTTCAGGCGCACGCAGTGGTTGAACTGCTCGGTGTTACTGAAGATCAGCCCCGGCGCGATGCTGATGCCCTGCTGCAGCGCGCGCACGTGCAGGTCCTTGGTGTTCACCTTGGCCGGCAGGCTGATCCAGAGGATGAAGCCGCCATTGGGACGGGTGATCTGGGTGCCTTCGGGGAAGTACTGCTGCACGCCGAGCTGGAAGGCCGTGAGGTTCTTCCGGTACTCCTGGCGAATGTAGCGCAGGTGCCGGTCGTAGCCGCCGTTCTCCAGGTACGCCGCCACGCCCATCTGGGTGACGCTGCACGCCGAGTGGGTGCTGAAGGTTTGCAGACGCTGGATTTCCGCCTGGTACTTGCCGGCGACCATCCAGCCAATGCGCACACCGGGCGACAGAGTCTTGGAGAAGCTGGAGCAGTAGATCACCCGGTCGTCAAGGTCATAGGCCTTGAGCGCCTTGGACGGCCCCTGGTCGAACATCAGCTCGCCGTAGATGTCGTCTTCGATGATCTGGATGTCGAAGTCCGACGACAGGCGCAGCAACTGCTTCTGCCGCTCCTCGGGAATGGTGCCACCCAGCGGGTTACTCAACCGGGCGGTCAGCACCAGCGCCTTGATCGGCCACTGGTTGGCGGCCAGTTGCAGGGCTTCCAGACTGATGCCGGTGGTGGGGTCGCTGGGAATCTCGATCACTTTCAGGCCGAGCAGATCAGCCAGTTGCAGCAGCCCGTAGTAGGTGGGCGACTCGGTGGCGATCAGGTCACCCGGTCGCGTCAGCACTCGCAGGCTCATCTGCAACGCATCCACGCAGCCGTGGGTGATCACCACTTCGCTGGGGTCCACCACCACGCCAGCGTCACGCATGCGAATCGCCACCTGGCGACGCAGCGGCTCGAAGCCTGGGCTGAACATGTAGCTGAAGGCGCGCGGGCTCTGGAACCGCGTGACCTTGGCCAATTGCTGATGCAGGGTGCGCACCGGCAGGTAATCGACATGGGGCACCGCGGCGCCCAGGGGGAAAACGCCTTCGCGACGGGACTCGGCCAGTACCTGCTGAATGATGCTGGCACGGGTGACCAGGCCGGGACGCTCGACACGGGCGATGTCCGGGGTGGATGCGGTCAGCGCGGGCGTCTGGTGAACGTAGAAGCCGGACTGTGGGCGAGCGCGAATCAGTCCCTGGTCCTCCAGGCTGGCATAGGCCTGCAACACCGTGGCGTGGCTGACGCTGAGCTGGGAGCTGAGCTTGCGAACCGATGGCACACGCTCGCCCGGCTGGTAGACACCACGGCGAATATCATCGGCCAATTGCTGGGCGATGCGTTGGTAGAGCAACAGATTGGTCATGACGGCGGTACCTGTATCACTGGACCGAAACACTATCCGAAGCATGCACAACTGCACCGGTACAGATCAGAAAAGTGTGGGCGATACAGTGGAATTGTCCAGACACTAAAAAGCCCCGGCGCTGAATGGCAGCCAGGGCTTTTGCGTCACCCTCAACGTGCCGGGCCGAGTTCACCCTTGTCGTTGGAGAACACGATCTCAACTCGACGGTTCTGCGCCCGCCCCCGGTTGGAAGCATTCTCCGCCACCGGGAAGGCCTCGCCGTAGCCCTGAACCTGGATGCGCTTGGCATCGATTCCGAGGTCGACCAGGGCATCCGCTACCGCCTGGGCTCGCTCGGTGGACAGCTTCAGATTATCCGGCTTGCTCCCGCTGCTATCGGTATATCCCTCGATCCGCACTATGCGTCGCGGGTTGAGCTGGAGGAACTGCACCAGCTTGAGCACGGTGCGGTTGGCCGAGGCCTTGAGGTCAGCATGACCGGTGTCGAACAGCACATCGCCCAGGGTCATGACCAGGCCACGGTCCGTTTCGGTCGCAGCCAGCGCAATCATCTGTTCTTCAAGCCATTTGCCCTGCTGCTGAACACTCAGCAACTTGGCCTCGCGCAGCGCCAGTTGCAGGCGCTCACGCTCCAGTTGCAGCTTCGCCGCGCGGCTCTGGTTCAGGCTCTGTTCGCTATGCTGGCTGGCGATTTCGCTGTAGCGCTGGCTCAGGTAGGCATAGTGGGTAACGTCGGCATCGTTGCCCCAGTAGCTGGACAGCCGCTCGGCACGTGCCAGCGACTCCCCGGCGCGGATCACGTCCTTGGGGGCGCTGCTGAGGACGCTCTGGTCCTCCTTGACCTTCTGGAACATCTGCCGGGCCTGTTCCAGGCTCTGCTCGGTCTGCTGCTGGCTGGCGCATCCACCCAGCACGCCAAGGCTGAGGAGCAGGCCGACGCTCAATGCATGACTGCGCTTCACTGCACATCTCCCAACTGCTTGCGCAGGCGATTGATCCGCGCGGTGAGCTCTGCCAACTGGTCCTGGCTCTTCTTCGTCAGGACCTTGGCTTCGGCCAGGCGCGCATCCAGCTCGGCCTCCTCGGCCAGGATGCGAGCACGCTTGTAGTCCTCTTCGCCCATGTTCTTCTCGGCCAAGGCGAGCTTGTCCTGCGCCAGCTTCATCTCTTCGATCTGTTCGGTGGCGCCAACAGCCTTGGCTTGCTCCACGGCCTTCTGGGTCAGGCGGATCTGCTCGATGGGCGCAGGGGCGTTGGCGCAACCGGCCAGGGCCAGCACGGCCAGGCCGGCAGCAAACAGGGGTGTCTTGCTCACTAGAGGGTTCCTAATCATTCAGGCGTGGCGGCGGGCTGCATCTGCAACGCCTTCCACCGTTCCAGGTTGCGCTGCAGCAGGGTTTCCGGCACCCCGGCGGCGACCAATTCTGTCATCTTTTTCGCGAGCTGTCCGCGCAGCCAGGGGTCGTTGCACGCCGAGTTGTGGGACAGGGTCAGGTACAGACCTTCGCTGGAAATAGGAGGTTCCAGGGCGACCAGATCGTCGGCCATTCCCAGGGTGTCGGCCAGCACCAGGCCGGGGTAGCGCTCGTAGAGCACGTAGTCCGTACGCTCCAGCAGCAGCTTCTGGTAGGCCTGGGTCAGGCTGGGGAGCTCCTCGAGCTTGAGGTTCTCCCTGGCGAAACGGTCGAAGGCTTCGCCGAAACTGTTCTGCACCAGGGTCCCGCCGGTGTGGCTGCGCAGGTCATCCCAGCCACTGTAAGGAAACGCCTTGTCGCGCTTCACCCAGGCGACGCCCTGGGTTTCGAGGAAGGCCGGGTGGACGTAGTCCATGGACTCCAGGCGCGGCAAGGTGAGGAAGGCCCCCGCGATCAGGTCGACCCGACCGGTACGGACTTCGTCCTGAGCCCGGGACCAGGGGCCGGTGTACAGGATTTCAATCTTCAGCCCCAACTCCTTGGCGATCTGCTTGAGCAGGTCGGCGTTGGCACCTATCAACTGCTTGGGATTCTCCGGATCGCGCCAGAGATAAGGGGGGTACTCGGGATTGCCAGTGGCCACCAGGCGCTCGCACTTCCCGGCCGCCTGCCCGAGTCCGGGCAACAGGCAGAGCGCAAAAAGCACGGAAGAAAGGTGGAATCGACTTGGCATCTGAGGTTTCCCGAGCTGGACATTCGATTGGCCGCGACGTGGGCGGCATCGCCGGGCGCAAGCTTCATGCTAGCGTACAAGCGGCTACAAGAACTAATCGCGATAAGGACAGGCCATGAAGAAGTTTCTCATCGCAGCCGTCATACTCCTGGCGGCTGCTGCGGCAACCCTCTACTTTTCCCCCGCTGCGCTGACGGCAAGCGTACGCCTGGTGGAGAGGCAGCTCGCCGGCCTGTCGGAGCGGCAGGTTGCGCTGGGCGATCTTAGCATCCATTACTACGAGGGCGGCCCGGCCAAGGGCGAAACCATCGTGATGGTTCACGGTTTCGCTGCCAACAAGGACAACTGGCTGCGCTTCGCTCGCCACTTCACCCAGCGCTACCACGTCATCGCCCTGGACCTGCCCGGCTTCGGCGATAGCGACAGGCCTGCCGGCAGCTACGACGTAGGTACTCAGGCTGAACGGCTGGAGTCCTTCATCAAGACCCTGGAACTGGGCAAGGTGCACCTGGTGGGCAACTCCATGGGCGGACATATCGCCGGTATCTTCGCCGCTCGCTACCCGCAACAGGTTCGCAGCCTGGCGCTGATCGACAATGGTGGTATCACGGCTCCGAACAAAAGCGAGCTGTTCCGCTTGATCGAAAGCGGCCAGCCCAACCCGCTGGTGGTTCGCAGCGCCGAGGACTTCCAACGCATGCTGGAGTTCGTGTTCGTCGAGCCACCACCCCTCCCCCACTCGGTAAAGGCTTACCTCGCCGAACAGTCCATCGCCAACGAGGCGCACTACGACGAAGTCTTCCGCCAGCTCCGGGAGCGCTATATCCCACTGGAGCCTGAGCTGCCGCGAATCGAGGCCCCTACCCTGCTGCTCTGGGGAGATCGCGACCGGGTGCTGGACGTATCCAGCATCGAGGTAATGAAGCCTCTGTTGAAGAAGCCCAGCGTGGTGATCATGCAGAACTGTGGCCACGCCCCCATGCTCGAACGCCCCGAGGAAACGGCCCGGCACTACCAGGCATTCCTCGACGCGAGCCATGACTGAGGCGCATAAAAAACCCGCTCCGAGGAGCGGGTTTTCTGTATGGCAGGCCGGGAAGTGCTGTTACAGCAGCTTTTCCAGCTCCGGTACGGCTTCGAACAGGTCAGCCACCAGGCCGTAGTCAGCCACCTGGAAAATCGGGGCTTCTTCGTCCTTGTTGATCGCGACGATGACTTTGGAGTCCTTCATGCCCGCCAGGTGCTGGATGGCACCGGAGATGCCGACAGCGATATACAGCTGCGGGGCAACGATCTTGCCGGTCTGGCCGACCTGCATGTCGTTCGGTACGAAACCGGCGTCGACGGCGGCACGGGAAGCACCGACAGCGGCGCCCAGCTTGTCGGCCAGGGCGTACAGGTGCTTGAAGTTGTCGCCGTTCTGCATGCCACGGCCGCCGGAAACGACGATCTTGGCAGCGGTCAGTTCCGGACGATCGGACTTGGCCAGTTCTTCACCGACGAAGGCGGACTTGCCGGCGTCGGTAGCAGTGCCCAGCGCCTCAACGGCAGCGGAACCACCTTCGGCGGCAGCGGCGTCGAAACCGGTGGTGCGCACGGTGATCACCTTCACGGCAGCCGAAGACTGCACGGTGGCGATGGCGTTACCGGCGTAGATCGGACGCTTGAAGGTATCGGCGCTTTCGACGGCGATGATCTCGGAGATCTGGTCGACGTCCAGCAGAGCCGCCACGCGCGGCAGGAAGTTCTTGCCGTTGGTGGTGGCCGGCGCCAGCACGTGGCTGTAGCCCTTGCCCAGCTCAGCAATCAGCGGCGCGACGTTTTCCGGCAGTTGGTGGGCGTAGGCGGCATTGTCGGCTACCAGCACCTTAGACACGCCAGCGACCTTGGCGGCGGCTTCGGCGGCAGCGCCTACACCAGCGCCTGCGACCAGAACGTGGATGTCGCCACCGATCTTCTGAGCGGCAGTCACAGTGTTGAGGGTGGCGGCTGCCAGCGCGGCGTTCGTGTGTTCAGCAACAACCAGGATAGCCATCAGATTACCTTCGCCTCGTTCTTCAGTTTGTCTACCAGTTCAGCCACGGACTTGACCTTGATACCAGCCTGGCGGGCGGCCGGTGCTTCAACTTTCAGGGTCTTCACGGTGGAGGCGGTGGAAACACCCAGGGCGTCCGGGGTAACCACGTCCAACGGCTTCTTCTTGGCTTTCATGATGTTCGGCAGCGACGCGTAGCGCGGCTCGTTCAGGCGCAGGTCGGTGGTAACGATCGCCGGCAGGTTCAGCGCAACGGTCTGCAGACCGCCGTCGATTTCACGGGTGACGTTGACCTTGTCGCCAGCCACCTCAACCTTGGAGGCGAAGGTGCCTTGGGCGTAGCCGGTCAGGGCGCCCAGCATCTGGCCGGTCTGGTTGTTGTCGCTGTCGATGGCTTGTTTGCCGAGGATGACCAGCTGCGGCTGCTCCTTGTCGACCACAGCCTTCAGCAGCTTGGCCACGGCCAGGGAGTTCAGCTCGTCGGCGGACTCGACCAGGATGGCGCGATCGGCGCCCAGGGCCAGGGCAGTACGCAGCTGCTCTTGAGCGGTGTTCGGGCCGATGGTGACGACGACGATTTCACTCGCTACGCCTTTTTCTTTCAGACGGACGGCTTCTTCCACGGCGATTTCGCAGAAGGGGTTCATCGACATCTTCACGTTGGCAAGGTCGACGCCGGAGTTGTCCGCCTTGACGCGGACCTTGACGTTGTAGTCGACCACTCGTTTGACAGCTACAAGAACCTTCATGGATTCCTCGTTACTCTCCGGTTAATAAGAATGTCGCCAAGACGAGCCTGGCCAGTGATGCAGGTCGGCCGGAACCGACTCTCAGCCCAGACAGCGAGCGCAAAACCGCCCGTATCTTGACCGGATCGCCCATTCGGGTCAATACAGCAAAATGCCCCGCCATAAGCCGCAGAGCCTTATCCTATCAGGGTTTCACAAAATTCAAACAAACGTTTGTATTGGACCAGCCAAAGGGTCTGGATATAATGCGCCGGCTCAGGTCAGGGATCGAGCCTAGCCCTCCAACATAAAATATCGAAGAGCCTTGAGGAGATTGACTGTGGAACGCGAATACATGGAATTCGACGTCGTCATCGTCGGCGCCGGCCCCGCTGGCCTGTCTGCCGCGTGCCGACTGAAGCAGAAGGCCGCGGAAGCTGGTCAAGAGATCAGCGTGTGCGTGGTCGAGAAGGGTTCCGAAGTCGGCGCCCACATCCTCTCCGGCGCCGTATTCGAAACGCGAGCCCTGAACGAGCTCTTCCCTGACTGGAAAGACCTGGGCGCCCCGCTGAACACCCCGGTGACCGGCGACGACATCTATATGCTCAAGGATGCCGATTCCGCCATCAAGGTGCCCGGCCTCTTCGTGCCCAAGACCATGCACAACGAGGGCAACTATATCATTTCCCTGGGCAATCTCTGCCGCTGGCTGGCCCAGCAGGCCGAAGGCCTGGGCGTTGAGATCTACCCGGGCTTCGCCGCCCAGGAAGCGCTGATCGACGAGAACGGCGTCGTTCGCGGCATCATCACCGGTGATCTCGGCGTAGACCGCGAAGGCCACCCGAAAGAAGGCTACTACACCCCCGGCATGGAACTGCGTGCCAAGTACACCCTGTTCGCCGAAGGCTGCCGTGGTCACATCGGCAAGCAGCTGATCAAGAAGTACAACCTGGACTCCGAAGCCGACGCCCAGCACTACGGCATCGGCATCAAGGAAATCTGGGACATCGATCCGGCCAAGCATCAGCCAGGCCTGGTGGTCCACACCGCCGGCTGGCCGCTGAACGACGAGAATCCGGGTGGCTCCTTCCTCTATCACCTGGAGAACAACCAGGTGGTCGTCGGCCTGATCATCGACCTGTCCTACAGCAACCCCTTCCTGTCGCCCTTCGACGAGTTCCAGCGCTACAAGCACCACCCGGTGGTCAAGCAGTACCTCGAAGGTGGCAAACGCGTAGCCTACGGCGCCCGCGCCATCTGCAAGGGCGGCCTGAACTCGCTGCCGAAGATGGTCTTCCCGGGCGGCGCCCTGATCGGCTGTGACCTCGGCACCCTGAACTTCGCCAAGATCAAGGGCAGCCACACCGCCATGAAGTCCGGCATGCTAGCTGCCGAAGCCGTGGCCGCCGCGCTGGCCGCGGGCAAGGAAGGTGGCGACGAGCTCAACGGTTATGTCGACGCCTTCAAGTCCAGCTGGCTGTACGACGAGCTGTTCCGCAGCCGTAACTTCGGCGCCGCCATCCACAAGTTCGGCGCCTTGGTAGGCGGTGCGTTCAACTACATCGACCAGAACTGGTTCGGCGGCAAGATCCCAGTCACCCTGCACGACAACAAGCCGGACTACGCCTGCCTGAAGCCAGCTGCCGAGTCCAAGCGCATCGAGTACCCAAAGCCGGACGGCAAGCTCAGCTTCGACAAACTCAGCTCGGTATTCCTCTCCAACACCAATCATGAAGAGGAACAGCCCTGCCACCTGAAGCTGGCTGACGCAAACATCCCGATCGCCAAGAACCTGCCACTGTACGATGAACCGGCGCAGCGCTACTGCCCAGCCGGCGTGTACGAGGTGGTGACCCAGGAAGACGGCGTCAAGCGCTTCCAGATCAACGCCCAGAACTGCGTCCACTGCAAGACCTGCGACATCAAGGACCCGGCCCAGAACATTACCTGGGTGGCCCCGGAAGGCACCGGCGGCCCGAACTACCCCAACATGTAAGCAGGTACGAAAAAGGCTCCCTCGGGAGCCTTTTTTGTTACCCCTGTCCCGGTCACTCCGGCAGCGGACCGATGGGGAAAAACGCCCCGCCACTCCAGACACCCAACCAGACGACGCCATCGATCTCGCGCGGCTCGGCCAGTTCGACCAACTGGTAAAACACATTGCGGTGGATCAGCGCTTCCAGGTTGGTACGCACCAGCACGTAAGGCGACGGTTCCTGCGTCTCCGGGTCCAGCTCGACTCGAAGCGGATGCACCGCGCCGGCAACCACCTCGTCCTCGACATTGGTAATGAAGCGCAGCTGCTGCGACTCCCCCGCCCCCTCGACGCGCAGCTCCACGGCAACGAAAGGCGCATCTTCAACCCGGATGCCCACTTTCTCTACGGGGGTAACCAGGAAATAGTCCTCGCCATCCTTGCGGATCACACTGGAGAACAGTTTGACCATAGGCTTGCGGCCGATTGGCGTCCCCAGATAGAACCAGGTGCCATCCCGCGCGATGCGCATGTCGATATCGCCGCAAAACTGTGGGTTCCACAAATGGACAGGCGCGCCCCCCGGCTTATCGCCCTTGGGTATCTGCGCCAGCAAGTCACCGGCTTTGCCGGGATCGCTCATTTCAATCTCCTCAACGACTCAAGCCGATCAGGCTGCGAGCATACTCCTCCAGCGGAGGACCGATCAGGTCTTCAGGCTTGGTATCGTAAAACGTCAGAAAACCGCCGCGATTGCGAACACGGGCCGTATCCACCAGATAGCGGGTATTGGTTTCGATCAGCATCAACTGAATAACGCCGCGGTCACGCCCGAGGCGATCCAGGGCTTCCTGATCCTCCCATTCCTCCGCCGTGCCGATGCGGTCGTCAGCACTGGCGAATCGCGCGTACAGCAGGTAATGCGCACCCACCGCGCGAGCCTGGCCCATGGCCTCTTCCAGGCCAGCAGGGCTCTGGGCGCGACGCACCATGGGGAAGTATTCGACGAAACCGTTGAAAGCCTCTTCAGCCACCACATTGGGACGTGGATAAGCCGAACCGGGCGGCACGAAATAGCCTTGGGCGATGTAGATGAACGAGTCCGCTTGCAGGCGCCACGGGCTGGCACGACGGGTTTCGCTGTGGTCCAGGAATCCGGCATCGCTCAGCTGTTCGCGAGTGCCTTCCGCCATGTCACTGACGTTCATGCAGCCCCCCAGGCCAAGCATCGCCAGCAACAGAATCATACTACGCATTGTGTGTCCTCCAGACGCCGGCGACGAAAAACCGGCGGATAGAAGACCAATGCAGCTTCCGCGCCATCAACCGCCGATGATCTTCATGACCGTGACACCGCCGGAAAACGCAACATCCTGCTTGTCGGCCAGCGCCTTTACCAGCAACCGCTGCAGCGCCGGGAGTGCTTCATGCCGGGGCTTTTCGAGCAGGTCGCCGACGTAGTGGCGATTGCTCGAGGAGAGGCAGCCATGCAACCAGCCAGTGGAGGAAAGCCGCAGCCGCGAGCAGGTACGGCAGAAGGGTACGCTCTCGTTGGCGATCACCCCGAAGTGCCCCTCGCCCGGGACCTGGTATCGCAAGGCGGTGGCATCCAGTGGCGCATCGGCCTGGACGAATTCATGGACAGTACCGATCAGCGCCAATAGCTCTTCCAGCCCAACGAATTGCTGATGGAACGCATTGGGATCTCGGGCCAGATGCCCCATCCGCATCAATTCGATGAAGCGCAACTCGAAGCCACGCTCCAGGCAGTAATCCAGCAGAGGCAGCACCTGGTCGAGGTTCTTGCCACGTAGCGGAACCATGTTGATCTTGATCTTCAGGCCCGCCGCCCTCGCCTCTTCCACGCCGTTGAGCACGGTCGCCAGATCGCCACCCCTAGCGATGTTGCGAAACTCAGCGGCATCGAGGGTATCGAGGGAGATGTTGAGGCGGCGAATACCGCACTCCAGCAACAACGGCAATTTTCGGGACAGCAACTGGCCGTTGGTGGTCAAGCTGATGTCGTCCAGCCCGAGCTTGCTGACTTCGCGGAGAAAGGGATCTAGCCTCGAGCTCACGAGTGGCTCGCCGCCGGTGATACGCAAGCGCTCGATACCGGCTGCTTCGATGAGGTAGGCCACGCCACGCACCATGGCTTCAGCCGAGAGTTCGTCCTGGGCCGCCACCAGACGTTTGCCGTCAGGCACACAGTAAGTGCATGCGTAGTTGCAGGCGGCGGTCAGGCTGATGCGCAGGTTGCGAAAACGCCTGCCTTGGCGGTCGACGATCATGGAACGCTCCGGCATGTGATAAGCCGGAGTATATCCCCGCGGCCGGCACCACACATGCCTCGGACCGAGATATAGGCGTACTGAATACGTCAGCCGGCGGGCGACTCGCTTTCGCGCTTGCGCTTGTTGCCCATGCGCACGCCGATGTCCATGAGGAACTGGAAGAAGCCTTCCTGATCCTCCAGAACGTTGCTCCAGAACGGCGAGTGATAGAGCGCCACGGCGCCATGCACCAGAGCCCATGCAGCGCAGTAGTGGAAGTAAGGCGGCACATCTTCCAGCTTGCCTTCCGCAATCCGGCCCTTGATCAGCTGGGTCAGGCGCTCGAAGTTGGAAGCCCGGATCTTGTGCAGCTGTTCGACCATCTCCGGCACCTGGCTGTTCTTCACCACCTTCTCTTCCAGGCGGTCGAACAGGCGGTAGCGCTGCGGATCGCGCATGCGGAACTCGAAGTAGGCCCGCGACAGCGCCTCCTTGTCACGATCCACATCCGCGGAATGGAACAGCGCGTTCAGGTCGCGCTCATAATCGAGCATCAGGCGCAGGTAGATCTCCGCCTTCGACTTGAAATGCTTGTAGATGGTGCCTTTGCCGATACCCACTGCGTCAGCGATCATCTCGACGGTAACGCTGTCTTCGCCCTCTTCTAGAAAGAGCTTGAGGGCGGTGTCGAGAATTTCCTGCTCGCGGCGGCGGAACTCACGGACTTTACGGGGTTCTTTCTGCATAAAAGGACTGTGGGGTCAAAAATCAAGCCGAGTATTATGCCTATCTGGCGCAAAAATGCACGGATCATCCGACTATGAGCTTATTGCAAGATGAGTTTGCCCAGGCCGATGGGCTCCGCTATCTCAACCATGCGGCGGTGGCGCCCTGGCCGAAACGCGCGACCCGCGCGGTCCAGAGCTTCGCCGAAGAGAACCTGCGCCTTGGCGCGAGGGACTATCCGGACTGGTTGATAGTAGAACGTCGTCTCCGAGAACACCTGACCAAACTCCTGAACGCACCGACCACCGCCGACCTGGCATTGGTCAAGAATACATCGGAAGCCCTGTCGTTCGTTGCCTTTGGTCTGGACTGGACGGCAGGTGATCAGGTGGTCATCAGCGACCAGGAGTTCCCCTCCAACCGGGTGGTCTGGGAAGCCTTGAAGCGCTTTGGCGTGGAGACTTTCCAAGTGTCGCTGGGCGGCCCCGACCCAGAAGCTGCGTTGCTGGCGGCTTGCGGGCCACGAACCCGGCTGATGTCCATCAGCGCCGTGCAATACGCAAGCGGGTTGCGCCTGGACCTGCAGCGCCTGGGTCATGGCTGCCGCCAGAGGGGTGTGTTGTTCTGCGTCGACGCGATCCAGCAGTTGGGGGCCCTGCCCTTCGACGTCCAGTCGATCGACTGCGCCTTCGCCATGGCCGACGGCCACAAGTGGATGCTGGGCCCGGAAGGCCTGGGCGTCTTCTACTGCCGCAGCGACCTGCGCCAGCAATTGAAGCTCCACGAGTACGGCTGGCACATGCTGGAGCACCCTGGCGACTATGAGCGCGCCGACTGGGAGCCTTCGCCCACCGCACGCCGGTTCGAGTGCGGAAGCCCGAACATGCTCGGCGCCATAGCGCTGGAAGCGAGCCTCTCGCTGCTAAGTGAAGTGGGCATGGAGCAGGTCGCGCGGGACCTGGGGGAGCGGGTGCAATGGCTGCAGGACGGACTGGCGCGGATTCCTGGCACGCAACTGCTTAGCCCGCAAGACCCGGCCCGCCGCGCAGGCATCCTCAGTTTCCGCTTGGACGGTTGGGACAATCAGACCCTGTTCGAGCGGCTGCGGGCCGAGCAAGTGGTCTGCGCCCAGCGCGGTGGCGGCATCCGCTTCTCACCGCATTTCTACACCGAGCCGCGAGTAATCGAAGAGACCCTGGCGCTGCTACGCCAGATGGCAGACGGATGAGGACTCAGCCGCCTCCTGTGTATTCCAAATACGTTTAAGAAACGCCACAAAGCGATGTGGACGCATGGGGATATTGGCTAATACTTCTTCTTACTGGCGCGCGGCATCTCCCCCCAAGTGCCCAGCCAGTCGAGGAACCGTGGATCGCGTTCCTTTGTTTTACTCCTAATGGTCTTGACCCGGATTCATCCCCCAGAACCCG
Source organism: Pseudomonas sp. TCU-HL1 (assembly GCF_001708505.1). Taxonomy (NCBI): domain Bacteria; kingdom Pseudomonadati; phylum Pseudomonadota; class Gammaproteobacteria; order Pseudomonadales; family Pseudomonadaceae; genus Pseudomonas; species Pseudomonas sp. TCU-HL1. Next base: position 3,981,841 of record NZ_CP015992.1, read on the forward strand.
GGTTTTTTTTGCGCGCGTTTTTTATCCGCGCCGTGCCAGAGGGAACAGGCGCAGGTAGTTCTCACTGGTTTGCCGCGCGAATTCCTCGTAAGCCACACCACGGAGCTCCGCGAGAAACTCGGCGACTTCGCGCACGTACTGCGGCAGGTTCGACTTGCCACGGTAGGGAACGGGGGCAAGATAGGGCGAGTCGGTCTCCACCAGCAGACGATCGGCCGGCACTTGGCGCGCCACCTCACGCAGTGCGTCGGCATTGCGGAACGTGACGATGCCGGACAGGGAGATATAGAAGCCAAGGTCCAGCGCCGCGCGAGCCATGTCCCAATCCTCGGTGAAGCAGTGCAGCACGCCAGCCTGGGGTAGCGCCGCGTCGCGCAGCAGCGCCAGCGTGTCCTCGCGCGCTTCTCGGGTATGCACGATCACCGGCTTGCCAGTCACCCTGGCGGCGTCCAGGTGCAGGCGGAACGCTTGTTGCTGGAGCTCCGCGGCCTCCGGCTCGTAGTGATAATCCAGTCCGGTTTCACCGATGGCGACCACACGGGGATGTTCCAGCTCCCCCAGCAACCAGTCCAGCGCCAAGGCTTCGCCCGGCTGCAGATCCAGCGGGTGAACGCCGACAGAGCAATGAACGTCTTCGTATCGCTCGGCCAGGGACTTCACCGCAGCGGCGTTATCGGCACTCACGCCGATGCAAAGGAACTGACTGACGCCGCGGGCTCGGGCAGCCTCCAGGGCAGCGTCAAGGGAACCACCGTGGGCGGCCAGGTCGAGGCGGTCCAGGTGGCAATGGGAGTCGATCAACATGCTTCAGGCTCCAGGCGCCGGCATCAAGCTTCGAGCCTGCCGCTTGCAGCCCGCGCCTGACGGCCGGTTACATCGTATGGGTGGGACGGTCGGACTTCAGGGCGCCGGCGAGGTAAGTCTCGATCTTGTTGCGGGCGCCGCTGTCGCCGTCGTTGAACTGGACGCCGATGCCCGCAGCGCGGTTGCCCTGGGCGCCCTTGGGGGTAATCCAGACGACCTTGCCGGCGACCGGGATCTTCTCCTGCTCGTCCATCAGGTTGAGCAGCATGAACACTTCATCACCCAGCTTGTAGGTCTTGTTGGTCGGAATGAACAGGCCGCCGTTCTTGATGAACGGCATGTAGGCGGCATACAGCACGGACTTGTCCTTGATGGTCAAAGACAGGATTCCGTTACGCGGGCCCAGGTTTGGCGGCAAGCTCATGCGTTTTTCCTGACAAGCGGGTTCAGCCAACGATTCTAGCCCGGCCCGGGCAGGCTTGCCCACTGCACCAACAGCGCTTCGAGAAGCAAGACACGGTTGAGGTTGGCCTTGTTAAGGACTTTCTGCCGCTGTTGCAGCAACCAATCCTGAATAGCCATGACCTTGCGCTGCGACGATTTGTCGGCCAGGTATTGGACGACCTTGCGCATGTCGGCAAGCCCCAGCCCCGACTCGTCACGAGTGAGCTGGAAGCGGAGCATCAGTTGCGCCCAATCGCAGAACCAGTCGAACAGCAACGGCAGCGGGACAGCGTTCCAGCCCTCGGCCAGCTGGCTCGCCCCGACCTGCTGCTTGAGCAGCTTCTTGACGCCTTCGACCACCTCGGCGCGCTGGGCACGCACACCCTGCCCCTCCAGCCTTAGCGCCGAAAGCGGCGAGCCACCGGCGAGGACGAGCAACTCGTGCAGTTCATCCGTTGAAGCCGAGGGCAGCGCCGCCGCGAGCCACGCCAGGCTCTGGGCCTCGCTGGGCAGCGGACAGGCCTGTTGAACACACCGGCTCTTGATGGTGGGCAACAGCCGGCTGGGCTGGTGGCTGATCAGCAGCAACACCGTATCGCCAGAGGGCTCTTCCAGGCTTTTCAGCAAGGCGTTGGAAGCGTTGAGGTTCATGGCCTCGGCCGGCTCCAGCAGCACCACTTTGCGCCCACCGAGCTGCGCGGTCTGGACCACGAACCCCACCAGCTCACGTACCTGGTCGACGCGAATGGCCTTGTCAGCCTCCTCGGGCTCCAGCACGAAAGCATCGGGGTGAGTGTTGGCAGCCAGCAACAGGCAGGCCTTGCACTGACCACAGGCATCCAAACCTGCGGGGTTCTGGCACAGCAGTCGCGCCATCAGGCGCTCGGCCAGGGCTCGCTTGCCGATGCCGGACGGACCGTGGAGCAGATACGCGTGGGCATGGCGCGGGCGTCCGGCCAACTGCTGCCAGAGCCCGTCCTGCCAGGGATAGGCATCAGCCATGGCAACGCTCCAGCAGGACGGGAAGAAGCTGATCCAGACTCTGCTGGACCTCAGCCAGGGTGACCGAGGCGTCGATCACCGTGTAACGCTCCGGTGCCGCTTGGGCGCGCTCGAGGTAAGTCCGGCGCACCGCCTCGAAGAAGCTGCGATGCTCCTGCTCAAATCGATCAAGCCGACCACGCGCGGCCGCGCGACTCAGGCCGATCTCCACCGGCAAGTCAAATACCAGCGTCAGGTCGGGACGCAGTTCGCCCTGGACGAAATTCTCCAACACGGCGATACGCGCCTCGGAGAGGCCGCGACCGCCACCTTGATACGCGTAGGTAGCATCTTGTTTCCTGTTTGTTGCCAACGTAAACATAGAAGAATTAGAATCCATTTTGTAAAATGTAAACGCAACAGAGCCCAGGAACCATAAGGGCTTGAGCGAAAATCAGGAGCCCTACGTGAGAGCGATCATCGGCCTTGCCGCCCTAGCAAGATCTGGAAAAGACACCGTAGCGTCAATGCTTTTGACCTACCCCGGTGTAGCCGCCTATGCGTTGGCAGATCCACTCAAGGTGGGTTGTCAGGCGCTTTTCGGCTTAACCGATGAAGAGGCCTGGCATGACGACATCAAAGAAAAAACTATCCAGCTCTGGGGTTACTCACCGCGAGAATTCTTTCAGACCGTTGGGACTGAATGGATGCGCCATCATAACGCAGACCATTGGTTGATGAGAGCGGACAGGGAGATCAACCCCCCCGCGCTCCCCCCAAGCCCCACCTTCCCGATCAACCTCGACCTGCCCGAAGCCCCCTTCGCACTCGCATCCCAGGCGATCTTCGGCTTCACTGATGACCAAGCCTGGAATCCTGACAGCGTCCACATAAAGGATGGGTACTGGGGATTGAGCCCCGCCGAGGCTCAGGATCTCCTGCGTGGCTTTGCTCAAGCGATGTTCCCCGACTATGCCGCCCGAAGATCGGCTCGCCCAGTCGACATCGCCAAGCGCCGTGAGCAAATACCTCAAGACGCCACCACGATCATCATCAAAGACGTTCGCTTCGAAAATGAGGCAGCGTTCCTGCGTACTCACCACGGAAAAATCTGGCACATCGTCCGTCCGGATGTCCTCAAGGTCAAAGCACACTCATCAGAATTCGGGATCAACAAGTCTCCAGAGGACATAGTCATTGTTAACGATGGATCGCTGAGTGACTTGAAGATGCTTGTGGATAAGGCGTGGGTTGCGCATAACAAAAATAATAATAAGTAACATAAAGCGAGCACCTGCATGACAGCCAACGCTCACACGATCACAAGCATCACCACGTCAAATGATGTGAGAGTAAAGTGCTGCTACTTAGATAACTCTAACTTTACGGCATCTTCCAATATTTGCCAGATGCTACATTGGCTATTTGTGCTTTACTGCCCCAACAGAACCCACGGTCATGCTTACTTATTGAGACAGGCAATAGAACACTTCTTGGACTACAGGGCACTACATAACCAAAGAAACCCTCAGTCCTTGCAAATCTCCAAGTACACCGACATAAACTCAGAAGTTTTTTTGGGATATGTCGACTATCTACGTGGAAAGGATGTTCCTCTTACATGCGCACAAGGACTCAGGCAAGCAATTGCGTCAGCAGCAAAGGAAAATGAGAGCTTCCCCCCCATTACTCTACCTCAGGTGGAGGTCGCCAGAAACCGAGGCACCCCCCCTTTGGAGCCTGACGGTTTCGAAACCCTGCAAAACGCACTAATCACACATACTGGCTTAATGCGACAGAAGCTTACATTTCGGCTTCAGGTAGATTCGGCAAGACCATATACCGCCGAAGAGGTGATGGATGCAGTTCGTCCTAAAGCAACAAAGGAGAATCTGATCAAATGGGCTTCATACTGTATTGCATCGAAAAGCAGGCCAAGAGACTCTGTTTACTACAATCGCTTCTTGATTAGCACCGATCCTGAAATCAAGGCACTCCCTCGAAACAAAAATGGCATAAATCAATTTCATGGAATTTATGATCGTGACGCGCACCTATTCCCGTGCAGCAGCGTTGAAAACCCCTTTGACACTGGCGGCTTCGCAAACTGGCCCATTGACTACGCTCGGGCAGTAAAAACATTCATCGCCCACGGATTTCCTTTTAGTTTTGACCTCAACAAGTTAAATAAAGCTTACACCAGTACATCGCTTACGGTAATACCAGACGATTGCGACGACATTGTAAAAATCCTACTTCACCGCATCACAACGGCTAATCGCGGCATCAGCAAAAATAAAGTTCTGAGGATCGACGAGCTTCTCTCGCTTTACTACCCAAACATTGTGGACATGACATCCACAGTCCTGTTTCTGATGCTTCAGTCAAACTGGAACAAAGAAACAGTGCTTGCGCTCGACAAGGACAATTTCGAGCACGCACTGACTAGCACGCTAGAATCCAATGTAAGAGTAATTTTCTCGGAAAAAAATAAGTCACAAGAGCCTGGCATTCCCTTTGACGTACCCAAGCGAATGATCAGTGCATCCAGAGACGATGAACCCTATAGCACGTTCAACCTGATCGTTCTTGCCCAAGATCTTTCCACTGCGCTTGAAAATTACCCGTTCGACTATCTCCCCGCACTTATCAAAGCAGAGCGGCTAAATCCATTGTTCTTGTGCATAAGGCCATGGGCGGAGTGGGGGAAAGCAGGACGCCATACCTCGATAGCCCACCCTAAAACCTTTCGAGTAGGGGTGCAGCAGTTCCTTAAGCAGTATGAAGTCATTGATGGAGGTAAGCGACTAACAACGGCGAAAGAATTGACCCGTCGGTTACGCCCAACTTGGCTTCAGTACAAGAAGAAGTACAACCCAATTGCGCTTTTGTCATCGTCGCTCGGACATGCTGACCGAGAGACCACAGACATCTTCTATGACAACTCGGCGGCAGCAAAATACGAGCGCCTTAGGCGGCTGCGCTCCGAACTGGAAAACATTGTAGCCCTCCTAAGGAGTCGCCAGTTCAAGGGGCTTATCGGAAAGAGGGCGCAAGCTGATGCCTCTGCCAATATTAAAGTCTTCCATATCCCTGGAAAAGAACGTGCCCTGTGGGGCTGCGCAGATCAGAAGAATCCAGACTGGCCAGGATCGGAACACTACATCGGCAAAGGACGTAAATGCTCCGCAATCAAAGAATGCATATTTTGCAGCCAGGTACGGATCTTCGAAGATTCGTTGCCCTACTTGATGGAGCGCCTTTCACACATAGAAGAGTTTCTCGGGGAGCAATCGGATGTTGGCTTCCTCTCTCGTCTCGAAAATGAACTTGAAACAATCAAATACATTCTAGACGAATGGGGCGATGAAGATGAAATCGCAATGGCTGCTCGGTATCGTCGCCACAACTCACCTCTTCTTCCTCGCGACCTAGCGGCCCTAGAAATCATTTTTGAAAGCGAAGACCACGATGTCTAATAAAAAATCAGAAGACATATCAAATCTTAGTTTACAGCACGAGCTAGAACTCCCTGCAAGCCAAGAATCCCCTGAATCCGCACAACCGGAACTGGAGAACGACGACGCCGATTCTCTTGGGCTCGAAGATGACGACGCTATGCTCAACGAGATAGACGAAGACAATGACGAGTCCGTCCTAGAGGAGTTGGAAGCGCTCGCTGAGGAGCTCGATATGAGCTTTTCCACCCCATCGCTATCACTTGCTGCAAAGCTCAAGGAAACAGGGGGAGACTTCCATGTGAGCGAATCATCTATGTATCGGGACAGGATGTGGAAGCTCAGCCATGGAACGCACGCGTTCCCGAACAACATTCGCTTCGACCGAGAGCTACCTGGCTCAAACGATCTGAAGCGCGCTTTGATTTACTACGTTATCCCTCAGTTCTCCCCATTTAGCTACATACGCGCGTGCAGCACTACAAAAGCCTATGGCACTAATTACAAGCTGCTAGAGCAGTACATATTTTGGCCAAATAAGCTCTCAGCCGAACCGAAGTGCATCAAGATGATCTCGGTTCCTATGTTAGCTAACGCCTTTGAGGACGCCCGTAGCAAGGGCGCCAAGAGTGATGCCTTCAACCTTTTCAAACTAGTAAAGCACTGGATCAATCTTTCTACGCACAAATTAATTCCAGAGGAGCTTCGACTGGAAGTAGACCTTCGGAAGATCGATACCCCCGAAAGGCGGAAAGAAATCGTCGCATCTCGCTTCAAAGGAACGCTGGATGGGTGGACTTCGTATTCAGAAGAAGACCTAGAGGTATTGATCAATTACGCGCTTTTCTGGGTCGAAGGTGTAATGCCTAAACTGGAAGAGCTGAGAAACTTCCTGATCAGCGAAGACCTTATCTCTCTTTCTGACCAAACGGTAACCAGAAAAAAACCGTTTGTAGAACTTGAACGGGCCATGACGATCACCATAGAGGGTGAAAGCGTTATGACACCAGCTAAAAATTTACGCTACCACGGGGATACCCCGTACTTTACTTATTCGTGGATTACAGCATACGCAGAAGCTCTAGATCGGGTTCGTAATGCGGTTTTCATCTTGATGGCCCTTGTGACTGGAGCCAGAAAGGCTGAGCTTGCAGTTATGCACTTCGACGACCTAATCATAGAAGGTGGCGAGTACTGGCTCCGAATAACACGGTGGAAGACTGCAAAAGACCCCATCAAGGGCGAAACTGACAAGTTGCCTCTTCCGAAATTCATCGGCGAAATGCTACTGAAGTACAAAAAACTGCGGAGCTTTGCTCCATTCACCAAGCAAGGCTGGCTCTTCCAGACTCAAAAATCTAACAAGACAGTTAACAAAGCCACTCCGGCACTGATTAATTACGTAATCATTCAACTCAAATCAGAATTGCCAATTGATCGTCTGCACTGCCACCGCTTCCGCAAAACAATTGCCGAGATTCTCATTAATCGGGATGAACGAAATGTAGACATCATCAGGGCTTTGTTTGGCCACAAGAGCTATGCAATGACCCTTCGCTACATTGCGCGCAACCCTCTCATGGTTCGAAGCGTTGCCATTGCGATTGAGCAAAACTACACCGAAGACTTTCACGAGATCGTTGCAGGGATCCGCCTTGGCATCTATTCCGGTGATGCGGCGGATCGAATTTTCCAGAAGATTAGCCTTCGTCCGGATGAGTTCAGCGGCAAGAATATCAGACTGTCTTTACTTAGCTTCATTACTCACCTGCTCGAAGCTGGCGAACCGCTGTTCATTCGTCGCACAGCGGTAGGGACATACTGCCTAACAGGCGAGCGTTTCAGCGAGGACAACCTTCCTCCCTGCTTAGTTGGAAAGCATGTCGCTGGGGAACTGATATTGCCTGCCCCGGAAAACTGCCAACCTGAATGCAAGAAAGTTGTGATCCTTGGATCGGCCAAGCAGGCGCTATCCGATAACATCAAGTTCTACTCAAGCATACTCGACGCGGCAAATGGAAAGCTCTCGATAAAAGCCGAGCACGATCTGCAACGCCGCATTGCGGCAACGAGAGTTCATTTAGATAACCTGGAATCGACTGGCCACTCAGCAAGCCCACTTATAGAGGCCAAGCATGTCTAACTCATCCGAAAGCAATGCATACCCTAATCAGAGCCCGGATGGAGAGGCGATCTCTGAAAGACGCGCGATCCTTATAAAAATTATCACCGACTACTATCTATCAGGAAGCACCGCAAAGCTTAAGCTTGTAGATGTTGCAGAGCGCGCCGGCATTAGCAGACAAGCATTAGATCGCTATTACAAGGATCTCAAGCCTTTTATAGCTGGCAAGAGAGATATCGCTGAGCTGGTTAATGGCAATGAGACCAAGTCCCTGATACGCACTCAGTCAGCAGTTAATGAGACTGAGAGAAAGTGGAAACAACGAATTCGCGAAATCGAAGTTCGACACGAGCGTCAGTTAGAGGCTGCATTGAACAGCCATATAACCTCACTCATGAATACGGACATTTCTTTGTTTGAGAGCACTACGCTTCGCAGCACGCTCGAAAAGCATGCTCTTCACAATGCAGAACTGAAAAAGCAGATTCAAGATTTAGAGTTGCGGGCGGGACTCGCGATATCTCAAAGATCCGCAGCCACTGCACCTAACAAAAAACTTGCACTAAATGTCGACATTGAAAGATTTTGCGCTTCATATCAACTCGACAAGGATCTGTCGAGCTTTGAGGATAGAAAGCTAGACGCCATCGTAAAGATCCGAGAGAAGATAAAAACTTTTAAGGGCTCACCCGAAGTTCACGTGGTGATTTTTGCCGAGCGCTATATATCCGATTTTCAATCCTTTACTGATGAATTTCTCGGAGCCCCTGGGGAGTTTACCATACTAGTACGGCTCCCCCTGTTCTCACGAAGCGAAGTGACAGGCTTTCTCAAGCATGTACCAAGCGAATTCAAAAGAAGCATTCACATCCCATTTCAAAGTTCTGATGCCACAAAAAAGGCCCATCGATCATTCTTCTACAAGAATCCATTACCCGACATGGAAATAAAGAGTGCAGACACAGCAGATAACCCTGTGATGTCTTGGGGCTTTGATAGCATACTGTCGTTCAAAGTTTAACTACTTTTCACATTCCAAGCCCAATAATTAAAATGCTTAAAATTTCCATCAAACAGATTCAATACAAAAGCATCGAAACATCCCTGGATGTTAAGCATTGCATTCTTGTTGCGCACCATAACAACAAAAACATCCTAATCTCTCACCCCAATGTATTTCTTTACAGCGCGACACGCTCCTCAATCAAAACTTCAATTAGATATGCTAGTATAATTTCAATGTTCTACCGTTTTCTATCCACTCAAAAGAAGATGAAAGGCAGAGACCTAAGCGACTACCATGTGCTAGCCGATAATCGTGACATAAGAAGATGGCAAGTGAGTCGTCAGATCGAGCGCGTACGAAAGCAATCTTTGCGCCCTAGCTCTCTCACCATTTTTGAAGATGCGAAGATACTATTAACGTTTTTCAGATGGCTGAACGAAAATAACCATCCAACCAACGTTAAGGTGACGCTAAAAACCTGGCATGCAAGATTCCACAAAACAAGCATGCTCAACTATGTCCGCAGCCAAGCCAAGACCGTAATAGACTCGGATAACATCTGGGTACTTGACAAAAAGAACCGTCAAAGAACCTCAAATTTCTTAATAACAGACCACGAGATTAAGCTGTTATTGCAGAGCTACTCAGACCCGGTTTATCAAAGCCTGTTCGCCCTCGCCCTCGGAACAGCAATGCGACCGATGGATCTGGTTAAGTTTCCATTTATTGGAAATGGCCCTAACAAACACATCCTTCCATACTCAGAGATGGATCATAGAAATTCTACTGTTCTCTACACCGTCGAGATGAGTAAAGGAAATAAAGATCGAACCATCGTTATCAACATGGATGATCTTCGAGCGCTGGAAGCCAACTACATCACTCCCTATTACAGCGAAAGAAAGAAATTATACAAACAGAAGTATGGCAAGGCTTGCCCACCAGGGATCCTGTTCCTGAACAAAAAAGGAGATCCCGTTACGGAAAAAATGATTGCAGCGCGGACATTTGACGCCAAACTGGCCGCCACCAAAGCCGACCCTACCTTCAGGCAGCACCTCAGTTTCTACCAATCACGGCACTGGTGGCCCACGCAGTACATCATTCGAACGTTTGGCGATAGGCTACTGAGCGAAAACATTGAGGTACTTTACCTGGCGACTGCACAGGTGCTCATCAATCAGATGGGCCATGAGAATCTTGAGACAACCTTCAAGTATTACGTTGATATGGCTCGCATCGTGTTGCAGCTGCACAAGGGCAAGTCATTAGACCTGATCTCTGGCCCGCACAGTAGCGTAACCGCCTTCATTCGAGACCTTGAGCTGCCTTCCGATGTGCTTTCCCACGAAGCCGCACAATCAGAGCAAAGTGAACCCAATGACATGGGGAGCGATGACGAGGGCGCTGCCCACCGCACCCCTGCATGTCCTCCAAGCTGATCGCTACATCGTGCTCGGATACGACCTAGTCTACAAAGCCTCTGAAAGCGACTTCCCCTTCCTCTCTGAGGCAGATGGGAGCTCGCTGATCGTTACTCCATGCTTTGCCCAGCCTCACGCTGGGCGTTTTTGCGCTGATCGTTGGCTAGCCCCTTTTTGACAGGTCGCTGTCGGCAGGAGCAATCGGTCGGCGAAGTCGGCATTTGATCCAACCCTGCCTCTGGTAATCGGTGAGCTCCGGACGCAGGCATCGGGCACTCCTGCCATCGTTGCGCGCAGCCCCTTATTACATTTAGAGTCCGAGGCAACAGCGACCAGATCAACAAGATTTAGCCACTACCTTGAGGTATGAATGGAAATTACAGTTTCTCTCAAAAAAGATGAAGAGCCCATTAAAAAAAGTCCCCTATTAAAAAACAGTGAATACTCAGGGTACTTTAAGACCAAAGAGCACGAACTTGCTTTTTATTTCAAAATCAACAACTCGGCCTTCGATAAATTCCTAGGGATTAAGCGAATACATATGGTCGACGTAAAGAAGGCTAAGGAGCTGAAAAATTCCTACCTGAGTCTATTCCATCCTGACCGAAAGAAAAACACCAACACCGGCTTGGATTACAATGAAATTTGCGCGGACATCAATACAACATTCCATCGCGTTTCAGGTGGAAAACTATGAGAGGGAACTTTCCGTCAACTAGTTTTTTTACCTTATCCGATCTTGATATCAACTTGCAGCAGCAAGCAATTGAATATAATGCAGCTCTACTCAGCCGCTTACACAGAAGAACTTTAACAGCGATAGAGAACGCATTTAGCCGGGCTATCCTGGTTCGGATTAACGGACTATGCTTCGTCAAGACTTCCGAGCTAAATAACCTACTAAGAACGGGCAGTTCTGGCGCGGCAAATTATCACTGGCAGCAAGGAATTAACGGTTATTCCTCACCTGCGACTCCCCACACGCTTGATGGTGAATTATACATATCAGGCCCCGACTTCTGCGGGCTGCTCGACGCCAGAATTCAATCTACAATTGGCAAGAACAATCTTTATCTTAAGTATGTAAGGGCCATTTACATGGCGCTTACTTCTCATTCAATATTAAATGATCTTAGAACATCCTTCGCAAGCGATATCAATGAGCAGCGTAATCAACTGAAGAGGCAACGCATCCGTCGATACGGAATCACTCGATGCGAGTTTACTGACGTCGCATTCTCTGACACCTCCGAAGTACAGTTTGCGCACGTGGATAGTGTTGCTACAGCACCTCTACATGCATTAGACATTAACAATGGAGTCATAATTTTAAAGGAAATTCATGCCGAACTGACAAGACGTGGCATCCACGACTTTGCAGGCATGTATGACTTCTGCATTGAAAGAGGTCACTCCACGATTTGGGCGGAGAATTTCGATCTTTAGCGAGGAAAGTGCGACGATTCATGAGCGGTTAGTAGGCCTAAAAGCCCACTACCGCCCGGCCATCGTCACTACAACCCGGCTCTCAGCACCCGCCTGAATGCTTTCGGCTGAGCTATAGGGTTCAGAATGAACCCACGGCTCCATCCAGCAGTTCGCGCACCTCAGCATTGCCCGTCGCGCGCGCTAGCATCTGCACTGATCCGCTCCGGGTGAGTTCTTATGCACCAGGCTTCGCAACGAAGTGAGGCAACGATGCTGGATACCTTGCAAGCTTCCATCCTGCGCGACAGAGTTGCTCCATTTCAGTACTGAGTTGGGACAACTCAATCAGAGGATCAGGGTCTTGATTGGCCAGTGGCCTTCTGCTCAACGGCTCCGCCAGCCTAATCACTGTGATCGCCCCCATACTCGTGGCAAGCTCTTGAAGTGTCAGTCCGGAGACGCGCGTGTTGGCGCCCATTGGAAGGGTATGCAGCATTTCGTTGCGCATTACGCCAAGCCTACGAAGCCAACCTGGATTCTCCTTGGAGCCTGAGGCCGTGAGCATAAGAGCCACGATGGGCCGGCTCGCGTGGCTACAATTGATCTCTTTACTGAGCCAGTCCTCTAAGCGCGCTAGGCTGTCAATCCTATCTGGAGCCCCGGCGTGGATCGCAGCCAATCTAGCAAAGTGATCGCGAGCCGAAGAAAGCTCGGAGGCTAGCGAATGACAATCTGCATAGAGTTCTAGTAGCGCTGCATTTGAGAACCAAGCACCAGGCCTCTTTCGAGCACGAAGCGCCCACCTCAACTGATCGTGATACTTTCTCGAAATGTCCCGCAGTCGCAGGCCTGCGAGCTTCAGGCTAACGCTCAGAGATTTCGCGTAAGTAGCGTATTTGCTATCGCCTGCTTTTTCCGCTTGGTGCCCGACAGCGCTCCAAGAGTCCGCTGCGTTCAGATTGTTGCTTGGATCTCTTCCGCCAGACTCCCAGACATCCATTGTGGGCGCATCGGCATCAAGCTCATAGCGTACGCATGTGCCGATGAACCGCATGCCGCATTCTTGGGTTGCAAAGTGCAGGTGCGCTTGCGGGCTCTCAAACACTAGTGCGTCGAAATTCGGATCGTCCGAGATTGGATAAAGCGCCCATCCACGATTCGTGGGGAACCCACGTAGTCCGCCACTAAAATAGACCTCTTCAGTGACATAGGACGTACCAACTTCTAGGTCAGTGACTTCAGTGACTTCAGTGGTCAATTGATGCTCCTGCATATCGCTTGAGGTGGCGGCGGAAGTTGACCACTACAAGCGCATCGTTGCGGTCAAGTTACCTGCGCTACTCAGCTTTAGACCAATACCGCTGAACAGTGCGAAGCCCCAGATCCAAATTCCTAGCCACCTCTTCCTTGCTCAGCCCTTCGGTCTGTAACCGCGAGACGGCTGCACGTGTGCTATCCGCTTTCTGCCCTCGGATCCCACGAGCAGCATCATCTTGGCTAACAGGCTCAAACCGCCCTGCTTCAAACAACGCCCTGAGCCTTTTGTTGCTCCTATGTATCTGATCTTCGACGGCAAGACCAGATTGGCGCGCTTCGACAATCAAAAGCAAATCCGCAAGAGCTACACCCATCAGCTCACAGAGTGCAGCAAGCGTATCGAGACGGGGGAGAGTCTGACCGTTCTCAATTTTGCTTAGGTTTGCTTTGTGGATTCGCTCTGCACACTCAGTGCGCGAGAGTCCTGCTTGGAGCCTGATGTCTCTGAGCACCTGTCCCAGTACTTTTTCGAACCTCATATTCTTTGCGCTCAAAGACAAGGATCAAACCAGCTTTGACGCGCCGCATCGTTAGCTATTATGCTAACCATGTGGCGAGCATCATAGCAGCAAGCCTGTCAATACATGCCAATTGAAATTTTTGGCGCCAGGCAATCAGGCAGCCAGCCAGCCAGCCAGCCAGCCAGCGGAACGCCTACGGCGAGGCCAAGCCAACCGAGTCCGAAAAAGCAATGCCCAACTTGTGCTCCTAGCACCAAAGGTTACGACTTGCCCGTGGGACGACGTAGCAACTGAACAAATATTTGAAGCGGAGAAACACGATGGCTGCCCAAGCAGGACATATAGACTTTGAGTTCAGGTCGGAAAGCGCAGGCCTCTGGTGCCTCAACAAAATAGGCAGCGAGCGATGGATGAGCATCACGCTTGCGAGCATGGAAACTAATGGCGTTGTAAACACCATCGCTACAAATGATCCAGAGATCATCAAACGAACCCTTAATGCCCCTGGCGAAGGGCTTTACATCCGCAGTTTCCAGACGGTCGTTAGCTGCAACTTTCCCGACAACAAAGGAATTGCCGTCGCGGATGTCCTGAAATTCATCGAAGAGCGAACTAAACGTGGCGAGTTACTTCACCTCGTCCACACCAAGTTTGGTTGCTATCAATTCGGCGGCCCTTCCAAGGTCATGTCCAGTCAAGTTCAGATGGGGTCTGATGTAGTGCTCTACACCGCCGAGTCTCCGGCGCGCCGCTATTACGGGGGCTGAGCGATGAAAGAATTGCATGAGATAACCGATCTGCTCTACGGCGATGGAAAACCAATGTCTGGATCCAAGGTCGGTCAGGATGAGGCTGTGCGGATTGTCCGTGAGCGCCACCCCTATGCAGAATACTGCCTAGTTTCCAATTGGAGATGGCTCGATTTAGATGTAACTCAAGAGCAACGAGACGAACTAGTTAGAACCAACCGGCAGCCAGTCGTCATCTACGCACACACCGTGATTTACGACAGTCAGCGTAAGTGGGATGTTGGCGACTTTGTACGCACAAGTTATCTCCATAAATTCGAAGACGACTTCATCTTCCAGACACTAAATACGATTTACATCCTGATCGGCGATGGCATCAGAACAAAAACTTCCCTTGAGAACCTTGGGCGTATTTTTTGATGCCAATGGACGAACTGTCGAGACGCACCAAGCTAAGCCTTATCAAAGCACAAAACGCCAATTTTTCTTGGCGCGTCACAGGATATTTGACTGATGTCCATATTTTCGCAAGATCTGGCGTGGGTCGGGTTTTCAGCCATCGCAGCTCACGGAAAGTATTCAAAGAAGGGACAACAATTCGCACGTCTGATGTAATTCACCTTCATCAAGATAACGGTTTTTGGGTACTACATACCACGAGCGGCAGCTTCTATGTCATCGCGACTTTTGAACGCAAAATCGGCTGGTATTCGCTGATGCAGTTCAGGGCTTCTGGGGAAGCTAAGTTGCGCTTGCCTTGGCTCCTATTGAATTAACTTCTGCTGCTTGTGAAAAGCAGATTTACCTGCCAAGACCTTGGTAAAGCCTGACTGATATCAGATTATGTTCATTCATGCTTATGTACGCACCGCAAAGAGTCGTCTAAGATTCCTCTGTGTGTTCACTACCAGGGCGATGCATCAATGCCGACGATAGCCGAACAGTATCAGATCCTCGCGAAGATGATTGAGAACTTATGCGAACTCAAGAAGGAGTACTATTACCTTTGGCATTACACATGTGGGAAGTCAGTACCGGATGATTATCGAAAAGCAGTGGATGGCTTGATGGAAAAGGCCAAAAGCGAGTGCGAACGTTGGGCTCACCCTGCTCCGGAAGTTTTATATTGGGAGGTTTGGCAGGCCTTCTATCGTGTTGATACGCCATTGGATACGGAAGCGATAAGACGTGTTTTACGCAAGAAATTAGAGATCGAGCTTGAAGTGTGAAATCTTGTATCTACATGGGGTGGATTCTTCCCGCTTGCTATTTTGCTGGCACTTGGATAATACGCAGCTGGCCACGTCCTTCTCGCTAATTAATCTGGTCAACAACTGCCATCAACCGCTTAGCGCCATGCCTTGCTTTGGGCACCAAAAGATCTGGCGTCCACTCACCACACTGGGTTGTTGTGTCAGGCCTTAAAACTCTGTAAGCACTGAACCATTCAGCTCCTCACGCAACGGTCGCCATTGCGGCAAATGCAGATCGAGGAGGGCTGTGAAACGGTCGTTGTGATGCCGCTCATGCAGGTGAGCCAGTTCATGCACCAGGATGTACTCCAGGCATTGCACGGGCTTCTTGGCCAGTTCAAGGTTGAGCCAGATGCGGCGCGCTTCGATGTTGCAGGTGCCCCACTTGGTCTTCATCCGCTTGATGCCCCAGGCGCGCGCTTCAACCCCTAACTTAGGCTGCCATTTTTCCAGCAGCTCCGGCACCAGGCGCTTCAACTCGGCCCGGTAGAAGTCGTGCAGCACCTGTTCGCGGCGTTCGACTGTTGTGTCAGGGCGCACAAACAGATCCATAGTGGCTGTTCCACGCAGGGCGATGCGTAATGCCCCCGTGGTTTCGTGAACGCGCAGGCGGTAGCGTCGGCCTAGAAAGTAATGGCTTTCACCACTGACCATGCGCCGCTGTGATTGTCGGGGCTGGGCCTGGAACTTCGCGCGTTGGCGTTTGATCCAGCCGAGCTTGCCCACGACAGCCAAGCGCACCGCTTCATCGTCGACTGCCAGTGGAGCTGCCACACGCACACGGCCCTGCGGCGGATAAACGCCAAGGTGCAGGTTTTTGATCGGCTTGCGCACGACCTCCACGGTCAAACCGCTGACCGTGATGTTGCGGGACTCAATACTCATGCTGATGCTTGACCAGTTCCAGCAAGGTTTCCAGCCGCTCGTTGTCCGAGCCGGCTTGGTAGTCGCCCTGGATTTCGGCAACATCCTTGCCCCATTGATCCAATACCTGCTTGATCGCCAGGCGCACGCGTTTGATCTTCATGGCATTGGCGCGCCAGTCGTCCTGCCGGCTATCCAGCACGGCGGCATCTACAGCCAATGCCAGGCCAGCGTTCTGGCCAAGGTTGTCATACAGCGCCTTGCGAGCGTTGCTGTTGATCGAGCCAGGGTAGCTGTTGGCGCTGGTGGGGTTCTTCGCCTGTTTGGTCAGTTCCACCACCTCGGCCAGATATTCCTGGTAGCTGATGGCGTCCTCTTTGCGTTTGGCGATCAGGGCATCGAGCAGCGAGGACATAGTTTCGTAGTACTTCGGGTTGATCGGAGACTCGTCGATAATCAACTTGCGCACGTTGTTCTCGATGGTTTCGGCGACCGCTTCCTGGCTTTCGCGGATGCCCTTGGGCAGTGCGTCGATGGCACCCACGCCGCGCTCGACGATCAGCTCAATCAGCGACATATCGTCGAAGGCGGAGATCTTCTCGCTATCTTCGGCGCGGATGTAGGTGTCGATCAAAAAGCGCATGTCCGGCTCGTAAGCCTTGAGGTCGATGTAGTCGCCGCTGGCGAGCTTCACCTCATCACGCACTTTGGAGAAGTGATCGACCTCGGCCTGGATCTCGGCGATTTCTTTAGGGCTGTAACCCGCCTCTTCAAGCTCGTTGGCGATATTGCCGAAGCAACGGATCAGCGCCGAGGTCATTTTGTATAGGTTCAGGCGCTTGGGCTCATTAGCCTTGAGCTGCTCGGCGTTGCCAGAGTCGGTGCCGCAGAAGAAGCGCAGATAAGCCGGCGTATCCTTCGGTTGCTCTACCGGCTCGCAAAGCGCCTTTATCGCCTCGCGAGCATCTTCCAGGTCGTCTTGAGCCTTGCTCAGCCGGTCTCCCAAAAGACCAGCCACATCGGCCTCGTCGTAACCGTCCAGCGCGCCGCTGGTGTAGTCGCCAATGGCACCTTCCAGCTGCTTGAACAGGTCTTTGTAGTCGATGATGTAGCCGTACTGCTTGTCCTCACCATCCAGGCGGTTGACCCGGCAGATGGCCTGGAACAGGCCGTGGTCGCGCATCTGTTTGTCGATATACAGGTAGGTCGCTGAAGGCGCGTCGAAGCCGGTCAGCAGCTTGTCCACCACGATAAGCAGGCGCATCTGCCCCGGCTCTTTGATGAAGCGCTGTTTCACTTCCTTCTCGAAGGTCTCCGGGTCTTTGTCGCCCAGCATCTGGTTGTAGATGGCGTACTGACGCAGCTTCTCGGTCAGCCCTTCACCGGTGGCCTCGCCCTTGATGTCAGCAGGCGATGGCTTGTAGCTAGTGACGATGGCGCACTTGTCACCCATGCCCGCTTTGCTGAATAGCTCGTAGCACTTACAGGCTTCGAAGATGCTGCTGGTTACCAACATGGCATTGCCTCGGCCATCGGCCAGGCGCTGCTTTGTGGCTATATCCAGCAGGATGTCGGCGACGATCTTCTCCAGTCGCGACTGGCTCGACAGTACCTTCTGCAAGGTGCCCCAGCGCTGCTTAAGCTGCGCCTTGGCCAGGTCATTTAGACCCTTGGTTTTGGCCTCAAACCACTGATCGATCTTCTTCTGCGACGTGATGTTCTGATCAATATCTCGGGCTTCGTAACGCAGGTCGAGCACCACGCCATCGGCCACGGCCTCATTAAATTTGTAGGTGTGGATGTAGCGGCCAAACACCTCAATGCTCTTCTGCTTATCGGCCTTGAGCAGCGGCGTGCCGGTAAAGCCGATAAACACCGCATTGGGCAGGATGAGCTTCATGGCTTTGTGCAGCTCGCCGGACTGGGTGCGGTGGCACTCATCGACGAACACATAGAGATCGCCCTTGGCGCGAAAGTCCGGCGGCAGGCTCTTGCGTAGCTCTTCTACAAAACCTTCCACGTCGGCATCTTCGCGGGCACCGAACTTATGGATCAGCGAGCACAGCAACCAGGGCGAAGGCTGGTTGAGCTTGTCGATCAGATCAGCACCGCTGGTGGTACGCACGATCTGTTCATTGACGCCGGTAAACACCTTCTCAATCTGCTCATCCAGCTCGGTGCGGTCGGTGATAATCAGCACCCGCGAGTCTTGAATGTTTTCCCGAATCCACTTGGTCAGCCAGACCATGGTCAAGGATTTACCCGAGCCCTGGGTGTGCCAGATGATCCCGCCCTCGCGCCGACGTAGGTAGCGCTGCGCCTCGCGGATGCCGAAGTACTGGTTATGCCGGCAGAGCTTTTTCACCCCGCTGTCGAACACGATGTAGTCGTGGATCAGCTCCAGAAAGCGCGTCTTGTTGCACAGCTGAAGCAGATGCCGATCCAGCAGATTGTCGGCAGCGGCGCTGTCCGCGTGTTCCTCTTTCCAGGTCAGGTAGTACTTCTCGCCGGTCTGGATGGTTCCATAACGCAGGCCCTGGGTATCGTTGCCGGCCATCACGTACTGCATGGTGGAGAAGAACGGCTGGATAAATTCGGCTTTCTGGTTATCCAGGTTCTGCCGGATGCCCTCGTTCACCGCGACCTTGGAGCGCTTCAGCTCCAACACACCTAGGGCAATGCCATTCACATAAAGCACGATATCAGGGCGCTTGGTATTGGCCTTGGCATCAGCACCTTTGATGGTGACTTCTTCGGCAATCGCGAAGTGGTTGTGATCAGGCTGCTTCCAGTCGATCAGCCACACCGTCTGGGTGTTCTCACCCACCTCCGGCTTGATCTTCACCCCATAGCGCAGCAGCTCGTACACCGCTTTGTTGCGGTCATACAGGCCCTTGCTGGAGTCATTGGCGGCCTTGTTCAGCTCGAAGATGGCCCGGCTAGCCAGATTCGCCTCGACGCTCCGCTCTGCCAGCCAGCCGCGCAAAAGGTCTGGCTCAATATTGGCGTTGTTTGGGCGTTCGACCCAATCGCCGAGGTGTTCATAGCCAAGCGCCTGCTGAAACAGCTTGGCGACGCGTTGCTGGGTCTTTTTTTCGATCTGGCCGACAGTGCTCATGCGTCCAATTTGCTCCGAGTATTTTCTGGCGATCACGAACTGATTTTACAGGCCCAATCGTAAAGTTCTGGGCCGAATATCGTTTTAATAAATGAGTCCGTTGCAAGGTATTTTTGTGCAATCCTGCCCTTCGGCTCTGGTTCTGTTAAATATTTTTCGGTGGCGTTCTTTAAGAACCTGAATGCTTTGATTTCATTGGGAAAGTCGGGCTGATCCCACTCTAGATAAGGTGCGTCAATTTCGCCCATTAAGTCGTACATGTGCCAGCCACGGATTTTTATGAACGGATTTAGCAAAAGTACTTGGTCAGCTTCGCGCATGAGCCATGCTTTCTCACTTTGAAACGCGGAGATGGCTCCTGGATTTTGTTCTTCAAATGGCTGCCATGCGGATGGAAGTATGGTTATTCCAATCCAGTTCTCTGCTTGCTCGGCTTCATGTGCCTCTACCAAAGCAGTACCAAAGTAGACCTGATGTTTGTCAGATTTGTCATTGTGAACCTCAAATGAACCAAAGCTAATTGCGCCTCTTGCGGGTATTCCTTCTGCTAGAAGAGTAGTCAGAATGAAAGAGCCGATTGCGTAAGAATCCAAAAATGCCCAATCGCCATACCCCTGCGGCTCTTGATAGAAAAGAAAAGTGTCGGAGAAGTAGATTGTTTTGAAGGCGCCGTTTAATTTTTCCCAACGATTGAATGCATCAAGCGCTTTATTTATAACGTTTAATATCTCATCGCTACCTTTAGTGCGCACAAGTCGGCTAAACCCTAGAATATCTATGAGTAGCAAGTACCGTCCTAGACTCGTTGGCTCCTGCCGGCTCATGCAAGCCTCACTCTTCCGGTCAGCAGTTCCTGCATCATTCCCTGCTTGAGCTGGCTGGCCTTGTCGCGGCGAGCTTCAAGGGCGGCGAGTTCGGTGTCCATATCGGAGAGGATGGTGGCGATGGCGGTTTGCTCGGAGTTGTCAGATGGCACGTTTACTAATAAGCCAAGGGTGCTCGTAGGGCTAATGCGCTGATGGCTACCAGTTGTTCCTGTTGCAGAAAGTTCCATCTGTGCGCAAAAGCTCGATGACTTGCAAGTAACGTACAGAAACTCCCGTACCACGCCATCTCTGGGCGTTAGCACCAAGAACTCTGTTGAAGCAACGGCGTTAGTCGGTATGTTTTTTGGTAGCCATACACGAGGAATTCTGGGATTCAGCTTCGAAACCAGAATTGCGTCAATAGGGACTGAAAATTTGTTACTGCCGATTGTAGCTCCTGACTCTTTGACAGGCCTCTTGCCTTCATCAAAAGCGGGCAAGCTGAAATGCGTGAATGTTTTATCTGGCGTTGCAGATGGGATTACGTTGATACGACTTAATGAAGCAACATCTCCGAGTCGCTTCACCTCCCACTCTCCACTAAACCCCGGCAGGCGGCGTTGGCCGGTGAGGAGTTGTTGCATAGCGGCTTGCTGGATGTCACGCTTTTTGGCGATCAGTTGATCTAGACTGGTGATCACTGACTCAACTCCAGAAAGAGCAGAAGCTATTGCTTTCTGTTCTGCAAATGGAGGTGTCGGGTAGACGAAATTAACAGCATCACTGATGTTGAACTGCTTTTGTGCGGTGCCGTACTGTACGTTCTCGACTTGTTTTCGGCCAATATCCGAGTTCATGACATAGCAAAGCCAGGTAGAGTCAAATGCTCGGCCTTGCCTTATGATCATCATAGAAGCGCAATTACATCCATCAAGCTCAGGAGGGACTACAGCTGTAACTCCAGGCTCGCCAACACGAACCATGACTAAATCGTTGGCATACAGTCGTGAAGCGGAAACTTGATTGTTACTCTTCTCGGTAATTTTATTCGCGGTTTGCCATGAAATTGAGTTTTCACTGACATGCGAACCGACAAGCATTGGTATTGTTCCGGCCTCATCGAAATATGAACTTGGATTTATGACAAGGCCTACTGTTTGTGATGGTGAGATGTCTCGTAGTCGTTTGACTTCCCAGTCTTGAGGTATAACTCCGACCTCGGTCTGCTTATACCCCGGCCTCACTTCTGCATTCATACCGCAAACCCCATCTTCGCCAGGTGCGCATTGACCTTGGCCGCCAGCGCTTCCACCTCGGCATTTAGCGCCGGTAATGGAGTGGCATAACGCTCGGCCAGTTGGCGAATACGGCCACTGAGGGCCTGGGACACCCGACCCAGCTCGGTCTGCACATCGGCTTGCAGGGTTGCTAGCCATTTGTCGTCCACCACCAGGGTTTTCAGCTCAACTTCACTGAGCTGGGCATAGTGGGCCTGCACCTTGGCATCCAGCGCTTTCTGTGCGGCTTTGACCTTCTTGCTGGCCTCGCCCTCGCGCTCGATCAGCGTCTGGCACTGCTCCAGCGCCAGACGTTCTTCATCGGCATCCCGGTCGTGCTTGATGGCTTTCAGCCGAGTCTTGACGCTGGCGGCGGTGAGTTTGCCCTTGTCGGTCTTGCCTTCTGCCAGCGGGCCATCTTCGCCGCCCTGTTCCTCGTCCAGCTCTTCTAGCTCGCGGCTTATGGCGTCGCGCTTGGCCTCCAGCTCAGTGATGGCGGCAGCCTCGGCGGCGTAATAGCGGCGCACGATCAGTTCAGGCGGCAGCAGGTCGGTGTTCGGCTCGCCTTTACTCAGGCCACTGGCAATCAACGGCTGCCAGCCGTCGATTACCAGTTGGTAAACGTCATCCTGCAAGGTGGCGTACCAATAGTCCTGAAGGTGCTGGTATACGTCGTAGGCATTCAGCAGCGGCGCAGCTTCGAAGCGATGCAGCAGGTCTTCGGCCAAGGTATTGAGCAGCGCCTTGGGCCGGTCGCCGATTGTGATGCCTTGCAGGCGTGGGCGATGCTCGTTGCGCCAGGCATCGAACAGGCCGCTGATGGTCTGGTTAAAAGCGGTGAACTCGGGGTGGGCAAAGATGCTGGGCTTGATCTCGGCCTGCGGCACTTTGAGTTGCAGGTAGCCGGGCCGCTGCGGGGCGAACAGTGCGCTGCGCAGGTTAGGCATCACCTCCCAGTAGGCTTGCAGGGCATCCACATCGCGCTCGGGGATACCGCCATGAAGGTGGGCGTCGATGTCTTGCAGGTCTTCCGCTTCGCTGGTGTCGATATAGCGCGGGATATTCAGGTTGAAGTCATTGGCCTCGATCTCAGCCAGTGGCACCAGGCGCGAGAACTTGGGCAGCTCGCGTTGCTGGGTGCAGGCATCGACGATCTTGTGAATGTCCTGCTCGCGCAGGCGGTTCTTGTTGCCGTCTTTGATAAAGCCCTTGCTAGCGTCAATCAGGAAGAGGCCCTTGCGACCGGCACTGCCGGCTTTATCGAGAATGATGATGCAGGCGGGAATACCGGTGCCGAAGAACAGGTTGGCGGGCAAACCGATAATGGCCTGGATATAGCCTTGCTGGAGGATGCGCTTGCGGATCACACCTTCGGCACCGCCACGGAACAACACGCCGTGGGGCAGAATCACTGCCGCCTTGCCGGTGCTCTTCAGCGAGGTGAGCATGTGCAGGAGGAAGGCGTAGTCGCCGTTCTTGTCGGGTGGGATGCCGTAGCTGAAGCGGTTGTAGTCGTCCTCGGCTGGATTGAAGCCATTGCTCCAGGCCTTGGTGGAGAACGGCGGGTTGGCGACGATAAAGTCGAACAGCTTGAGGTTACCCATCGGGTCTTTGAAATGTGGCGCGAACAGGGTGTTGTCCTTCCAGATTTCCGCCGTTGGGCAGTCGTGCAGGATCATATTCATCTTGGCCAAGGCGCTGGTGGCGTTGTCCATTTCCTGACCGTAGATGGCCAAGTCGAGGCCGGTAGTGCTTTTGGCTTCGTCGTGGGCTTTGAGCAGCAGCGAGCCCGAGCCGCAGGTCGGGTCGTAAATGCTCTGCTTGCTGTCGGTAGCACCGGCCAGGCCGATAACCTGGGCCATGATCCGCGACACTTCGGCTGGGGTGTAGAACTGCCCCTTGCTCTTGCCGGACTCGGTGGCGAAATGGCGCATCAGGTATTCGTAGGCATCACCGAGGATGTCGTCGCCCTGGGCGCGGTTGCTACGGAAATCCAGACCCGGTGTGTTGAAGATGCTAACCAGGTTGGACAGGCGGTCGACCATCTCCTTGCCCTTGCCGAGCTTCTCCTGATCGTTGAAATCCGCTACGTCGATGACGCCGGTGAGGTTATTGGCCTCGGCCAGGCGGGCGATGATCTGGTTGATCTTGTCGCCGATCTCTTTGTCGCCCTTGAGCGCCACCATGTCGGCGAAGCTACCACCCTCGGGCACCTCGATCAGAGAGTTCGGGTCGCCGGCGTACTTATCCGAAACGTACTTCACGAACAGCAGTACCAGGACGTAGTCCTTGTACTGCGAGGCATCCATCCCGCCGCGCAGTTCGTCGCAGGATTTCCAAAGGGATGAGTAGAGTTCGGATTTCTTGATGGCCATCGGGCGTACTACCTTGCAATGCGGAATGGCAGGTAGCAGAGGGTCAAGGCCTCGTCCGCGTCCCTGCCGAAAGGATGGGGCGAGAGTACCAGAAATGCGGAGCAGGCCTCATCCTTGGCCGGCAGCAGAATAGTGCTCGTGACGTTGGGTTCGCCACGGAGTTGGATGCTGATCAAGTAGAGTAATGAAGCGTCCATTGTGATGCCGCTCGTGTAGGTGAGCCAGTTCATGCATGAGGATATATTCCAAGCACTGCAAGGGCTTCTCAGCCAGCTCTAGGTTGAGCCAGATGCGCTGGGCTTCGATGTTGTGATTTGGTGTTAGCATCACTGAAGTACGTAGCACACCCTAGGGAAGCCCTGAATCACTGTGAAGAAGGACGAGAGGATAGACTTCCGACAGGCACTTCCTTAGCGACAACTCCATAAGACTCTAAAGTTATGAACTTAGAGTCAAATATATCCGATGGAATTTTCTTTTTTAGCAATTCAAAGAAATTCTCATCATGAGTTGAGATGATTATTTGCTTATCAAACTGCACGGAAATATTCCTCAGCATATCAATCATTGAAAGAACATTGATCGAATCCATTGAGTGAATCGGATCATCAATCAAAATCACCCCAAGTGGCTTGCCATCGTGCTTGGCATGAATTGCTCTCGCCAGAAAAACACTCAAGCTCAAAATATTCAACTGCGCAGAGCTGAAATAAAGGTTTGGAGATACCCTGTTGCCTCGATCATCTGATATGACGATATTTAACTGAGGTCGTTCGCCGATGACGAACTTAGGGGAAAACTCAACTTTTTTGAAGGCAGGATGAGGATCTATTTTACGATAGATTCCATTAATCAAGTCCGTATAGAAATAAGACTTTATCTGACTCTCCAAGCAAGAAGCGACGCTCTCTATTTCCACGGCTAACGCAGAGGCAACTTTCGAATGCTTTTCTATTTCAAGCTCTACTTGAGCCAATTCCTTTCTTCTAGAGATATTTTGTACATACGGGACTAATGCCTTGAGCTGGGTCTCCAGTAGTTCGTAGGAAGCCAGAACCAAACCTACATGCTCACGACTGAGAAGAAAAGTGGACAACTTTTGTTCAATGGCAGCCTTAAACTCTGTTTCAGTCTTCAATTTAAAATTGCCAATCAGTTCAACCAGCCCTCTGATATAGGGCAATATTTTGGCATCATACTGTGTTATCTCTGAGGATATTGCAGTCTGTCGGCTTTTCAGAAACGCTAAGTCTAGCCAATTACCCTCAGACTCCATTTCGGCCTTGAGAGAACTACAGCGCTTCACAAGATTTTCTAGATCCGTACTTACCGACTGCATAGCGGCAATAGCACTTGAAATGGCCTGATCAATTGCAGCCGGAAGGCCCATGGCGTCCGTAGCTTTCGAGTTGATAAAATTATCGAATTTTACGAACAATGGGTCATTCTTGATAGAAAGCTCTTGGTTCTGGTAAACAGCCATTTGGCCAACAAGGTCATTTAACTCCGACTTAAGCCTATCGATATCGTTCTGAGCATTAGCCTTATCAGCTACCAACTTATTCAATAATTCGGATGCTGCCTGCTTGTCATGTTCCAAGCGGATCTGAAGAGCGGCAGAATCAAGACCTAGCACTAAAGCGTTACGTGAGGAAACCCTATCGAGAGCCGTTGAGCGCTGCGCCTCCAAATGCAAGCGGTATTGATTATAATTGTTTAGATTTTCATCCAGTTTCTGAATGGTGGTTCTGATAAACTCGGTAACTTGAGCCTTCTTATTCGAAGCCTGCGCCAAGAGCTCTTTAATTCTCCGTTCAACCTCCTCCTTCAACTGAAGAGAAAGCTCAATCATCTGGGAGTTTGTTTGCAGAGCATCGGAAACAAATTTATTACCTGCAATAGCATTCTTTAAAGCCAACTCATCCAAGTGCTCTTGAGTACAAAGCGGGCAGATTTTGGTTGGATGGAGACTGATATGCTCAAGACCCAGCCCTACTAAACGTTCGATGGTGCTTGATTGCTCAGTTAGCGCATGCTGGACAGTAAGCAACCCACTTACCTGTTCTTCATAATTGATAACTCTAGATCGAAGCTCTGAAAGCTCTAATGTAAGAGACGCATCAATCTCAAGCGCAGAGATATCAGTAGAAAGCAAACCATCAACGCTCACGTCAAGTGAACTGATCTGGGCTAGCTCAAACCGCTTAGCCTCTATAGAGGCCAAATCTACATTTCTACTGGCATCTAGAGCCTCAATCTCCGAATTTAGATTGGAGGCAAGCTGGCGGGCATTAGCCATTTCAACATATATATTGCTGGCATTAATCTGCAAATCGACAATTTTTTGTAAATCGCCCTGCCAATTCGCAATGAGTGCCTCAACGCTCCTCAAACTAAATAGCTGTTTATCAATCTGTGACTCTAAATCAACCCGAAGACTGTGGAAATTCATATTTTCTGAACGCCCCTTCTCAAGAGTTGAATATAGCTCCATAAACTGAGGCAGTTCAGACTTTAGCCCGTTGAGATCATTGACTCTCGCTAAGGCAGTGCCTTGTTCGTCAATTTTCCTCATGTGGAGATGATAGAGCTCTTGATATTTCTGAGCGTCCTCAATGCCTTTATTAATACGCTGCGCCTCAGGCTCCAACTCAGATTTCTTGAGCAGTAGGCTCGTAACTTCGCCAGCTCTATCAAACTTCTGCTGCAATGACTCCACTACGGCATCATAATGCTTTATTTCTAAGCTGATCTGGTGCTTCCGTGTCAAAATAAACGATACAATTTCGAGCTCTTGGATCGAAGTAAGATCAGAAGAAATAGGTTGTATTGCCTCTCCAGCTGACGCCAGCGAGCTTACGGTATTGTTGTAGTCAACAAAGACGCTCTCATCTATACCATTAACGATCTGCGACGATATCTGGCCGCGCTTAACCTCCAAATCTGACAATGTGGCGCTATTTTCATACGCCAATATATGCAGGCCCTTCCGGACTTGCTCGGCGTTACCGCCGAAATGCGCCATAAATAGGTCATATCGATCTTCGGGCTTCACCTCTCGAACAAATCGATCTATCGCCTCCTGCGAGAGAATGATGTTCCTGAATTCTCTTGTACCGTCTTCAGTGTCCCGGTCATTAAATCTAATATCACGAGAATCCACACGGACGCTATTTAGCTTACGCGGAAAATCCTTCTCTGTAGTACTGACAAGAACAGAAGTCTCCACCGTGCTCTCGACATCTTTATTTCTCAGAATATACTGAGGCACACCCTCTAACTTTGTCCCTTTGGCCGCAATCTCATTATTTTTCTTATACGCGTCACCGATATACCGAGACACATTATTGGTAAGCGCCCATTCTACGGCGTCGTAAAATGAACTTTTACCGAATCCATTCGGTGCATAAATAGAGACAAACCCCGAAGGTTTGTTGCCGTCTACCGTAAAATCGAAAGTGCCATCCACCTTATACTTGTAGGCACGGAACGCTTCAATTGAAACCTTCTTAAGCTTCATGATTTGCCTACAAAATTAATAAGAGACATTATTTTTTCTGCACGAATGCTCCGAGCGCTCGCACTAGAATCAAAAGGTACATCTTCGAGAAAATCAGAGATAGCCGATTGATAGTTGCACTCTACAACCGCCTCGCTAAAGTCAGCCTTTAAGTCAAATCCCAGCAATTCATTGTTAAGAATTTGAACCGCTCTAGAGTTCTCGACTGGAATTGGTTCTCTTTCAACAATCAGCTTCCTGGCCGTGTAGGTGTCATTTTGAATAATGTACTTACCTCTAACATCGACATCTTCCGGACAAAGAAGAATAAGATACACATTCCACCGCGCAGCTTCGACCTTTGGCTGGTGATAAACAGAGACAAAATTCTGAATTGACTCCCATTGGTCTACGAGGCTTTGCGCAGTCTCAAACTCACATAGGATGCAGCTGATAAAAGAGTGGATTTCTGACTCATAAAACCCAAAGCCAACAGATGGGAAGCTTCGTTGAAGCTCTGTGAAATCGAAATCCTTAATTGACATAGACATTATAAAAGCCCCGAAGCATTTCAAGATGCTCAACTGAATCCCTTTCGTAAAACTCTTCAATGCGGTCGACTACACAGCGCCTATGCAAGGCCCGTATATGTGCAAGTTTGAATGTCGTGTATTTTTCTTTCGAAACCTGACTAATTCTCAGCCTACTACCGGCTGATCGTGGTCTAGTAATGTTTGCCAAAACATCCTGTATCTGAAAACTGGCGGGCTGTGCCATTGGCGCAGCTTCATGATTATCAATAAATAACGAGCCACCCTCGTCCAGAATTGAGCCTGCCAGTTCAAGCAAATTTCGCAACTCACCAATCCAACTCTTTTCGCTCTTACTGAAAACCAACCTCCTCTTTGGATCGAGCCCAGAGAAGTAGCTCGAATCGGCCTTAGCAGGATTATCGAGCAAGACCGATATAGCCATGAACTCTAAGTAAGATATCCATAATTTGACATCTAAAAGCGCTGACTTTCCTTCGCCACTGAATAGCAAACCAGACTCGTATTTCTTCAATATAAGATTTGGCTTTACCGACTCATCGCCCAATATTTCGTCAATGATCCCTCCAAGCTCCTCTCGAATATGCTCTATGAGAGCCACGCCTGGAACATCAAAAATAAACGCCTGGTCTTTCAGCCTAGAAAAGCACTCAAGAAAGCTAGGCATAATGGGCGCTAAAGAATTTGCCTCTACTATCTCCTCAAACCAGCGGATAGCATTACACTTAACACGGCCAAAATACTCTTCAGCCTTAGCGCCATCCATACGGAACTCGACAGCCACAAGACGTGGAAAATCATCATCGAGATAATAAACCCCGGCCCCCGAAAAGCCGTCGATCATCTCTTTATCTGGCGACCCATTAGCCGATATCACGATTTCTCCATTAACCCATGAGGTTAACGAAGCATCTTGCTGCTTAGCCTGTTGAATAAAATCTTTTTCTTTTGCACGAGTGTCCGGATATCCAACCATCATCAATGGAGCTTGGAAAGGCGGCTCCCCTAAGCAGAGCGATAAGTTGATGCTAGGATTAAAGGGGATCTTTATAACTGCGCAGTCGACTTTGGGATGGACATACGTCTGAATATCAGGAATCTGCTCACCCTTATAATTAAATATCGCTTGATTCTGAAATCCACTGACGACATGACCAGCCGTCAACACATATGAGTACTCATGAGACAACGCACTGATCAAAACACCACTGCCGTTGTTCACCTTTACTGCGTGAGCACCCATTAACTCGAAATTATTCATATCAGATCTGAATCCCACCTGCGAGAGAGCGCAATCTAGACTCGTAACCCTCGACCTCGCTATCTAACAAAACTCCGTCAAACGCATCTTCGTAATTGAAATATATTACATTGTCTGGATGTGCATTAAGGATTCTCGCCAACGTTCTCTTATGCGGATGACCATGCCTAGTCCCGTCAGTACTGATTAGATAGGATCTACACTCAATAAGCCCAAGCATCTCTACACTTGTATTGAAATGACTCCCATGATGAGAAATCTTTACGTAATCGACTACAAGCTTATTTTCTTGGGTATAACCAAGCTTTGCTAGAGCAGCCACAATGGTGGAAGCATAAGCATCGGCTAGGAATAGGACTTTCTTCCCTTCAACCTCAAGAATAAATGCGATGGAACTACCATTCGCAGGTGAAGAATCTTCAGTGAACGTATCATTATCGAGAAGATCACTGAGGCTCAGATGGTAGTCATTAGCCTCTCCTGACGTATCAGCTGAGAGTGACTCATCGGGCCATATGCAGTGTAGATTTTCGAGATTTTGATGCGCAGGCGAGAGAATTGTGAACTTGAAAGGCCCCTCAGTAATTACCTGCCCGGCAACAATGACTTCACTCCCCCAGCAGTGCAGCTTAGTAAGAGCCTGCTCAAATGTTTGGCCGTCGCTAACGCTCGTTTCCGGGCTCTCACCTGTGCTGAAGGGAATCGAGTTTTCAGGTATTTCAGGCTGGCTCAAGTAGGCTGAGATGTTGCTCGATGCGTTTAGCCATACTCTCTTTGCAAGAGTACTGAGGTAGCCTTCAGCCTTGAAGGCATTGATCAGCCCCCTGATATGATCCGAATCAATATGGGTCAGGATCACCAGATCGACGTGCTGGCCTTTTCCCTTGATCTCATCCAAGGCCTTGCGCAAGGGGCCGGGACGCCGCCCTCCTGGGCCTACGCCAAAAGTCTTGGCGGGGCCGCCATCAATCAGAAGGTTGGCGCTACCGGTCTCAGAGGAGTGGGAAACCACAATAGCGTCGCCATAGCTCGCCTCTAGTAGATGGATTGTAGTCGCCACGAAACCTCCCTGTTCTGATCACAGCTAATGCTGGTTGCCCTTTCGCTTTATATCACGTCGCCTAAGCCATTTCGAAAACTGTGACAGCGATCAAAAAATGAAGTGCATCGTACAACTGAATCAGGACGCCAAAACGCTCGGGCTGTCGCACAAGCGCCGCCATCAATCGCTATGCGACTAGGGCAACCAAGGGAAATGTAAACGTCGGGAAAGGGAGATTTCGGGGTTTCAGATGGTAAGCAGGGGGTAATTGAAGCTCTAGGAGGCGTAAAAAGAGGGCAAGTGAAGGAGGCAGGTTTACATTTTTTGGTAAGAACGAAGCCGAAAGCTATGGGGTTTACATTTTTGCGTGACTTCGTGTTAAAATTTCGTTAATAGGCAACCTAAAAACAGTTTAAGCCCTTACAAATTCTAGCCTCTAGGCTGATAGGGTGAATACTGAAGACGGAGCAGGCTGCAAACGATCTGGTTTACGCCATAGCCATTCAAGAACCAACGTCGCGGTGAAACGGTCGCA
This sequence comes from Pseudomonas sp. TCU-HL1, assembly GCF_001708505.1. Taxonomy (NCBI): domain Bacteria; kingdom Pseudomonadati; phylum Pseudomonadota; class Gammaproteobacteria; order Pseudomonadales; family Pseudomonadaceae; genus Pseudomonas; species Pseudomonas sp. TCU-HL1. Next base: position 4,012,619 of record NZ_CP015992.1, read on the forward strand.
GAGCACCACGGCGCCACGGGCCAGGGCCGGCTTGATCACGCCTTCGAGGTGCTGGGCGCGGGCGGCGAACACCAACAGCAGCTCTGTGTCGACCCCCATGGTTTCGTCGCTGGGGGTCAGCAGAATTTCGCGGATTCGCTCAGCGATCGGCGTGCCGCCAGGCTCGCGGGTCAGCACCACCTCAATGCCGTGGCTACGCAGGCGCTCGGCGAGGTACTCGCGGTTGGTACTCTTTCCGGCGCCTTCGGGGCCTTCCAATGTGATGAACAGACCGCTCACTGGGTGTCCTTATTCATTGCGGGATCGGGCTGGAGCGGTAGCCGTTGCGGCGCTTCAACTGGAAGTCACGCACGGCCTGGTTGTGCTCGCCCAGGGTCTCGGAGAATACATGGCTGCCGTCGCCACGGGCGACGAAATAGAGGCTCTTGCCTGCCGCCGGGTGCAGCGCGGCATGAATGGCCTCACGCCCGACAAGGGCGATGGGGGTCGGAGGCAGGCCACTGATTACGTAGGTGTTGTAGGGCGTTGGCTCGCGCAGGTGGTCACGGGTCAGGTTGCCGTTGTAACGCTCGCCCAGGCCGTAGATGACGGTAGGGTCAGTCTGCAGGAGCATCCCGGTCTGCAAACGTCGCACGAAGACGCCAGCGATCTGCCCGCGCTCGCCGGGCACGCCGGTTTCTTTCTCCACCAGGGAAGCCATGATCAGCGCCTGGTAGGCATCGTTGTAGGGCAGCCGGTCCGCGCGCTTGCCCCACTCCTCGGCTAGTACCTGATCGAGCCTGTCGCGCGCCTGCTTCAGCAGGTCGATGTCGCGCATGCCGCGCACATAGCGGTAGGTATCGGGGAAGAAGCGTCCTTCCGGATACTCCCCCGGCCGACCGAGCCGGGCCATCAGATCGGCATCGCTGACGTCGGCCAGCGTCTGTTCCAGTCTGGCCTGCCTAGCCAGTGCCGCCCGCACCTGGCGGAAGTTCCACCCCTCTACCAACGTCAGGGTGTACTGCACCACCTCACCACGCTGCCACAGGCCAAGCAGGTCAGACGCGCTCATGCCGGGTGCAAGCCGGTACTCACCACTGTGCAGGGACGCGTTGGACAGGTTGAAGAGCCAGTACTGCCGGAGCCAGAAGGCATTGTTCAGTACTCCCTCCTCTTCCAGGCGATTCAACAGGCCACCCGGCGTGGCGCCTGCCGGGACGTCCAGCATCCGCTCCGACGAGATGTTCAGGGGTTGTTCGAGGGTGACGCGCTGCTGCCAGCCGGCAAAGGCTACCAGCAGGCCGGCAAGAAGCAGGCCTGCCTCCAGCATCAGCAGGAATTTGCGTATCACGAATCAGATGTCCAGTAGATCGCGGGCGATGGCCTGAAGTTTACGGGTCAGCGGCCCGACCGGCCAGTGATGGCCTGTTACAGAACACACCGGCCAGATACCGAAGAGGCTGTTGCAGAGAAAAACCTCGTCGGCCCGGATGAACTCCTCGAAGGCAATGTCACGCACCTCGGTCTTCATCCCGCTGGCCACGGCACTGTCCAGCAGAGCCGAACGCATCACACCGGCAACGCCACAACGGGACAGCTCAGCCGTAACCAGCACGCCATCACGAACGATGAACAGGTTGCTGAACACGCCCTCGATCACGCGTCCTGATTGGTCACGCATCAGTCCCTCGGCGTAATCGCTGCCCTGCCATTCTGCACGGGCCAAGACCTGTTCCAGGCGATTCAGGTGCTTGAGGCCGGCCAGCAATGGCTGCTCGGCGAGGCGAGTGGAACAGGGGAACAGTTGGACGCCCTGCTCCGCATTGGATTCCGGATAGACTGGAAACGGACTGCCCTGCAAGATGCGGCGAGGCAGTGCTACAGGCGGCGGCGCATAGCCCCGCAAGCCTTCACCGCGAGTGACCATCAACTTGGCGACGCCCTCTCCCAGCCCGGCCGAAAACGCCAGCAGCTCGGTACGCATCAGTTGAAGGTCAAGGGGAATGGCAAGGCGCCGGCAGCCTTCGGCCAGCCGCGCCATGTGGTACTCAAGAAGCGGGGGCCGACCGGCACGTACGGCGATGGTCTCGAACAACCCATCGCCGTAGGCCAGGCCGCGATCCTTGATGGACAGCGACTCGGCCGGGCGACCGTCGACCCAGTTCAGCATCAGCCCGCGAACCGGCGGAACACCAGGGAACCGTTGGTGCCGCCGAAGCCGAAGGAGTTGGACAACACCACATCGATGGACATGGAGCGCGCTTCGTGAGGCACGAAGTCGAGGTCGCAGCCTTCGTCCGGCTCGTCCAGGTTGATGGTGGGTGGCGCCACCTGGTCGCGCAGGGCCAGCACGCTGAAGATCGCTTCAACGGCGCCGGCGGCACCCAGCAGGTGGCCCGTCATGGACTTGGTAGAACTGACCGCAAACTGGTGGGCGTGCTCGCCAAACACCGATTTCAGCGCCATCGCTTCAGCAATGTCGCCTGCTGGCGTCGAAGTGCCGTGAGCGTTGACGTACTGAACCTGGTCAGTGTTCAGGCCGGCATCGCGCAGGGCGTTGCGCATGCAGCGGGCAGCACCTGCGCCATCATCCGGCGGGGACGTCATGTGATAAGCGTCGCCGCTCATGCCGAAACCAATCAGCTCGGCATAGATGGTCGCACCACGGGCCTTTGCGTGCTCCAGCTCTTCCAGCACCAAGGCGCCGGCGCCGTCAGACAGCACGAAGCCGTCGCGCCCCTTGTCCCACGGACGGCTGGCACGAGTCGGGTCATCATTGCGGGTGGACAGCGCGCGGGCTGCACCAAAGCCGCCCAGACCCAAGCCGCAAGCTGCCATTTCGGAACCACCCGCGACCATGACGTCCGCTTCGCCGTAGGCGATGTTGCGGGCAGCCATGCCGATGCAGTGAGTGCCGGTGGTGCAGGCGGTGGCAATGGCGTAATTCGGCCCCTGGATACCCAGGTGGATCGACAGGAAGCCCGACACCATATTGATGATGGAGCCGGGAACGAAGAAGGGCGAAATGCGACGCGGACCTTGATCGATCAGGGACTTGCAGTTGTTCTCGATATTGGTCAGGCCGCCGATACCGGAGCCCATGGCCACACCGATACGCTCACGATTGGCATCGGTGACTTCGAGCCCCGAATCACGCACAGCCTGGAAGCTCGCGGCAAGGCCGTACTGGATGAACAGGTCGAGCTTGCGCGCTTCCTTGGCCGACAGGTACTCCTCGACGTTGAACCCCTTGACCGAGCCACCGAAACGAGTGGTGTACGCGGAAAGGTCCATATGTTCGATCAGGCCAATTCCACTGCGGCCAGCCAGAATTCCCTGCCAACTGCTCGATACATCGGTACCCAGCGGCGACAGCATGCCAATGCCAGTGACCACGACGCGTCTACGCGACACAGCGATCTCCTTCTTCAATCTCTACACGGCGGTTGATTCGGATTAACAGACTGTTGAAAAGCCCGGCAGGCAACACGCAAACCGTGGATTTTCAACAATCGGCTTAAAGAAAAGCCGCACGCCCCAATCGGGTCGTGCGGCTTTTCCGCGTCGGGTAACCGACGACTACATTACTGCGCGTGGGCGTTGATGTAGTCGATGGCTTCCTGAACGGTGGTGATCTTCTCGGCTTGCTCGTCCGGGATCTCGGTCTCGAATTCCTCTTCCAGAGCCATCACCAGCTCAACGGTGTCAAGGGAATCGGCGCCCAGGTCTTCAACGAAGGAAGCGCTGTTGGTGACTTCGTCTTCTTTGACGCCCAGTTGCTCGGCGACGATTTTCTTGACGCGTTCTTCGATGGTGCTCATACCGTGTTTTCACTCCTATGGAAAAATCCGTGCAGCTGGGGCTGCAGTGTATAGAAAGGGTTTTCCGCATTTCAAGCAGAACGCCTGAACCCCTTCTGGATCGCCGCAACGAAATGTCTATAACCCGACTGCACTGTTATAGCGAATTCTAGACAGGCCATATGACAGCTTCCTGAAGGGATTCGTCACATTCAGCTCATGTACATGCCGCCATTGACCGGAACGGTGGCGCCGGTGACATAGGCGGCACCGTCGGAAGCAAGGAAACCAACTACCTTGGCGATCTCTTCGGCCTGGCCCAGGCGGCCCAACGGAATCTGGGTCAGCAGCGCATCGCGCTGGGCTTCCGGCAGCTCGCGGGTCATATCGGTGTCAATGAAGCCCGGGGCTACGGCGTTGACGGTAATGGCACGGGAACCGACCTCGCGCGCCAGGGCGCGGCTGAAACCTTCGAGGCCGGCCTTGGCTGCGGCGTAGTTGGTCTGGCCAGCGTTACCCATCGCACCCACCACCGAACCGATGTTGATGATGCGCCCCCAGCGAGCCTTGGTCATGCCACGCAGTACCGCCTTGGAGAGGCGATACAGGCTGTTGAGGTTGGTGTTGATGACATCGAACCACTCGTCGTCCTTCATGCGCAGCATGAGGTTGTCACGGGTGATACCGGCGTTGTTCACCAGGATCAGCGGCTGACCCTGGTGCTGCTGGATCTGCTCCAGCGCGCTGGCGACCGACTCGTCATTGCTGACGTCCAGCACCAGGCCAGCACCTTCGATGCCGTTGCTCTTGAGGTACTCGGTGATGCGCTCGGCACCGGAAGCGGAGGTCGCAGTGCCGATGACGACGGCGCCCTGACGACCCAGTTCGAGAGCGATAGCCTGGCCAATGCCGCGGCTCGCACCGGTGACCAATGCCACCTTACCTTGCAGACTCATAGGTCTTCTCCTTGTTCAGGCCAGCGCGGCACGGGCAGCCGCGAAAGCATCAGGGGTATCCAGGTTGTGGGTGTTGACACCCTTCACACAGCGCTTGTTCAGACCGGACAGCACCTTGCCCGGACCGCATTCCACCAGGTCGGTGACACCGCGTTCGGACAGGCTGACCATCGACTCAACCCAACGCACCGGGCTGTAGAGCTGGGCAAGCAGATCGAGCTTGAGCTGGGACAGATCAGCCACAACAGCGGCGCTCACGTTCTGCACCAGGGGAATCTGCGGTGCTTGCCAGGCGAGCGCTTCGACGGCCTCGGCGAAACGCTCGGCAGCTGGCTTCATCAGAGCGCAGTGGGACGGCACGCTGACCGGCAACGCCATGGCGCGCTTGGCGCCACGAGCCTTGCACGCCTCGATGGCACGCTCGACAGCAGCGGCAGCACCTGCGATCACCACCTGGCCCGGGGCGTTGAAGTTCACCGCACTGACCACTTCACCCTGAGCCGCGTCGGCGCAGGCTGCCAGCACGTCGGCATCATCCAGACCGAGGATGGCAGCCATACCGCCCTGCCCTGCCGACACAGCCTGCTGCATCAGTTGGCCACGACGCTCCACCAGCTTCACCGCATCGGTGAAGTCCAGGCTACCGGCAGCCACCAGAGCGGAGTATTCCCCCAGGCTGTGACCAGCCACATAGGCCGGGCGCGCACCACCCTCAGCCAACCACAGACGCCACAGGGCGATGGAAGCAGCGAGGATGGCCGGCTGGGTTTTGTCGGTCTGATTGAGTTGTTCTTCCGGACCTTGCTGGGTCAGTGCCCAGAGGTCATAGCCGAGGGCCTCGGAGGCTTCGGCGAAGGTATCCAGGACCAGCTTCTGCTGGCCCCCCTGCTCGGCCAGCATACCCAGAGACTGGGAGCCTTGGCCGGGGAATACGAAAGCGAGGGATGCGGACATGGGGTGAGGTCCCTTATCTGACGGTATAGGGAGATTGACGCCCGGCATAGCCAAGCGCACGAAACTGACAGTTGGATGACAGGCTGCCGGTGGCGGTCACATTCTAGGGTCTATTAGCGTTTCATCGCGAACCGCGAGCGAATGCCAATAGGCTCTACAGCAACAGATGCTCCAAACGACCATGAAGGCGCTGCGGGAGATTCTCTCGAACCTCGATCATCGCGCGACGAATGGCGCTCTGAAAGCCCTCTGAACCAGCCGAGCCGTGGCTCTTGATGACAATGCCCTGCAACCCCAGGAAACTCGCCCCATTGTGGCGCGCGGGTGCCAGGTCAGTGCGCAGCCGGCGCAACAAAGGCAACGCCAGCGCCCCCACCATTCGAGCCCCGAGACTCTCGGTGAACAAGGCCTCCATGCGCGAGGAAATCATCGACGCAAGCCCCTCGCTGGACTTGAGCAGGATGTTGCCGACGAAACCGTCGCACACCACCACGTCCGCTTCTCCCCGGTACAGGCCATCGCCTTCGATGTAGCCGATGTAATTGAGGCCCTCGGCCTGCTGCAACAGATTCGCCGCCAGCTTGACCTGCTGGTTGCCCTTGATGTCTTCGGTACCGACATTCAGTAGCGCGATGCGCGGACGCACAGTACCCAAGGCCTCGGCAGCAACCGCCCCCATCACCGCGAACTGATAGAGATGCTCGGCACTGCAATCGACATTGGCACCCAGATCCAGCAAATGGCAGTGGCCACGCGCCGTGGGAATCGCACTGACCATGGCCGGACGATCGATCCCGGGCAACGTCTTCAGGACATAGCGGGAGAGCGCCATCAAGGCACCGGTATTACCGGCACTGACACAGGCCTGGGCACGGCCATTGCGCACCAGTTCGAGGGCGACGCGCATCGAGGCATCCGGCTTGCCGCGCAGGGCTTGCGCAGGACGCTCGTCCATGGCGATCACTTCGCTGGCATGTTCGATTTGCAGGCGATGACGATCGGCCGCTGGAACACGGGCGACGAGATCTTCAAGAAGGGGGGCTTGGCCAACGAGGACCAGGTGAAGCGAGGGGAACTCAGCCAGACAGGCGATGCTGGCTGGAACAATGCAGCGGGGACCGTAGTCCCCGCCCATTGCATCAATCGCGATGATCGAGGCGGCCAAGGATTACTCGGCAGCGCCCTTGTCGACCACTTTGCGACCGCGGTAGAAACCGTCCGGGGAAACGTGGTGGCGCAGGTGAACTTCACCAGTGCTCTTTTCTACGGACAGTGCATTGGCCTCGAGGGCGTCGTGGGAACGACGCATGTCGCGTGCCGAGCGGGATTTTTTGTTCTGCTGAACAGCCATAATCAATTAACTCCTAAACGTTTGGGTCACGCTTTAACTGCGCCAATACACTGAACGGGTTGGACCGCGAAACCTCGTCCTTGCTCGGCTCGGGCTCATCGGTGCCCACCGGCTGTTGGCAATCTTCAGGGTCATGGGCCGGAACTATGGGCAGGGCGAGCAGCAACTCGTCCTCGACCAGAGTCATCAGATCCAGCGGATCTTCACCCACTTCCAGCACGTCATAGCCCTTCGGCAGCGACTGACTGTCAGCCCCTTCCTTCACCACCGCGTAATCACATTCGCTGTGGATGTTCAGAGCTACCAGCTCGAGACAACGCTGGCAAACCATCTTGACCTCGACGTCAATCCGGCTATGGATAACGACTGCGCGACGTTCGTCACGAGCAAACGCCAGGCTTGCATGGATGCTGCCCGCGCTGTCCGCTAAGGGTTCGCAGAGTCGCTCCAGACTGGCGAGCGCAATGTCACCTTCAAGAGTGACTTCGCGGTCCGCCAGCTTGCGCGGATCTACATGAGGTGGAATCGGCCCATTCAACATAGGCGCAGCATTCTATGGATGAGCCCCTGCCCTGTCAAAAGAAATTCCGCGCTGTCCGCAGCTTGAGGGGCTCGATAGAATCCTTCGCCCAATCCCCGGAGATCGCCATGCTACCCCTGGTGCTCGCATCCAGCTCCCCCTACCGCCGAGAACTGCTCGAGCGGCTGCGCTTACCCTTCACCTGGAGCGCGCCCGCCATCGACGAAAGCCGCCACCCCCAGGAGCCGGCCGAACAACTGGTACGCCGACTAGCCCTGGAAAAGGCCCGCGCCCTTACCCCGCAACACAGGAATCATTTGATCATCGGCTCCGACCAGGTCGCAGTGCTTGGCAACCAGATCCTTGGCAAGCCGCACGACTTCGAGCGCGCACGCAGCCAACTTCTTGCGGCCAGCGGCGCCAGTGTCAGTTTCCTCACCGGGCTGGCCGTATTGAATAGCGCCACCGGCCAATTCCAGGTCGATTGCGTGCCATTCACCGTGCACTTCCGCGACCTCGATGAAGCTCGCGTCACGCGCTACCTGGAAGCCGAGCAACCCTACGACTGCGCAGGCAGCTTCAAGGCTGAAGGACTGGGGGTCAGCCTGTTCCGCGCCACCGAAGGCAGCGACGCTACCAGCCTTGTCGGCCTGCCACTGATCCGCCTGGTGGACATGCTACTCGCCGAAGGCATGCAAATCCCCTGAGCGCACATATAGAAGGAAGAAAGCCCGGCAATGCCGGGCTCTCTTTTTTCTGTGCACTGCACCCCCCTAGCGCAGGGATGGCCCCTGGAAGCCCATCCACAGCGCCAGGCGCTCAGCAACACTGGCCCCGAATTTCTTCGAGAAACGATCGAAAGGCGACTCCTGAACGGTGTAGTCGACAATCTCCTTGGCGCCGATGACTTCACGCGCCACGAAGCTGGTATTGCCAAGCTTATCCACCAGACCCAGGGCCAGCGCCTGTTCGCCGGACCACACCAGCCCACTGAAGAGCTCCGGATGACCATCGACCTTGAGCCGGTCACCTCGACCCTTCTTCACGCTTTCAATGAACTGCTGGTGAGTGGTATTCAGCACACCCTGCCAGAACTCGGTTTCTTCCGCCTTTTGTGGCTGGAAGGGATCAAGGAAAGCCTTGTGCTCGCCAGAGGTATACACGCGACGCTCCACCCCCAGCTTACCCATGGCATCGACGAAGCCGAAGCTGGCCGCGGTGACACCAATGGAGCCCACCAGACTGGCCTTGTCGGCATAGATCTCGTCTGCGGCACTGGCGATGTAGTAGGCGCCAGAGGCCCCCAGATCGGCGATCACGGCGTAAACCTTGATGTCCTTGTGCTCTTCGCGCAGCCGACGAATCTCGTCATAGATGTAGCCAGACTGCACGGGGCTGCCGCCCGGACTATTGATACGCAGCACCACACCCTTGGTCTTCGGATCCTCGAAGGCAGCACGCAGGCCGGTGACGATATTGTCCGCGCTGGCCGCCTCCTCATCGGCGATCATGCCACGCACTTCCACCAGGGCGGTGTGCTCCTGGCCGCGAGCTGCGCTCTTCTGCAGATCGAAAGCCGGCGAGAAGAGCGCCAGCGCGATGAACAGATAGAGGAAGGTCAGCAACTTGAAGAAAATACCCCAGCGCCGGGCCCGGCGCTGCTCCTGAACTCCAGCTAGAACCGCCTTCTCCAGGAGCTTCCAGCTCTTCTCTTCAGCCTTGTCGGAGGCCGGCTCTTTCCATTCGTCAGACATAGAACCCCACCTCTCGGGATTGCGGGCGCAGGTCACCATCCAGCCAGTGACGCAACTCTTCGAAACGCTCGATCGCCAGCGTCGGCGACTCTTTGAGCAAGTCTGCGAGCGATTGGGCACCATAGCCCACCGCCACGGAATCCATTCCGGCCCCATGCGCCATGCGCAGGTCGAATGGCGAATCGCCCACCATCAGCGCGCGCTCAACTGCCACACCGCAATGCGCGAGAATTTCTCGCAGCATGCGAGGATCAGGCTTGCTGGCCGTCTCGTCAGCACAACGCGTGACGTCGAAATAATCCAACCACCCACGCCCCGCCAATACATGATCCAGCCCGCGGCGGCTCTTGCCGGTAGCCACAGCGAGGCGATAACCCTGCTCGCGAAACGCCTCGAGCGCTTCAGCCACCCCGCCGAACAGGGGCGAAGGCTGGCTCTCCAGGGCGTTGTAATGCTCACCATAGCGGCGCCGGAAGATATCGATACCCTGCGCGTCCTCGATTTCCGGATACAGGGTCGCAATCGCCTCGGGCAAGCCGAGACCGATGATGCCTTTGATAGCGGCATCGTCCCGCCAGGGCAGCCCACTCGCATCGGCAGCCACGCGCATGGACTCGACGATTCGGGCAATGGAATCAACCAGGGTGCCGTCCCAATCGAAGATCAGCAACTGGTAATCAGGCACCGAGTCGCTCCAGGGTTTTCCGCCACATATCATCCACCGGGGCTTCCAGCTTCAATTCACCGCCATCAGGAAGGCTGATGGTCAAGGCATGGGCATGTAGGAACAGGCGCTTGCCGCCCAGGTCACGAATCTCCCGCGTGAAGTCCTCATCCCCGTACTTGGGGTCACCCGCGATGGAATGCCCGGCATGCTTGGCATGCACACGAATCTGATGGGTGCGCCCGGTAATGGGGCTCGCCTCCACCAGCGTGGCGAACTCGCCAAAACGGCGTACGACGCGGAACTCGGTCAGCGCTTCCTTGCCCTCGGGATTCACCTCGACCATGCGCTCGCCAGAGCGCAGGTTGTTCTTCAACAACGGCGCACTGACTTGCTTCTTCGACGTAGGCCAACTGCCACGCACGAGCGCCAGGTAGCGCTTATCGACGCCATCGCCACGCAGCGCCTCATGCAGATGACGCAGCATGCTGCGTTTCTTGGCAATCATCAGCAGGCCGGAGGTATCGCGATCCAGGCGATGCACCAACTCCAGGTCCCTGGCATCCGGGCGCAACTGACGAAAAGCTTCGATCACCCCGAAGCTCAAGCCACTTCCACCGTGCACCGCAATGCCAGCCGGCTTATTCAGCACGATCAGCGCCTTGTCCTCATAGACGATCGCAGCTTCCAGGCGCTCCAGAAGCCCCTGGGCCACCGGCGCTGGCTCATCCGGTTCGGAGAGACGCAGCGGCGGAACTCGCACAATGTCACCCGCCTGGAGCTTGTATTCCGGCTTGATGCGCCCCTTGTTCACACGGACCTCGCCCTTGCGAAGGATGCGATAAATCAATGTCTTGGGCGCACCTTTCAACTGAGTGCGTAGGAAATTATCTATGCGTTGGCCGGCATATTCCGGCGGAACCTCAAGCAGCTGGACGCCGGAGGTTGGAGAGGCGGGAGTAGTCATCTAGGCATCATAACAATTTTTTATGGATTTGAAGCACTTAATGATTACTGCTATAGTCGCGAACGCCGCCAAAAGCGGCCTGGTTTCGGGGTGTTCGCCAAAACTGCCACCCCAACCGCTGCAACCCTTCTCAGGACGTAAGGCCGTCCGACAGAAAATTCGCCGCAATGACCGCGGATTTTCCGAAATCAAAGCCTTGAGCCATGACGCGTGATCACCCCTTTCAATGGGAGATCGCGGTAAATGCAACCCGCTACGGATTCAGCGAGCGGCACCCGATTTTCAAGGGATAAGTGTAGGGTGGAGATGCACAATCGTCGGACTGCGTAGTTTCAAGACGCTTCATTTCGTCCGCTACCGACCATTGATTCCTCCTCCTGACCAAGTGCTTCTGTCACGACACAGCAAGCAGGAGACGTAGTCGCGATTCCGGCCCCTTTGGCTGGAGTTCGCTGGACACTGGGACGGTCCGCCGCCCCTGACACGCACCTGACACCGACCGCGAGAGTCGTGTGCACCAATCGCCGTTTCCGGAAGCCCGGAACCTATTGGTACCACATGAAAAGAATGCTGATTAACGCAACTCAGCCCGAAGAGTTGCGTGTTGCTCTGGTCGACGGCCAACGCCTGTACGACCTGGACATCGAATCGGGTGCACGCGAGCAGAAGAAAGCCAACATCTACAAGGGCCGGATCACTCGCATCGAGCCCAGCCTCGAAGCCGCCTTCGTCGACTTCGGTGCCGAGCGCCACGGCTTCCTGCCCCTGAAAGAAATCTCCCGCGAGTACTTCAAGAAGTCCCCTGAAGGCCGCATCAACATCAAGGAAGTGCTCAGCGAAGGCCAGGAAGTCATCGTCCAGGTCGAGAAAGAAGAGCGCGGCAACAAGGGCGCAGCCCTGACCACCTTCATCAGCCTTGCCGGTCGTTACCTGGTGCTGATGCCGAACAACCCCCGCGCCGGTGGCATTTCCCGCCGCATCGAAGGCGAAGAGCGCAACGAACTGCGTGAAGCGCTGAACGGCCTCAACGCCCCGGGGGACATGGGTCTGATCGTCCGTACCGCTGGCCTGGGTCGCTCCAGCGAAGAGTTGCAATGGGACCTGGATTACCTGCTGCAACTCTGGAGCGCCATCAAGGAAGCTTCCGGTGAGCGCGGCGCCCCCTTCCTGATCTATCAGGAAAGCAACGTCATCATCCGCGCCATCCGCGACTACCTGCGCCAGGACATTGGCGAAGTACTGGTCGACAGCGTCGAGGCCCACGAAGAAGCCCTGAGCTTCATTCGCCAGGTGATGCCGCAGTACCAGAGCAAGATCAAGCTGTATCAGGACAGCGTTCCGCTGTTCAACCGCTTCCAGATCGAGAGCCAGATCGAAACCGCCTTCCAGCGCGAAGTGAAGCTGCCGTCAGGCGGCTCCATCGTCATCGACCCGACCGAAGCCCTGGTGTCCATCGACATCAACTCGGCTCGTGCGACCAAGGGCGGCGACATCGAAGAAACCGCCCTGCAGACCAACCTGGAAGCGGCTGAGGAAATCGCCCGCCAGCTGCGCCTGCGTGACATCGGCGGCCTGATCGTCATCGACTTCATCGACATGACACCGGCCAAGAACCAGCGCGCCGTGGAAGAGAAAGTCCGTGAAGCACTGGAGGCCGACCGTGCCCGCGTGCAGATCGGTCGCATCTCCCGCTTCGGCCTGCTGGAAATGTCCCGTCAGCGCCTGCGTCCTTCGCTGGGCGAGACCAGCGGCATTGTCTGCCCGCGCTGCGATGGCCAGGGCATCATCCGCGACGTCGAGTCCCTGTCGCTGGCCATCCTGCGCCTGATCGAGGAGGAGGCCCTCAAGGACCGCACTGCCGAAGTTCGTGCCCAGGTGCCGATCCCGGTTGCAGCGTTCCTGCTCAACGAGAAGCGCAACAGCATCACCAAGATCGAACTGCGTAGCCGTTCGCGCATCGTCATCCTGCCGAACGACCATCTGGAAACCCCGCACTTCGAAGTCCAGCGCCTGCGCGACGACAGCCCGGAAGTGCAGAGCAGCCAGTCCAGCTACGAAATGACCCCTGCCGAAGCGGAAGAAATTCAGCCGGTCAGTTCCACCCGCACCCTGGTTCGCCAGGAAGCTGCGGTGAAGACTGTTTCCCCTGAGCGCCCCGCTCCGGCCCCGGTTGCCCCCCTGGCCCCGCCTGCGCCGACGCCGGAACCCAGCCTGTTCAAGGGCCTGGTGAAGTCCCTGGTGGGTTTGTTCGCTGGCAAGGAAGAGCCGAAAGTCGAGGCCGAGAAGCCGGCTGCCGACCGCCAGGCCCGCAGCGAAGAGCGCCGTAATGGTCGCCAGCAGAATCGTCGTCGCGACGGCCGCGAAGGTCGTGAGGGCCGTGAAGCGCGCCGCGAAGATGAACGCAAACCGCGTGAAGAGCGCCAGCCTCGCGAAGCCCGTGAAGGCCAGGAGAGCCGCCGCGAGCGTCCGGCCCGTGAAGAACGCCAGCCGCGCGAAGAGCGTCAGCCCCGCGAAGAGCGTCAAGCCCGCGAGCCGCGTGAAGAGCGTCAGCCTCGTGAAGAACGCCAGCCACGTGAGGAGCGCCAGCCGCGCGAAGAGCGTCAACCGCGCGAAGCCCGCGAAGGCCAGGAAGGTCGTCGCGAGCGCGGTGAACGCGCCGAGCGCCCGGCCCGCGAAGAGCGTCAGCCGCGTGAAGAGCGTCAACCCCGCGAGGAGCGTCAGCCGAGCGCTGAACTGGCTCAGGCTGAGGTCGTCGACGAAGAACTGCTGAACAACGAAGAACTGCTGCAGGACGACGATGAAGGTGCCGACGGTGAGCGTCCCCGCCGCCGTTCCCGTGGCCAGCGCCGCCGCAGCAACCGCCGCGAGCGTCAACGCGAGGCCAATGGCGAGGAAGTGGTGGAAGGTCAGGAAGGCGCCGAACAGGCTACTCCTGCCGAGGCTGCTGAGATCGCTGCAGTAGCCGTCACTGCTGTCGTGGCCAGCGAGGTCGTCACCGAAGTCGTCAGCGAAGCTCCGGCACAGGTCGAAGCCCCGGTGGTTGAAGCAGCTGTTGCCGAAGTGGCTCAGGTCGAAGAAACCGCACCGGTTGCCGAGAAGGCCGCCGAAGTCAAGGAAGCCCCGGCTTTCGAAACCCCGGCCGCAGTCGAAGAGCCTCAGGTCGCTGAAGTCGCTCCGGTAATAGCAGTGGCAGAAGTGCCGGTTGCAGCTCCCGAAGAGGTAGCGCCAGTCGCGCCGCAAGCTGAAGAGCCCGCCCGCGCAGCCGCCAGCACCGGCCGTGCCGCCAACGACCCGCGTGAAGTGCGTCGTCGTCAGCGCGAAGCCGAACGCCTGGCCAAGGAAGCCGACGAGGCTGCCGCCAAAGCCGTTGCGGCCGTAGCCGCTGCCGAACCCGTGTCCGCCGCCGTACACGCCATTGCCGGCGTGGAAGAGCAAGTGGTAGCAGCGGAGCAGAAGGTCGAAGAAGCCGTCGAACCGGCTGTAGATGCCCCGGCCGAGCAGTCCGAGCAGGTGGCTGTAACAACCGAAACCGAGCCCCAGGAAGAAGAGAAGGATGAAGCCAAGGACGAGACCAAACCGGTCGTCTGAAGCCTGTCCTGAACAAAAAAGGGGATGCCATTGGCATCCCCTTTTTTATTGCGCGATCTATTCGCCCTACTCCACTTCGTCCTCTACCTGCGTCCTGAACTGCAGCTCCGCCAATCGCGCATAGAGCGGACTACTGGCTACCAGCTGTGAATGCCGCCCCACGGCCACTACCTTACCTCGCTCCATCACCGCGATGCGGTCGGCGGTCTGCACGGTAGCCAGACGGTGCGCGATCACCAGCGTGGTGCGGCCACTCATCAGGGCCGGCAAGGCCTGCTGGATCAGGTACTCACTCTCCGCGTCCAGGGCGCTGGTGGCCTCGTCCAGCAGCAGGATGGGCGCATCCACCAGCAGGGCACGGGCGATGGCCAGGCGCTGACGCTGTCCACCTGAAAGCCCGATGCCACCCTCCCCCAGATGCGTCTGGTAACCCTGGGGCAGACGGGTAATGAATTCGTGGGCATGGGCCGCTCGGGCTGCAGCCTCCACTTCGGAGTCACTGGCCTCGGGCCGACCATAGCGGATGTTGTCTTCGACGCTGCCGTAGAACAACGCGGGATTCTGTGACACCAGGGCGAAACAACGGCGCAGGTCAGCGGGATCGAGCTGTCTCAACTCCATGCCCTCGACCCGGATACTGCCCGTCTGAGGGTCGAAGAAACGCAGCAGCAATTCGAAGACTGTGGACTTGCCCGCTCCGGAAGGGCCCACCAGAGCCAGGGTCTCACCAGGCCTGACCTCCAGGCTCACGCCGTCCAGGGCGTTCACTTCAAGCCGACCAGGATAGGCGAAGTGCACCGCTGAAAGCGCTATGCGCCCACTGGCTCGTGCAGGCAATGCCACCCGCCCTTCAGTCGGCGCCTGAATGTCGTTGTGTGCCTGCAACAGCTCGGCGATGCGCTCCGCTGCACCGGCGGCGCTTTGCAACTCCCCGATCACTTCACTGATGGCGCCGAACGCCGCGCCCACGATCAGGCTGTAGAAAACGAAGGCCGCCAAGTCTCCCGGCGAGATACGTCCGGCAATAACATCCGTGCCACCCACCCAGAGCATCACGCCGACCGCCCCCAGCACCAGCAGGATCACCAGGGTAATCAGCCAGGCACGCTGGGCGATGCGTCGTCGCGCCGCGTCGAAGGCACCCTCCACCGTGCGGGCGAAATGCTGGCGATCCTGCGCCTGGTGGTTATAGGCCTGCACCGTCTTTATCTGCCCAAGCGTCTCGCCGACGTAGCTGCCAACGTCAGCAATGCGGTCCTGGCTCTGCCGTGACAGGCGCCGTACCCGCCGACCGAAGATGAGTATCGGCGCCAGCACCAGCGGCAGGGCCAGCAGCACGATACCGGTGAGCTTGGGGTTGGTGACGAACAGCAGGCCGATTCCGCCCACCAGCATGATGCCGTTACGCAGCGCCATGGAGAGCGACGAGCCGATCACCGACTGCAACAGTGTGGTATCGGCTGTCAATCGGGACTGGATTTCCGAGGCGCGATTGCTCTCATAGAAGCCTGGATGCAATTGGATCAGGTGATCGAACACGCGCTTGCGGATGTCGGCAACGAAGCGCTCACCAATCCAGGACACCAGGTAGAAACGCGTGAAGGTGCCCAATGCCAGGGCCAGCACCAGGCCGAAGAACAGCATGATCGAATGCTGTAGCGCTTCCGCCGACTGAGTCGCCAGCCCCTGATCCACCAGCAGGCGTATCCCCTGGCCCATGGACAATGTGATGCCGGCCGTGAACAGCAGCGCCAGCAAGGCGCCTATCACTCGCCAACGATAGGGGGCAACGAAACGCACAGCCATGCGCAGCGCATTACGCTGCCGAGGGGAGAGGAACGATGCCATCGAGGGGCTCAGTCGGTTTGTCCAAAGGGTTCCGGGATGCGTACTGGAGTCTCCGCCCACCACCCCACGAGGCAGAGGCAAAGCGCAACCAGGTTGCGTCGACAACGGAGGCTCAACAAGCCCGGCGTGCTCATTGCCCACCCTGCAGGAAGCGCCCTGCATGGTCGGGCGACGGCAACAGGCAGACGTCGTGTCGGCCAAACAGGCGGTAGCGGTTCAACGCAATGCGGTCATAGCACCAGTCGCGCAACGCCAGCGGCAGGAAACGGAAGATCGACAACAGCGGCCAGGGCGCGGGCAGCTGGTGCAGAATGCGCGCAATGGCCTCGGAGCGGACGAACAGCTCACGGCCTTCGACATAGAGCAGGGTTGCAAAGCTGTCGGCGGGCTGGCCGAACCAGCGCAGGATCGCCTGCCCTTCCGGCGATTGCACCGAGGCAAGTTTGAACACCCGTGCCCGGTCATGGCGGATCAGGAACCGCGCCCAGCCATTGCAGAGCTTGCACACGCCATCGAAGAGCACGATTCGCTCGCCGGGACGAACATGGGGCGGGTACGGCTCGACATCCATCGTGACGCTCCTGCATCCACGGGAAAGTGCTGTCGATCTTAGCCGATATCCCCAAAAATCGGTGATACGCCTCAGGCTGGATCGCCCCAGCCGAGGGGATAGAGCAGCTCTTCCTTGTAGCCCGCCCAGACCCTTACAGCATCGGGAAATGCCTCATCCAGGGCCGGATCTCCGCTGTCTACCAACAGGGGCCGCCCTTCCAGGGTGCCAAGCTTGCGCTTGGTCGCCACCACCCGCAGATGATCCAGGCCAATGGCCCGCAGCACTCGCGGGCTGATCTGCTGGTTGCCGCGGCCAATGATGTGGCCCTGGCCCCCGATCGCCGTGACCAGCAGCCGCGACGGGTGACCGGCGACGAGTTCGAACAGCTCCGCCTCGGTCACGTCCCGTGCAATCACGCGACCGTTCTCGATCACGTCCACGCCCAGGAGCGTGGTTTCCAGCCCCAGGTTGCCCGCCAGCCCGTGCAGGGTGGAACCCGGACCGAAGACGTAGCGCACGTCTGCTTCCCAGGTGTCGCTAAGCCAATCGGCAAGATCCACCAGCACCAGCTCTTCCGACTCCATGCCACCTTGCTTGACGTGCTGCATGAAGTGGCCTTCCTCAGGCACCGTCAGCTCGCCATACCAGCGCGCGGCAACTTTGCCGTCACGCAGCGCGGACTCATCCAGGTCACGCACTTCGCCACTGGCCAGGCGCACCAGTCCACCTTCCACCAGACGCCGCGCCAGTTCGCCGGCGGCGCGCGGGCTGATGGCATAGACCCCGGAGTGGATTTTCACTCCCGCGGGGATGCCCAGCACCGGCTGCCCCTCGCGCACTGCTGCGCTGACATCCCGCGCCGTGCCATCACCACCAGCGAACAGGATCAACGCCACGCCGGCGTCTTGCAGCGCTTCGACTGCATGCTGGGTGTCTTCGGCGCGGGTCGACTCCCCGTCGAGGTGCCCCAGCACGCGGTGAGCGAATCCCATCTCCGCCAACAGGTCCGCCCCCATCGGGCCAGGAAAAGTCAGGAACTGGAGGCGGCCGACAAGCGGCAACAAACGCTCCAGCGCCAAGCGGGTGCGTGCTGCTGCGCGCGGCTCGGCCCCTCTGGCAAGGGCCTCGTCTGCGACCCCGTCGCTTCCCTTGAGCGCAGCCGGGCCACCCAGGCCGGCCAGGGGATTGATGATCAGCCCCATATGGAACGTGGACATGCTTACCTCGAACTGAACTCTCGCCCCGCGCAGGGGGTCCATCCACCACGACCAGGACACTCGCAGTTGGCATACTCGCTGCTAGTGTTTCCTGGTCTTTCGTTTTTCCGGCGCCACGTGAGCGCCCACTGTCACTGCGTGTTCATCTACCCTACCTAGACTGCGCGCACTACCTGAAGAGGAGACAGCCCATGAGCTTGCACGACAGCACTTCTGATCGCCGCGTGATCCCGCTGCAGCAGCGTCGCCCCGTAGGCGGCGCCATCATCGACGCCCAGGGCCGTGAGATTCCGATTACCGAAACCATGATCCAGCGCGCCTGCCAGGAGCTCCACAAGCAATTGGCAGCCGAGTTGCGGCAGGCATGAAGCAGCTGGCCCGGAGCAATTCCGGGCCACGCTCCTAAATCAGTTGGGCGCCCAGTGCCCGCACGATGTCCACCAGTCTGGGTGCCTCACCCGCCAGGCGCACCCGCAATCCATCAATCTCCCGTCGCACCGGATAGTGCTTGCGCAATGCATCGAAGGCCGCGCGACGCTGGGCATCGTCGCCCACCAGGCTACGGCGGAAATCCGCATCGTCGCGGCGCGGGTCGTACACCGCCCGGCAAAGCGTGGCCAACGCCCAGCCCGGGTCGCAGCTGCCATCCAGCGAGAGCTCACTCAACCAGGCCGCAGGCAACAACTCATCGAGCTGGATGCTTTCCGCCTGTCCGCTGAACCGGCACCAGGCCTGATAGATCTGTGCCGTGCCACGCAGCTTGCCGTCGAGGCTGTAACCCGCGATGTGCGGCGTGGCGATGCGGCACAGGCGCGCCAGCTCCACGCTTGCCAGGGGCTCGCCCTCCCATACGTCCAGCACCACGCGCAAGTCCGTGCGCTGGCCCAGCAGTTCGCGCAGGGCCCGGTTGTCCACGACGGCCCCACGACTGGCGTTCACCAGCCAGGCACCCCGTCGTAGTTGCCCGAGGCGCTCGGCGTCCAGCAGGTGGCGAGTCGGGTGATCCCCACCGGCGTTCAGCGGGGTATGCAGGCTGATAGCGTCGCACTCGCGGAGAATGGTTCGCAGGTCGACGTAGTCGCCTCCTTCAACGGCCTGGCGCGGTGGATCGCACACCCGCACACGCCAGCCAAGGCCACGGAGCACCTCCACCAGGCGCCCGCCCACCTGGCCGGCCCCCACGACACCGTAGGTACGCGAGGCGGGGTCAACACCTTCATCCTCGGCCAGCACCAGCAGGCTACCCAGTACATAGTCCACGACGCCGCGGGCATTGCAGCCGGGCGCGCTGGACCAGGCGATACCGGCCTCGCTGAAGTAGTCGAGATCGAGATGGTCGGTACCAATGGTGCAGGTGCCGACGAAGCGCACCGGGCTGCCGGCCAGAAGGGCGCGATCGACACGGGTGACCGAGCGCACGAGGAGCAGGTCGGCGTCGGCCAGGGCTGCCGCATCGATGGCACGCCCGGGCAGGCGTCGGATTTCCCCAAGGTCACCAAAGAAGGCATCGACCAGAGGTATGTTTTCGTCGGCGACTATTCGCATGGCAGGCTCCAGCAGAGAGACCGCCATTCTACGCAATAGACCCGGACAGCGCCTGTCCGGCAGCCTGACGCCCCTCTTTTCTGACCAATGCGTCAGGGCGTAAACTAGCGCTCCTTCAGCCTCCACGTCCCGTTCCGCCGGCAGCCTCTCCTGCAAAGGCTGGGACAGTGCACCGTTGCGAGCCCGTCGCAACCAGGCAGCCTCAATTCCCAATCAGCCACCTTTTGCCTGGACACCACCGGTACGTCTGGAGGATGCCTTTTCGATATGGAACTCTCAGTGACTCAATCCCAAACCCGTTTCAGCCGCGCCAGCACGGAACTGCGCGCGCTGCTCAAGCTGGCAGCGCCGATCATGATCGCCCAGCTGTCCAACACCGCGATGGGCTTCGTCGACGCGGTAATGGCCGGTCGCGTCAGCCCTCGTGACCTTGCCGCCGTGGCGCTCGGCAACTCCATCTGGATTCCGGTATTCCTGCTGATGACCGGCATCCTGCTGGCCACGACCGCGAAGGTCGCCGAGCGCTTCGGCTCAGGCAAGCAGGAAGAGATCGGTCCGCTGGTGCGCCAGGCCCTCTGGCTGGCTCTGGTGGTGGGCCTCAGCGGCGCGCTGCTGCTCATCAATGCGCGGCCGGTACTGCAACTGATGGGCGTGGACCCCGAGTTGATCGACCCGGCCATGGGCTATTTGCACGGCATCGCCTTCGGCTTCCCGGCGGTGGCCCTCTACTACGTGCTGCGCTGCTTCAGCGACGGCATGGGCCGTACCCGTCCGAGCATGGTGCTGGGCATCTGCGGCCTGCTGCTGAACATTCCGCTGAACTACATCCTGATCTACGGCCACCTGGGCATGCCCGCACTGGGCGGCGTGGGCTGTGGCTGGGCCAGCGGCACAGTGATGTGGTTCATGCTGCTGGGCATGCTGGGCTGGGTGACCCGCGCCCCGGTGTACCAGCCTAGCCAGCTGTTCGAGCGCTTCGACACGCCGCAACTGCCGGTGATCAAGCGCCTGCTGTCAATCGGCGGCCCCATCGGCATCGCGGTCTTCGCCGAGTCGAGCATCTTTGCCGTGATCGCCCTGCTGATCGGCGGCCTGGGCGCCACCGTGGTCGCCGGCCACCAGATCGCCCTGAACTTCAGCGCATTGATCTTCATGATCCCTTACGCCCTGGCGATGGCCGTCACCGTTCGCGTCGGCCAAGCGCTGGGCCGTGGCGAACCACGGGCGGCACGCTTTGCAGCTGGGATCGGCATCGGTGCGGCGCTGGCCTATGCCTGCCTGTCCGCCAGCCTGATGCTGCTGTGCCGTGAACTGATCGCAAAGATGTACTCGCCCGATCCGGCGGTAATCGCCGTGGCGGCCATGCTGATTGTCTATTCGGCGCTGTTCCAGTTCTCCGACGCCATCCAGGTCGCCGCTGCCGGTGCCCTGCGTGGCTACCAGGACACCCGCGCGACCATGATCATCACGCTGTTCGCGTACTGGGGTATCGGCCTGCCGGTGGGCTACGCGCTGGGGCTGTCCGACTGGCTGGGTGAACCCAGCGGACCCAAGGGCCTCTGGCAGGGGCTGGTGGTAGGCCTGACCTGTGCCGCCGTACTGCTCAGCCTGCGGCTGGCGCGCAGTTCACGCGCGAGGATTGGCAGGTAGTAAAGATCCACGTTCGTAGAACGTGGACTTGTATTTGCCCCCTATAAGGGGGCCATCCTCACACGCAGCACCCAGCTGATCTCCGCCACCGTGCCCAGCAGTAGGGTGCGCCATGTGTTCAGCCGGGGGACATAGGTAACGGGTGTCGGGAGACATGGGTAACGCATTTAGGCTTACGGAATCCTTCGACTCTGGAGTTCGAGCGATGCCGTGGCAGGAGTGCACCACCATGTCGATTCGACGCGAGTTTGTGCGGTTGGCCGAACAACCGCAGAGCAACGTGCGGGAGCTGTGTCGGCGCTACGGCATCAGCCCGAAAACCGCCTACAAATGGTTACAGCGCCACCGCGAGCACGGCGATGCGGGGTTGCAGGAGCGCTCACGCCGGCCGTTGCACAGCCCTGGGCGCAGCGACCCGGACTTGGAACAGGCGGTGGTGCAGTTGCACCACCGTTTCCCGTATTGGGGCGCCCGCAAGCTGCGCGGCCTGCTGCCGGCCGCGTTCGAGCGTCCCCACCACAGCACCCTCGACGCCATCCTCCGCCGCCATGGTTGCCGGGTGCGCTACCACGCCGAGGAGGCCGAAGCTCCGGCCACGCAGCGCTTCGAGCACTGCCAGCCGAACGAGCTCTGGCAGATGGACTTCAAGGGCCACTTCCCGCTCGCCGACGGCCGCTCGTCGCGCTGCCACCCGTTGACGCTGTTGGATGATCACTCACGCTTTGCCCTCTGCCTGGAGGCCTGCGAGGGCGAGCGCCTCGAACTGGTTCGACCGCACCTGATCCAGGTCTTTCGCCGCTATGGCCTACCGCGCCGGATCACCGCCGACAACGGTCCGCCCTGGGGCTCGAACATCGCGGGCGGCCTGTCCGCCCTGGAGGTCTGGCTGATGCGGCTCGGCATCGAGGTCAGCCACAGCCGCCCTCATCATCCGCAGACCCAGGGCAAGCTGGAACGCTTCCACCAGACACTCAAGCGCGAGTTACTGCAGCGCTCGTTTCGCGACTTGGCGCACTGCCAGCAGGCGATGGCGCACTGGCGGGAGCAGTACAACCACGACCGCCCGCATGAGGCGCTGGGCCAACTGCCACCGATCACGCGCTACCAGCCAAGCCGGCGCAGCTACCCGGAGCAATTGCCTGAACTGGACTACGAACCGGGCGACCGGGTGCTCAAGGTCGGCCGCGTCGGCCAGGTCAGTTTCCAGGGACGCAGCCTGTTCGTCGGCGGGGGGCTGTACGGGGAACGCGTCGCTCTCCGCCCCACCGCCGTCGATGGCGTCTACGATGTGGTGTTCATCCACAAGACCCTGCGCCAAGTCGACTTGAGACCGGGCAAAACATGATCATCAACCCGTTACCCATGTCTCCCGACAAGCGTTACCCATCTATCCCGGCTGAACACCATGCGCACCGAGACGATGGTGGCGACTCCGCGTCCGTCTCACGGTGCGCGCGGCGCCCCCTACGGGATCAGCAGCATCCTGCTGGTTCGCTGACTCGAATCGTCACAGGCAGAGCCGATGACTCATGACCACGTTCCAAGAACGTGGTTTCCCAAGTTCAAATGAAAAAGTGACGTATCACTCGCCCGCATGGGCCGGCACTGCGGCCAGGGCATCCCAGTAGGCAGGGGTGAGGAACTCGCGGCCTGCGAGCAGGTGTTCCAGGTAACTCCGGGTCGGCCACAGGCCGTTCTCACGCATTGCCGGGTTGGCGATATAGACCCACGCCGGCTGCATGCCTTGCGCAGTGATCACCGGCATGCGTTCGCGGCTGTAGAAGATGGGCGTGCCCTCGAAGGGGTCCATCTTCCAGATTTCGTCTGCATGGTCCAGGCGATAGAGCACGCCCTCCACCACACCGCCCTGCTGGTGACGAATGTTGGCGTAGGAGCGGCCAGGTCGATCATGGGCTCGCTTGTCGAAGCACAAGTCGTAGCCGTCCAGGCGCCCCGCCAGGGCTTCACTGAACGCCAGTCCACGGCTGCGCATGCGCGCCGGGTTCATGTTCGAGCCATAGGCGAAGTAGAAGGGCATCAGTCGGTCTTCTTGCGAATCCAGTAGAGGTAGGTACCCGCCTCTTCCGACTGGTCCAGCAGCTCATGGCCGAGGAAGACGCAGAACTTGGGGATGTCGCGGCGCGTGGAAGGGTCGGTGGCAATCACCTTGAGCAGGCCGCCGGCCGGCAGGTCGCGGACCTTGTTATGCAGCATCATCACCGGTTCGGGGCAGTTCAGGCCGGTGGCGTCGAGGATGGCATCAGGCTGTTGGGACATGGGGCACTCCAAAAACTGGCGGCTATTGTGGCGCAAAGCCGGGTATCCGCACAGCCTTGCGGCCTCCGCTGCGACGTCCGGCCACAGCAGCGCACAACCTTCGATGGGCACATTGCGCCACCGCGCTCGGGCAAGCTGAACGGATCACCCTCGCCTGCGGAACCCCGATGCGCCTCGCCAGCCTGTTCCTCGCCCTCCTCCTGCTCGGTGGCTGCGCCGCCCGTGAGCAGCTTCCCGACTACAGCGCCCTAGCCGACCACGAGTGGCCCGCCACCCACTTCGAGACGGTGATCACCGCGCGCGACGGCACCCGGCTTTCCGCCACCGTGTTCCAACCCGCCCTCAAGCGCGGCGAACACGCGCCGCTGGTGGTGCACACCCACGGCTGGGGCGGATGGCGGGTGACCGGGCCGGACGGATTCTACGGCCAACAGATGATGTCCGGCCGCGCCGCGCTCAAGGCGTGGCGCGCGGGCTTCTGGGTGATCAGCTACGACCAGCGCGGTTGGGGCGGCAGTGACGGGAACATCGAGATGATGGACCCACGCTACGAGGTGCAGGACGCACTTGCCGTCATCGACTGGGCTGGCGCCCATCTGCCGCGCCTGACCATGGATGGCCCAGGCGATCCGCGCGTCGGCATGCTCGGCGAGAGCTACGGAGGTGCCGTGCAGTTGCTCGCCTCGGCCGAAGACCCGCGCATCGACGCCATCGTGCCCATCGCCACCTGGTACGATCTGTCCGAAGCCCTGGCGCCGGGCGGGCACATGAAGGTGGGCTGGACCGGCGTGCTACTGGGCCTGGGCGTCGCCACCGGCTATGACCTGGGCAAGTTCGCCCAGGCTCCCTACCTGAAAAGCGCCGGCGGCACGATGACGCCCGAAGTGAAGGCCGAACTCAGGGCCCACAGCCTCGTCAGTTACTGCCAGCGCGGCCAGCGCCCCCATGCGGACGCGCTGCTGATCCAGGGCCTGCGCGATACCCTGTTCCCCCTCGACCAGGGCCTGGCCATCCGCGACTGCCTGAGCCAGGGCGACACCGACGTGCGCCTGCTGGGCATGCAGGGCGGGCACATCCTGCCGCCGCCTCTGCAGCACTGGAGCGGCTTGCCGCCCTTCAACAACGAGCCCGTGCTGCATTGCGGCGAGCGCGCCATCAACCTCTATCAGGCGGTGGTGGCTTGGTACGAGGACAAACTGCGTGGGCGACAGGGGGTTGCCGACAGTGTGCCGAACCTCTGCCTCAGCCTCGATCTGGACCACGGCCTGGCGCTGCAGCAACTTCCCCGGGTGGATACGGCGCAGCCCGTGCCCGAAACCCGCATCCGCCCGCTGACCAGCGGCTGGCTCAGTCCATCGAGCTTCATTCCCCTGCGCAAGGTCGATACTGCCAGCGGACTGGTGGGTAGCGCACATCTGGAACTGGATCGCGACGCCGATGCGCCGCAGCTGTTCGCCTCGTTGGCGGTGCGACGCGGCAGCGGAAGGGTAGAAGTGCTGAGCGAGCAGAGCACTCCGCTCAACGCTCGCCGGGTGGACCTCGCCACCTCCAGCGCCCTGCTCCAACCCGGCGATGAACTGGGTCTGCAGGTCAGTGGTTTCAGCGGCCAGTACCTGTTCAATAGTTCCTGGAGTCCCCGCGTGACGACGCTGAAGGGCCTCGTCAGCCTGCCGCCGCTCTTGCCCCTGGAAGCACCACTCGCCAGCCAATGAAAGGCGGCGCAACATGGAGCTTTCCGGGAGCTCGCCATGCCTGAATCCCCTGTGCGCAGCTGGTGCGTCAAGCGGCTGGACGACAACGGCAACGTTTTCGTCCTGCGCGCTAGGCTTAGCCGCGACGAAGCCGAGCGCCTGGTAGCGGAATACCAGGCGCGGGGGCACAAGCAGAGTTACTGGGTGGAGCGGATGGCGCTCTGACGCACAAACAGAACCTGTAGAAGGGGCGAATTCATTGGTTCTGTCTGCGTTAAGTGCTGCTAGAACGTCCTGAACCCAGCTGATTGCCGCGTTCTGTGGATGTTTCTGGTTTCGCCTCCCGGCGAGTCTCTTTTTTCAATCGTCGGAATGCCGCCCACAAAAAAGAAACCAAAAACGCTTGCCCTTGCATTCGGCCCGGCTTCGCCGGGTTCCCTGCCTCCATCGTTGCTCCGGGGCACGGCCTCCTGAAGGGGCGGAGTCGCTGCCCCACCGTTTCTGCCCGGTTACAGGCCCGTGTGGGCTTCAGGATGGCTTGTGCCTCGCCAGCGCGAGTCCCCCCTTTCCTCTTCAGGGAGAGGGGCCGGGGGTGAGGGCTGTGTCAGCAGGCACGGAGGCTTGGATATCCCGAGCTAGAGAGATCGCTTCAACGCTGCAACAGCTAACGCAGACAGAGCCAATTCATTCGCCAAGGGCCGCAACGCGGCCCCTGCGGTCACCCCTGTTTCGCGAATGAATTCGCTCCCACAGATCGGTGCCCTACAGCCCCCGTGATCACAACCTGCGCAGATGACAGGTCACTTCCTCACGGTCGTGATAGAGCTGCTTGCAGGCAATGGACACCTTCAGCCCCCTGCCCTTCAGTCCGGCGTCGATGCGCGCCAGCAGCTTCTGCACCTCGGCATAGCGCTGTTTCATCGGCAGTTTGAGGTTGACCACAGCTTCCTGGCACCAGCCCTCGCCCAGCCAGGTCTCGATCATCGCCGCAGTGCGCGCGGGCTTCTCGACGATATCGCAGACCATCCAGTTCACCGGACGCCGTGGCTTGAACGTAAAGCCGTCGGCGCGCTGGTGTTCGACGAAGCCGGAATACATCAGGCTCTCCGCCATGGGGCCGTTATCGACGGCGGTGACCTTGATCTCCCGCTGCACCAGTTGCCAGGTCCAGCCGCCCGGGGCGGCGCCCAGGTCCACAGCTGTCATGCCCGGCGCCAGGCGCTTGTCCCAGTCAGCTCGGGGAATGAAGTGGTGCCAGGCCTCCTCCAGCTTGAGGGTGGAGCGACTGGGCGCCTCGCGGGGGAACTTCAGACGCGGAATGCCCATCGGCCAGAGAGCCGAGTTGTTCGATTCGGCCAGGCCAACGAACGCCTCGCGGCCACTGCGGAAGGTCAGCAACAGGCGCGGCAGTTGCGCATCGTCCTTGAGCTTTCCGGCCTTGGTCAGCGCAGCGCGCAGGGGCTTCTCGAACTTGCGGCAGAAGTTCGACAGTTCCTTGCCGTCGTTGGTATCCAGCACCTCCAGCCAGAGACTGCCGCACACCGGGTAACCGGCCAGCGTGTCCAGCAGTACGCCGATGCGGTCGGTTTCCGGCAGTTCGACGTAATCGCCACGGGCCCACTGACGGGGGAAAATCAGTTGGCCGAAGCGCTGTTTGCGCATCAGTCGCTCCGTGCCGCCGGGTTCACTGCAAATGAACTCGGCACAGGCACTATTCGGCTTGGCCTTAGCGTAACCGGCCACGTCGAGGCGGGCGGCAAGCTCGGAAATCTCGGCACAGACTTCACCCTCGAAGCCGGGGCGGCAGTGCAACAGCAAGGTGTTCATCGGGGGCTCCTCCTGGGCGCGCACTATAGTTGCGCCGCGCCCGTTTTCACACAGGCCAGGAGGTAAATTCCTACAGTCGACTACCCAGCCCCAGGGAACTCCTGCCCCGCCCTGCCGGTCGGCTGAAATGGCAAGAACTGCCAAGCAGAGCTAGCTTCTTAGCTTCCGTACGAGCAGCCGGCCCATGCCGTGTGGGCCTCATGGAGAACGCCCGATGCCTTCCCTGGATAGCCTGAACTGCCGCCGCAGCCTGGAAATCGCCGGCAAGACCTACCACTACTTCAGCCTGCCCGAAGCCGCCAAACGCCTGGGGGCTATCGACAAACTGCCCATGTCGATGAAGGTACTGCTGGAGAACCTGCTGCACTGGGAGGACGACGAGACCGTCAGTGCCGCCGACTTCAAGGCCCTGGCCGACTGGCTCGGCCCGCGCAGCTCGGAACGCGAAATCCAGTACCGCCCCGCGCGCGTACTGATGCAGGACTTCACCGGGGTTCCCGCCGTCGTTGACCTGGCTGCCATGCGCGCCGCCGTGGCCGAAGCGGGAGGCGATGCACAGCGCATCAATCCGCTGTCCCCCGTGGACCTGGTGATCGACCACTCGGTGATGGTGGATCGCTTCGCCTCCCAAGCCGCTTTCGAGCAGAACGTCGAGATCGAGATGCAGCGCAACGGCGAGCGCTACGCCTTCCTGCGCTGGGGCCAGCGCGCCTTCGATAACTTCAGCGTGGTACCGCCGGGCACCGGCATTTGCCACCAGGTCAACCTGGAGTACCTCGCCCGTACCGTCTGGACCCGAGAGGAAGACGGCGTCACCTACGCCTTCCCCGACACGCTGGTAGGCACGGATTCCCACACCACCATGATCAATGGCCTCGGCGTGCTCGGTTGGGGCGTTGGTGGTATCGAAGCCGAGGCCGCCATGCTCGGCCAACCGGTGTCGATGCTGATACCCGAAGTTATCGGCTTCAAACTCATCGGCAAGCTGCGCGAAGGCATCACCGCCACCGACCTGGTGCTCACCGTCACCCAGATGCTGCGCAAGAAGGGAGTGGTAGGGAAATTCGTCGAATTCTACGGCGACGGCCTCGCCGACCTGCCCCTGGCCGACCGCGCCACCATTGCCAACATGGCCCCTGAATACGGCGCCACCTGCGGCTTCTTCCCAGTCGACGACATCACCCTCGGCTACCTGCGCCTGTCGGGTCGACCGGACGAAACCGTGCAACTGGTGGAGGCCTACAGCAAGGCCCAGGGCCTGTGGCGCGAACCCGGCCATGAACCGCTATTCACCGATACCCTGTCGCTGGACCTCGGCAGCGTCGAAGCCAGCCTGGCCGGCCCCCGCCGCCCACAGGACCGCGTGGCCCTGCCCCAGGTGCCCAAGGCGTTCGACGACCTGTTGAACCTGCAGCTCAAGGCCGCCGGGGCGAATTCCACCGGCAGCGCCGGCGTGACGCTGGATGACGGCCAGCGCTTCACCCTCGAAGACGGCGCCGTGGTCATCGCGGCCATCACCTCCTGCACCAACACCTCCAACCCCAGCGTGATGATGGCCGCCGGCCTGCTGGCCAGGAAGGCATTGGAAAAGGGCCTGACCCGCAAGCCCTGGGTGAAGTCCTCCCTCGCGCCCGGCTCCAAGGTGGTGACCGAGTATTTCCGCGCCGCCGGCCTCACACAGTACCTGGACCAACTCGGCTTCAACCTGGTGGGCTATGGCTGTACCACCTGCATCGGTAACTCCGGTCCATTGCTCGACCCCATCGAGAAAGCCATCCAGCAGGCCGACCTGACGGTGGCGTCGGTGCTATCCGGGAACCGCAACTTCGAAGGGCGGGTACACCCGCTGGTGAAAGCCAACTGGCTGGCCTCGCCGCCCCTGGTGGTGGCCTACGCGCTGGCCGGAAGCGTTCGCATTGATCTCGGCAGCCAGCCCCTGGGCCGAGGCAAGGATGGTCAGCCGGTATTCCTGAAGGACATCTGGCCGAGCCAGCAGGAAATCGCCACCGCCATACAGAAGGTGGACACCGCCATGTTCCGCAAGGAGTACGCCGAAGTCTTTGCCGGCGACGAGAAGTGGCAGGCGATCAAGGTGCCCGAATCCGACACCTACGCCTGGCAGGTGGACTCCACCTACATCCAGCACCCGCCCTTCTTCGCCAACATCACCGGTGCGCCGCCGAAGGTGGAAGACGTGCGCCAAGCGCGCATCCTCGCCCTCTTGGGAGACTCGGTGACCACTGACCACATCTCGCCCGCCGGTAACATCAAGGCCGACAGCCCGGCCGGGCGCTACCTGCGCGAACAGGGCGTAGCTCCGGCGGACTTCAACTCCTATGGCTCGCGGCGTGGCAACCATGAAGTGATGATGCGCGGCACCTTCGCCAATATCCGCATCCGCAACGAGATGCTCGGCGGCGAGGAAGGCGGCAACACCCTGCATGTGCCCAGCGGCGAGAAGCTGGCCATCTACGACGCCGCCATGCGCTACCAGGCCGAAGGCACACCGCTGGTGGTCGTCGCAGGCAAGGAATACGGCACCGGTTCTTCCCGCGACTGGGCGGCCAAGGGCACCAACCTGCTGGGGGTCAAGGCGGTGATTGCCGAGAGTTTCGAGCGTATCCACCGCTCCAACCTGGTGGGCATGGGCGTGCTGCCGCTGCAATTCAAGGATGGCGACGACCGCAAGACCCTCAACCTGACTGGCAAGGAAACCCTCGATATCCGCGGCCTGGACGGCGCCAGCCTGGGACCGCACATGGACCTTCGCCTGGAAATCACACGGGAAGACGGCTCCAGGGAACAGGCGACCGTGCTGTGCCGCATCGACACCTTGAACGAGGTGGAGTACTTCAAGGCCGGCGGCATCCTGCACTACGTGCTGCGGCAGTTGCTGGCGGGATAGCCAGACACTGCTCCGAACTGCGGCCCTCTCCCGCTAGCGGGAGAGGGGGCAGACAGACCTCAGCCCCTCACCACTCCAAGGTCCTGCACGTCGCGGCCGTATACGTCCTCCAGCCGCTCGATGTCGTCCTCGCCCAGATAGCTGCCGGACTGCACTTCGATGATCTCCAGCGGGATCTTTCCGGGGTTGGCCAGGCGGTGGATCGAGGCGATCGGAATGTAGGTCGACTGGTTCTCGGTCAGCAGGAAGGTCCGGTCGTCGCAGGTCACCCGCGCGGTGCCGGACACTACGATCCAGTGCTCGGCGCGATGGTGGTGCATCTGCAGGGAAAGCTGGGCGCCGGGCTTGACCGTGATGTGCTTGACCTGGTGGCGGCTGCCTGAATCCACCGAGTCGTAGCCGCCCCATGGCCGGTAGACCTGACAGTGGCTCCGGGTTTCCTGGCGGCCGGAGGCATCCAGGGTGCCCACCAGATTCTTCACCTCCTGAACCTTGTCCTTGTGGGCGATCATCACCGCGTCGCGGGTTTCCACCACCACCACATCATCCATGCCCAGCAAGGCCACCAGCTTGGAATTACCGTGGACGTAGCAGTTGTGGCTGTCGTGAGTCACCACATCGCCCTTGAGCACGTTGCCATCGCCGTCCTTGGAATGGACCTCCCAGAGCGACGACCAACTGCCCACATCGTTCCAGCCGGCGGCAAGCGGCACCACACAGGCGCGGGAGGTCTTTTCCATCACGGCATAGTCGATGGAATTGTCCGGGCAGCACTCGAAGGTTCCAGCGTCGATACGCAGTACCTCGCGCTCTGCCTTGCTGCGCTCCACGGCCAGCACGCAGGTGTCGTAGATGTCCGGTTCATGGCTGCGCAGCTCATCCAGATAGCGGCTGGCACGGAACAGGAACATGCCGCTGTTCCAGTAGTAGCCGCCGCTGCGCACGAATTCGGTGGCTCGGACGCTGTCCGGTTTCT
This sequence comes from Pseudomonas sp. TCU-HL1, assembly GCF_001708505.1. NCBI lineage: Bacteria > Pseudomonadati > Pseudomonadota > Gammaproteobacteria > Pseudomonadales > Pseudomonadaceae > Pseudomonas > Pseudomonas sp. TCU-HL1. The sequence goes on from NZ_CP015992.1 coordinate 4,043,641, forward strand.
CGACGAATTGTTCGACCCGATGGGCGCCGGGCGCCAGTTCCATGCCTTCCTCGTCCCGCGCTGCCTTGATGTAGCCGAAGCCGGTCTCCGGGCGTTCGGCGGGGATGCCGAACAGCACCATCTCGCCCTGCTCTGCCGCAGCCCTACCGATTTCCAGGGCCCGACGCAGGGCAGATTCGTCAGTGATCACATGGTCGGCCGGCAGCACCAGCAGCAACTCGTCGCGGCCCTCGCTCAGCACCCTCAAGGCGGCGATGGCGACGGCGGGTGCCGTGTTGCGGCCAAAGGGCTCCAGCAGCACGCCCTGGGCTGCCAGTCCGATACCGCTGACCTGCTCGTTGACGATAAAGCGGTGCTCCTGGTTGCAAACGACGATGGGCCGCTCGATACCCTCGAAACTCAGGCGTTGCAGGGTCTGCTGGAACAATGTGCGCTCACCGGCCAGAGCCAGGAACTGCTTGGGATAGAGCTTGCGCGACAGCGGCCAGAGCCGCGAACCGCTACCACCGGACAGAATCACTGGAATCATGTTTGCCTCTCCTCTGAACTCTTGTATCCGCAGTGGCCGCGCCGTCGTCCCGGTAGCCCGGCCGGATCAAGCCTCCGGCACGCCCTGTGCCGGGGAAACGCATCTCTCAGTCACCCCCACCCTGTTGCGGCGACACGGCGAACAGCTGGGTGATGTCGCCTCCCAACCGGTAGGTCTTCAATGGTTCGATCGAGCGCCGCCAGGTGTCGGTGCTTTGGGCGCAGCGGTAGAGCGCGCAGTAGGGCTCCAGCCAGGCGAACTTTCCACCTTCCTGGAGATCCTCCAGTTCCTGCCTGAACCCCGTCTTCCGCTCAAAGCGCTCCGGCTCTTCGATGCCCTGCTCGATCCGCGTCGCCAGTCGCTGGATGGCTCGGTGGTTGGCTTCGCGCAGGTCGATGCCGTTCGCTTGGGCGAAGGCCAGCATCATCAGCAACGGCCCCATGCTGTAGTTGTGATACGCCAGGGCGCGGGTCTCGCGGCGCAGCTCGTTGGGCAGGTAGCCCTCGGCATCCACCTGGGCAATGCCGATGCGCAGCTGCGCCACGGACCAGTCGAACAGGTCGCGGCGATCCACCACCACCGAGGCAGCCATCACGGCCCAGGCCGCCCAGTACTGGTGGTTGTTCAGGCGTTCCAGGGGCTGGTCGCGCCAGTCCGCCACCACCTGCTCACCGAGGCGAGCAATCCATTCCTCGATTGGCCGGGTCTGCGCTTCACGCCCGGCCAGCGGCTGGGAGCGGGAGAACTTCAGCCGCAGGTAGGCCGAGGAGATGCTGCCCAAGGCCCACTTGCGCATGGACTTGCCGGTATGGGTGAACTCCCGGCTCAGCAAAGCCTCGGCCTCAGCCCACTGCCCCAACCACTCCAGTGCGCAGTCCAGATGGCCTTGCCTCCCGAGTCGCAGCCAGGCCGCCACCTGTTTGTTGACCATCTTTTCCAACACGCGGATCTGCTCGGCCTGCGCCTGGTAGCGGGCATTGGATGCCTTGTTCAACTGGTCACGAGCAGGCCCCGAGCCTTCGTACTTGCTGGGGATCATCAGCTCCCCGACATAGGGCTTGGCCACCACCGGACAGGTTTCCGCCTCGCCCTTCTTGACTGTCGCCGGCAGGTAATAGCCGCCTGGCGGCACCAGTTCGGCAGCCATCCCGAAGGCTGGTAGCAGCAGGCCCATCAGCAAGACGCGGCAGACTTTCATGATCCGGCTCCGGCCTGGGCGGTGCGCAACTCAGGCCGCACCTCGTCGCTGCGTGCCTTGCACAGCCGCGCGCTGACCTGGCCATCGCTGCCGACCGGCAGCGCCTGCACATTGAGGGAGAGAAAGGTCAGCTCATCCCAATCGGCATCTTCGCGCAGCTCCAGCAGGAAACGCCCCTGCCCCGCACCGCGCTCGAACATCAGGTTCTCCTGACGGCCGTTCATGAAGGTCAGGGTGGCGCCCAGTTGCTGCACGGTCGGGTCATCCAGTTGGAGTTCGATGCGGTAGTCACTGCCACGGATCGGCAGTACACCATCCGCACCATTGAACAGCACCTGACGGCTGCCGCTGACCAGGCTGGTACGCCCCTGGAGCAATGCTGGCCGGCCACTGCAGCCGTCACCCACAGCAGCGATTGCCTGCCGGTAGAAATTGCGCTGGCTCAGGCTGTCAGCATCATCCAGCTCCCACACCAGCAACTTCGGCGGTTTCTGCTGGTAGCCCGCACTCATCAGATACTGCATCAACGCCGTGGCATGGCCGCCGTTGGCAAGGGAGGCGTTGTGCACCGGGGTGCCCAGGTACTGCCCGAGGAAACCGGCGAAGTTGAATGCGTCATCGGCGTTGCCACTGCCAACCAGCACCACTTCAGCGGCAGGCGCCTGGCCGGGCCGCAGCGGCCGAGTGACGTACCCCTGAACGAACTGGCGCGGGTAGCCGGTGCCGCAGGCCAGTTCAGCGGCCTTCTGCAGGGAGCCGCTGCGTCCCACGAGCCCGGCCGGTTGGCTGGCGTACTCCTCGCGAGGCAGGTGCTCCAGCGCGGGAATGCCACGTGCCGTCTCGGCCACCAGCCGAGCCGTACGTTCGGCCCCCTGTGGGGTCCAGTACTGGTCGCCCTTGAAGTAGTAATCCGCCGCTCCAGCCTGGGCCTTCAAGAGGCTGGTCAGGTCCGGTACCCAGATGTCCAGTTCACGCAGACGAACCAGAGTGGCGAGGTAGTTCTCCCTCGCTCGGGCCTGGTCGAAGTGCGCACTGTCCGCCGGCCGCAGCTTGTCGCCGTGGAGCAGACCCCGACTGGGCTGATAGATCACCAGCAGCTCGGTGCCGTTGTGCTTCAGGGCATTGCGCAGGCGCTTGAGCTGCTTGTAACTGTACTCGTCGAGGCCAAACTGGGTGCGCAGGTCCTGGGCGCGGCTGAACAGCCAGCCATCGCGGGCCTCTACCAGGCCACCCAGGCCCGACTGACCGGGTTGCCGTGGGTCGAGGCTGGCTGCCGCCGGGCAGAGGCTGCAGCAAGCCTCTGCCTGGTAGGTGGGCGCGCCGCGCAGGTCACCCGCTGCGGCCAGCAGGGTGGCCACGATCAGGCATCTGGTTCGGTTCATCACCTCACTCCTTGCTCGCCAGGCTGCCGGCGGGCTCGATCAGCACCGCACGCCGCTGGCGCAGCAGAATGTCCATGATTTCGCCCTGGCGTTCGCCCAACAGGCCACTGAAGGAAATACCGGAGGATTTCTGCGGCGCGAGGATGCTCAGCCGGTAAAGCTCCAGCCGGGTCGGCGAGTGGATCGAGATGGGGCTGGAGCCGTTGCCCACCAGTTGATCGCCCACGATGCGCAGGGACACGCGCGGATCGAAGGGGTCCTCTCCCAGGTCCCGGTCGGTGCCACGCAGGTCCTTGGTGTGGCCGTAGACACCGGTGAGCTTGTTGGCCGCCAGCAGGTTGCCGTGGAGGCTGACATCCAGGCTGTTGCGCACACGGATACCATGCCGCTCGTTGTTCATGCTGCGGTTCTGCCAGAGCAGGTTGCGCGGGCTTTCGTAGAGGGTGATGCCGTCGGCCTGGTTCTTGTAAGTCTCGTTGAGGGCGACAACATTGTTGACGCTGCTACGGTCGAGGACGATGCCGGACAGTTGGTTGTGGTGGGACTTGTTATTGATGATCCAACTGTCATTGACCTCGCGGGAAATGATGATGCCGTGCTTCTTCCGGGTCCCGAACGCCTCGTTCTCGGCAATGATCAGCCGCCGCGAACGGTCGTGCGGGTCAATGCCGTAGACGATGTTGTGCTCATAGGTGTTGCCACGGATCACTACGTCGTCGGACTCGTAGCAGTAGAAGCCGTACCACATGTCGATGAAGCGCGAATTGATCAGCCAGCCGGTGGGCCGTGACCGCTTCATCTTCGGCGCCATGCTCGGGCTGTACTGGGAAATGGAAAAGCCGTAGGCCTTGCTGGCGTCGTAGCCGAAACTCTGGATGATGCTGTCCACCACGTAGGTCTCAGTGCCGCCCCAGGCGAGGAAGTACGGGCGGAACTCCTTGGCTTCGCGCCACAACGCCGGGCCACCCTCTTTCTCGCGCCAGGCGGTAACGCGGGTACCGGTGATGAACATCCGCCCGTCGTTGACCAGGAAGGCACCGGCCTCCTGGGATAAGCGCAGCTCACGGGTATTACGGTCGATATGCAGGGTGGCACCGGGACGCACGATGATCGGCAGCCGCGCCAAGTAGACCCCCGGCTCAGTTTCGGCGAAGTAATCCTTCGGCAACTGCCGAGCCAGATCGGCCGTGTCCAGGTAGCCCTTCTCGATGAAGATCGCCTGAGGCATTCGCTTCTGCCGCACGACCCACTCTTTCAGGCGCTCGTCGCCGCCGATGAACTCGTCCAGGGCATCCTCATGGAGCATTTCCCTGACCACGGCGCGACCCGCCGGCTTCTGCTGGATCTTCGCCTCGGCCGCCGCCGCCGTGTAGACGGAGAGGTCCGGTAGCTGCGGTGCGGCGATTTCCAACGCATCCCCAGGCTCGGCGCTGAGCCGATATCCGTCCGAGAGCATGTCCGCATTGACCAGCGCGCAGGCCAGCCAGCCGGCCAGTCCCACGCCCGTCTTGAGCATCCCCCGCATCACATTTCCCCCTCAGATTCGCCAGATGAAATCGACGAAAGCACGATGCATGGTGGAGTCCGCGTCGTCGCCATAGGCATCGCCAGGGAACAGCAATCCCAACCGCAGGCGAACCAGTGCCGAAGGTTCATCCACCCAGTCCAGGCCCGGCGGCAGCAGGCCGCCCTTGATGTAGTAGGTGGCCACCAGGTCCAGTTCCTGCCCCAGGTCCTTTTCGCCGTTCTCCAGAGTGGCGCTGATGCCCGAGTCGCCGGTGGGCAGGTCATCCTCCAGGCGCCAGAAACGGTGGTACACCAGGCTGGCGTCGTAGTCCTCGCGCACCGCCCAGGAGCCGTAGAGCGTGGCCGCCTGGATATTGGTCAGCTCGCCCCGGAATGCCTCGCCGAAGCGGTGCACACGGGTTCTCGTACCCGTGAAGCTGGAGCGGTTGCTCTCCAGCCCCGGTTGCACGAACTGCTCGGAATCCTCGCCGTTGGAATCTTCGCCGCCACTGCCCCGGGCGTAAGCGCCGCCGACTTTCCACTGGTCGTCGATGTTCCAGCGCAGGCCCAGATCCACCGCCCAGGCATCCAGGTCACCGCTGCGCTGGCCCGTGACCAGCGGCAGGCCGCTGGCAGAGCTCTGGGTGATGCTGTCCTGGTCGCCGGTGAGCCAGATGGCCTGGGCCCAGTAGTTGAACGGCAGCGTGGTGCGCGGGTTGAAGTAGTCGCCATCGGCTTGCAGGCCCAGCCAGGTGAGATCACCGGTCTGGGTCTTGGTCAGGGAGTCCACTTCTTCGCCAACGTCGGCCAGGCTGCCTTCGTCACGGCTGTGATGGAGCTTGATGCCGACGCTATGGCCCGGCGCCCATTGGGTAGAAACGCCGGCGAAAAAGTGCCGGCGGTCCTCATCCTCGGGGGCCAGATCGTCGATGTCGGTGCGGTATTCGCTGAAACGCTCGGCCACGCCCAGGTTGGCCTTCAGCAAGGTGGTATCGAACACCCAGTGCAGGGCCTCGATATTGGTGTCCCACCAGGTGCCTTCATCGCTGCGCACCCGCTGTCGACCGAAGCGCAGGTGCTCACCCGGGTAGGCGGTGATCCCGCCGTAGTCCACCCAGAACTCGCGCATTGCCAGGTAGCTCTTATCGGCTTCGCGGGCGTCGTCATCGCCTTCGCTGTCGGCGACGATGCTGTCTGATTCCAGGGTGTCGGTCTCGATGGTGTCGGTCGCCGCCACGCCCTGCCCCATCGCATAGGCACTCCAGTCGCCCCACTGGCCATAGAGCCAAGGCCGCACGTCCAGGCCCAGCCCCTGGACGTCACCACCATGGCGAGTGCCGAGGTCACGGTCGTCCTCGGACTGGCCGGTGATCTTGATGTCCAGGCCGAAATTGCGTGGTTCCTCCAGCGACGCCGCCACAACCTGGCCACACAGCAGCGAGCCGCCGAGGATGCCTCCCATCCAATGCGTCATTTTCATAGCAGGTCCATCCCGTTCTGCAGCGGTTGAATACGGACCAGGCGAGCCGGGTCCATGTGCCGCGTGCCCTGCTCGTCCTGCAGTAGCTGCGCGGCGCGCTGGCGCTCGGCGGCGCTCATGGCCGGCTCGAGATTGGCGAGCAAGGCGGTCGCCTCGGGTTGCGCCTGACCGGCTGCCAGGCACGCGAAGACATACGCATTGACGCGGTCGACCTTCACCCCGAGGGACTCGCTGAACAGCAGCGCCAGGGCAAGATCGGCGCGCGTGTGGCCGGCGCGGGCGGCCTGCAGCAGGTGATCCGTCGCCTCTTGCGGACGTACTTCACCCAGGTAGCCACGGCGATAGAGCTGACCCAGATAGAAATGCGCCGCGGGCTGCTCGGCCGCCGCCTTCAGCAAGTGTTCTTCGGCCAGGCGCGGGTCCTGCGGCAGAACACGGCCGTCGTAGTAGAGGCGCCCGGTCAGCAGCTCCGCGCGGCTATCCCCGGCGGCGCGGCCGCGCTCCAGGTAGCCCAGCATCTCTTCGGGGCTCCCCAGGGCCGGGTAATCGTGCAGCAGCTTGGCCAGGGAAGCCCAGGCGCCGGGATAGACCGGAGCGACCTCATCGAGCAAGCCCTTGGCCTGGCTCAACTCGGCCGGCGCCGGAATGGCCGGATCGGCCAGGGTCAGCGCCACCGACTCGAGCCGCGCGGGTGCCACCACCCCGCTCGCGTAGGCGCTGCGCAGGTTGGCCAGCAGCAGCTGCATGGCTTCGGGTTGCTGACGCAGACGATGGACGGTGGCCAGCTCCACGTAACAGATGTCCTGCAGCTGTAACAGCGCCTGGCACTTGGCTTCCACCTCGCCCAGATGCGCGGTGTAGCTGCCCTGGCTGCGATAGATGAGGATCTGCGCCAACTCGGCTTCGGCTATACCCTGGGTACGCCAACCGTTCACCAACTGCTGCGGATCCAGTGCCGGCGACAGCTGCGGGTAACTCAGGTAGAGCAACGTCAGCGGCACCACTGCGCTGTACTCGCCACGGGAGATGGCCTGGTCCAGCAGGCCTTCGGCCTCCTTGAGCTGGATATCGCTGGCGCCCCCCTGGCGCGACAACAGCCGGCCCAGACGCGACTGCGCGCGCACCGAACTGGACGCGGCCTGGCGGTAAAGGCTTTCCGCTTCAGCCAGGCGGCTGGGGTCGCGACTACCCACGGCCATGTCGCCCAAGGCAGTCTGTGCCTCGGGGTAGCCCATGCCGGCCAAGGCCTGAAAGTTCTGCCGGGCAGTCTCATCGTCGCCACGCAGCAGGGCTTCCCGCGCCAGTTGCTGGTCGGGCAGCCCGGCGCAGCCCAGGAGCAGGCCACCCCCCAGCAGGGAAAGGAAAGCGGCCCTCATTGACCGGCCGCCATGACCTTGTCCAGCAGCAGATTGCCGGGCAGGCCGTCGATGGTCACTTCCGCCGGGCGCCCAGCCATTTCGGTCGCCAACGGTTCACGGGTGAGGATGGACACCCGCAGGTCTGACGCCAGGCCACCCTGTTGCAGCGATACGGAGCTGATATGGCCGATGCGCGGCACGCTCTCGCCGGCTACCTGGACGCTCACTTCGGCGCCTGGCTGCACCTTGGCGAATGTCCTGTAGGGGAAGCGCGCCTCAATGGTCACCTGGCCCTGCAGCGGCAGCAGCTCGAACACCGGCGCGCCCTTGCCGGCCGGCTGGCCGTCGCCCACCAGTTGCGCTACCACGCGGCAATCGCAGGGGCTGGTAAGGGTCCCCTGGAGGGTCTTGCTGAAGAGACGCTCGATGTTGTCCGGCGTCATCTGCCCTTCCGGCAAGCTGTTCTTCAGCACATCGAGCATGGTGGCGCTGAAGGTAGCCAGCGGTGCACCCTTCGCCACTTCACCGCCGACCTTGACCAGAGACGCCTGCACCACGCCCTCGCGGGGCATGCTGACAGTCTGGCTGGGCAGGTTGACCATGGCCGAGTCGGCATGGGTGACGAAGTACAACTGGTAGAGCTGGTTGAGGATGTAGGTGAAGGCACCAACGCCGACCAGGAAGATCGCCAGACTGAAGCTGAAGGCCCGTACGCGGCTGAAGAAGCCCATGCCAGCACCACCATCCTTGCCTTTGCGCGCCTTGGCGAAATTGTCGCGCTGCAAGGTGTTGAGCATGTCGCCCATGGTCACCATCTCGCCGCTGGTGTAGGCGGTGATCAGGTAGCGCAAAGCGGCCACTTCGCGGGGGCGAAGGTTATGGAACTCGCATCCGACACGGTCGCCCTTGCCGTGGACCGAGCGCACCTGGAACTCGATATCGATGGCCATGCCCAGGCCGTCCACCTGGAACACCAGCTTGCCCTTGTGGTGTCCACCGACCTGCAGCGAGAGGGCATTGGTGGCAAAGCTGAAGCCACCTGCGGAGAGGTCCAGCAACTCGCTCTCCAGTGCTTCGCGGTGGGGGCCGTGGAATCGCACCTTGGCCGGTATCTTGAGGCGCGCGTACTGCCGCTGGGCCTCGGACTCATGGACGATGTTGGCGTTGCTGGCTACACCCGTGGTTGTGCTCATTGTTCCTTATCCTTCCCGACTCGGATTTGTCCCCTGCCAGACCGACCGCTCCGCCGGCCCGGCCCCGTTACACGATGCTCACAAGTACGGCCAGAAAGACGCTGACCGCGGAAAAGGTCATGGCCCGTGACGACCATGCGTTGAACCCGTTCTGGAAGCTCGCCAGGCCCCGCTCCAGCTTGGTGCTCTGCCGCGTCCAGGACTGCCGGTCGAGGCGAAAGAAGACGTAGACCTTCACCATGGCGCCGAGGACCTGGTTGTAATAGAGAATCAGCGGATAGGCCGGCCCCACCGGATGCCCGGACGCCACCAGCAGCAGGGTCAGTGCCAGCCGCGTCATGCCGATCCAGAGCAGGTAGACCAGCAGGAACTGGATGCCGTACTTGAGGCTGGCGATGATCGCCACGGCCGGTCCCAGCAGGCTGGTCCACATGGCGACGCGCTGATCGGCCAGAACCAGGCAGGTGAACCAGCCCAGTCGACGCGCCCCCAGGCGCAAGGCGCGGGAGTTCTGCCGCAGGTTGTTGCCGTACCAGCGGAACATCAGCTTGCGGCTGGCCTTGAAGAAACTCTTCTCCGGCGGGTGCTCCACCGTATTGATCGCGGCATCCGGTACGTAGAAAGTGTCGTAGCCCAGGCGCATCAGGCTGTACCAGCTGGACTTGTCGTCACCGGTGAGGAACTGGAAGCGCCCAAGGCGCCAATGATCCAGATGATCGCTTTCGACATCGGCGATGAACCCAGGGTTGGTCACCACCTGGGCGCGCAACACCGACATGCGCCCGGTCAGGGTCAGCACCCGGTGCGACAGAGCCATGGAACACATGTTGATGTGGCGCTGGGCGAACCGCAGCTTGTGCCACTCGCTCATGATGTAGCCGCCGCGCACTTCGCAGAACTCATTGGTCGTAAGCCCGCCAACCTTGGGCAGCAGCCGGAAATAGGGCGCGGTACGGCGGATCACGCCCGGGGTCAGCACGGTATCGCCGTCTACCACCGCGACTATCGCGTCGTCGTCCGGCAGGTGCCGGGAAATGGCGCGAAAACCGTAGGCCAGGCCATCGCGCTTGCCCGTACCGGCGATCCGCACGAAGTCCAGGCTGACGCGCTCTGGTGGGTCGAGCTTCTGCCAGATGCTTTTCACCAACAGTTCATCGGACATTTCCACCAGGGAGCAGACCACCGTGGCCGGATAGCCACAGTCGATGGCCTCCGCGATCACCGAGCGATAGACCTGGGCAGTGGTCAGCGCATCGATGCGGAAACTGGTCACCAGCAGGAACACGTGGGACGGGTCCGCCGCCTCCCCGAGCTTGCGCGCCTGACGCCGATACCACGGAAAAACGACGTAGAGGAACAACATGCCGCGCAGGTAATGAATGGCGCCCATCGAATAGCGCCAGATACCCACCGCCCCCAGCAAGAGGAGGAAATCCCGGGATTCCGGGTCGAACACCGAATGCGGCATGGCCAGGGCCAGCAGCATCAGGGCCGTGCAGAAGAACATCCAGCCGGCGCCTTCGCGCAGGCCGCGTGCCAAACCATTCATCCCAATCGCCCTCCCGAGGTGGACGCCACTCCCCTGCCCCGGCGCTCGCCGGATTCAAAGACTGCCGCCGGGGCCTTTCGCTACCAGCAGATCCCTTCCCTGCCGGCACCACTGCGTTCCTTCATGAAGCCCACCAGGTCGACCACCGTCTTACCGGCTGGAACCTTGTCCACCAGGCTGGCGAACTGCTGGTCGGCGTTACCGAGGACGATGACGTCGGCCTGGGCCACCACATCATCCAGGTCGGAGCGCAGCAGCGATGAAACATGCGGGATCTTCGATTCGATGTAGTCCTTGTTGGCGCCGTAGACCCGCGCGTATTCCACATTGCGGTCGTAGATGTGCAGGTCGTAACCCTTGCCAATGAGCATCTCGGCAAGGTCCACCAACGGGCTTTCCCGCAAGTCATCGGTACCGGCCTTGAAGGACAGGCCGAGCAGGCCGATGCGGCGTTTGTCATGGCTGGCGATCAGGTCGAAGGCGCGCTCCACCTGGACCCGATTGCTTCGCATGATCGAGTGCAGAAGCGGATGCTCTATGTCCAGTTGGCCGGCGCGATAGGTCAGCGCCCGTACATCCTTGGGCAGGCAGGAGCCGCCGAAGGCGAAGCCCGGACGCATGTAGTACTTGGAGAGGTTGAGCTTGTGATCCTGACAGATCACCTCCATCACTTCCCGGCCGTCGACGCCGACAGCCTTGGCGATGTTGCCAATCTCATTGGCGAAGGTGACCTTGGTGGCATGCCAGACATTGCAGGTGTACTTGATCATCTCCGCAACTTCGATGCCCTTGCGGATGATGGGCGCGTCCAGCTCGCTGTAGATGGCCTGCAGCAGATCGCCGGAGTTCTGGTCGAGCTCACCTATCACCGTCATGGCCGGATAGTCGTAGTCCTTGATGGCGGTGCTTTCGCGAAGGAACTCGGGATTCACCGCCACGCCGAAATCGACGCCGGCCGTCAACCCCGAGCACTTCTCCAGCATGGGTACGACCACGTTCATCACGGTGCCCGGTAGCACGGTGCTGCGCACGACCACCGTGTGGCGCGAACCCTTCTCCGGCAGCACACTGCCGATCTGTTCGCAGACCTGAGCAATGTAGGAAACGTCCAGGTCACCGTTCTTCTTGCTCGGCGTAGGCGCGGCGATGAAGGAAATTTCCGTCTCGAGCACCGCTTCGCGCACGTCGAGCGTGCCACGTAACCTGCCGCTGGCCACGCCTTGCTGGAGCAGCTCTTCCAAACCAGGCTCGACAATGGGCGACTTGCCCTGGTTGATCATGTCGATCTTCACAGGCGCAACATCCACCCCGACTATCTGGTGCCCCCGCGCCGAAAGGCATCCTGCACAAACCGCCCCGACGTACCCCAACCCGAAAATGCTTATGCGCATTGCACGTTCCCCCAGGCGAATGGCCAGGGCGGACCTCGCGACTGACTTGCGAGCATCCAGCCCGAACAAGATTCGAAGGTACGGCAGGATTCTTCGTGAATGGCCAGAAGACATATTCACGACGCCAAGAAAGCACGACAGCCGCATTGCGAAAGACAACTTCGACAGAGCAAATCGAGTGCCATCCACACGGACATACAAACACTTCCAAGTTTCAAAATTAATAACCAATAGAAAACAACCAATTAACTCGAAAGCCCCGAAAACCAACGCCTTCAAGCCAAACGACAAAAAGCACCAAAAACAGGCAAGGCACGAAAAAGACCTTGAAAAGCGCACTCGCAACTTCCATTGAGAACTACCGAACCAGCCTTTATACGGCGCCATATATATGCCGCCAAAAACAAAACAACAGACCCGATAGCCATCTAACAAAACAAACCTGATAGCCCGTCAAATAATTAGCGCCAATACCCCACAAAGTTACAGACAAGCACTCAGCCGGGCGACCAGGTGCAATACAGAGGTGGGGGACAAGGGAATCCGGGTAGACTGGCGCCAAAAGAAAAGGCTCAACTTTAGGGCGCGGATGCCGATAGGTGCTGTAAGCCTTTCGGAAGGAAACCATGAGAAACAATCAACCGATCACCCAGCGGGAACGTAGCTTCCCAGCCGAACAGCGCCTGATTTCCACTACGGACAGCAAAGGCGTTATCACCTATACCAACGACGCCTTCATCGACATCAGCGGCTACAGCCGCGATGAACTGCTTCGAGCGCCCCACAACCTGGTGCGCCACCCGGACGTGCCGCCTGCGGTATTCGCCCATATGTGGACGACCCTGAAGAAGGGCCGCGCCTGGATGGGCGTGGTGAAGAACCGCTGCAAGAACGGCGATCACTATTGGGTAAATGCCTACGTCACGCCGATCTTCGAAGGGAGCCAGGTCGTCGGTTACGAGTCGGTGCGCATCAAGCCGACCGCCGAACAGGTACGCCGCGCCGAGGCCCTGTATCAGCGCCTGAACTCAGGCAAGTCCGCCATTCCGAAGCGCAACCAGTGGCTGCCGGTGCTGCAGGACTGGCTGCCTTTCATCCTCATCAGCCAGATCGGCTTTCTTATCGGTGCCTGGCTGAACTCCTCCTGGGGCTTCCTGCTCGCCGCCCTGCTCTCGGTGCCGCTGGGCCTGATCGGCCTCGCCTGGCAGAACCGCGGCATCAAGCGCCTGCTGCGCCTGGCCGAGCAGACCACCTCCGACCCGCTGATCGCGCAGATGTACACCGACAGCCGTGGTGTCCAGGCACGCCTGGAAATGGCCATGCTCAGCCAGGAAGCACGCCTGAGGACCTGCCTGACCCGCCTGCAGGACACTGCCGAACACCTCACCCAGCAAGCGCGCCAGGCGGACACCCTCGCCCACAACAGCTCCGAGGGCCTGGAACGCCAGCGCGTGGAAACCGAACAGGTGGCCACTGCGGTGAACCAGATGGCCGCCACCACCCAGGAAGTGGCCAACAACGTGCAGCGCACTGCGGACGCCACCCAGGAAGCGAACCGCCTGACCAGCCAGGGCCGCAACATCGCCGCCGAAACCCGCGAAGCCATCCAGCGCCTCTCGGCGTCGGTGGGTGAAACCGGTGAAACCGTTACGCGTCTGGCCCAGGACAGCAACGAGATTGGCGGCGTAGTGGACGTGATCAAGGGCATCGCCGACCAGACCAACCTGCTGGCCCTGAACGCCGCCATCGAGGCTGCGCGCGCTGGCGAGATGGGCCGGGGTTTTGCCGTGGTTGCCGATGAAGTCCGCCAGCTCGCCCAACGCACGGCGGAATCCACTGGGCAGATCCACCAGTTGATTGCCCAGCTGCAGAAAACCGCCGAGGAAGCCGTGCATACCATGGAGAGCGGCCGTCGCCAGGCGGACGAAGGTGTCGAGCGCGTCCTCCAGGCCGACCAGGCGCTGGTGGGCATCAGCGAGGCCGTGGCGAACATCGCCGACATGGCCGACCAGATCGCTGCCGCCACCGAGGAACAGAGCGCCGTGGCCGAGCAGATCAACCAGAGCATCAGCAGTATCGCTCAGTTGGCCGATCAGACCTCGGGCGAGGCCCAGCGCACCGCGCTGCTCAGCGAAGAACTGACCCATACCGCCCAGGGCCAATACTCCCTGGTGGACAGGTTCAATCGTTGAAGCAATGAGAACGGGCGCCAGCGGGCGCCCTTTCTTATTCCCTGTATCGCGCAGGTCCCGTCAGGAACCGCGCTATCGTGTCGGCCGCGCCGTCCAGGTGCTGCTCATGGGTAAGCCCTGAGGCTTTCAATGGCTTCAGATCGTGGTCCGCCGCCACCAACCAGTGCAGGCGAATGGACTCCGAGAGGCTGTAGTCCGCCACGGTCAATCGGTCGCCCATCGGGTCGCGCTCTCCCTGGAGAATCAGCGTCGGGGTCTTCAGATCGGCCAGGTGGGCGACGCGAGGTTTGTCCGCCTTGCCCACGGCATGGAAGGGATAACCCAGGCAGATCAGGGCATCCGCCTCCAGTTCGTCCGCCAACAGACTGGCCATGCGCCCCCCCATGGACTTGCCGCCAATGGCCAGAGGGCCTGTGACCTGCTGTCGCACCACGGTGTGGATTTCCCGCCAGCAGGCCAGCAATTGCGCCTGAGGATTGGGTGGCCGACGACGCCCATCCTCGCGCCTGGCAGCCATGTAGGAAAACTCGAAGCGCGCCACCGCAACCCCGTGTACAGCAAGCCTTTGCGCGATGCCCTCCATGAATGGACTGTCCATCGGCGCACCCGCGCCATGGGCCAGGATGAGCGTGCTCGCAACCGGGCCTGCAGGCTTGTTCCACAACAGCATTCAGACTTCTCCGTCTATCAGGGCCAATTGATTCAGATCAATGGTCGCCCAAGGGGCTTTCACCATGCTTGCCGCGCATTCTAAAAAACCGTGGACGGAAGCCCATAACATGAGCACAGCAAGCAGTACCGCCTATAACTACAAGGTGGTCCGGCAGTTCGCCATCATGACGGTGGTGTGGGGAATCGTCGGGATGGGACTCGGCGTACTCATCGCCGCGCAACTGGCCTGGCCGGAACTCAACTTCAATCTACCGTGGACCAGCTTCGGGCGCCTGCGCCCATTGCATACCAACGCGGTGATATTCGCGTTCGGGGGTTGCGCGCTGTTCGCCACCTCCTACTACGCCGTGCAGCGAACCTGCCAGACGCGCCTGATCTCGGACAAACTGGCCGCGTTCACCTTCTGGGGCTGGCAACTGGTCATCGTACTGGCCGCCATCAGCCTGCCGATGGGCTGGACCAGCTCGAAAGAATACGCCGAACTGGAATGGCCGATCGACATCCTGATCACCATCGTCTGGGTCAGCTATGCCATCGTCTTCTTCGGAACAGTGGCCAAGCGCAAGACCAAGCATATCTACGTCGGCAACTGGTTCTTCGGGGGCTTCATCCTCACCGTGGCCATCCTCCACCTGGTGAACAACCTGGAGATCCCGGTCACCCTGACCAAGTCCTACTCGCTCTATTCAGGCGCCACTGACGCGATGATCCAGTGGTGGTACGGCCACAACGCGGTGGGCTTCTTCCTCACCGCCGGCTTCCTGGGGATGATGTACTACTTCGTGCCCAAGCAGGCCGAGCGCCCGGTTTACTCCTATCGCCTGTCGATCGTGCACTTCTGGGCCCTGATTGCGGTTTACATCTGGGCCGGCCCGCACCACCTGCACTACACCGCCCTGCCGGACTGGGCCCAGTCCCTCGGCATGGTGATGTCCCTGGTGCTGCTGGCCCCGAGCTGGGGCGGCATGATCAACGGCATGATGACCCTCTCCGGCGCCTGGCATAAGCTGCGCTCCGACCCCATCCTGCGCTTCCTGGTGGTCTCCCTGGCCTTCTACGGCATGTCCACCTTCGAAGGCCCGATGATGGCTATCAAGACCGTGAACGCCCTGTCCCACTACACCGACTGGACCATCGGCCACGTACACGCCGGCGCCCTCGGCTGGGTAGCCATGGTGTCCATCGGCTCCCTGTACCACCTGATCCCGAAGGTCTTCGGGCGCGAGCAGATGTACAGCACCGGCCTGATCAACGCCCACTTCTGGCTGGCCACCATCGGTACCGTGCTCTACATCGCCTCGATGTGGGTCAACGGCATCACCCAGGGCCTGATGTGGCGCGCGGTCAACGAAGACGGCACCCTCACCTATTCCTTCGTTGAAGCGCTGGAAGCCAGCCACCCCGGCTTCGTGGTGCGGGTGATCGGCGGCGCCATCTTCTTCAGCGGCATGTTCCTCATGGCCTGGAACACCTGGCGCACCGTGAAGGCCTCCGAGCCTGCCGAATACGACGCCGACGCGCAGATCCCGCAAGGAGCCCACTGATGAAACAGCACGAGAAACTCGAGAAGAACGTCGGTCTCCTGGCGCTGTTCATGATCCTGGCCGTCAGCATCGGCGGCCTGGTACAGATCGTGCCGCTGTTCTTCCAGGACGTGACCAACACCCCGGTGGAGGGCATGAAGCCCTACACCGCCCTGCAACTGGAAGGCCGTGACATCTACATCCGCGAAGGCTGCGTTGGCTGCCACTCGCAGATGATCCGTCCGTTCCGTGCCGAAACCGAGCGTTACGGTCACTACTCCGTTGCCGGCGAGAGCGTCTGGGACCACCCCTTCCTCTGGGGCTCCAAGCGTACAGGCCCGGACCTGGCCCGCGTTGGCGGTCGTTACTCGGACGATTGGCACCGTGCGCACCTGTACAACCCGCGCAACGTAGTGCCCGAGTCGAAGATGCCCGCCTACCCCTGGCTGGTTGAGAACACCCTCGACGGCAAGGACACCTCCGCCAAGCTCCGCGCCATGCAGACCCTCGGCGTGCCTTACAGCGACGAAGACGTCGCCAGTGCCCAGGCAGCGGTCAAGGGCAAGACCGAAATGGACGCCCTGGTCGCCTACCTGCAAGTGCTGGGCACCAGCCTGAAGAGCAAGAGGTAAGGCCATGGACATCGGAACCTTGCGTGGCCTTGGCACCTTGCTGGTGCTGATCGCCACCTTCGGAGTCATCTGCTGGGCCTACAGCGGCAAGCGTAAGGCCAGCTTCGACGAAGCCGCCAATCTGCCCTTTGCCGACGATGACCAGAATGATTCTAGGAGCACCCGCGCATGACCACTTTCTGGAGCTGGTACATCTCCCTGCTCACCATCTTCACCCTGCTGGCGCTGCTCTGGCTGATCTTCGCCACACGCAAGGGTGAGTCCCAGGGCACCACGGATAAAACCATGGGCCACGCCTTCGACGGCATCGAGGAATATGACAACCCGCTGCCCAAATGGTGGTTCCTGCTGTTCGTCGGCACCCTGATCTTCGCCGCCGGCTACCTCGTGCTCTATCCGGGCCTGGGAAACTGGAAAGGCCTGTTCCCTGGCTATGCCGAAGGCTGGACACAAGAAGCCCAGTGGCAGCGCGAAGTCAAGAAGGCCGATCAACAGTACGGTCCTATCTTTGCCCGCTACTCCGCGATGACCATCGAGGAAGTGGCCACGGACCCTCAAGCGCTCAAGATGGGAGGCCGCCTGTTCGCCACTTACTGCTCCATCTGCCACGGCTCGGATGCCAAGGGTGCGCTGGGCTTCCCCAACCTCACCGACAGCAACTGGCGCTGGGGAGGCGATCCGGAAACCATCAAGACCTCCATCCTCCACGGTCGTATGGCCGCCATGCCGGCCTGGGGCGACATACTGGGTGACGAAGGTGTGAAGAATGTGGCCGCTTACGTACGCCAGGATCTGGCAGGCCTGAAACTGCCGGAAGACGCCAAGGTGGATCTGGAAGCGGGCAAATCGCTGTTCGCCAGCACCTGCGTAGCCTGCCACGGCGCTGAAGGCAAAGGCACCGAGGTTATGGGCGCTCCAGACCTGACCCACCCGGCCGGCTGGATCTACGGCTCGAGCCTGGCCCAGTTGCAACAGACCATTCGCCACGGTCGAAACGGCCAGATGCCTGCACAGCAGGAATACCTCGGCCAGGACAAGGTCCACGTCCTGGCGGCCTACATCTACAGCCTGTCCCACAAGAACCAGGGGCTGGTGACCCAGGAATGAAGAAGCCGGGGAGGCACAGGGAAGTGCCTCCCCCAACCACGCAGCAAGGTCCTCGGACCGAACTGCATGCCGCGCAAAACGGCACCCTGAGCCGGGTGCCCGGGACACAGGGAAGTGTCCACCCCTTCTTATATATAGTGCGACCCAGTGTCGCACCTCTCCGACCAGTAACACCCATCGCGCTTTGACATCGGCTAAGCTGCTTTTCAGTCGCCACTCGTCTCAACTCCAAGGCGATCCCTCCTGCCACGCAACACATCAGGTTTCGACGGCACGTCGAGAGACACCGTCAGCACAGCCGCAAATCCTTGTCTAGTGGGCTTCCCAGCCCGGAATGTGTCGGCTTGTGTCGTTGCAATGGCTACCCTCTTTCTCCATACTTGCCGCCGATTTTTTGTCCCCAAAAAACTCCATTAACCGTGGAACCCCTAGCATGAGCACAGCAATCAGTCAGACTGCTTATAACTATAAGGTGGTCCGCCAGTTCGCCATTATGACGGTGATCTGGGGGGTCATAGGGATGGGTCTAGGCGTGTTCATCGCCGCACAACTTGTGTGGCCGGAACTCAACCTGAACCTGCCCTGGACTTCGTTCGGCCGCCTGCGTCCCCTGCATACCAACGCGGTGATCTTCGCCTTCGGCGGATGCGCCCTGTTCGCCACTTCCTACTACGTGGTGCAGCGCACCTGCCAGGCTCGCCTGGTATCCGACAGTCTGGCCGCCTTCACCTTCTGGGGTTGGCAAGCCGTGATCGTGCTGGCAGTCATCACCCTGCCGCTGGGTTACACCTCCTCCAAGGAATACGCCGAGCTCGAGTGGCCGATCGACATCCTCCTGGGTATCGTCTGGATCACCTACGCCGTCGTCTTCTTCGGCACCATCCTGAAGCGCAAGACCAAGCACATCTATGTGGGCAACTGGTTCTTCGGCGCCTTCATCCTGGTGACCGCCATGCTGCACATCGTCAACAGCATGGAAATGCCGGTTTACGCCTTCAAGTCGTACTCCATGTACGCGGGCGCTACTGACGCGATGATCCAGTGGTGGTACGGCCACAACGCCGTAGGCTTCTTCCTGACCACCGGCTTCCTGGGGATGATGTACTACTTCGTTCCCAAGCAGGCCGAGCGTCCGATCTACTCCTACCGCCTGTCCATCGTGCACTTCTGGGCGCTGATCACCCTGTACATCTGGGCCGGTCCGCACCACCTGCACTACACTGCCCTGCCGGATTGGGCCCAGTCCCTCGGCATGGCCATGTCCCTGATCCTGCTGGCTCCGAGCTGGGGCGGCATGATCAACGGCATGATGAGCCTCTCCGGTGCCTGGCATAAGCTGCGCTCCGACCCCATCCTGCGCTTCCTGGTGGTTTCCCTGGCCTTCTACGGCATGTCCACCTTCGAAGGCCCGATGATGGCCATCAAGACCGTGAATGCCCTGTCTCACTACACCGACTGGACCATCGGCCACGTACACGCCGGCGCCCTCGGCTGGGTAGCAATGATCTCCATCGGTTCGCTGTACCACCTGATTCCGAAGGTGTTCGCCCGTGAGCAGATGCACAGTGTTGGCCTGATCAACGCCCACTTCTGGCTGGCTACCATCGGTACCGTCCTGTACATCGCCTCGATGTGGGTCAACGGCATCACCCAAGGCCTGATGTGGCGCGCGGTCAACGAAGACGGCACCCTCACCTACTCCTTCGTTGAAGCCCTTGAAGCCAGCCATGCGGGCTACCTGGTGCGCATGATCGGTGGCGCCTTCTTCGTGACCGGCATGCTGCTGATGGCCTACAACACCTACCGCACCGTACGCGCTGCCAAGCCGGCTGAATACGACGCCGCTTCGCAGATCCCGCAAGGAGCTCACTAATGAAGCAACACGAATTAGTCGAGAAGAACATCGGCCTGCTCGCCCTGTTCATGGTGATCGCCGTGAGCATCGGCGGCCTGGTACAGATCGTGCCGCTGTTCTTCCAGGACGTGACTAACACTCCGGTGGAAGGCATGAAGCCGCGCACCGCGCTGGAACTTGAAGGCCGTGACATCTACATCCGCGAAGGCTGCGTTGGCTGCCACTCGCAGATGGTCCGTCCGTTCCGTGCCGAAACCGAGCGTTACGGCCACTACTCCGTTGCCGGCGAAAGCGTCTGGGACCACCCCTTCCTCTGGGGTTCCAAGCGCACCGGCCCGGACCTGGCCCGCGTTGGCGGTCGTTACTCCGACGACTGGCACCGTGCGCACCTGTACAACCCGCGCAACGTAGTGCCTGAGTCGAAGATGCCTTCCTACCCCTGGCTGGTAGAGAACAAGCTGGACGGCAAGCACACCGCCGACAAGATGGAAGCTCTGCGCACACTGGGCGTGCCCTACACCGACGACGACATCGCCGGCGCCAAAGAGGCCGTCAAAGGCAAGACCGAAATGGACGCGCTGGTCGCGTACCTGCAAGGTCTGGGCACTGCAATCAAGAACAAACGGTAACGCAAGATGGAAATCGGGACTCTCCGCGGCATAGGCACCTTCATTGTTTTCGTAGCCTTCATCGGCGTCGTGCTGTGGGCCTACAGCAGCAAGCGCAAGAGCAGCTTCGACGAAGCGGCCAACCTGCCCTTCGCGGACGAGCCGCCCAAATCCTCCGAGCGTGACGAGCAAGCTTCTAGGAGTGAGAAAGAATGACTTCGTTCTGGAGTTGGTATGTAACCCTGCTCACCAGCGCCACGCTGGTAGCGCTGACCTGGCTGATCTTCGCCACCCGCCGTGGCCAGCGCCAGGAAAGCACTGAAGAAACCGTCGGCCACGCCTTCGACGGCATCGAGGAATATGACAACCCGCTGCCCAAGTGGTGGTTCATGCTGTTCGTCGGCACCCTGATCTTCGCCGCCGGCTACCTGGTCATGTACCCGGGCATGGGCAACTGGAAAGGCATCTTCCCCGGCTACAACGAAGTGACCGAAGGCAAGCCGTTCGCCAACGGCCAGGCCGGCTGGACCGGCGTGCACCAGTGGGAAAAGGAGATGGACAAGGCCGATAAGGAATACGGTCCGATCTTCGCCAAGTACGCCGCCATGCCGATCGAAGAAGTGGCCCAGGACCCGAAAGCCCTGAAAATGGGCGGCCGCATGTTCGCGTCCTACTGCTCCGTATGCCACGGCTCCGACGCCAAGGGCGCCTACGGCTTCCCGAACCTGACCGACCATGACTGGCGCTGGGGTGGCGAAGCCGCCACCATCAAGACCACCATCATGGGCGGCCGCCACGGCATCATGCCGGCATGGGGCGAAGTCGTGGGTGACCAGGGTGTGCGCGACGTTGCCGCCTTCCTGCGCGTAACCCTGCACGGTCGCGAACTGCCGAAGGACGTGAAAGCGGATCCGGAAGCGGGCAAGGCCATCTTTGCAGCCAACTGCGTGGCCTGCCACGGTCCGGAAGGCAAGGGCACCCCGGCTATGGGCGCTCCAGACCTGACCCACCCGGGCGCCTTCATCTACGGCAGCAGCTACGCCCAGCTGCAGCAGACCATCCGTTACGGTCGCCAAGGCACCATGCCGGCCCAGGAGCAAGTCCTCGGCAACGACAAGGTGCACCTGCTGGCTGCCTACGTTTACAGCCTGTCGCAGAAACCTGCTGCAGGTGCTGAAGCCAAGTAATACCCTCGCCTGCCATGCGCGACGCACTGTCGCACATGGCAGGCCGCTATCAGGCGTACCATATATAGCGGGCAAAAAGACCCCGACCGGCAATGTACCGTTCGGAGCGCCGACAACCGCCGTGGTATGAAAACGATGAGCGAACAGATTCCCGTCAAGAACATCACCCCTCCCCCGGCCAAGGGCGGTGCAACCACCGACCTGTATGCCAGCCGCGAAAAGATCTACACCCGAGCCTTCACCGGCATATTCCGCAACCTGCGGATGACCGGCGGCGCCTTCCTCTTCCTGCTCTACTTCGGCACCGTCTGGCTCAGCTGGAACGACCGCCAGGCCGTCTGGTGGAACCTCCCCGAGCGCAAGTTCTACATCTTCGGCGCCACCTTCTGGCCCCAGGATTTCGTCCTCCTCTCCTGGCTACTGATCATCTGCGCCTTCGGCCTGTTCTTCATCACCGTATTCGCCGGACGTGTCTGGTGCGGCTACACCTGCCCGCAGAGCGTCTGGACCTGGATCTTCATGTGGTGCGAAAAAGTCACCGAGGGTGACCGCAACCAGCGCATGAAGCTCGACAAGGCCCCCATGAGCGGCCAGAAACTCCTGCGCAAGTCCGCCAAGCACGGCCTGTGGTTGCTGATCGGCTTCGCCACCGGCATGACCTTCGTCGGCTACTTCACCCCGATTGGCGAACTGGTCATCGACTTCTTCACCGGCGCAGCCAGCGGCTGGGCCTACTTCTGGGTCGGCTTCTTCACCCTCGCCACTTACGGCAACGCCGGCTGGCTGCGCGAGCAGGTGTGCATCTACATGTGCCCGTATGCCCGCTTCCAGAGCGTGATGTTCGACAAGGACACCCTGATCGTCTCCTACGATCCACGTCGCGGCGAATCCCGTGGCCCGCGCAAGAAAGGCATCGACTACAAAGCCCAGGGCCTCGGCGATTGCATCGACTGCACCATGTGCGTCCAGGTCTGCCCCACCGGCATCGACATCCGTGACGGCCTGCAGATCGAATGCATCGGCTGCGCGGCCTGCATCGACGCCTGCGACAGCATCATGGAAAAGATGAACTACCCCAAAGGACTGATCAGCTACACCACCGAGCACAACCTGAATGGGCAGAAGACGCAGCTGATGCGCCCACGTCTGATCGGTTACGCTATCGCCCTCGTCGCGATGATCGGCCTCTTCGCCTACGCCGTGGCCATCCGCTCCCTGGTGGAACTGGATGTGATCAAGGACCGCGTGCTGTTCCGCGAGAACGAGCAGGGCCGTATCGAAAACGTCTACACCCTGAAGATCATGAACAAGTCCCAGGTCGACCAGACCTTCGTCATCGACGCCGAAGGCCTCGACGGACTGGTCTACGAAGGCAAGCGCGAAGTCCGCGCCGACGCGGGTGAAGTGCTCTCGGTACCGGTGGAACTGTCCATCGACCCCGACCAGCTGCCATCCAGCACCAACAAAATCCTCTTCCGCGTCCACAGCGCGGATGACCTCAGCATCAAGACCGACGCCGACAGCCGCTTCATCGGCCCCAGCGTCCGCTAGCAAACGGAAGCCCCATGCAGTCCGATACTCCCAGCCCCTGGTACAAACAACCCTGGCCCTGGTTCATCCTCGCCATTCTCGGCACCTCTGTGGTGCTCGGCACCACCATGCTGGTAATCGCCACCCGGAACCCGCCGAGCCTCGTGTCCGATAACTATTACGAAGTCGGCAAGGGCATCAACACCTCGCTGGAACGTGAAAACCTCGCCAAGCAACTCGGCATGCAGGCCAACCTGCAAGTCAGTGAGGCCAGCGGCGAAGTTCAACTGCAACTGGTTGGCCAGAGCCGTCCGCAACAACTCGTACTGAGCCTGCTCTCCCCCACCCAGCCGGAGAAGGACCGTCGCGTCGTGCTCCAGCCCCAGGCCGACGGCCAATACCGTGGCCATCTGCAGGACCCGGTCAGTGGCCGCCGCTTCGTCGAGCTGATCGGTCAGGAGCAGGGCCAGGACTGGCGTCTGTTCGAAGAGGAAACCCTGGAGAAGGGCAGCACCATCCGTCTCGGCGAATAAGCGCCCGATGACTGCACTGCTTTCCTGCTACCACTGCGGCTTGCCGGTTCCTGCCGGCAGCCGTTTCGAGGCCCGTGTGCTGGGAGAGACGCGGGCCATGTGCTGTCCAGGCTGCCAGGCGGTGGCCGAGGCCATAGTCGCCGGTGGCCTGGAGAACTACTACCGCCACCGCAGCGACAGCGCCCCCAACCCCGATGCCCTGCCCCGCGAGCTCCCCGACGAGCTGGCCCTCTACGACCGCGCCGAAGTCCAACAACCCTTTGTTCAGCAGCAGGGCGAACTGAGCGAAACCTGCCTGTTGATCGAGGGCATCAGTTGCGCAGCCTGTGGCTGGCTGATCGAGAAACACCTGAAGACGCTGCCGGGCGTTGCCGAGGCCAGCCTCAACCTGTCCAACCATCGCCTGCAGGTACGCTGGTCCGACAGCCAGTTGCCGCTGAGCCAGCTGCTCAAAGAGTTGCGCAAGATCGGCTACGCCGGCCATCCCTACAAGGCGGACGAAGCCGCCGAACGCCTGGCCAGCGAAAACCGCCGCGCCATGCGCCAGCTAGGCGTTGCCGGCCTGCTCTGGATGCAGGTGATGATGGCCGCCATGGCCACCTGGCCGGAGTTCAACATCGACCTGTCACCCGAGCTGGACACCATCCTGCGCTGGGTCAGCCTGTTCCTCACCACCCCCATCGTCTTCTACTGCTGCGGCCAGTTCTTCCGGGGGGCACTGCGTGACCTGCGCACCCGCCACCTGACCATGGATGTCTCAGTCTCCCTGGCCATCGGCGGCGCCTACGCGGCGGGCATCTGGTCCACTGTCACTGGGGTCGGCGAGCTGTATTTCGACGCCGTGGGCATGTTCGCGCTCTTCCTGCTGGCCGGCCGCTACCTGGAGCGCCGCGCCCGCGAACGCACTGCTGCGGCCACCGCTCAACTGGTCAACCTGCTGCCAGCCTCCTGCCTGCGCCTGTACGCCGACGGCCATAGCCAGCGCATCCTGCTCGGCGAATTGCGCGTAGGCGACCGCGTGCTGGTGCCGCCAGGCGCCCTGCTACCGGCCGATGGCCGCATCCTCACCGGCCAGTCCAGCGTCGACGAGTCCCTGCTCACCGGCGAATACCTGCCCCACCCGCGCGGCGAAGGCGACGCCATCACCGCCGGTACCCTGAACGTCGAAGGACCGCTGACCATTGAGGTCCAGGCACTGGGCGACGACACCCGACTGTCCGCCATCGTCCGCCTGCTGGAACGCGCCCAGGCCGACAAGCCGCGTCTCGCAGAAGTGGCTGACAAGGTCGCCCAATGGTTCCTGCTCATCGTCCTTGGCACCGCCGCCATCGTCGGGATCGTCTGGTGGCAGATCGAGCCGCAGCGCGCCTTCTGGGTCGTGCTCTCGCTCCTGGTCGCCACCTGCCCCTGCGCCCTGGCCCTGGCAACGCCCACGGCGCTGACGACCGCCACCGGCAGCCTGCACAAGCTCGGCCTGCTGCTGACCCGCGGCCACGTGGTGGAAGGTCTGAACCAGATCGACACGGTGATTTTCGACAAGACCGGCACCCTCACAGAAGGCCGCCTCACCCTCAGTGCCATACACCCCTTGGCCACTCTGGATCGCGACGCCTGCCTGGGCCTGGCCGCGGCGCTCGAAAATCGCTCCGAACATCCGATCGCCCGTGCGTTCGGTCGCGCCCCGCAAGCGGCCGAACAGGTGGACAGCATTCCCGGCCGTGGGCTCGAAGGCCGGGTTGGTGAACGCCGCCTGCGGATCGGTCAACCGGGCTTCGTCGCCGAACTCAGCGGCCAGCCGGCACCGACCATACCCGGCGACCAGGGCCAATGGTTGCTACTGGGTGACGCACAGGGTCCGCTGGCCTGGTTCGTCCTCGACGACCGCCTGCGGGACGACGCTCCTACCCTGCTCGACGCCTGTCGCGAACGGGGCTGGAAACTCCTACTCCTGTCCGGCGACAGTTCGCCCATGGTGGCCGGCATCGCCCGTGAACTCGGCATCGAAGACGCCCGCGGGGGACTCACTCCGGACGCCAAGCTCGACGTACTGCATCAACTCCACCAGCAGGGCCACAAGGTCCTGATGCTTGGCGACGGCGTCAACGACGTACCCGTGCTGGCGGGCGCCGACATCAGTGTCGCCATGGGCAGCGCCACCGACCTGGCCAAGACCAGCGCCGATGCCGTGCTGCTGTCCAACCGGCTCGACAGCCTGGTGCTGGCTTTCGCCGTGGCCCGTCGGACGCGCCGCATCATCGTCGAGAACCTGGCCTGGGCGACCCTGTACAATGGCCTGGTGCTGCCCTTCGCCGCCCTCGGCTGGATAACCCCCCTCTGGGCGGCGTTCGGCATGTCGGTCAGTTCGCTGCTGGTGGTTGTCAACGCCCTGCGCCTGACCCGCACCTGAACCACGCAGATCAATCGGAGCCCCTGATGCCAGCGCTATACATACTGATCCCGGTCGCCATCGGCCTGGTCGGTTTCGCCATCTGGCTGTTCTTCTGGGCCGTGGACAGCGGCCAGTACGACGACCTCGACGGCCCGGCCCACAGCATCCTCTTCGATGACGAGGACCCCAAGCACCAGGCCGGCATCGCCGAAGCCGAAGGCAACAAGGACAAACAGGACGAGCAGGACAAGCCCCGTGGCTGAACTTGCCCCACTGCTGTTCTCTGCATTCATCCTCGGCCTACTCGGCGGCGGCCATTGCCTCGGCATGTGCGGAGGCTTGATGGGCGCCCTGACCCTGGCCATCCCACCCGAGCAACGCAACCGCCGCCTGCGCCTGCTGCTGGCCTACAACCTCGGCCGCATTCTCAGCTACGCACTCGCCGGCCTGCTCATCGGCCTCGCCGGGTGGGCCATCGCCAGCAGCCCGGCCGCCCTGGCCCTGCGCGTAGCCGCCGCCCTGCTGCTGATCTGCATGGGGCTCTACCTGGCCGGCTGGTGGAGCGGCCTGACCCGCATCGAAGCCCTTGGCAAAGGGCTCTGGCGCCACATCCAGCCGGCAGCGCGCAAGTTGCTACCGGTATCCACCCTGCCTCGCGCCCTGCTGCTGGGCGGGTTGTGGGGTTGGCTGCCCTGCGGCCTGGTCTACAGCACCCTGCTCTGGTCCGCCAGCCAGGGATCGGCCACCGACAGCGCCCTGCTGATGCTGGCCTTTGGCGTAGGCACCCTGCCGGTGCTGGTCGCCACAGGGCTGGCTGCAGAACGGCTGACTGCCCTGCTGCGCAGGCGAGGGGTGCGCATTGCCGGCGGCCTGCTGGTCATTCTCTTCGGCCTCTGGACCCTGCCCGGCCCGCACCAGGCCTGGCTGATGGGCCACGGCGGACATGGCGGCAGCGCCACCAGCAGCGAGCACCAGCACAGCCCCTGACCGGCTTGATGCAAATCAAGACCGCCCTGCTGGCCCCCGCCTAGACTCGCTGCCACTGACAGCCGAACCGGGAAACGCCCGCATGCTCGACAACATTCGCTGGGACGTGGGCCTGATCCGCCGCTACGACACTCCAGGCCCACGCTATACCTCCTACCCCACTGCGGTGCAGTTCAATCACCGCGTAAGCTCCTTCGACCTGCTTCACGCGCTGCGCGACAGCCGCAAGGTGCGCCGCCCCTTGTCGCTCTATGTGCATGTGCCGTTCTGCGCGAACATTTGCTACTACTGCGCCTGCAACAAGGTCATCACCAAGGACCGCGGCCGCACCCTCCCCTACCTGGAACGGCTGGAGCGGGAAATTGAACTGATCGCCTGCCACCTCGACCCGCAGCAGAAGGTCGAGCAGTTGCATTTCGGCGGTGGTACCCCGACCTTCCTCAGTCACGACGAACTGCGCCGCCTGATGGGCCACCTGCGCAAGCACTTCAACCTGCTGGATGACGACTCGGGCGACTACGGCATCGAAATCGATCCGCGCGAAGCAGACTGGTCCACCATGGGCCTGCTCCGGGAACTGGGCTTCAACCGGGTCAGCCTCGGCGTGCAGGACCTGGATCCGGCCGTGCAGCGCGCGGTGAACCGCCTGCAAAGCCTCGAAGAGACACGCGCCATCGTCGAAGCGGCGCGCACCCTGCAGTTCCGCTCATTGAACCTGGATCTGATCTACGGTCTGCCGAAACAGACGCCGGAGAGCTTCGCCCGCACAGTGGACGAAGTGATCGCCCTGCAGCCCGACCGACTCTCGGTATTCAACTACGCCCACCTGCCGGAGCGCTTCATGCCGCAACGGCGGATTCGCAGCGAAGACCTTCCCAGCCCCGGGTACAAGCTGGAAATGCTCCAGCGCAGCATCGAGCAGCTGAGCGCGGCCGGTTATCGCTACATCGGCATGGACCACTTCGCCCTACCTGACGATGAACTGGCCATCGCCCAAGAGGATGGTCGTCTGCAGCGCAACTTCCAGGGTTACACCACCCACGGCCATTGCGACCTGATTGGTCTCGGCGTGTCGTCCATCAGCCAGATCGGCGACCTCTACTGCCAGAACGCCGTGCAGCTCAACGAGTACCAGGGCGCCCTGGAGAAGAATCTGCTGGCCACCAACCGAGGCCTGATCTGTGATGAGGAAGACCGCATACGCCGGGCGGTCATCCAGCAATTGATCTGCGCGTTCGAACTGGACTTCGCCCAGATCGAATCACGCTTCAACATCGAATTTCGCGGCTATTTCGCCGAGGTCTGGCCGCAGCTGCAGCAAATGCACCAGGATCGCCTGATCGACCTCAGCGACACCCGTATCGACGTACTGCCTGCCGGACGCCTGCTGGTGCGCTCGCTGTGCATGCTCTTCGACAACTACCTGGCCGGACAGAACCAGCAGCGATTCTCCAGAGTCATCTGACACCCGCTCAGACGGCGAGCAGCTGGTTGAGCTCAACAGCCTGCTCGTCGCTGAGTCCAGCGTCCCGCACCACCTGGCTTGCGTTGGCGCTGCTCAGGGCCCCCTGCAGCGAGGCGAGCTGTTGCCGCACGGCCTCGGCGTCCACCAGCCCACCTTCCTGGCGTGCGACCTGTCGCCGCACTGACTACGCCCCCCGCGAAACCGTGCTGTTCGTATCCATGCGCAACATGAGCCGCTCCTGGCCTGAATTCCGCCCCTCATATCAGCCATATCCGGCAAAACTTGATCAACCGCTCAACAGGCTTTTTCTGGCTGTTGCCTACACCCTGCGTTACCCTTACAAGCATTGTGTGTTTGCCTCGCAAGGAATGGCTCATGTCCGAAATCATCAAGGTGCGCAACGTACCCCAGGCCCACTGCAAGGACTGCAGCCTGGCCGCCCTTTGCCTGCCCCTGTCCCTGAACATGGAGGACATGGATGCGTTAGACGAGATCGTCAAACGCGGTCGTCCACTGAAGAAGGGCGAGCTCCTGTTCCGGCAGGGTGATGCTTTCGGCTCCGTCTTCGCGGTGCGCTCTGGCGCCCTCAAGACCTTCACGGTCACCGACACCGGCGAAGAACAGATCACGGGCTTCCACCTCCCCAGCGAGCTGGTGGGCTTGTCTGGCATGGATACCGAGCTTTATCCGGTTTCCGCCCAGGCCCTGGAAACCACCTCGGTCTGCGAAATTCCCTTTGAGCACCTGGACGAGCTTTCGGTCCAGCTACCGCAGCTGCGCCGCCAGTTGATGCGCGTGATGAGCCGGGAAATCCGCGACGATCAGCAGATGATGCTGCTGCTCTCGAAAAAGACCGCAGACGAACGCATCGCCACATTCCTGGTCAACCTCTCGGCGCGCTTCCGCGCCCGTGGCTTCTCCGCCAACCAGTTCCGCCTGGCCATGTCGCGCAACGAAATCGGCAACTACCTGGGCCTTGCGGTGGAGACGGTTTCCCGCGTGTTCACCCGCTTCCAGCAAGCCAACCTGATCGCCGCCGAAGGCAAGGAAGTGCATATCCTCGACCCCATCGAACTCTGCGCCATGGCCGGCGGGAGCATCGAGAGCTGACCCCTGCGGGCCTGCCAGTTCGGCGGGCCCGCCTGTTCCACCCGCTCCTTCCCTCAGGCCACTGACGATGACCTTCGACGATTTCTCCATCAAATCCCTGATCCGCCCTGTCCCCGACTTTCCCAAGCCCGGCGTGGTCTTCCGCGATATCACGCCCCTGTTCCAGTCGCCCCGCGCCCTGCGCCTGGTGGCCGACAGTTTCATCCAGCGCTACGTCGAAGCCGAGTTCAGCCACATCGGTGCCATGGATGCGCGAGGCTTCCTGATCGGTTCGATCATCGCCTACGAACTCAACAAGCCCCTGGTGCTCTTCCGCAAGCAGGGCAAGCTGCCGGCCGACGTGCTCTCCGAGCCCTACCAGACCGAGTACGGCGAAGACTTCCTCGAAGTTCACAGTGACAGCCTGTGCGATGGCGACAAGGTGCTGATCTTCGATGACCTGATCGCCACCGGCGGCACCTTGTTGGCCGCAGCCCGCCTGGTTCGGCGCATGGGCGCCAGCGTGTACGAAGCCGCCGCCATCATCGACCTGCCGGAACTGGGAGGCTCCGAGCGTCTGGGCGACGCCGGCATCCCCACCTTCGCCCTCACCGCCTTCGCACTCGACGAACGTTGAGGCTAGCGCGGGTCTGCGCCTGCGGACCCGCCCCAACCGAAGCACGGCCCGCCCTCGCGGGTGACATCCCGCCCGGCCCGCGTTACCCCTCTCCCCACTCCTTTCCACGATCTCCCGCCGAAAGTTGGCGTCCAGGCCCTCGCGTCTGCCTACACGATCCTCAATAGTTACATCGACTGATGGCACGGTTGTCGTGCCTGCCGACAACAACAAGTGGACGGCTCCCAGAGCCCGAGAGGATTCCCGCATGACAGCCAGCGCCAGCGCCCCCCTGCCCAAGGCCAACTTCCCCGTTCGCCGCATGGACTTCAGCTTCGCGTCAACCCAGAAGTACTGGTGGAGCGGCGATCCTTTCATGACCCACTTCATGAACAACCTGTCGTCGCTCTTCCCATATGGCGAGAAGTTCTTCGTCGACAGTGTGCGTGCCGTACGCGACCAGGTCAGCGATCCGCAGTTGCAGAAGGATATCAGCGCCTTCATCGGCCAGGAGGCTATGCACTCCAAGGAACACGCCACCTACAACGACTATGCTGCCGAGCACGGCATCGACCTGGAACGCCTGGAGCTGCGCATCAAAGTGCTGCTGGAGTGGGTCACCCGCTTCACCACGAAGAAGCAGCGCCTGGCCGCCACCTGCGCCCTGGAGCACTTCACCGCCACCATGGCCGAGCAATTGCTGCGCCGCGAAGACATCAACACCCAGATGGACGACCCCAAGATGTACACGCTGTGGATGTGGCACGCCATCGAGGAGAACGAGCACAAGGCGGTCTGCTACGACGCCTACAACGCGGTAGGCGGCGGTTACTTCATCCGCACCGCCACCATGTTCCTCACCTCCTTCCTGTTCTTCGGCGTGATCATGACCTTCCAGGTCCACCTGATGCGCAAGGACGGCCAACTGTTCAACTGGCGCAGCTGGGCGCACGGCCTCAAGACCCTGTTCGGCCCGCGCAATGGCTACTTCCCGAAGATGATCAAGCCGTACCTGGACTACTACCGCCCCGGCTTCCACCCCTTCGACCACGAGACCAAGGCACTGGAGAAGCGCTGGAAGGAGCGCCTGGGGTTCAACGGCTGATCAACACCGCTGCTTCACCCGTGTGAGCGAATTCATTCGCGATTGGGCTGCATGCACAAGCAGCCCTCACCCCTCTTCAAAAAACTCCGCGACAAACCCGTCCAGCGTCCCTTTTTGACCGTCCCGCTTCGCAGCCTGGTGCGGCCAGCAGGCCTCTTCCTGCGCCCCCTCGAAACGCGCCGGGCTGCCAGCCGCTCCAGCGCAAACGCAAACGCAAACGCAAACGCAAACGCAACCAGAGGAGTTCATGGCGCCTCCGAGTTCAACACCGATCGTTGATACATCCCGCCCCTACAACGTTTTCGGAATCCGCTGATCGGCCCACCCTGGCCTGTTCACTCACCCTCGGCCCTTCATTCCCGCGGAGGTTCCCGAGATGCAGGATGTCACCCACCCCACCGTCCGCTCGCCGCGCCCTGGCGCTCACCGCCAGGTTCGGCAACTGAAACGAGGGGGCTGACATGAAGCGCTACCACATCACCCTGGGCGCCAGCACCACCGCCGGCGGCAGCGTCATTACCGCCAGTGCTCACGGCAGCATCAACGACAAGGCCATCGCCCTGGAAGGCGACACCGTCGCCTGCCCCGCGTGCGGCAGCATCGGGGTCATCCAGTGCGTCGGCCCACGCCTTGACGAGGAGTGGAACGGCAAGAAGGTCGCCCTCGAAAACGACCTGTGCCTCTGCCAGTGCAGCCCACCGCCCCGATTGATCGCCAACCAGTCATTGCGCTGCCAGGTACTGGGTAGCGGTGGTGGCGGCGCTGCCATGTCGACCTTCACCGCCCCCCGCGCGCAGCCGGCCACTCCGCCTC
This sequence comes from Pseudomonas sp. TCU-HL1, assembly GCF_001708505.1. Taxonomy (NCBI): domain Bacteria; kingdom Pseudomonadati; phylum Pseudomonadota; class Gammaproteobacteria; order Pseudomonadales; family Pseudomonadaceae; genus Pseudomonas; species Pseudomonas sp. TCU-HL1. The sequence continues at coordinate 4,075,530 of NZ_CP015992.1, forward strand.
CGCCACCCCGCCAATCCCTGCGCCAGGATGCCGCCGGGCGCTTCGCCGCGCTGGAAGAGGAGGAAGAAGAGGAAGAAGAGGAAGAACTGGAGCCAGGCCTGACCCTGCGCATCGCCCGTTTCTTCGACGGCACCGGCAACAACCAGGCCAACTCGGCGCTCACCGCACAGTGCCGCCGCGACGACCGCCAGCATTTCGAGGAAAGCGACCTGAGTTCCATCATCGCCTACTGCGCCCGCTACGGTTACCGCGACCCGGACGCGGACGGCTTGTTCCGCACCACGCCCAGTGACAGCTACGGCAATGCGCCGAGCAATGTGGCGTATCTGTCGCAGCTCTACCCGGATAACGCGACCATTCGCCTGGAGCCTGACGCCAAGACTGGCTACGTGCCGGTCTACCTCGAAGGCATCGGCACCACCAGCGGCGGAACGGACTCCCTGCACAGCCAAATTACCGGGCTGGGCGAGACCGGCATCCTGCAGCGGGTGGTAGAGAGCCCGGATACTATCGCCGAACAGATGGGCGCCTTCCTTAAAACCAACCCGGGCACCACGATCCGCCGCCTGGAGTTCGATATCTTCGGCTTCAGCCGTGGCGCGGCGGCGGCCCGGCATTTCGTCAACGAAGTGCTCAAGCCCAACGGCGGCCTGCTGGCCAACACGCTGCGCGCCGGGCAGTTCGGCCTGGCCGCCGGCTTCGACTGGCGGCGCGATGTGCGCATCCACTTCATCGGCCTGTTCGACACCGTGGCCGCCGTCGCCGCCCCCCCTGCGCGGCGACTGGAGCCCGGCCAATGCCGACAACCCCGGCATCAACCTCTACCTGCCGCCCGGCTGCGCGCGCAAGGTGGTGCAGTTGACCGCCCGCGACGAACAGCGCTGGAACTTCGCCCTCAACAGCGTCGCCCCACACCATCAGGAAATCGCCTTGCCCGGCGCCCACTCCGATATCGGCGGCGGCTACCCGCCGCGGATGGAGGAGCACCTGCTGCTCACCGCCCCCCGCGCCGCCACCATAGGTCCCGGCCAGCCGCTGGAGCGCACTTACGCCTGGCAGGAAGCCAATGGCGAAATCGCCCTGCTGCGCCAGCGCGGCCTGCCCGGCGAGGGCGAGCTCAAGGTCAGCGCCTGGTCGCGCCTGAGCGCCAACCCCGGCCACGAGAATGCCGGCATCCAGCAGGCCCTGGTGGGCGTCACCCTGCGCCGCCGGGTGCGCGGCGAACTCTCCCGCATCGCCCTGCGCGCCATGCGTGAGCTGGCAGTGCAGCATGGCGTGCCGTTCCGCCCCATCCTGGATGAAGACCCCCGCTTTACCCTGCCTGCGGACTTGCAGTCCATCGCGGAAAAGCTTCTCGTCTACGCCCGGGGCGCCTTCATCCAACTGAGCATGGACGAATATCGCCACCTCTGGGCGCGCTACATCCACCTCTCCGCCCACTGGACCCCGACCGCCGGCCTGCTGGTCAGCAAGCCCGCCCCCAATCAGCGCCTGGTGTTCAACAACCAGCCGCAAGCGGGGTATCCGCAATGAAGCGTCTGCTGCTCGCCCTCGCCACCCTCCTGGTGGCCGGCTGCGCCAGTGGCTATGGGCAACCCGATCTGCCCTATAAACGCTGGCGCGTCGGTATAGGCGCGCCGCGTTTCATGGAGGTCTGGGTGGAAAGCGTGGATGTCATCGATCGTCGCGGCCTGGCCTACTTCCGTATCCATGGCGGCGTGGTGGCCTACAACGACAAGACGCCCGGTTGGTACAACGGCGGGGGGAAGATGATGCCCGTCAGCAACGTCGACCTGCCGGAAACCCTCTTCGTGCGCTGGCAATCCCTGGTGGAGCCGCAGACCTACCGGTTGCGCATCGATATCCCACAATGGGTGCGCGACGAGATGGTCAAGCCGCAACGGGCGTACTGCCACGGATGGGGGAAATGGATGGACAACCAATACCGCTACGACATCTCCATCGGTATGGCCCCCGGCGGCATCGTCAAGGCCTGGGTCGGCGGCCCCTGCCTGTCGAATCTGGAGATCGGTCGCTACCAGGCCAAGGTCGATCCGCGCGGGCCCTACGAGGGGCAATCCGGCGGGAAGTACTACTACCTGTCAGACGAGGCCAAGGCGTATGTCCAACAGCATGGCGTCCCCTATGACTCCTGGTAACGGCCTGGCCCACCCCCAACCAGCGCCTGGTGTTCAACAACCAGCCGCAAGCGGGATACCCGCAATGAAACGCCTGCTGCTCGCCTTGGCGATCCTCACCCTGGCCGGCTGCGCCGCCGGCCAGGGCCGCACCCGGCTGCCCTACGACTACTGGTATGTCGGGATAGGCGCCCCCCGTTACATGGAAGTCTGGGTGGAAAGCGTGGATGTCATCGACCGCCGGGGGCTGGCGTATTTTCGTATCCGGGGCGGTGTGCCGGCCTACACCAACAAGCCGGTGGGCTGGCACCAGGGAGGTGGGGGGATGAAGCAGGTGCCGGGCGTCGATCTGCCGGAAACCCTCTTCGTGCGCTGGCAATCCCTGGTGGAGCCGCAGACCTATCGGTTGCGCATCGATATCCCGCAGTGGGTGCGCGACGAGATGGTCAAGCCGCAGCGGGCCTTTTGCAGGGCCGATGGCAAGTGGATCGACAACCTCTACCGCTACGACATCTCCATCGGTATGGCCCCCGGCGGCATCGCCAAGGCCTGGGTCGGCGGCCCCTGCCTGTCGGATCTGGAGATCGGTCGCTACCAGGCCAAGGTCGATCCGCGCGGGCCATCGGAGGGAAAAACCAACGGGCAATATGCGTGGCCCTCGCTGGAGCCGGAATCAGCAGCCTATATCAAGGAGCACGGCATTCCCTATGGCTCCTGGTAATGGCATGACGCCCTCACTGGCCCCGACCGCCGGCCCGCTAGCCGCCCCCCTTGCGTCCGTCTGCGTAGACATCAGATACCGCCAAGGAAACCCCAGAGGCGAGCCATTGGAAGAGCGTACGCCCTGTCATTCCTCGAAATACTCCGCAAAGAACCCATCCAGCTCACCCTCGTAGCTGTCCAGCGAATACAGGGTGTCCGCCGCCAACAGGTCCAGCAGGACCAGGCCGTTGAGACTGGAATCCTCTTCGGCGGCAGCCCGCAGGCGACCGGCCATGCCCATGTTGACCAGACGCAAGTTGCGGTAGAGCTCGCGCAGGCCATCCATCTCCCAATCCGCTTCCTGCCCGCGCTGCCGTCGCAGGTGCTGACCCAGCAAATAGGTTCCCAGGGAACGGTAGAGGGTTTCAGCCGACGTACTGAATGGCCAGTGAAACCAGGCCATGGCCCGCAGCATCCGTGTGTGGGGACAACCGCTAGTAGCCCCGAGCAGCCCGAGCAATGAGCCCAGGGCTCGTTGCAGCGTCGTCTGCTGGCGGATTTCCCGGCCACGCCCGTACACGGTGACCAGCACTTCCTCGTAGGACGGTGAATGCGCCAGCACCGCCACCGGGCGCACCAGTGCGCGGGCGAAGGGGCAATCCCGCGCGTCCGCCGTCGTCAGCGGACAGTGGCTGCACTGCTGAAAGTCCAGCCGGGCCCACTCCGGCCCGTTATCCGTACAGCCACCCGACGGCGCCAGTTCCACCTCATGCTCCCAAAGGCGGCCATCAGGAAAACGGAACTCGTAGCGAACCTGTGCTTCAGCCCTTGGCTCCAGTCCCATGGTCTACCCTTGCTGTTCTGTTGAAGGGAAATTCCGGCGCCGCCCTACGCGTTATCGACAAGATTCAGACGCCCGAAATCTGTCATACACTTCGTACAACAAAGTCGTACAAGCGCCAGAATTCAACCCTGACAACCGTTACATTGCGAAAAAAGCGGGCGACATCATGGATAGCAGCCCTTTGGACCTTGCAAGTGCCCTGGTAGAACACATCGAGGTGGGCGTCATCATCCTCGACCAGGAGCTGCGCATCCTTCACTGGAACACCTTCGTCAGCCAGCGCAGCGGCAAGGCACTGGCTCCGGCGCTGCAACAACCTTTGGTCAGCGTCTTTCCGGAAGCCGACACCCCGCGCCTTGAAATGATGGTCGCCAAGGCCCGCGACCAGGGCCTGCATGCCTACACCCACTGGCGCGAAGACCCCTACCTGATCCAGCTCCCCTACGGCGCCGGGGGCCAGGTCACGCCGCTGCGGCTGCAGAGCACCCTGCTCTTCCCCTTCGACTGCGGCACCGTGCGCTGCTTTGGCCTGCTGCTCTACGACACCACCGAGTTCGCCCGTTCCAACGAACAGCTCGCCGCCGCCCTGAACGCCCTGGGCAGCAAGCAACGGGAGCAGGAGCAACTGATCTACAAGTTGGAGAAGGCCAATGCCCAGCTGTTGCAGTCGGAGAAACTCGCCGCCATTGGCCAGTTGGCCGCTGGCGTGGCCCACGAGATCAACAACCCCATCGGCTACGTCTTCTCCAACCTCAAGACCCTCAGCGGCTACGTCAACGACCTGCTGCGCATCGTCGATGCGGTGGACGGCGTCGGCAGCCTGGAGGAGCTGCAGCAGCTCAAACGCAGCCTGGAATACGACTACATCCGCAACGACGTCGAGGCCCTGATCCACGAGTCCGAGGACGGCATCGAGCGGGTGAAGAAAATCATCGCCGCCCTCAAGGACTTCTCCCACATCGAGGAAGAGGAATTCCGCGCCGCCGACCTGCACAAAGGCTTCGACAGCACCCTCAACCTGGTCAACAACGAGCTCAAGTACAAGGCCGAGGTGGTGCGCGAGTATGGCGACCTGCCGCCGGTGGAATGCATCCCCTCGCAGATCAACCAGGTGGTGATGAACCTCATGATCAACGCCGCTCACGCCATTGAAAGCTTCGGCCGCATTACCCTGCGCAGCGGCCACCAGGGCGACTGGGTCTGGCTGGAGGTCGAAGACAACGGCAAGGGCATCGACCCGGCCATCCTCAACCGCATCTACGAACCCTTCTTCACCACCAAGCCCGTGGGCAAGGGCACCGGCCTCGGCCTCGCGCTCTCCTACAACATCGTGCAGAAACACAACGGACGCATCGAAGTCGTCAGCCACCCCGGCCAGGGCACCCGCTTCCGCGTCTGGCTGCCCCGGCACCAGCCCGGCGAGGTGCCGACATGAACGATGCCCAGCGCCGCCCCACCCTGCTGCTGGTGGATGACGAAGAACACATCCTCAACGCCCTGCGGCGCGTCCTTCGGGGCGAGCCCTACGACGTGCTGACGGCCAGCAGCGGCAACGAAGCCCTTGCACTGCTGGCCGCCAGCGACGTTGACCTGGTGGTCTCCGACGCGCGCATGCCCGGTCTCGACGGCCCCAGCCTGCTGGCCGAAGTGCAGCGGCGCTGGCCGGAGGCCCTGCGCATCCTGCTCACCGGCGCCACCGATCTCGACACCAGCATCCGTGCCATCAACCAGGGGCAGATTTACCGTTACCTCGGCAAACCCTGGAACGATGACGAGCTGCGCTTCACCCTGCGCCAGGCCCTGGCCCACCAACACGCCGAACGCGAGCACCAGCGCCTGGAGCGACTCACCCTGGAACAGAACCGGCGCCTGCAGGAGCTCAACGCCAGCCTGGAACAACGGGTACTCGACCGCACCGCCGAACTGCAGCAAACCGCCGACATGCTCGATCTGGCCTATGAGGAGCTGCGCCACAGCTACGTAACCGCCACCGAAGTCTTCTCATCCCTGCTCGCCCAGCGCCTGCCCGGGGACAAGCAGGGTAACGCCCAGGTCATTGCCCTGGTTCGCGCCTTTGCCGTCGAACACCAGCTGCCGGAAACGGACCGCCGCGACCTCGCCATGGCCGCGGCGCTCTACAATCTCGGCAAACTCACCTGGGACGACCACCTGCTCAACCGTCCCAGCGACCTGCTGCACCGCGAAGAGCGCGAACGCTACTGCCGCTACCCGGCGCAAGGCGAAAGCCTGCTGATGGCGCTGGAACCGCTGCACGATGCCGGACGGCTGATCCGCCATCACCAGGAACGCTGGAACGGCACCGGCTTCCCCGACCATCTCCACGGAGAAGAAATCCCCTTTGGCGCCCGGCTGCTCAAACTGGCGGTGGACTTCGTCGAGCTGCAATGCGGCCTGATCCTGCAACGCCCCCTGCCACGCGAAGACGCCCTGCAGTTTCTCGCCCGATACGCCGGACGCCTCTACGACCCGGAACTCTGCCAGCAATTCATCGACCTCTGCACCCGGCACGCCCCGGACCTGCTGGAGGCCGACCCCAGCATCCTGGCGGTCGATACCCGGCGCCTGGAGCCCGGCATGATCCTGGCGCGCAACCTCCAGGCCGATAGCGGCATGCTCCTGCTCAATGCCGGCAAGCAACTCAGCCGCGCCCTGATCGACAAGCTCACCGCCTTTGAGACCAGCGAAGGTGCGCGCTACACCCTTCACGTTCGCCAACCCGCAGCAGGGACGGACCTGGCCAAGGAGCAGCCCCGATGATCAAGATCCAGTTGGTCGACGACGACCCCCACATCCTCAGTGCCCTGCAACGCCTGCTGCGGCCACAGGGTTGGGCCCTACACCTGTTCGACACCCCCGAGGCGGCGCTGGCGGCCCTGGCCGAGCACCGGTACGCCGCCATCGTCTGCGACCTCAACATGCCGCAGCTGAACGGTCTGACCTACCTGCAGTTCGCTCGCCAGCGCCAGCCCGATGCCCTGCGCATGTTGCTCAGCGCCCACGGCGACCGCGCCACGCTGATGCAGGCGATCAACCGCGCCGAGGTCTATCGCTTCCTGTCCAAACCCTGGGAGAACTTCGAGATCGAAAGCGCCCTGCAGGCCGCCGTCGACCTCTTCCAGCTACGCGACGAGAACCGCCGCCTGCTGGAACAGGTACGCGGCCAGCAGGACACCCTCGACCGCCAGCGCCGCGAACTGCTGCGCCTGGAGACCAAGCACCCGGGGCTGACCCGCGTACGCCGCGACACCGACGGCGCGGTGTTGCTGGAAGGCTATGACGTGGATGACTGACTCCTCGTATTCGGGACTCCCCCAGCCATCGAGGCGGCGCGAACCCATGGCCACCTACCACCGCCACTTCAGTTTCCAGGCCTTCCTGCACTGCCTGGCGTTCGCCCTGCTGGCCCTCGGGGGCATCAGCCTGATCGCCTTCGCCATTCCGACCAACCCGGCTCGACACGAACTGGTGCTGCTTCCCGACACGGCCCTGCTGACACTGCTCGCCGGTACCGCCCTGCTGTCAGCCACCCACGGGCTGCGCCGGCTGCCGCTGCTGACCGGCCTGGCGCTGATCGTCTTCGCCGGCTACAGCCTAGGGCACAACGTGCTGGCCGGCGGCAGCGACCACGGCCGCTCGTTGATCAGCAGCTACTGGCGGATCCGCAGCGAGTTGGCCATCGTCGGTGGCCTGTTCGGCCTGGCCGTGATCCTGGCAGCGACGCGCCAGGGCGGGCGCTGGCTCAGCCAACTGTGTGGCATCAGCCTGATCGGCCTGGCGCTGATGTCCGAGCTGTCATTGCAGGGAGCCGGCCACAGCCTGCCGCGGTTTGCGTTCTACCCTGAGTCCGGGCACATCGCCAATTTCTTCACCGCCCTGCTCGGCGGCGCCGTGCTCATACTCTGCGCGCTGCCCGACGAGCACCGTCGCCTGCTCGACCGGCGCACCCTGATCACCGGCATGCTCGGCGCCCTGGCCACCTGCGTCGGCGGGTTCCTGCTCAGCCAGAACGAAGTGACCACCCTCAACACCCACAGCCATCAACTGCTGCTGCGCGCCCAATCGTCCATCGAGAACACCCTTACCGTGCGCCTGCAACTGATGCAGCGCATGGCCGAGCGCTGGCAGAACCTGCGCGGCTTGCCGCCGGATGCGCTATGGCAACAGGAAGCCCACAGCTATCTGCGTGACTTCCCCAACATCAACCTCATCGCCCTGCTCGACGCCGACCTGAAGCCCATCCAGCAACTCGGCCGCAATCGCCAGGCGGGCGACTGGCTGGCACGCTTCCTCGCCCAGGCCGAACTGCGCGACTGGCTGCTGGCCGTGCGTCTGGGCCAAGGCGCGCAGATGAGCGCCGCGCAAAGCTTCGCCGCCGAAGACAACAGCACCCTGGTGGCCACGCCCCTGCGGATCGATGGCCGGCCCGCCGCGCTGCTGGTAGCAAGCCTGGACATCGGTGCCACCCTGGATCGCCAGTTGGGGCGGGACCTGGACGGTTTCGTACTGGAAGTCTTCGAAGGGCCCAAACGCATCTATGCTTCCGCGATGGGCAGCGAGGGGCACAGCCTGTTCCCAGTCGGCGTGCAACGCGCCAACCTCGGCCCCGAAGGGCGCTGGACCCTGCGCACCTACCAGGCCCTGCCCCGCAGCGACTACGCCGCGGTCTACCTGCCACCGCTGTTCATGCTCTTCGGCCTGGGCTTCACCTTCCTGCTGATGGTCAGCCAACGCTTTGCGCGCCTGGCCATCGAACGCAGCCAGAACCTGCGTGAAAGCAATCGCGAACTGGAACTGAGCCTGCAGCACCAGGCACGGCTGCAGGTGCAGAACCAGCGGATCATGGACTACTCCATGGACGTGCTCTGCTCCATAGACGAAGCCGAGCGCTTCACCCAGGTCAGCCCGTCCTGCCACAGCGTGCTCGGTTACCGGCCCGAGGAAATGATCGGCCACCCCTACACCGATTTCGTCCTGGCCGAGGACCGTGAGCGAACCCGAGGCGACGTCCAGGCCATCATCCGTGGTGACTCCTGGGATGCCGTGCGCAACCGCTGCCAGCGCAAGGACGGCAGCGTGGTCCACCTGCTCTGGTCGGCCGGTTGGTCGGAAGGCGAACGCACTCTCTTCGCCGTCGCCCACGACATCACCAGCCTGGTCCGCCACGAGGCCTACGCCGAAGACCAACGCGACATTCTCAGCATGATCTCCACCGACCAGCCGCTGCAGGACATCCTCAAGGCCATCTGCCAGATGAGCGAAACCCTGGAGCCCACCGCCCTGTGTTCGGTGCTGCTGGTGGACGGTGACCGCAAACACCTGCACCTCGGGGCCGCACCGAGCCTGCCGGAGGCCTATGGCCAGACGCTGGACGGCCTGCCCATCGGGCCGCTGTCGGGCACCTGCGGCACCGCGGTATTTCGTCGGCAGATGGTGATCAGCGAGGACATCAGCGAAGACCCGCTCTGGCACGAACATCGCGAACAGGCCCTGCGCCACGGCCTGCGGGCGTGCTGGGCGATTCCGCTGATCTCCCACCATGGCGACGTGCTCGGCACCTTCGCCGTACACCTGCGTCACCCCTGCGCACCGGATGACGAGGCCCTGCAGCTGATCGGCACCGCCGGACAACTGGCGGCCATCGCCATCGAACGACAGAACGACCACCTGCGCCTGCAAGTGAGCGAGCAGCGCTACCGCTCACTGTTCACTTTCAACCCCGACCCGGTGTTCTCGTTCGACCCCGAAGGGCGCTTCGTGAGTCTCAACCAGGCCGGTTGCGAGCTGATCGGCTACAGCGCTCCGGAGCTCCCCGGCCAGAGCTTCACCAGCCTGGTACAAGCGGAGGACGTCGAACGACTGCGCCGGCACTTCCGCACCGTGCTCCAAGGCACCGCACAACGCTACGAGTTGCGCTGCCGCAACCGCGCAGGGCAGGTCCTGGAGCTGGACATCACCAACCTGCCCATCGTGGTCGAAGGGCAGATCGTCGGCGTGTTCGGCATTGCCAAGGACATCGGCGAACGCAACCGCATGACACGGACGCTGCAAGAAACCCTGACCCAATCCGAACGCAAGGCCCAGTTGCTGCATGGCCTGAGTGACACCGCGTTGCGTATCGGCGGCATCCTCGATACCCACGCCCTGCTGGACTTCATGTGCGAACAGCTGCGCCAGCTTGTTGGCGCCCACCAGGCGCTGTTCAACCTGGCCGACGATCAGCGTCTCGACGCCTTCTCCCTGTCCACCAAGTACCAAGCCTGGCAGGCCCCGCAGCTACCCGCCGAAGGCCTGGCGCTCTACGCCCGTGCCAGCGCCGGCAACCAACCGTTTTTGCTGACACGCGCCGAGCTGGAGGCCCCGGGCGACTCGGCCACCGGCCAGCTGCCGCTGCAGGGCTGGCTGGCCGTTCCACTGATCGACCATGGCGGGCGCCACCTCGGCCTGATCCAGCTTTCCGACAAATTCGACGGTGACTTCAACCAGGACGACCTCGCCATCGCCCAGCAATTCGCCCGGATGGCCGTGGCCGCCCTGGAAAACATCCGCCTGGTGCAACAGGTGCTCTCCGGCGAGCAGCGCCTGCAGGAACAGCTGGATTTCACCTCGGCCATCACCGACAGCGTCGGCGAAGGCCTGCTGGCCGTGGACCGCCAGGGGCGCCTGACCTTCGTCAACCCGGCCGGCGCCGGGCTGCTCGGACAAAGTGCCGACGCCCTGCTCGGGCAGGCCCTGGCCGACCACCTGCCACTGGACCTCTACAGCGCGCCCGCCACCGGCAGTCGCCATGGCGAAGTCAGCCTGGACGGCGAACGCCATGTCGCCTACGACTGCGCGCCCCTGCTGCATGCCCGGACACTCGGCGGCTGGGTCATCGCGTTCCGCGATATCAGCCGCGCCAAAGAGTCGGAGAAACAACTGCGCATCCTCCAGCGCAGCATCGAGGCCAGCTACAACGGCGCGCTGATCTGCGACGCCACGGCCGACGACCTGCCGATCATCTATGTCAACCCGGCCTTCGAGCGCATCACCGGCTACAGCGCGGGCGAGGCCCTGGGGCGCAATTGCCGCTTCCTCCAGGGCGCCGACCGGGAGCAAGCGGGCATCGCCGAAATCCGCCACTCCCTGGCGGAAAAGCGTGAGGTTCACGTGGTGCTGCGCAACTTCCGCAAGGACGGCACCCCGTTCTGGAACGATCTCTATATTGCCCCGGTACCCAACGAGCACGGCGAAATCACCCACTTCATCGGCGTGCAGAACGACATCTCCGAACAGAAACGGGTGGAGTCCGAACTGGCCTACAACGCCAGCCACGATGTGCTCACCGGCCTGCCCAACCGTTCCCTGCTCGAAGACCGCCTGCGCCAGGGCTGCCAGATCAGCCAGCGCTACCAGCGCAAGCTGGCGGTGATGTTCATCGACCTCGACGGTTTCAAGCCGATCAACGACTCCATGGGCCACGGCATCGGCGACCAGATTCTGGTGGAAGTGGCGCGACGTCTGAGCCAGCAGGTACGCCCCGGCGATACCGTGGCACGCCTGGGCGGGGACGAATTCATCCTGATCCTGCCGGACCTCGCCCGCGAGGAAGATGTGCTGCAAGTGGCTGAACGGGTCATCGACTGCATCGCCCGCCCCTACCCGATCGCCGGCAGCGAACTGCACATCACCGCCAGCCTGGGCATCGCCATGAGCGAAAAGGGCATGCAGCAGCCCATGCAACTGATCCAGCAGGCGGACCTGGCCATGTACAAGGCCAAGCAGCAGGGGCGCAACTGCTACCAGTGGTACACCACCGACCTGGAACAGAAGGTCAGCGAACGGGTGACCCTGCGCAATGAACTGCAGAAGGCCCTGGAAGCCAGCGCCTTCATGCTCTACTACCAACCCCAGATCGACGGCCGGAACGGCCGGGTCACTGGCTACGAAGCGCTGCTGCGCTGGCAGCATCCCCTGCTGGGGTTCATCTCCCCGTCGCAGTTCGTGCCGGTGGCCGAAGACACCGGGCAGATCATCCCGCTCAGCGAATGGGTGCTGGCCACCGCCTGCCGTGACTGCCGTGAACTGCTCGACCGGGGCATGGGCAGCACCGTGGTCGCGGTGAACATCTCGGCGGTGCACTTCCAGCGCAACATCTTCGTCGACAGCGTGCGCCGCGTTCTCGAAGAAACGCGCCTACCGGCCGAAATGCTGGAACTGGAAATCACCGAGACCGTGCTGCTGGACAACGCCGAACGCGCGATTGCCACCCTGCAGGCGCTCAAGGCCCTGGGCGTGCGCCTGTCCATCGACGACTTCGGCACCGGCTTCTCCAGCCTCAACTACCTCAAGCGCCTGCCTATCGACAAAGTGAAGATCGACCGCGCCTTCGTGCAAGAGATCATCAGCGACCACCACGACGCGGCCATCACCCAAGGCATCATTTCCATGGCCCACCACCTGCGCCTGCGGGTGATCGCCGAAGGGGTGGAGACCGAACCCCAGTTCGCCTTCCTGAAGAAAAGCCACTGCGACGAGTTCCAGGGCTACTACTTCGCCCGCCCCATGCCTTTCAAGCAGCTGGAGCAGTTCCTCCACGAGCACCACAAGAGCCCGGCGGCCTACCTGGAAACCCGCTCAGGCACCAGCAACACCCAGACCCTGCTGCTGCTCGACGACGAAGAAAACATCCTGCGCGCCCTGACCCGCGTATTGCGCCGCGACGGCTACCAGATCCTTACCGCCTCCCGCGCACAGGACGCATTTGCCCAACTGGCCAAGCACGACATCCAGGTGATCCTCTCCGACCAGCGCATGCCGGAAATGAACGGCACCGAGTTCCTCAGCCGGGTCAAGGACCTCTACCCCGACACCATCCGCATCGTGCTCTCCGGCTACACCGACCTGAAGTCCGTCACTGACGCCATCAACCAGGGCGCCATCTACAAGTTCCTCACCAAACCCTGGGACGACGAGCAGCTCCGTGCGGTCATCGCGCAGGCCTTCCTCCACCACAGCCTGGCCAAGGCCAAGGAAGAGAACGCGACGGTGGAAGAGGATGAGGAATGAAGCAAGAGGCCCTGTGGGAGCGAATTCATTCGCGAAGCAGGCCGCAGGCCTGCCCTGCGGGCCCCCATAGAGACGCTACACATCCATTCGCGAATGAATTCGCTCCCACAAAAAAGACCTAAACCGCTCCCAACGCCTGCAACACGCTGGCCCCGGTGAAGAGGAACAGCACCTGCTCCTCCGCCTCCGCACGGATGGCCTCGCGGCGATCCGGTTCGCCGATGTAGTCCAGGGACATCTGGAACAGGTTGCGGCTGATCAGGCGCGACACGCGCCGTACCACCGGCTCGGGCACCGTGGCCGGCAGCAGCGTGTACTCGAAGACGTCTTCGGCCATGTCGGCGGCGAAGTCTTCCATCACTTCGCGCAAGGCTTCTCGCAGCACCGGTGAGGCGCCATGCAGCTCACGCACGCCGATGATGAAGGCCTCGGCGTTACCGTCGACGAAATCGAAGAACAGCTGCACCGTCTCATGGCAAACCCGCCGGCCTCGTCCGAGGTCGATGCCCATCAGCTTCGGCGTACCGCCGCCATCGCCCTGCACGGCACGTGCCGCCGCCTCGCGGCGAAGGTCGCGCAAGGGCTGGCGGAGCTGCGTGGCAATCGTGCGGATGATCGCCAGGCCCAGGTCATCCACATCCTTGAAGTGGCGATAGAAGGTGTTGGGGTTCAGCCCGGCCTCCCGCGCCAACTCGCGCAGGCCCAGGCTACCCAGGCTGCGGCTCTGGGAACCCAGGCGCAGCGCCGCCTCCATCAGCAGGCGCTTGCCGGGTGCATCGGGGGCTCGGTCTGGCGACTGCGAACTGTCGCCGCTGACGGAATTCATGTCTGGCCCTACCTAAGGTTGGTTGTGACGCCGTTGGATTGCCGGCGAGTATACAGTTGTCTACCTTGGTATGCAGCTGTATACGTCGCAACTAATAAGAAAGGAGCTCCGCCCATGAACGCGTCAGCCTCACCCCGTCCCATCGCCCGCCATTGCAAGATTGCCATCATCGGCTCCGGCTTCTCTGGCCTGGGCATGGCGATCCGCCTGAAGCAGAAGGGCGAGAACGATTTCCTCCTGTTCGAAAAGGAGCCCGGCATTGGCGGCACCTGGCGGGTGAACAATTACCCGGGCTGCGGCTGCGACGTGCAATCGCACCTGTATTCATTCTCCTTCGAGCCGAACCCCAACTGGACGCGCATGTTCGCCAAGCAAGGGGAAATCAAGACCTACCTGGAAGGCTGCTGGGAAAAGTACCGATTGCAGGACAAGACCCTGCTCAACACCGAAATCACTCGCCTGGCCTGGAATGACGTGGACGAGCTGTGGCAGATCGAAGACGCCGCCGGCCATCGCTACACCGCGCAGTTCGTGGTCTCCGGCATGGGCGCCCTGTCCACCCCGTCGACCCCGGCGCTGCACGGCCTGGAGAACTTCAAGGGGATGCGCTTCCATTCCCAGCAGTGGAACCACGACTACGAACTCACCGGCAAGCGCGTCGCCGTGGTCGGCACGGGCGCCTCCAGCATCCAGTTCGTACCGCAGATCCAGAAACAGGTCGCCCAGCTCGACCTCTACCAGCGCACCGCGCCCTGGATCATGCCCAAGCCCGACCGCGCCATCAGCGAGGGCGAGCGCTCCCGCTTCAAGCGCTTCCCCTTCCTGCAGACACTCTGGCGCGGCGCCATCTACGCCGTCCTCGAAAGCCGCGTGGTGGGCTTTGCGCTGACGCCACGGGTGATGAAACTCGCCGAACTGGTCGCCAAGGGCTACATCAAGCGCAAGATCAAGGACCCGGTGCTGCGCGCCAAAGTCACCCCGGACTACACCATGGGCTGCAAGCGCGTGCTGATTTCCAACGACTACTACCCGGCGCTGGCCCAGCCGAACGTCGACGTGATCACCGACGGCATCCAGGAAGTCCGCGCCCATAGCATCGTCACCGCCGACGGCCAGGAACGCGAGATCGACGCCATCATCTTCGGCACCGGCTTCACCCCCAGCGACCCGCTGCCCCGTGGCGTGGTGTTCGGCCGAAACGGCGTCGACCTGCTGGATACCTGGCCACAAGGCCCCGAAGCCTACAAGGGCACCCTGACCGCCGGCTTCCCCAACCTGTTCTTCCTCATGGGGCCGAACACCGGGCTTGGACATAACTCCATGGTCTACATGATCGAATCGCAGATCCATTACGTGCTCGGCGCCCTCGACCTGCTCGACGCCCGCCGCCTGCGCTCTCTGGAGGTCAAGCGCGACGTGCAGGACAGGTTCAACGGCAAGCTCCAGGGCAGCCTCGGCAATACCGTGTGGAACGCCGGCGGCTGCAAGAGCTGGTACCTGCACCCAGTGACCGGTCGCAACTGCACCGTCTGGCCCGGCTTCACCTGGCGCTTCCGCCTGCTGACCCGCAACTTCGACCCGGCGGCCTACCATTTCAGCCGCAGCGTGCCCGCGCACGCTGCCCAGGGACCGCTGCAACTGGCCACCCTGGAGGTGTCGGCATGAAATCCTTTGAGAATAAAGTCGCTGCAGTCACTGGTGCCGGTTCCGGCATTGGCCGCGCCCTGGCCTGCGCCCTCGCCCGCCAGGGCTGCCACCTGGCCCTGGCCGACGTGAATGCCGACGGCCTGTCAGAAACCGCAGCCCTGGTGCGCAAGCTGGGCGTGCAGGTCACCGAAACCCGCGTCGATGTCGCCGACCGCGACGCCGTGCACGCCTGGGCCGAACAGGTAGTGCTGGACCACGGCCGGGTCAACCTGATCGTCAACAACGCCGGCGTCGCCCATGCCGGGACAGTTGATGGCAGCGACTACTCGGAATACGAGTGGATCATGAACATCAACTTCTGGGGCGTGGTATATGGCACCAAGGCTTTCCTGCCACACCTCAAGGCCAGTGGCGAAGGCCATGTGGTTAACGTTTCCAGCGTGTTCGGCCTGTTCGCGCAACCGGGCATGAGCGCCTACAACGCCACCAAGTTCGCTGTGCGCGGCTTTACCGAGTCATTGCGCCAGGAACTGGACATGGAAGGTTGTGGCGTCTCGGCCAGTTGCGTGCACCCCGGCGGCATTCGCACCAACATCGCCAAGACCGCGCGCATGAACGACAGCCTGGCCAAGGTCACCGGACAGGAGTCCAGCCGTGCCCGCCAGCAGTTCAACGACCAGTTGCTGCGCACCAGCCCGGAAAAGGCCGCCGACGTCATCCTGCGCGGCGTGCTCAAGGATAACCGGCGCATCCTCATCGGCGCCGACGCCTGGGCACTGGACGGCATGCAACGCCTGCTGCCGACCCTCTACCAGCGCCTGGTCACCAGTTCCATGCGCCTGGCCGCGAAGTTCGCGCCCAAGCCAAGGGCGGTGGAAGTGTCCAAGGCCGTTGATTGATCCCAGGGGCTGCTGCGCAGCCCTTGGCGATTGAAATCGCCCCTACAGGCTGTAGGGGCGAATTCATTCGCGATGCAGGACGCAGTCCTGCCGTAGGTTGGGCAGAGGAACGAAGCCCAACGATGCGAGGCACACCAAAAAACCCTGGCACCGCCCTCTCCAAAGATGACTACGAAGTCACTCGTTCGGATATCCGAACGATATTCGGAGTGCATATTCGGAAGCCCGGACAAGACGAAAATCCCGTTAGCCGCCTATCAAATAAAAAACATTTAATTTCAACAACTTATATATAAATCAAAGTCACCATACAGCTGGCACGCATCCTGCGAATACAGATCCCCGACGGACGCGAACTCCTGCTCGCGCCGATAAGAACAATCAACATCGAGGACTGTCGTTCATGCGTATGCTCCCCAAGGTTCTGGCCACCGCTATCGCAGCAACCCTGATCTCCGCTCCGGCCTTCGCCGCCGAGCTGACCGGTACCCTGAAGAAGATCAAGGAGACCGGCACCATCACCCTCGGTCACCGTGACGCTTCCATCCCCTTCTCCTACCTCGGCACCGAGCCGGGCAAGCCCATCGGCTACTCCCATGACCTCCAGCTGAAAGTGGTCGAGGCCATCAAGCAGGAACTGGGCATGCCGGAACTGAAGGTCCGCTACAACCTGGTGACCTCCCAGACCCGTATCCCGCTGGTGCAGAACGGCACCGTGGACATCGAGTGCGGCTCCACCACCAACAACCTCGAGCGCCAGAAGCAGGTTGGTTTCTCGGTCGGCATCTTCGAAGTAGGCACCCGCCTGCTGTCGAAGAAATCCGCCGGCATCAATGAATTCGACGCCCTGAAAGGCAAGAACGTGGTGACCACCGCCGGCACCACCTCCGAGCGCCTGCTCAAGTCCATGAACGCCGAGAAGCAGATGGGCATGAACATCATCTCGGCCAAGGACCACGGCGAATCCTTCCTGATGCTGGAGTCCGGCCGCGCCGTGGCCTTCATGATGGACGACGCCCTGCTCTACGGTGAAATGGCCAAGGCCAAGAAGCCCGATGACTGGGTCGTGACCGGCACCCCGCAGTCCTTCGAAATCTACGGCTGCATGGTCCGCAAGGGTGACGAGCCCTTCAAGCATGTGGTCGACAAGGCCATCGCCAACACCTTCGCCTCCGGCGAGATCAACGGCATCTACGACAAGTGGTTCACCCAGCCCATCCCTCCGAAGGGCCTGAACCTGAACTTCCCCATGAGCGAAGAGCTGAAGAAGCTGGTGGCCAATCCCACCGACAAGTCGGCTGAAGAAATCTGACGCAGCCCCGCTCCGCTTCAGCTCCCCTCTCCCTTAAGGGAGAGGGGTTGGGGGAGAGGGTGGTGGGCTCCGTGCATGGCCATGCTGCCCTCTCCCCGGCCCTCTCCCTGAAGGGAGAGGGAGTTTCCCCCCTTCCACTGCCTTCACCGCAGAACGATCGACCTGATAGGGGACAACCCTGATGAATTACAACTGGGACTGGGGCGTGTTCCTCAAGTCCACCGGGATCGGCAGCGAAATCTACCTGGACTGGTTCGTCACCGGCCTGGGCTGGACCATCGCCATCGCCCTGGCGGGCTGGATCATTGCCTTGCTGCTGGGCGCGCTGCTCGGCGTGATGCGCACCGTGCCGAACCGCTGGGTTTCCGGCATCGCCACCGTCTACGTGGAAGTCTTCCGTAACGTGCCGCTGCTGGTGCAGCTGTTCCTCTGGTACTTCCTGGTACCCGACCTGCTGCCGGAACCCCTGGAAATCTGGTTCAAGCAAGACCTCAACCCGGCCACCTCGGCCTACCTCAGCGTGGTGGTCTGCCTCGGCCTGTTCACCGCCGCCCGCGTCTGCGAGCAGGTTCGCACCGGCATCCAGGCACTGCCCAAGGGCCAGCTCGGCGCCGCCCGCGCCATGGGCTTCCGCCTGCCGCAGATCTACCGCTACGTGCTGCTGCCCCAGGCCTTCCGCATCATCATTCCGCCGCTCACCAGCGAGTTCCTCAACATCTTCAAGAACTCCTCGGTGGCCTCTCTGATTGGCCTGATGGAGCTGCTGGCGCAGACCAAGCAGACCGCCGAGTTCTCCGCGAACCTGTTCGAAGCCTTCACCCTGGCCACCCTGATCTACTTCACCCTGAACATGAGCCTGATGCTGATCATGCGCACGGTGGAGCGGAAGGTCGCGGTGCCCGGCCTGATCTCCGTAGGGGGTAAATGATGGATTTCTCCGCGATCATCCCCGCCCTGCCGGGCTTGGCCGACGGCCTGCTGATGACGTTCCAGCTGATGGTGCTGGGTGTATTCGGCGGCGTGGCCCTGGGCACCCTGCTCGCCCTCATGCGCCTGTCGCACAGCCCGCTGCTGTCGAAAGTTGCCGGGCTGTACGTCAACTACTTCCGTTCGATTCCGCTGCTGCTGGTGATCACCTGGTTCTACTTCGCGGTGCCCTTCCTGCTGCGGGCGATCACCGGTGAAGACACCCCGGTAGGCGCGTTCACCTCGTGCCTGGTGGCCTTCATGATGTTCGAGGCGGCGTATTTCTGTGAAATCGTCCGCGCCGGCATCCAGGCCATCCCGAAGGGCCAGATGGGCGCGGCCTCCGCCCTGGGCATGACCTACGGCCAGAGCATGCGCCTGATCATCCTGCCGCAGGCCTTCCGCAAGATGACCCCGCTGCTGCTGCAGCAGAGCATCATCCTGTTCCAGGACACCTCGCTGGTTTACACCGTGGGCCTGATGGACTTCCTCAACGCCGCCCGTTCCCGTGGCGACATCATCGGCCAGCCCCACGAGTTCCTCATCTTCGCCGGCCTGGTCTACTTCAGCGTGAGCTTCATCGCTTCCCAGCTGGTCAAACTCCTGCAGAAAAGGTTAGCCGTATGATTTCCATCAAGAACGTCAACAAGTGGTATGGGGACTTCCAGGTGCTGACCGACTGCAGCACCAACGTGAAGAAAGGTGAAGTGGTGGTGGTGTGCGGCCCCTCGGGCTCGGGCAAATCCACCCTGATCAAGTGCGTGAACGCCCTGGAGCCCTTCCAGAAGGGCGACATCGTGGTCGACGGAACCTCCATCGCCGACAAGGCCACCAACCTGCCCAAGCTGCGGTCCCGTGTCGGCATGGTGTTCCAGCACTTCGAGCTGTTCCCGCACCTGTCCATCACCGAGAACCTGACCATCGCCCAGACCAGGGTGCTCGGCCGCAACAAGGACGAAGCCCTGGACAAGGGCCTGAAGCTGCTCGACCGCGTTGGCCTCAAGGCCCACGCCCACAAGCATCCCGGCCAGCTCTCCGGCGGCCAGCAGCAGCGAGTGGCCATCGCCCGCGCCCTGGCCATGGACCCGGTGGTGATGCTGTTCGACGAACCCACCTCCGCACTGGACCCGGAAATGGTCAACGAAGTGCTGGACGTGATGGTCGAGCTCGCCCAGGAAGGCATGACCATGATGTGCGTGACCCACGAGATGGGCTTCGCCCGCAAGGTCGCCGACCGCGTAATCTTCATGGACCGCGGACAGATCGTCGAAGACTGCGCCAAGGACGAGTTCTTCGGTGACGTCAACGCCCGTTCCGATCGCGCCCAGCAGTTCCTCGCGAAAATCCTCCAGCACTGATGCAACGCGCCCCTCTCCCACTCGTGGGAGAGGGGCCGGGGGAGAGGGCAAAACCGCCCGCGCATTCCCCCGACCTACTCCGCCACTCGGCACCCGGGCGGCGACTGGAACGGCCTGGATGTCTATGATGCAATGCCCTACCGCCAGCCTCCGCGCCGTGCCGCCCGCATTGACCGTGAAACCGCGCCTGTTCCGCCACGTCCTGCTGTTCCTGCTGCTGCTCCTGTGCATGCTGGGTTTCGGCTACATCGGCTATCACCTCAGTGAAGTCGCCGGCATCCGCCAGCTGAAGGATAACGGCGAGCGCCAGCTGGAACTCCACGCCCGCGCCGTGGAAAGCGAGATCAACCGCTACACCTACCTGCCCAGCCTGCTGGAGCTGGAGTCCAGTGTCAGCCACCTGCTGCTCAATCCCACGCCCTATCGGCGCAACCTGGTCAACGACTACCTCGAAGGGCTGAACCGCCGCAGCGGCGCCCGCGCTATCTACCTGCTGGACACCTCCGGCCGCGTGCTGGCCACCAGCAACTGGCGCGACAGCGACAGCTACCTGGGCGAAGACCTGTCCTTCCGCGCCTACTTCCAGGAAGCCGTGCAGGGGCGCCCCGGCCGCTTCTACGGCATCGGCAGCACCACCGGCGAAGCCGGTTACTACCTCGCCCACGGCCTGCGCTACCAGGGCCGGATCATCGGCGTGGCGGTGGTCAAGGTGAAGCTCGAATCCCTGCAGGAGCGCTGGGAAAAGGCTCGGCTACAGGCCTTCGTCAGCGACGAGAACGGCATCATCATCCTCTCCAGCGACCCGGCCCTGCGCATGAAGGCCGTACGCCCGCTTTCGGCCGAAGACAAGGAACGCCTGGCCCGCAGCCTGCAGTACTACTGGTGGGCGCTGAACGAATGGGAGCCGCGCAACCGCGAGGTGCTGGGCGAAGGCCTGGAAGCCATCAGCTTCGCCGCCAGTGGCCCGCAAGGTGAGGAAGAAGGCGAAGTCGCCTACCTCGCCCAGACCCGCACCCTCAACGACACCCCCTGGCATTTCACCCTGCTTTCCCCGCTCGCCGACCTGCGCCGTGAAGGCGTAATCCAGGGCATGCTCGCCGCCGTCGGCTTCGCCCTGCTGGCCTTCCTGCTGATTGCCTGGAACGAGCGACGCAAGGTCATTGCCACGCGCCTGGCCGCCCGCGAGGCGCTGCTGGCGGCCAACAACGAACTGGAACGCCGCATCGCCGACCGCACCCAGGACCTGCGCGCCAGCAACAGCCGCCTGCTGGCGGAAATCCGCGAACGCAAGCAGACCGAAGAGAACCTGCGCAAGGCCCAAGACAGCCTCGTCCAGGCCGGCAAGCTGGCGGTGATCGGGCAGATGTCCACCAGCATCGCCCACGAACTCAACCAGCCGCTGGCGGCGCTGCGCACCCTGTCCGGCAACACCGTGCGCTTCCTTCAACGCGGCGCCCTGGAAACCGCCAGCACCAACCTCGCGGCCATCAACGAGTTGGTCGACCGCATGGGCCGCATCACCGCCAGCCTGCGCGCCTTCGCCCGGCGGTCCGACGACCACGGTGTCGCGCGCCTGGGCAAGGCGGTGGACGCCGCCCTGTTCCTCCTGCAGAGCCGGCTGGAGCGCACTTCCCTGACCCTGCACCGGGACTTCGCCGACGTGCTGCTGGCCATCGACCAGACTCGCCTGGAGCAGATACTGGTCAACCTCATCACCAATGCCCTGGATGCCATGGCCGGGCAGGCCGACTGCCAGCTCTGGCTGAGCGGCGTGGCCGAAGGCAACACCTACCGCCTGCAAGTGCGCGACAACGGCCCCGGCATCGACCCAGCCAACCGCGTGCACCTGTTCGAACCCTTCTTCACCACCAAGCCCGGCGAACACGGCCTGGGCCTGGGCCTGACCCTCTCCGCCAGCCTGGCCACCGCCGCTGGCGGCAGCCTGGCGGCCCATCACCCGGAAAGCGGCGGCACCGCCTTCGAGCTCTGCCTGCCGCTGCTGGAAAGCCCCGAAGATTCCATGAGCCCCGCCCCATGACCGAGCCGCTCAGCGTCCTCATCGTCGAAGACGACCCCCACGTTCTGATGGGCTGCCAGCAGGCGCTGGCCCTGGAAGACATCCCCAGCATCGGCGTCGGCAGCGCCGAGGAAGCCCTGGCCCAGGTGGGCGAGGACTTCGCCGGCATCGTCATCAGCGACATCCGCCTGCCCGGCCTGGACGGCCTGACCCTGCTGGAGCGTCTCAAGGCCCGCGACCGCAGCCTGCCGGTGGTGCTGATCACCGGCCACGGCGACATTTCCATGGCCGTGCAAGCCATGCGCGACGGCGCCTACGACTTCATGGAAAAGCCCTTTTCTCCCGAACGTTTGGTGGACGTCGCCCGCCGCGCCCTGGAGCAGCGTGCCCTGGCCCGCGAGGTGTCGAACCTGCGTCGCCAGCTCGCGGGCCGCCAGTCCCTGGAGCAGCGCATCATCGGCCGTTCGCCGGCCATCCGGGCCCTGCGCGAGCTGATCGCCAACGTCGCCGACACCTCGGCCAACGTCCTGATCGAAGGCGAAACCGGCACCGGCAAGGAACTGGTCGCCCGCTGCCTGCACGACTGCAGCCGGCGCCACACCAGGGAATTCGTCGCGCTCAATTGCGGTGGCCTGCCGGAGAACCTGTTCGACAGCGAAATCTTCGGTCACGAGGCCCACGCCTTCACCGGCGCCGGCAAGCGCCGCATCGGCAAGATCGAGCATGCCCACCAGGGCACGCTGTTCCTCGACGAGATCGAGAGCATGCCGCTCAACCTGCAAATCAAGTTCCTCCGAGTCCTGCAAGAACAAACCCTGGAACGCCTCGGCTCCAACCAGCCGATTCCGGTGGACTGCCGCGTGATCGCCGCCACCAAGTTCGACCTGGACGAGGAAGGCCGTGCCGGACGCTTCCGCAGCGACCTCTACTACCGCCTCAACGTGGTGACCCTGGAACTGCCGCCCCTGCGCGACCGCCGCGAAGACATCCTGCTGCTGTTCGAACACTTCCTGCAGCTCTCCTCCCTGCGCTTCGACCGCACTGCCCCCGAGCTGGACAACGCCACCGTTTCCGCGCTGATGGCCCACGACTGGCCGGGCAACGTGCGCGAGCTGCGCAACGTCGCCGAACGCTTCGCCCTCGGGTTGCCGGTGTTCAAGAAAAGTGGCCAGACACCGGACGGCAACGAACCGCGCTTTGCCGAAGCGGTGGAAGCCTTCGAGAAGAGCCTGCTCAGCGCCGCCCTCGAACGCCACGGCGGCAACCTCAGCCAGGCCTGCATCGCCCTTGGCATGGCCAAGACCACGCTGTTCGACAAGGTTAAGAAGTACGGGCTTTGAAAGGGTGGAAACGACTTTGTAGGGGCGAGTGAATTCGCCCCTACAAAGATTTCCTCCTCATCCGCCATGGTCTAAAACCACCAGACCACCCCACACGAACCGCCGCCATGCCCCTGCTCCACCGCGCTATCCATGCCAGGCCCGGTGAACGGGTCCCGGCCCTGGCCGCCTTCGCCCTGTTGCTGTGCCTGTTCGGCGGCTACTTCATGCTGCGGCCGGTGCGCGAAACCATGGGCATCGCCGGGGGCGTGGAGAACCTGCAATGGCTGTTCAGTGCCACCTTCGCCGCCATGCTGCTGGCCGTTCCCGCCTATGGCTGGCTCAACGCGCGAGTGCCGCGGCGGGTGTTCCTCGACTGCGTCTACCTGTTCTTCGCCAGCAACCTGCTGGGCTTCGCCTGGCTCTTGTGGCGCACGCCCGATCCACTGTGGGCGGCGCGGACGTTCTACGTCTGGCTGTCGGTCTACAACCTGTTCGCGATATCCCTGGCCTGGAGCCTGCTGGCCGACGTGTTCGACCGCCGCCAGTCCAAACGGCTGTTCCCCGCCATAGCCGCTGGCGCCAGCCTGGGCGGAATGATCGGTCCACTCGCGGGCGGGTTGCTGGTGGGGCGTGTAGGCATTGCCGGACTGCTGGTACTGGCCGCCCTGCTCCTGCTGCCCACACTCGCCCTGCGCCGCTACCTGATGACCTGGCGCGGCATCGGTGGTGCGGGTCGGCATGGCGCGGAGAACGAACCGCCGGAACGCCCGGTGCCCGGCAACCCCTTCGCAGGCATCAGCCTGGTGCTGGGCTCGCCCTACCTGCTGGGGATCTGCGCCTTTGTCCTGCTGCTGTCCTGCACCAGTACCTTCCTCTATTTCGAGCAGGCACGGCTGGTGGCGGCACTGTTCCCGGACAGCCAGCAGCAGGTCCGCGTATTCAGCCTGATCGACTTCGCCGTGCAGGCACTGTCGCTGATCTGCCAGCTGTTCATCGCCGGGCGCGTGGCACAGCGCTTCGGTGTCGGCGCGCTGCTGGCGGGGGTGCCGCTGCTGGTGTCCCTGGGTTTTCTCGCCCTGGCCCTGCTACCACAGTTCGCCGTGCTGGCCGGAGTGATGGTGCTGCGACGGGTGGGCGAGTACGCCTTCGTGCGGCCGGGGCGGGAAATGCTCTTCGTGCCGCTCGGCGCCCAACTCAAGTACCGAGCGAAGAACTTCATCGATACGGTGGTCTATCGCGGAGGCGACGCCCTCAGCGCCTGGCTCAACGCACTGCTCAATGGCATCGGCCTAAGCGCCGCCCTGGTGGCGCTGGTGGGCGCGGGCGTTGCGCTGGCCTGGTCCGCGCTGGGCTGGCGCCTCGGCCAGCGTCACGAGCACACTGAATCCCCGGCAACCTCACAGGAGGCCAAGCCATGAGAACCGGCATCACCCGCGCCGAATTCCTCCGCCTCAGTGCCGGCACGGCGCTCCTGGCCATGAGCCCATTCAGTCTCGGTGCAGAAATGGGCCAGCAGTCGCTGCGTCGCCGCACCATTCCTTCCAGCGGCGAGCAGTTGCCGGTGATTGGCGTCGGTACCTACCGAGGCTTCGACATCTCGCACAGTGCCCGCGAAGCCTGGGCCGATTGCCTCAAGGTGCTGGGAGAACTCTTCGCCGCTGGTGGCTCGGTGATCGACAGCTCGCCCATGTATGGCCAGGCGGAGGAAGTGGTCGGCGGCCTGCTCAACGAACTCAGGGCCCACGACCGCGCCTTCGTCGCCACCAAGGTCTGGACCCAGGGCCGCCAGCAAGGGGTGGAACAAATGCGGCACTCCATGCGCCTGCTGCAGCGCCAGCGCATCGACCTGATGCAAGTGCACAACCTGGTGGACTGGGAGGCTCACCTGGCGACGCTGCGGCAATGGAAGGACGAAGGGCTCATCCGCTACCTGGGCGTGACCCACTACACCTCCAGCGGCTACGACGAGCTGGAACAGGTGCTGCGCGCCGAGAAGCTGGACTTCCTGCAGGTCAACTATGCCCTCAACGACCGCGAAGCCGAGGAGCGCATCCTGCCCCTGGCCCGGGAGCGCGGCGTGGCAGTGCTGATCAACCGCCCCTTCGGCGGCGGCAACCTGCTGCGCAGCCTCCTGCAGCAACCGCTACCGGACTGGGCCGCCGACTACGACTGCATGAGCTGGCCGCAACTCTTGCTGAAGTTCTGCCTCAGCCACCCGGCGGTAACCTGCGTGATCCCCGGAACGGGCAACCCCCGCCATATGCTGGACAACCTCCAGGCCGGGCGGGGGAAGGAAGCGGATCAGGCATTGCGGGACAGGCTGATCCGGCTCTTGTAGGGTGGAAGTCGCTCTTAATTTCCACCATCGGTGCCAAGCCGGACTCCGCGCTTTCGTAGGAGCGAGCTCTGCTTGCGAAACCTCGCACTGAACGTTCGCGAGCAGAGCTCGCTCCTACAACCTGCTCAGCCCGCCGTCAGGCCGAGAACCCACCATCGATCATCAGGTTCGCCCCGGTGATGTAGCCGGCTTCCGGACCCGCGAGGTAGGCCACGAAACTGGCGATTTCCTCGGCCTGGCCGTAGCGCGGCAGGGCCATCAGCTGCTTGAGGGAGGTGGCGAACTCGCCGTGGTCGGGGTTCATCTCGGTGTCCACCGGGCCGGGCTGCACGGTGTTGACGGTGATGCCGCGCGGGCCGAGGTCGCGGGCCAGGCCCTTGGTGAAACCGGCCACCGCTGCCTTGCTCAGGGCATAGACCGAGCCGCCTGCAAAGGGCATGCGCTCAGCGTTGGTGCTGCCAATGGTGATGATGCGGCCACCCTCGCCCATCACTCGGGCGGCTTCCTGGCTGGCGATAACCACGCTGCGCACGTTGACGTCCAGGGTGCGGTCGAGGTCGTCGATGCTGAAGTCTTCGATGGGAGCGACGGCCAGCACGCCGGCGTTGTTCACCAGGATGTCGAGGCGGCCGTAGGTTTCCACGGTGTGGCGAATGGCGGCGCGGATGGCCTGCTCGTCGCGGCTGTCGGCCTTGATGGCGATGGCGCGGCCACCGGCAGCTTCGATGGCCTGTACCACTTCAAGGGCGCTGCTGGCGGAAGCCGCGTAGCTCAGAGCTACCGCAGCGCCCTCATTGGCCAGGCGTTTGGCGATGGCAGCGCCGATGCCACGGGAACCGCCCTGGATGAATGCGACTTTGCCTTCGAGGGTTTTCAGAGTGCTCATTTGGAATCTCCTGGAACTGGGGTTGGTGTGGAAGACGGCCCCAGTATTCACCCCGCATTCACAACCGATAAGCTGGCAATCGCTATATTCAATCGATACCAACGGTTTACGGTGATCCTATGGAAACCCTCAGCAGCATCGAGTGCTTCGTCCGCGCCGCCGAAGCGGGCAGCTTCGCCGAAGCCGCGCGGCGCCTGGGTCTGACGCCAGCAGCAGTGGGCAAGAACGTGGCGCGGCTGGAGTCCAATCTCGGCGTTCGGCTGTTCCTGCGCAGCACCCGCCGCCTGACCCTGACTGAGGCCGGTGAGCGCTTCCTGGCGGAGGTGAGTGGCGGGCTGGCGAGCATCCAGGGCGCGGTGGCAAACCTCGCCAGCAGCCAGGGCCAGCCGGCGGGCACCCTGAAGGTCAGCATGGGCATGGCCTTCGGTCGCGACTACATCCTGCCGCACCTCGCTGACTTCCTCGCTCGCTACCCGGCGATCATCCCCGACTGGCACTTCGACAACCGCCCCGTGGACCTGATCGGCGAAGGCTTCGACGCGGCCATTGGCGGCGGCTTCGAACTGCCGCCCGGCGTGATCGCCCGACAACTGGGGCCGGCCCATCGGGTGCTGCTGGCATCCCGGGAATACCTGGCGTGCAACCCGGCCATCGAATCGCCGGACGACCTGGCCCGGCACGACGGCATTCTCATTCGTTCACCGCAGACCGGACGCGTGCGGGCCTGGCCGCTGCGCACGCGCGACGACCGCCAGGCGACCTTCGAATTGAAGCTGCGCATGGCCATGACCGATCCGGAAGCGGCCTGCCATGCTGCGATGCAAGGGCTGGGGGTGACCCTGGTGAGCACGGTGCATGCCCTGCCCCACCTGCGCAGCGGCAGCCTGGAACGGGTGCTGCCGGACTGGTACGTGGACACCGGCAGCCTGTCGCTCTACTTCAGCGCGCAAAAGCTGCTGCCGGCCAAGACCCGCGTGTTCATCGACTTCATCGTCGAACGTTTCCGCGAGCAGAAGATGGCGGAACAATTCAACGCCAACTGGCGGCCCGGCACGTAATGAGCCAGGGCTCTGTAGGGTGGAAGTCGCTTTTCACTTCCACCAACGAGCCACGCCGGGGCTCTCGGATTGGCAGGAATCGACCATCAGACATGCTCGCTACGGGCCGCCACATGCAGGTTGCGCCCGGCGCCCAGGCCGAACGCCGTGGCGGCCAGGCTGATCACCACGAAGATGATACCCACCGCGCTCCAGCCCTCGGTGAGGTCATGCACCACGCCTACCATCAGCGGGCCCATGGCCGCCAGGGTGTAACCCACGCCCTGGGCCATGCCGGAAAGGTTGGCTGCCACGTGGGCGTCCTTCGAGCGCATTACGATCAGCGCCAGGGCGATGCTGAAGGTGCCGCCCTGCCCCAACCCGAGCACCACGGCCCAGCCCCAGATGCCGGACAGCGGCGCATAGAGCATGCCCAGCAGGCCGGCCAGGGTCAGGCCCATCACCAGCACCACGGCGACGCGCTGGTCGCGGCCACGGGTGGCCAACCAGGGCGCGCCGAGGGCACTGATCAGTTGTGTCATCACCGAACCGGAGAGCACCAGTCCGGCCTGCACCGCGCTCAATCCCCGGTCGATCAGGATCGACGGCAGCCAGCCGAACACGATGTAAGCCAGGGACGATTGCAAGCCCATGTAGAGCGTCACCTGCCAGGCCAGCGGGTCGCGCCACAGGCCAGTCACCTTGTAGGCCTGACGATGGGCGTGCTGGCCCTGGCGAGCCTGGGATAGCCAGATCAGCGCCGCGAGAATCGCCGGCAGCGCCCAGAAGGCCAGGGCCGGTTGCCAGGCCTGATCCATGAACTCGGCCAGCGGCACCGTGGCGCCGGCGGCCAGCGCCGCGCCCAGGCACAGCGCCATGGTGTAGACCCCGGTCATCAGGCCGGCGATGTGCGGGAAATCGCGCTTGACGATGCCCGGCAACAACACACCGATGATGCCGATGCTCGCCCCCGCCACCAGGCTGCCGATGAATAGCCCCGCCACCGGGAACAGGCTGCGCAGCACGATGCCGCCAGCCAGGGTAAACAGAATGAGCAGCACCGTGCGCTCACTACCCAGGCGCCGCGCCAGCATCGGCGCCAGCGGTGCGAACAGGCCGAGGCAGAGCACCGGCAAGGTGGTCAGCAGGCCGGCGCCGGTGGCCGACAGGCCCGTGGCTTCACGCACCATGTTCAGCATCGGCGCCAGGCTGGACAGCGCCGGACGCAGGTTCAGCGCCACCATCACCAACCCTGCCAGCAGCAGCCAGGTGCTGCCGCGCACCGCATGGGGTTGGAGCTCATCGTCGGCTTCGGCGTCGATCAGCAGTTCTTCCGGCGGACAGTTCGAGGGTTCCGGGGCGTCATCCAGCGGACGGGAAGTGGTCATGAAAGCAGTTCCATAAGAGGGGCAAGATCAGTTCAACAATGCGCGGTTGGCCGCTGCGGCGGCGTCCGCGTCTTGGCGTTCGATGGAGTCGAGCAGTTCGCAGTGCTGGTCGGAACTCGGCTGCTCCCGCTCGGGAATTTCAGGAAAATAAGGTTAGCTCCCTAACCAATTCGCCGCAACCGACATACTTGCGAGTAACGAAATAGTCATTATCGGCGCGGATGATTTTTCCCCCTCCCCGGCCGTTGGTAGCCTGCACTCACTCACCAACACCGCTCGGGAACGTCCCATGAAGCACGCCCACATCCTTGCGCTGACCGTAATGGCACTGATCCTCACCGGCTGCGCCAGCCGACCCGAACCCGAGCAACGCCCCTACACCGACGCCGAAGTGAAACAGTTCGCCCTGGAAATGCTCAGCCGCGCCGGCCTGCCCTATGACGACTACGAGAAGGTGCGCCAGGCCATCCTCCAGCCCAAGGTGCCCGAGGCGGGGAAGGACCTGCCCAAGCAACTGCCGCGCAGGGGCTGACCCTCTACCGAGCCGCCGGGGCTCACTGTGGGGGCGATTT
This sequence comes from Pseudomonas sp. TCU-HL1, assembly GCF_001708505.1. Classification (NCBI taxonomy): domain Bacteria; kingdom Pseudomonadati; phylum Pseudomonadota; class Gammaproteobacteria; order Pseudomonadales; family Pseudomonadaceae; genus Pseudomonas; species Pseudomonas sp. TCU-HL1. The sequence continues at coordinate 4,104,848 of NZ_CP015992.1, forward strand.
CAATCGCCAAGCAGGCCGCAGGCCTGCCGTAGGTTGGCGCTGAGGAACGAAGCCCAACGTGAGGGCGTGACCACGATCGTTGGGCTTCGCGGAGCTCAGCCACAACCTACGAGAAGCAAGGCGAATGAATTCGCCCCTTCAGGTTCAGCCACCCTTACGCCACACGCTCGCTAGCCAGGGCTGCTGCTCGCGCGGCAGGCCGGCAGGGCGGTAGTAATGCTCCAGGGCTTCGAAGCCCGCGTCCTCCAGCAATGCCTTCCAGCGCTCAAAGTCGTGCCAGGCGCCGTAGCGGCTGCCGCTCCAGCCTTCGTCGTTCTGCCCGCGCGGGTTGGAGCTGAAGAGCACGCCGCCGGGCTTGAGAGTGGCGTGCAGCTGGCGCAGGACGCGGGGTAGTTCCTGACGCGGCACGTGGAACAGGCTGGCATTGGCGAAGATGCCGTCGAAGCGTTCGGCGGGCAGATCGAGGGCGAGGAAGTCCTGGTGCCAGACCTCGCAGCCGGAATCGGCGCGGGCCATGGCGACGAAACTTTCCGCGCCGTCCAGGCCAATCGCCCGGTGGCCCAGGCGGGTAAAGGTTTGCAGGTCGCGACCGGGACCGCAGCCGAAGTCGAGGAGGGTGAAGGGGGCGCTACCCCGGATATGCCGCAGCAGTGCCTCGATGTTCTGGCTCACGTCGTGGTCGCGGGTGCCTTCGCGAAAGCCCTCGGCGTTGCGGTTGTAGTCGTCGAGGGTAGTGGCAGTGATGCTGGCGAGGTCTTCCGGTTGCAGGGGCATGGGCGGCTCGGGGCGGCGTATTGCGGGAACGTCAATTCTACCTCCAGTGCGGCGGCAACAATGCCCCGCGCCGCCTATCGTTCTGGAATCATGCCTCCACGAAGGGCACCTGCATGGCAGCTTCCGGCAAGAAGATGGGCCTCACCGGGCTTACGACCCTGGTGGCAGTGAACATGATGGGCTCGGGCATCATCATGCTGCCGTCCGGCATGGCGCAGCTCGGCGCGATCTCCCTGCTGTCCTGGGTGATCACCGCGGTGGGTTCCATGGCCATCGCTTACTGCTTCGCCCAGTGCGGCATCTTCTGCGCGCGTTCCGGCGGGATGTCGGCCTACACCGAGGAAGCCCACGGTAAATCGGCCTTCTTCCTCTGCTCCTACCTCTATTTCCTTTCGCTGGCCATCGGCAATGTGGCCATCGCGATTTCCGCCGTGGGCTACCTGACGCCCTTCTTCCCCTGGCTGGGCAGCGGCGCCGTGCCGCTGTTCATCGGGGCCTTGGGGTTGATCTGGCTGACCACCCTGGCCAACTTCGGCGGGCCGAAGGTCACCGGGCATATCGGTTCGATCACGGTCTGGGGGGTGATCATCCCGGTAGCGGGGCTGTCGGTGATCGGCTGGTTCTGGTTCGACGCCGACACCTTCGCGGCGGCCTGGAACCCGAACGGAATCGCCACCAGCGACGCCATCACCCAGAGCATCCCCCTCACCCTCTGGGCCTTCCTCGGCATGGAATCGGCGGCGCAGAACTCCGACGCCGTGGAGAACCCCAAACGCAACGTGCCGCTCGCCTGCCTGCTGGGCACGCTGGGTGCGGCGGTGATCTACGTGCTGTCCACTTCGGTGATCATGGGCATCGTGCCCAACCCCGAATTAGCCAACTCCAGCGCACCGTTCGCCTTCGTCTACGCGAAGATGTTCAACCCGCTGGTGGGTGACGTGATCATGGGCCTGGCGGTGATGGCCTGCGTCGGCTCGCTGCTGGGCTGGCAGTTCACCCTGGCGCAGACCGCCAAGGTCACTGCCGAGCAACGCATGTTCCCGGGGCTGTTCGCCAAGGTCACCCTGCTCGGCGCGCCCATCGCCGGGCTGGTGGCCAACGCCGCCCTGCAGAGCGCCATGGCGATCTCCACCATCTCGCCGAATGCCTCGGAGCAGTTCGGCAAGCTGGTCAACCTGGCGGCAGTGACCAACATCGTCCCCTACATCACCTCACTCTCGGCGCTGCTGGTGATCATGCAGAAGGCCGGGGTGAAGGGTTATCCGCACCACCGCAATGTCGTGGTGCTGGCCATCGCCATGGCGTACAGCTTCTATGCGCTGTACGCCTCGGGGACGGAGGCGGTGTTCGGCGGGATGATCGTCACCGCGGTGGGCTACCTGATGTTCGGCTACATCGCCGACCGTTTCCTCGAAGAACGCGCCGAGCGCGCTCGAGCCTTGGGCCTGGAGGACAACGCATGAACCCGAAAGCGCTCCCCTGGCTGCCCCTGTTGCTGACACTGCTGCTGCCGTCGCAGGCGCCGGCCCAGACGCTCGAGCGTATCCGCGCCAGCGGCACCCTCACCCTCGGCTACCTGCCGGACCAGCCGCCATTCTCTTCCGCCGAGGGCGAAGGGGCGTCCGGCTACGCCATCGACCTCTGCCAGAAGGTGGCCGACCAGCTGCGCACCCAGCCGGGCCTGGCGTCGCTGAAAGTACGCTTCGTACCCCTGGCGCCAGACAAGGCCCTGGACGTGGTGCATGACGGCGGTGTGGACCTGCTCTGCAGCCCCATGGTGGAAACCCTGAAACGCCGCCAGAACGTGGCCTTTTCCCTGCCCGTGTACACCGCGGGTATTGGCGTGGTGCTACGCAAGAACGCCCCGCCGTCGCTGGTCAAAGTGCTCAATGGCGAGGTGGAGCAGACCGGTCCCACCTGGCGCGCCACCCTCAATCGCGGGCTGGCGGCCCACAGCTTTGCGGTGCAGGGTGGCACGGTGGTAGAGGACTGGGCGCGGGAGAAACTGCGGCTGCTGAAGGTGCTGGTTTCCCTGGAGACGGTGGCGAGCCCCGCCGAAGGCGTCGAACGCGTGGCCAACGGCCAGGTGGATGCCTTCTTCGCCAACCAGATGATCCTGCGCAGCCTCGCGGCACGGGACACCGCTAACACCAACCTGATGGTGCTGGACCGGCGCTTCGAGTTCGAGCCGGTGTCCATGGCCCTGGCCCGGGGCGACGAAGACTTCCGCCTGCAGGTGGATACCGCGCTGAGCCAGCTCTACCGCTCCGGCGCCATCGTGCCGCTCTACACTCGCTACTTCGGCGCCCCCAGCGAGCTGGACCAGACGTTGTTCAAGGTCTACTCACGCCCCTGAGAGCCGGCTCATGGTTTTCCGAATTCAACCGCAAGAGTCGGGATGCGGGCGGCACTCTGCCCGCATACTCTCTGCCATGACCGAACAGCATGCGGATAGCGCCATGAAGCCCTCAGCCCATACCGCCATTGAACAAGACCCGCGTTGGGCCGCCGTGCAGGCCCGCGACCCGGCCGCCGACCGGCAGTTCGTCTACGCGGTGAAGACCACCGGCATCTACTGCCGACCCAGCAGCCCGACCCGCCTGCCGCGCCCTGAGAATGTCGAGTTCTTCGACAGCGCCGAGGCGGCCGAAGCCGCCGGCTACCGGCCCAGCCGCCGCGCCGCTGCCGACATGACCCGCGTTGCCGAACAGCATGCGGCACTGGTCGCGGCCGCCTGCCGGCAGATCGAAACCGCCGAGGACGCACCGGGGCTGGAGGCCCTGGCCGAGTCGGTGGGCATGAGCGCCTCGCACTTCCACCGGGTGTTCAAGGCAGTCACCGGCCTGACTCCCAAGGCTTACGCCCGCGCGCGTCGCGCGCGCAAGGTACGCGACCAGCTCGGCCCCGGCACCTCGGTGACCGAAGTGATCTACGACGCGGGCTTCAACTCCAACAGCCGCTTCTACGCGGACTCCGCCCAGGTGCTGGGCATGAAGCCCGCCGACTATCGTGCCGGCGGCACCAACAACGCCATTCGCTTCGCCCTGGGTGAATGCTCGCTGGGCCATTTCCTGGTGGCGCAGAGCGACATCGGCGTGTGCGCCATCCTCCTTGGCGACGATCCGGACGCCCTGCTGCGCGACCTGCAGGACAAGTTTCCCCGCGCCCGCCTGATCGGCGGCGACAGCGACTTCGAGCAACTGGTGGCCAAGGTCATCGGTTTTATCGAAGCGCCGAGCCTCGGCCTGGACCTGCCGCTGGACGTGCGCGGCACCGCCTTTCAGGAACGGGTCTGGCAGGCCCTGCGGGAAATCCCCGTCGGCAGCACCGCCAGCTATGCGGACATCGCCGAACGCATCGGCTCGCCTCGCGCTGTACGCGCCGTCGCCCAGGCCTGCGCGGCCAACAGCATCGCGGTGGCCATCCCCTGCCACCGCGTGGTGCGCAGCGACGGCAACCTCTCCGGCTACCGCTGGGGCGTGGAGCGCAAGCGCCGCCTGCTGGAGCGCGAGGCCGAGGGGTGAAAAGCTGGACCCTGCTGGGAGCGGACGGCAGGCCCTACTCCAGCCCCGTTCCCGGCACGCTGGGCGGGCACCGCAAGACGCGCCTCTACGGCCGCCTCGATTGCCCCAGCGCCCTGCGCGCCATTGCACGGGGCGGGTATGTGAAGGACCGGGTGTTCTTTCTCGATGAAGCCACCGCACGGGCTGCGGGATATCGGCCTTGTGCAAGGTGCATGGGGGCTTCCTACCGAGCATGGAAGGCTCATCGCAAATGAATTCGCTCCCACAAGAATCGCGGAGTTGTGGGAGCGAATTCGTTCGCGATACAGGACGAAGTCCTGTCGTGGGTTGGTGCGGGCCACGTTGGTCTGAGGAACTAAGCCCAACAGGGCTATCGTTGGGCTTCGCTAAGCTCAGACACAACCTACAAGAGCCTCACGCCAGGCCGTGGACTAAACCGTTGTAGGGTGCGCCGTGCGCACCGGCGGTTTTACGTGGTGCCGAAGCTGATCCCGGAATTGGTGCGCACAGCACACCCTACGATGCAGACCGAGCTAAAGAGGCCCGCCTTGTGCGTGGGGGAGGATTTGCCCCCCTTCCAGGGGGCTACCGCAAGGGAGCAGCTGCACTGCCCTTGGCGATTGAAGTCGCCCCTACAGACAAACGATCAACCTACTGCGTAACCACCACTGTTCCACCTTCCCGCGCTGCCTGGGCGATGGCTTCGACCACCCTCAGGTTCTGCAAGCCGTCGCGCACGCTCACCAGGGGCTCGGCTTCACCACGGATGACCTGGCAGAAATGCTCCAGCTGCCGCGCCAGCGGGTCTTGCCGCTCCAGCTCGGCCACCGCGCAGGTGAAGGGTTTCCACCAGGAGCGGTCTTCCGGCCGGTCGTAGCACTTCAGGCGCAGGGTGGGGACGGCCAGGGAGCCACCGGTGCCGGCGATCAGGTAGCAGTCTTCATTGTCGTAGCTGGGATAGTCGCGGTTTTCCCGTGAGGTCTGCTCCCAACTGCGCGCCGAAGCGGCGGTGTCGGAGAGCAAGAAGCTGCCCAGGGCGCCACTGGCAAAACGCAGGCTGATGGACACCGTGTCTTCCACCGGAAAGCCTCGGGTAGCGCTGGAGGCCAGGGCCTGCACGGCGACGATCTCGCCGCACAGCGAACGCAGATTGCCGATCTCGTGAATCAGGTTGATCAGCACCGGCCCACCGCCGGCTTGCCGACGCCAGGGCGCGGCGTCGAAGTAGTCGTCCGGCTTGTAGAACAGCGCGCTGCCCATTACCGCCACCAGGCTTCCCAGGCGCCCCTCGCCAATGATCGCCCGCGCACGTTCGAGGATCGGGCTATGGGCGCGGTGATGGCCCACCAGCAGCGGTACCTTCGAGCCTTGGCTGGCGAGCAGTAGCCGCTCGCCCTCCTCCAGGCTGTGTGCCACCGGCTTTTCGATCAGTGCGGGCACGCCGGCCTGCAGACAGATCAACGCCTGCGCCACATGCAACGGGTTGGGCGTGGCAAGGATGATGCCGTCCGGTCGCCCGGCCTCGAACAGCGCTTCCAGCGAGGGGTACCGCGGCACACCCGCCCGTTGGGCAGCGGCTTCGGCGGCGGGGGATGGGTCCACCAGGCCGACGAGTTCGCAGGCAGGGTTGGCCTGGATGAGTTCAAGGTGGCGCTGGCCGATCAGGCCGGCGCCGGCAATGGCGATGCGAAGGCTGCTCATATCGTCGATCGATTCCTGTGGGGAGAAGGTCGATCGAGAGACTAATATTCACTGTCCAACCAATAATCAGCCGCCATGAAAAATCAGAATGCGCTTTTAGCGAACAATGATCCCTTCCTCCGTGACCTGTTGCTGTTCTGCACCGTGGCCCGGCGCTCCAGTTTCGTGGCCGGCGCGACGGAACTGGGCATCTCCCCCGCCCATGTCAGCAAGCGCATCGCGATGCTGGAGGAGTCCCTCGGGGTCAAGCTGTTCAACCGCACCACGCGGCGGGTGAACATCACCGCCGACGGCGAGGCCGCCTTCGCCTGGGCACAGAAGATCCTCGAAGACGTGGAAGGCATGGTGGAGGCCCTGTCCGGCCTGAAGGGCGAGCCGCGCGGGGTGCTGCGCATCGCCACCAGCCTGCGCCTGGGAAGGGACTACGTGTCGCCGGTGCTGTCCCTGTTGCGCCAGCGGCATCCGGGGCTGGAAGTCTGGCTGGAGCTGCTGGACCGGCGGGTGGACCTGATCGGCGAGAACTTCGACATTGACCTGCGCGTGGGCGAAGTGCACGAGCCGCACCTGATCGCCCACAAGATCGCCGCAAGCTACCGCATGCTCTGCGCCGCGCCGGCCTACCTGGCGCGACGCGGCCAGCCGCGCACCCTGGCCGAACTGGCGCAGCATGAGTGCCTGCTGTTCCGCGAACGCGAGCTGGGCTTTGGCGTCTGGCGCCTGTCCGGCCCCAACGGCGAGGAAACCGTGAAGGTCACCGGCCCCATGGCCTCCAACCACAGCGACGTGGTGCGCCAATGGGCGCACGAGGGGCACGGGGTGATCATGGCCTCGGTCTGGGACGCCGCCCCGAGCATTCGCGCCGGCAAGCTGGTGCGGGTGCTGCCGGCCTACCAGCAGAGTGCCGATGTCTGGGCGGTGACCGCCGCGCGCGCCTCGGGCTCGACCAAGGTGAAGCTGTGCATCGACTTCCTCAAGGAACAGCTCGCCCACGGGCCCCACGCCCTGGATATCCGCCTCTGAACCTTGCCCGCTAGCGCACGTAATCACTCTCCATCACGTCCCGATAGGCCGCGGCGAAGGCCTTCCAGTCCTCATCCGGCATGGGCTTGCGGTGCTCCTTGAACTGCTCGTAGTCATGCTTTGACGCGCTGTAGGCAGTCAGGCGGTGGCAGCTCTTGGCCAGACCCAGCAGGGCAATCTCCGCCTTCTGCTCCCGCTCCCCCGTGACCTTGACGAAGATGTTCTTCGGGTAGAGCCGGCCATGCTCCCAGCCGGCGCGGTGCATGCGCCCGATGGTGTTGGCCAGTTGCTGGATCATCTGCTGGCGCAGATCGGCCGACGCCGGCCGGGCATACCACTCCTCGAGGCTGATGAAGCCGTCCAGGCTTTCAGTGATGAGCAGCGCCTGCCATTCGGTCTCGGTCTTGCGCGCCGCGCTGAATACCACCTTGGGCACGCGTATGCCCAATTGCGCAAGAGCCTGCAGGGCCTTCATCTCATGGAGGATGGTGGGCTCACCAAAGGGATGGACCAGATCGCGGTGGAAATGGTTGATCTGGCGCTTGCTGTAGAGCACCTGGCCATCCGGCGCATGTAGCCGCTGGATGCCGCTTTCGCCGCTCAGCAACTGGTCCTGGGAGTCGAACCATTCGCCGTAGGTATCCCACCACTTGTCGAAGCTGCCTTCCGAGGCGGCGTTGTCGTGCCTGAACCACTGGGTGTTCACAAGAGCACCTCCTCGTGGAGCACCTTCGCCCCACCGGGCTACTGCCGAGGCAACCCGACGCGGGCCGCCGCCTGAGACCGGGGAACAGATCCCCTGGATTCAACTTAGCGCCCTTTTGCCCAGTTTGCTGGCGCGTTCCAAGGCATATGGAAGTCGAATCCAGACAACTCCCGGCAGAGCATTGGACCTATGGTGATGGGCCTTTCATCAGATCGTTTGGAGCTGAAATGTCCGACTTCATCACCGTTCTGCGCGAAACCTGCCCCACTCCGGTTCTGGATGCCACCAAGTGGAAGCGCATCGGCGGCGATCCGCACACCGTGAACCTCAACGCCTACCTCTCCAAGGACGGCAGCAAGATCATGGGCACCTGGATCTGCACCCCCGGCAAGTTCGAGGTGAACTACGAAAAGTGGGAGTACTGCCACTTCCTCGACGGCTACTGCATCATCACCCCCGAAGGTGAAGAGCCGAAGCACCTGAAGGCCGGCGACGTGTTCGTGATCGAGCCCGGCATGAAAGGCACCTGGGAAGTGGTGGAGACGGTGCGCAAGTACTTCGTGTTCGCCTGAGCCTATCGCGCCTGAACTGATGGGTTTCGCAAGCTCTACCCATCCTACGAGCTGAGCAGGCAAAGACGTAGGTTGGGTCGGGCGGCGTTCCGCGAGGAACGAAACCCAACACAACAATGCTCGATGGCGAATTCATTCGCGAAGCAAAAGGCCGGGCATGTGCCCGGCCTTTTGCCGTCTGGGGCCGATCAGGCCTTGTAACGATCCGCTGCTGACGAACGCGACAGGTTCGGCGCCATATGGAATCGGGCGGCGGTAAAGCGCTCCCAATCGTCCTTGTCCGGCAGCGAGGGGATGCTCACCAGCTCGCCCTGGTCCAGGCCGGCCAGCGCGGCGTCGACCATCTCGCCCACGTCCATCAGGATTTCCTGGGGGATGTTCTCGATCCCGGTGCCCGAGCGTTCCCAGATTTCGGTACGGGTCGCACCCGGCAGCACCACTTGCACGCGCACGCCCTTGTCTTTCACTTCGGCATTCAGCGACTGGCTGAGGTTGAGCACGAACGCCTTGGTACCGCTGTAGGTGCCGTTGAACATTTCCGGCGCCAGCGCCAGCACCGAGGCGATGTTGATGAGGGTGCCGCGCCCCTGGGCGACGAAGTTGGCGGCAGCGGCGGCGGCCAGGTGCGTCACGGCCACTACGTTGAGCTGGATCATGGCATCGAAGCGGTCCAGATCAGTGTCCAGCAGGCTGCCGCTGACGGCCACGCCGGCGTTGTTCACCAGCACGCTGATGGCGGCATCGCTGCGCAGGCGCTGGGCCACGCGGGTCAGGTCGGCCTTGTCGGTCAGGTCGGCCTTCAGCACTTCCACCTTCACACCGGCGGTTTCGCGCAGCGTGGCGGCCAGCGCTTCCAGGCGCCCCTGGTCACGGGCGACCAGCAGCAGGTCATGGCCCCGTTCGGCCAGGCGCCTGGCATAGGTGGCGCCGATGCCAGTGGACGCGCCAGTGATCAGGGCAACGCCTTGGTGCTTCTGTTCGCTCATGGTTCTGTCTCCGGGGAAGGTGCTCGTGATTGAGCGATGGACTTAAATTACACTCGTAATATTACAAGCGCAATATACCCACTCAAACCATTCGTCGCGACGAGGGCCAATAAATCCCCGCAGGGTTTGATTTATCCCGAACCAGAATCCCGCCAAAAAAAACGGCGCGCGGGCAGCAATCCCGGGCGCCGTAACACTGCCTAGCAGCTGTGGTAACGGACCGCCGGCCCTGGTCGCCGGCAGTCCGTAGCGGGGCTGGAAACAGCCCCGACTTCTGCGCGGTGATTGCCACCGCGATGTGTTCTCAACCCAGCAGTGCTGCCGCCATCCGATCGATCGCCTGCCGCTGGAAGGCAACGAACTCTGCGTTAGGCTGCTGCCCTTCCAGCATCGGCAGGAAGGGGTCCTCCACTGCAGTCCGCACGCCGGCCAACTCTTCGATTACCGCATGGCCGCAGAACGGCACGTAGGCCTCCGCATAGCCCCCTTCGTGAACCAGCACCAGCCGCCCGCCACAGAGCCGGTCGGCCGCTTCCCGCAGCATGGCCGTCATGGAACGGAAGGATTCACTGTGCAACAGCATCCGCGCCAGCGGGTCCACGCCATTGGCGTCGAAGCCGCAGGCGACCACTATCAACTCCGGTTCGAAACGTTCCAGCGCCGGCACGATGACCCGCTCCATGGCATAGCGGTAGGCATCGTCGCCGCTGCCGGGGAACAATGGCAGGTTGAGGTTGCAGCCAAGCCCGGCGCCTGTGCCCCGCTCCTCCACTGCGCCCTGACCGACAGGGAAGCAGTTGTCCTGGTGGATCGACAGGGTCAGCACATCGTCGCGGCCGTAGAAGATCGATTGGGTGCCGTTGCCGTGGTGTACGTCCCAGTCCAGCACCGCGACCCGACCGACACCGTGGCGGGCCTTGGCGGTTTCTACGGCGATTGCAATGTTCGCCAGGTAGCAGAACCCCATGCCGCGATCCGCCAGGCAGTGGTGGCCCGGCGGGCGCGACAGGGCATAGGCGTTGTCCAGCTCGCCACGCAGTACGGCATCCACGGCGGCAATGGCCAGCCCCGCCGACTGCCGGGCGATTTCATAGGTGCCCGGCCCGACGGCGGCCTCCTCGCCCAGCTCACCGTGACCGGCATCGCTCATGGCCTTGAAGCGTTCCAGGTAATGGGTCGGATGGACCCGCAGCAGGTCGCTCTCGGCGGCCATCGGCGCGCTGGACAGCACCAGGCGATCACTCAGTCCGGACACGTCCATCAGGCTCTTCAGCCGGCGTTTGGTTTCCGGCGATTCGGCATGGCCGGAGCCGCTTGGCGGCTGCAGCCAGCCCCCCACCGGCAGCACCAGGCTATGCAGCCCTGCGGCGTGCCAGAAACAGCGCTCGTCGAAAAAGAATCCGGTACGACGGGTCATCAGGCACCTCCTTGAGCGCTCTGGGCCAGGGCACGGGTCCGGCCGCCGAGGCGGCAGGCCAGGTAGTAAACCGGCGAGATCACACCCAGGCCAACGATCCAGGAAATATCGGCACCGTCCATGGCGCGCGCCACCGGGCCGGTATAGAGGGCGGTGGACATGAAGGGGATCTGCACCAGGATGCCCAGCACGTAGCAGTTGACCGCCGTCCAGTTGCAGCGACCGTAGAGGCCACCATCGCGACGGAAGAACGACGGCAGGTCGTAGCGACCATGGGCCACCAGGTAGTAGTCCACCAGGTTGATCGCGCTCCAGGGCACCAGCACGTACAACAGCAGGAGAATGAAATTGGTGTAGTTGGCCAGGAAGTCGTCCTGGCCGAGCAGTGCCAGGGCGAGCGAGCCGCCAAAGAGGATCAGCGAGATTAGGATGCGTGCACCGGCACGGGCCGACCACGACGGCACCAGGGTCTGTCCCACGGTGATGGTGGACAGGGCGCCGCAGTACAGGTTCATGGCGTTGGTGGCGGCAATGCCGATGGAAAGCACCGCCACCAACAGGCCACTGAGGCCGCCGGTTGCGGCGATCAGGCCGCCCACCACGTCATCGCCATCGATGCTGAGGGCCACCATGACCCCGAGCAGCATGGGCAGCAGCGATCCCAGGCAGCAGCCCCAGTAGCTGGACCAGAACGCACTGCGGGATCCGGTGGCCTCCGGCAGGTAACGGGAGTAGTCGGAGACATAGGGCGCGTAGGCCAGTTGCCAGAGCGCGGCTACCGACAAGGTGCCGAGGAAGCCGGCCAGGGTGGTTTCGTTGCGCTCGAGGAAGTCCGCTGGCAGCCCGTGGACGAACACCAGCCAGAAGAAGGCGAGCAGCAATACCGCGCCCGAAAGATAAGTCATCACACGGGTATAGACATGGATAAGGCGGTAGCCGACCGAGGCCGCCACCAGGCTGATGGCCCCGACCAGCAGGATGCCGAAGTGGGTGTCGATCGCAGGGAACCGACCGTGCAGGGACTGGCCACCCAGTACCAGATTGGAGGCGAAGAAGCCGAGGTACATCACTACCACCAGGCCCACGACCAGCAACGAGCCGAAGGAACCGAACTGCCCGCGGGTCTGTACCATCTGCGGGACGCCCAGCTGCGGCCCCTGGGCCGAGTGCAGGGCCATGAACACGCCTCCCACCAGGTTGCCCAGCACCAAGGCCGCCAGTGCGGAAACGAAGGGCAGCTTGAACACGGTCACCGCCAGGGCGCCGGTAATTACGGTCAACAGGATCAGGTTGCAGCCGAACCAGATGGTAAACAGATCCCGAGGTCGCCCATGGCGCTCCTCGGCGGCGATCGGCTGGATCGTACTCAGTTCCAGCGCCGGAGCCTGCGGATTGTCATTGTTGTGCATGCCAGGTCTCGCACTCGTTTCTTGGGGATGAGCGCCGCCCCGGCAGTCCGGAGCAAACCGAGGCACCACCGTCATCAGCGCAGATCAGGGAATGGCTGCCCCGGTCCAGAGCCGGACCGGGGCAGTCGAAAGGGACTTAGAGGCGTCCCAACTCTTGTGCGGTGCGATCTACCGCGATCTTGGTCTTGCTCACCAGCTCGTCGATCTCGCCGCGAGTGGCTACGAGCGCCGGCGCCATGATCATGCGACCCAGGGTGGAGCGGATGATCAGCCCTTCCTCGAAACCGATGGTGCGGCAGCGCCAGGCGATGTCGTTCTCGTTGTCGAAGCGCTTGCGGGTGGCCTTGTCTTCGGCCAGCTGCAGCGCGGCAACGAAGCCCGCGCCCTGGATGTCGCCCACCAATGGGTGGTTGCCGAACACTTCACGCAGGCACTGTTGCAGGTACGGGCCGGTGTCGGTCTTCACCTGGGTCACCACGCCTTCATCGCGCAGCGCCTTGAGGTTGGCCAGAGCCACCGCCGCCGCTACCGGGTGACCGGAGTAGGTCAGGCCGTGAGCGAACACACCGCCCTGCTCCACCAGTGCCGCGGCCATGCGCTTGCTGAGGATCAGACCGCCCATGGGGATGTAGCCGGAGGTCAGGCCCTTGGCGATGGACAGGGTGTCCGGCTCGAAGCCGAAGTGCTGGTGGGCGAACCACTCGCCGGTACGGCCGAAGCCGCCGATCACTTCATCCGCGCACAGCAGCACGTCGTACTTGCGGCAGATGCGCTGGATTTCCGGCCAGTAGGTTTCCGGCGGGAAGATCATGCCGCCCGCGCCCTGGAAGGGTTCGGCGACGAAAGCGGCAACCTTGTCGGCGCCCAGTTCGAGGATTTTCTCCTCCAGCTGGCGCGCGGCGCGCAGGCCGAATTCCTCCGGGGTCAGGTCGCCGCCATTGGCGTAGAAATACGGCTCGTCGATGTGGGCGATGTCCGGCAGCATGCCGCCCATCTCGTGCATGAACTTCATCCCGCCCAGCGCCGTGGCGCCCAGGGTGGAGCCGTGGTAGCCGTTCCAGCGGCCGATCATGATCTTCTTCTCGGGCTTGCCGAGGATCTGCCAGTAGCGGCGCACGGTGCGGATCAGCACCTCGTTCGCCTCGGAGCCTGAGTTGGTGTAGATGGCGTGGCTGTAGTGGCCTGGCAGCAGGCTGAACAGCAGTTCGGACAGTTCCACCACCGCCGGGTGGGTGGTGTGGAAGAACATGTTGTAGTACGGCAGCTGCTCCAGCTGGCGGGTGGCAGCCACGGTGAGATCCTTGCGGCCATAGCCGAGGTTGGTGCACCAGAGGCCGGACATGCCGTCGAGATAGCGCTTGCCGTCGTTGTCCCAGAGGTGGAGGCGTTCGCCGCCAACGATCACTCGCGGCCCTTCGGCGTTCAGTGCTTTCTGGTCGAGGAAGGCATGGATGTGGTGGGCCGCATCGGCTGCCTGGTAGTCACGGGTTTCGCGTTGGGCCTGGAATTGAGCGTTCATTGTTAGGGGTCTCCTCGTCCCGGTATTCAGTGATACCGATGCTGGCTGAAGCCGATGGGCAGGGAAAATACTAAATATGTCTTCGCGCTATATGAAAAAGCTGCCCTGCCCGCCGCGCTCCAGTGCCGGGCGCACGGCGGGCAAGGCCCGGCAAGAAGCCGGGCGAGGTCGGGGCGTGGCGCACCCCGGATAAATCGATCAGCGGTCAGCGGCTTCGCCGGCGACCTGCTCCAGGGGTTCAGGCTGGAACAGCGGTTTCTTCATCACCACCTTGATCCAAACGACCGCAATCAGCGACACCAGGGCCAGTACCACACCGGCGATGCCAAAGATCTTGCCGGTCATGTCCGGGCTCGGCGAGGCGTACCAGATGGCGTAGAACATCCCGGCGATGCCGAAGATTTGCGGCCACGGATAGAAAGGCGTCCTGAACGGACGAGCGATGGCCGGGTAACGGCGACGCAGGGCGATCACATCCAGGTGGACGATGATGTAGGCCAGCAGCCAGGCCAGCGCGGCAGCCAGCAGCAGCAGGTTGACCGACGCGGCGTCCTGCCCCAGCACCAGGATCGGCAGGCCGGTAATCGCCGACACGAACAGCACCGATACCCAGGGGGTGCGGGCACGCGGGCTGAGGCGCTTGAACACCGGGAAGGCCTGGCCGTTCTGCGCCATGCCGTAGAGCATGCGCGGAATGGAGGCGAGCGAGGAGTTCAGGGTGCTGAAGGTGGCGGTCACCGAAGCGATCACCAGGAACAGCTCACCTGCCTTGCCGAACACCTTGGTGGCGAACAGGTAGTGCGGCAAGGCATCGGTGGTCAGCGCCTCCTGCGGCACCAGGAACAGGGCACCCAGGCAGTAGAGCGCGATGGTGATGAAGATCACCGTGAGGCCGATGATCATCGAGCGCGGGATGTTGCGCTCGGGCCGCTTGGTTTCTTCCACCAGCGGGCAGACGAACTCGGCGCCGACGAAGCCCCACACAGCCAGCGCGGTGAGGGTCAGGACACCGGCTCCCATCGGGTTCCAGTCACTCTGCAGCACGGTGCTGGCGGTTTCCGTGGACGCGCCCTCGACGATTGCGGCGATACCCAGCAGCAGGAGCACGAACACCATGATCACCGCCAGGGCGGTCTGCAGCTTGGCGAAGATGTCGATCCCCATGAGGTTGAGCACGGTGAACATTCCGAGCACACCAAAGGCGACGGTGAAGGGTGGGAAAACGCCCGGGTAGACCTTGCCGACGATCAAGTCGAGCAGCAGCAGCTCGGCCGACAGGGCGAACATCGCCACCACGACGTAGCCGGAGAAGGTCGCCAGGATCGCAGGGAAATGCCCCAGCGCAACCTCGGTGTAGCTGGACAGACCGCCGGCACGCGGGATCATCAGCGACAGTTCCGAGAAGGAAAACGCGTAGCTCAAGGCCAACAGATAGGCCAGCCCCAGCGGCACGATGAAGCCCAGCCCGGAGAAACCCGCGCCTTGCAGCATCAGCACCATCACACCCTGAGACACCACCAGGCCGATGGCCACCGATAGCAGCGCTCCCAGACCCAGCACCCGGCGGAATCCGCCCTCTTCCGCTTGCCCTTGGGCAGCAACGGACACACTTGCACTCATGACACTCTCCCGATCTTGTACTTGTTGTGTGCCCGCCTGGCCGTGGAAGGCGGCGGGCCTGGTAGGGCGAAGCTCGACGGATTGCCGACCTCACCTGTCACGCCCCACCCGGCGGCCGAACCTGCCGACGCCGGTGGGACGCAAACCTCAGCGTGCCGCCCAGGCGTTGAAGCGCTCTTCCAGCTCCTCGCCGTGGTTGACCCAGAACTCCGCACTCACCAGCTGCGCCTCGGCCAGGTTGGCCGGCGCGGTGGGCAGTTGCGCCTGGGTGGCGGCGGGCAAGGCGGCCAGGGCGTCCTTGTGCACGGGGCCGTAAGGGATCTGGCTGGAGAAGGCTTGCTGGGGTTTCGCCTGGCTGGCAAAGACGATGAAACGTTCGGCCAGCGCCTTGTTCGGGCTGCCGCGAACGATGGCCCAGTGGTCCGGGTCGTAGAGATTGCCGTTCCAGACGATGGCGAGCTTCGAACCCTCTTTCTGGGCGGCGGCGATGCGACCGTTGTAGGCAGCAGACATCACCACGTCGCCGGCCACCAGCCATTGCGGCGGCTGGGCGCCGGCTTCCCACCACTGGATGTTCGGTTTGAGTTCATCCAGCTTGCGGAAGGCGCGGGCAACGCCTTCCGGGGTTTCCAGCACCTTGTAGAGGTCTTCGCGCTTCACTCCGTCGGCCAGCAGCGCAGCCTCCAGGGTGTACTTGGCGCCCTTGCGCAGACCGCGCTTACCCGGGAAGCGCTGGGTATCCCAGAAGTCCGCCCAGGAGCTGGGCGCGCTGGCCAGCTTGTCGGCGTTGTAGGCCAGTACCATGGACCAGACGTAACTGGCCACACCGCATTCGCTGACGGTGCCGGGCATGAAACTGGCCGACTCGCCGAGCACGGCCGGGTCGATACGTTCGAACAGCCCCTCCTCGCAGCCACGCAACAGCTCGGGGCCTTCCACTTCCACCACATCCCAGGTGACCTGGCCGATGTCGACCATGGCCTTCACCTTGGACAACTCGCCGTTGTATTCGCCGGCCACCACCCTGGCGGCGCCGCTTTGTTCGAAGGGTTTGAAATAGGCCGCATCCTGCGCGGCCTTGGTGGCACCGCCGAAGGAAATCACGGTGAGGCTGGAGGACTGGGCCAGGGCCGGCACGCTGGCAGTGGCCAGCAGGGCGAAACCGAGGGTGGCACGGAGGCACGGGAAGGACTTGAGCATGAAAACTCCCTCACTACTTGTAAGTTGTGGTCAGTTGCTGAGGCAGTCGTGGCCAGGAAGCCGTGAACCCGTGCGTGCACCACGCAACCGGAGGGTGTTTCTTGTTATGGGCGGCCGCGCGCTGCAGGGGCGTGCGGCCGGGTCGTCATCGCGACCTCAGCGCAGCTGGAACCAGGTGGTCTTCAGTTGGCTGTACTTGTCGAAGGAATGCAGCGAGAGGTCGCGGCCGAAGCCGGACTGCTTGCCGCCGCCGAAAGGCACGGTGACGTCCAGGGCGTCCACCGTGTTCACCGACACCGTGCCCGCCTTGAGCGCGCGGGCCACGCGGTGGGCGCGATGCAGGTCATCGCTCCACACCGAAGCCGCCAGGCCGTAGATGCTGTCATTGGCCAGGCGTAGCGCCTCTTCTTCGGTATCGAAGGTACTGACGGCCAGCACCGGGCCGAACACCTCTTCACGGGCCAGCTGCATGTCGCTGCTCACATCGGCGAAGACGGTGGGTTCAATGAAGTTGCTTGAACCGTTGAAGGACAGGCGACGACCACCGGCAAGCAGCCGTGCGCCCTCCCCTTGCGCGCCCTCAATGAAGGCCATGATGCGTGCGGCCTGCCCGGCGTCGACGATGGCGCCAGCGCGACTGGCCGGGTCCAGCGGGTCGCCGGGCATCCAGTCGCGGGCCTTGGCCAGCAGGCGTTCGATGAATTCATCGCGGATGGAGCGCTGCACATAGAGGCGCGAGTTGGCCGAGCAGACCTCACCCTGGTTGAAGAAAATGCCGAAGGCGGCCTTCTCGGCGGCCAGGTCCAGGTCGCGGCAGTCTTCGAATATCAGGTTCGGGCTCTTGCCGCCGCATTCCAGCCAGACCTGCTTGAGGTTGGACTGGGCCGAGTACTGCATGAAGTATTTGCCCACCTGGGTGGAGCCGGTGAACACCAGGCAATCCACATCCGGGTGCAGGCCCAGCGCCTTGCCAGCGCTTTCGCCCAGGCCCGGCACCACGTTCAGCACGCCCTCCGGCAAACCGGCTTCCAGCGCCAGCTCGGCCAGGCGCAGGGCGGAGAATGGCGACTGCTCAGCGGGTTTCAGCACCACGCTGTTGCCGGCGGCCAGGGCCGGGGCCAGCTTCCAGGCAGCCATGTCGAGGGGGAAGTTCCACGGTACTACTGCGGCGACTACGCCCAGCGCTTCGCGGGTGATGGTGGCCAGGGCATTCGCCGCGGTAGGTGCCACCTGGTCGTAGAGCTTGTCCAGGGCCTCGCCGTACCAGGCGAACACGTGGGCGGCGCCGGGCACGTCGATGTTGTAGGCGTCCATCACCGGCTTGCCCATGTTCAGCGAATCCAGCAGGGCCAGTTCTTCGCGGTGAGCCAGCATCAGTTCGGAGAGACGCAGCAGCACCTTCTTGCGCTCCACCGGCGCCATGCGCGCCCAGGGCCCTTCGTTGAAGGCGCGGCGGGCGGTGCGTACGGCCAGGTCCACCTCGGCTTCGCCGCAGGCGGCAACGCGGGCCAGCAACTGATTGGTAGCCGGGTTGATCGAGTCGAAGGTTTCGCCGGACGCGGCGGCCACCTGGCGGCCGCCGATCAGCGCCTTGTCAGTGAATGCTTGCCGGGCAGCCCGTTGCTGCCAATAGCCGAGATCGAACACGCTGCTCTCCCAGATCGACCGTGTGTGCGGTCATGTTGTTATTCGGGTCGAGGCAGATGGTGCGCCAGCTTCCGGCAGAGGAAAATTATTAAAAATATGCTCGAGACATATGAAAAAGCTCGGCAGCTCATCGGGCCTCATGCAGCGCGTCTGGGGTATGGTGCAGCCCACACAACACAAGAAGCATGAGCCGCCCGCCCAGCGCCAGCGGCCGATTAGCAGCGGAGGTGCCCGTGGCTTCCTATACCTTGCGACAACTCAGGTACTTCGTGACGACGGTCGAGGCCGGCAGCGTGGCCGAAGCCTCGCGCAAGCTGTACATCGCCCAGCCGTCCATCTCCACCGCCATCAAGGGCCTGGAGGAAAGCTTTGGCGTGCAGCTATTCATCCGCCACCACGCCCAGGGCGTGTCGCTGACGCCCAGCGGCACGCGCTTCTACCAGAAGGCCCAGGAGCTGCTGCGGGTAGCCCGCGAGTTCGAACAGAACGCCCTGGCTGATAACGACATCGTCGCCGGGCAGATCGACATCGGCTGTTTTGAAACCGTCGCCCCGCTCTACCTGCCGCAACTGATCGCCGGCTTTCGTGAGCAGTATCCCGGCGTGGATATCCGCATCCGCGACGGCGAGCAGCAGGAACTGGTACAGGGCCTGACTGCCGGCACCTTCGACCTGGCCTTCCTCTACGAGCACGACCTGGACAGCACTATCGCCACCGAACCGCTGATGCCACCACAGAAGCCCTACGCCCTGTTGCCGGAGAACCACCGCTTCGCCAGCCAGGCCCAGGTGTCCCTGCGCGACCTCTGCCTGGAGCCGATGATCCTGCTCGATGTGCAGCCGAGCCGGACCTACTTCGTCAGTCTGTTCCACGAGCTGGGCCTGACGCCCAATATCGTCTTCAGCTCGCCTTCGATCGAGATGGTGCGCGGCATGGTGGGCCAGGGCTTCGGCTTCTCCCTGCTGGTCACCCGCCCCCATTCGGAATGCACCTACGACGGCAAACGGGTGGTCACCGTCGACATCACCGAACCCGTCGCCACCTCCGGCCTGGTGGCCGCCCGCTTGAAACGCGGACAACTCACCAAGCCGGCGCAGCTGTTCGTGGACTTCTGCCGCGAACGCCTGGCACAGAAGACCCAGGACAAACCGTAGGTTGGTGCGGGCGGCGTTCCGCTAGAGCGGAGCGAAACCCAACGATCCACGCCCCCTGTCACTCCGCCCGATGGGTTTCGTGCCTCAACCCATCCTACGAAGTACAGATCTCTTCGTAGGATGGCGTAGCGCGCGGCGAAACCCAACGATCCCTGCATGCAACGGGCAACGGACTGCCCCTTGGCGGATCGATTGAAGGCTCCCGCCCCCGGCCTTACCCCTTGGCGGCGGCCAGATACGGCCCCACGCGCCGGGCCATCTCTTCACCCAGCGCCTGCAGGCCGCTCATGGGGCGGACCATGACCTCGAAATCGACGATCTTGCCCTGCTCGTCGAAACGGATCATGTCGATGCCTTTCAAGTCACGCCCATTGACCTTGGCGCTGAACTCCAGCACTACGCTGAGGCCGTCGTCCGAGGCCAACTGGCGGTGGTAGGTGAAGTCGACGAAGACCTTGATGACCGTGTTGAGGATGGTCGCGACCACCGCCGCGCCGGGATAGGGGGTGTGCGCCATGGGCGAGCGGAACACCGCGTCCGCGGCCAGGAGTTCGGGCAAGGCGCTGAGGTCGCGCTGGTCGATCATCTCGTGCCAGCGTTGCAGGGAAGCGGCGGCCTGGGGGTGCAGGTTCAGTTCGGTCATCCTGTGTTCCTCTCGATCATTGTTTTTGTGGAGGCTCGCTCGGCGCGAATCCGGGCGCCGATCAGTCGCATGCCGACGGACGATACGACCCGGAACACCCCGGCTCAATGATCGAAAATGACAGTTGAATGATCCTGTCGAACAGCTGCTGGCGCATGCCGGTTGAGGCAGCCAGCCGGCCCCGCTCAGTGAATCGCCCGCGTCACCAGGAAGCTCAGCAACTGCGGATCGTCATCCGGCTCGATGGCGCGCACCGGCCGTGGCAACTCATCCAGCACCGCGCGCCAGAACGCCAGGGCCGCTTCATCTTCGCGATAAAAACGCACGAGCCAGTCACCCTCCCCGCTCGTCAGCACCTGTATGACCAGGGCGCGGCCGATGCCCAGCCGACGGTACTTTTTCAGGATGAACAGGTCCGCCAGCTCCAGGGCGTCGAGCCCCGGCAACTCGCTGCGCTCGATCAGCAGGAAACCGGCGATGAAGCCATCGACCAGGAT
The DNA here is from genome assembly GCF_001708505.1 of Pseudomonas sp. TCU-HL1. Classification (NCBI taxonomy): domain Bacteria; kingdom Pseudomonadati; phylum Pseudomonadota; class Gammaproteobacteria; order Pseudomonadales; family Pseudomonadaceae; genus Pseudomonas; species Pseudomonas sp. TCU-HL1. The sequence goes on from NZ_CP015992.1 coordinate 4,125,237, forward strand.
CAGGCTGGCACTCCACTGCGGCTCGCTCCAGTAGCGGGCGAGATGCTCGTCGTGGATGTAGAAGCGGCCATCGACCTCCACGTCCTCCTGCTCCCAATCCGAGGACTCGTAGGCATAGAACTGGTAGAGGTTGCGGATCAGCTCCGCCTGCTCCGGGCCGGTCTGCACCAGCTCGACGGTGACGTCGCTCATGGCCTGGACTCGCGCCGACGCAGCTGGATGAACAGCGCCTCGACCTTCTCCCGCGCCCAGGGCGTCTTTCGCAGGAAAGACAGGCTCGACTTGATACTGGGGTCGTTCTTGAAGCAGCGGATATCGATGCGGTTGGCCAACCCGTCCCAGCCGTAGTGGGCGACCAGTTCGGTGAGCAGTTTTTCCAGCGTAACGCCATGCAGCGGGTCGTTCGGAGTTTGAGTCATGGCGCGCCTTGATCGGTGGCTCGGAAATAAGCCGGCAGTTTAGAGCAGCGGCCGGCGCCAGTCTGCAAGGCAGCGGGGGTGGGTCATCAAACCCACTGGTCATTACGCTTGCGCCGCACGCGCAGCATGGTCGGCAGGATCAGGCCGACCAGCAGCCCGGCCCCGGCGATGCTGCCCCCATAAACCATGTAGCGCATCAGCACCTGCTTGTTCTCGTCACCCAACTGCGCCTGCACCTCGCGCAACTCCGAGCGGGCCTGGCTCAACTCGCCATCGAGCGAGGCGCGCGCGGCCTGCAGCTCGTCAATCAGCGCCTTGCGCGAATCCAGCGTCTCCTGCATGCCCTGTACGCGGGTCTTCCACGTGTCGTTGATGCCTTCCAGCTCAGCGCTGAGTTCCGCCACCTTCTGCTCCAGTTGCGGCAGGCGCTGGGTCTGGCCGGGCAGGTCCTGCAGGTCGCGGCTGGGAATCCACACGGCGCTGCCGTTCTCGCCGCGTACCTGGCTGTAGTCATCCTGGGTGCGCAACAGCTCGACCTTCTGCCCGGAGGTGAGCGTACCGACGATGCGGTAGCCGTCGGTGGGTCCGCTGCGTACATAGGCGCTCAGCGTGTCGCTCACCCAACGCGTATTGCCGGCAGCCTCCTCGGCCTGAACCGAGGCACCGGCCACCAGCAGGCCGCCTGACAGGCAGGCCGCGAGAGCGCGGGTCTGGAGCGAGGAAAAACAGGCGGAAACACGACGGGATAGGCGCATTGGGCAATCTTCACTTGGCAATGAACGGAACCCGGAAACGGGCGCGAAAAAAAGCCGGCCAGGCGAATTGCAGCAGACAGGAACGCGATCAGGGTGAATGGCCCAACTAGCGAATGGCCATGCTCTCCCCCCGGATGGGCCGACAGCAGACAGACAGCAGGCGCGCGGCAGGAGTTCACGGGAGTGGATGGGCGGTGGAAAGCCAGGTGGGCGCTCTGTGGGAGACTCCATGTCAACGCCTTAGCCACAAGGGTGGATGGCGCTTTTCCATCCACCAGCGGCGCTATGCCGGGCCTCGAATGCTGGACCGGTGAAGCGTGGTCCACCCTTGACTGAAGTCGGGGCCCAGTGGGAGCGAATTCATTCGCGATTGAAATCGCTCCCACACCAACAAGGTCACTCTTCCCGCGCCACTGCCGCCTCGCCGATGGCATAGAAGTGACCACCGGCGATGTAGTGCAGGCTGCGCCAACGATCCTCGGCCTGTTCGAACTGCCAGTGGCCGTCCTTGAATACGCGGGTATCCGCCCAGGCGCCCACCACTTCGCCGATGAACAGGTCGTAGGTCTGCTGGTTGTGGGGCTCGGGAATCAGTTTGCAGACCAGCCAGGCGGAGCTGCCGGCCACCAGCGGCACGTCCAGGCCATCCATGCGGAACAGCTCGACGCCGCTTTGCGCCAGTTTGTCCGGCAGCTCCTTGAGGCTGCGGGTGCCCACCTTGTAGGTGAGGTCGAGCTGGCCGAGGTTGGGCACCTGCAGCGCGAAATAGCCGCTGTTCTCCACCAGTTCGCGGGTCCGCGTGGCCTTGTCCAGCACCAGGGTGACCTTGGGCGGGGAGAAGTCCAGGGCGCAGGACCAGGCCGCTGCCATCACGTTGTCGACGCCACCATGACTGGCAGATACCAGCACGGTCGGCCCGTGGTTGAGCAGGCGGTAGGCACGGTCCAGCGCCACGGGCGCGATGTGCTCGTTCATGGGAAACCTCGCATGGGGATCACGGAACGCATCCGGGCCGGCCTCCCAACCAGGAGGCCGGCCCGGGGCATGGAAAGGCCGTGATTATGCAGCTGCCGAGCGAGCTGTGCGACCGGCTAGCGCGCTAGGTACCCGACTTGACCTTGGTCCAGAGTCGCGTGGTGAGACGGGTGACCTTGAACGGCAGCTCTTCGACGGTGAACAGCTTGTCCATGATCGAGCGCTGCGGGTAGATGGCGGGGTTGTCGCGCAGCGCCGGCGCCACCAGCGCGTTGGCCGGCAGGTTGGGGTTGGCGTAGTTGATGGCGTTGCTGATGTTGGCGATCACATCAGGGCGCAGCAGGTAGTTCATGTAGGCATAGGCTTCCTGCGTGTCGGGCGCGTTGCGCGGCATCACCACCATGTCGAACCAGAGCGTCGAGCCTTCATCGGGAATCGAGTAGGCGATGGTCACGCCATTGTTGGCCTCCTGGGCGCGGGCGCCGGCCTGCAGGATGTCGCCGTTGAAACCGATCACCGCGCAGATATCACCGTTGGCGAGGTCGGTAACGTACTTCGAGGGGTGGAAGTACTGGATGTAGGGCCGGATGGCCAGCAACGCTGCCTCGGCCTTGCGATAGTCCGCCGGGTCGTGGCTGTGATGGGGCAGCCCCAGGTAGTTCAGGGTGATCGGCAGGATCTGCGTGGGGTTGTCGATCATGGCGACACCGCACTGGCTCAGTTTCTTGATGTTCTCTTCCTTGAGCAGCATGCCCCAGGAGCGGGTGATGTCGGTGCTGCCGAAGATTTCCTCGATCTTCTTGACGTTGTAGCCAATGCCCACGGTCCCCCACATGTAGGGGACGCCATAGCGGTTGCCGGGGTCGTTGACCTCCAGCACCTTCATCAGCACCGGGTCGAGGTTCTTCCAGTTGGGCAGCTGGCTGCGGTCGAGCTCCTGGATGGCGCCGGCCTTGATCAGCTTGGAGATGAAGTGGTTGGACGGGCTGACGACATCGTAGCCGGTGCTCCCGGTCATCAGCTTGGACTCGAGCACCTCGTTGCTGTCATGGATGTCGTAGACCACCTGGATGCCGGTTTCCCCGGTGAAGTTCTTCAGGGTGTCGTCAGCGATGTACTGGCTCCAGTTGGAGACCCGCACTTCGCCGGCGGCCTGTACCAGTGTGGAACAGCCTGCCAACAGCAGCGGCAGACAGAGTCGGGCGATTTTCATGGTGTTTTCACCTTGTTGTTGTCACGGAGAAAGTTCGGTAATCAGGCTTCCGTGCCCGCTCTGCAGGCTTCGTATCCCATCCGCAGCGATGCGCCGATGTCGAAGAAGGGGCTGGGGGGAATCCAGCCGGGCTGGGCCCGCCGCAGCACCATGCGCAGCAGGTGGGAGTCGCCGCCGGATGCCATCTCGGCGAGTAGCCGGCCCCACAAGGTGCCGCGCGTTACCCCGGAACCATTGCAGCCGGCCGCCGCGTACAGCCCCTCCTCGACCTGCGCGAAATAGGGCTGGCCGCTGCGCGAGGCGCTCAGGTGCCCGGTCCAGCTGTACTGGATGTCCGCTTCGCGCAGCCAGGGAAAGCGCCGCTGCAGGCCTTCGAGATGCCGCTGACGGCGCGTCATGAGCTGCCGGTCGCTGAGGTCATGACGGCGATATTCAGCAGTGTTGCGCATCAGGATGCGGCGGTCCGCCGTTAGCCGCACAGTGGCGCCCAGGGGGCGGGTAGACAGCACGCCCCAGGGTTCAACCCCGCCCAGTGCCTGGTACTCCGCGTCGGTCAGCGGACGCGTCAGGCTGGCGCTGAGTTCCATCGCGAATGTGCCGCTGTCGCGGATGCCGATGCGCGAGGTGAAAGCGTTCAGGCACACCAGCACCCGTGGCGCTTCCACCGCGCCTTCCGGGCCAACGGCACGCAGGCTGCGGTTGGCCAGGCGCTCCAGCCCGGTGATGGGCGTCTCCTCATAGAGCGTGACGTTGGCGGGAAGCGCCTCCAGCAGCCCCTTCACATACTTGGCCGGTTGCATCAAGGCGTTGCCGTTGCCGCACCAGATGCCGGCCTGGTAATGACGGGTGCCGAGCTTGCGGGCCAGGGCCTCGCCTTCCAGGCGCTCCGCCGATGCCCCGACGGCCCTCAGCGTTTCCACGCGTTCGTCAATGCGCTCGAGCTTGCGCGGGTCGCGCACCGCGAAGTAGTAGCCGGAGTCGCTGAACTCACAATCGATCCCGTGACGGGCGATGCGCCGGCGCACTTCGCCATTGGCCTCGCGGGCGATCAGGCTGTCGTCGAGGTAGCCGGCAAAGCCCTTCTCGCTGACCAGTTCAGCCAGCCCCGGTTGTTCGTGGCCAACCACGAACCCCGAGTTGCGCGCCGAAGCTCCCTGGGCAGAGCGTTGGCGATCGAGGATCACGATCCGCGCATCGGGGTGGAGTTCGGCCAGGGAATGCGCCGCGCACAAGCCGGTAATGCCCGCTCCGACCACCAGCCAATCGGCTTTCTCCACCCCCTTCAACGGCCCGCGTGGCGGAGACATTCCCGCCAGGCTCAGCCAGCCACATTCGTTGTTCATGACGCACCTCTTCCACGACCAGACGTCGAAACACTGCGAATAACCGTCGCACCTCAATGAATGATCCACACGCATCATTCGCCTTGAGCCATACAACGACATGACCAGAATCTACTGAGCAGTCCGTGGTATAACCAACGCTATTAATTCATCGATCAATTCGGAAAACGCATGGATAAAGTTCGCCATCCGCCATCACTGCAAGCCCTGCAGTCCTTCATCATGGTGGCGGGCTCATCCAGCTTCACCCAGGCGGCGGACGTGCTCTGCCTGACCCAGAGCGCCGTGAGCCGACAGATCCAGCAACTGGAGAGCCACTTCGGGGTGGCGCTGCTGGAGCGCAACAGCCGCAACGTCAGACTCACCGCCGAAGGTGAGCAGGTGCTGCAGTTCGCCCAGGCCACCCTGGCGCAGCTGCGCGCCCTGGAAGATCGCCTGTCGCCGCAGGACCGTCCGTTCCGCATCCGGCTCCATGTGTCCCTGGCTGTACGTTGGCTGCTGCCACGGCTGAGCGACTTCTACCGGCATCACCCGGAAGTCTCGATCGCCATCGAGACCGTCGCCACCGAGGAAGTGGAAGCGACCAGCGACAGCGATGCCTACATCGCCTATCACGACCTGCCCTCGACCGACCCGGCCTGCCTGACGCTGTTCGACGAGAGACTGGTGCCCGTCTGCGCGCCCGGCCTGCTCGATGGCGAGCAGCCGCTACGCGCGACTGATGACCTGCAGGCCTTCACCCTCCTGCACCGCTCCGAACGCAAGGAAGCCTGGGAGTACTGGCTGGCCCGGCATGGCGGTGGACGCCTGGAGGACTACCGGCACATCTCCTTCAACCTCGATGAGCTGGCCATCGATGCCGCGGCCCGGGGCCTGGGCATCGCCATGACCGACCTGACCCTGGCCAGGGAGCCACTGGAGCGTGGCGTACTGGTGATCCCCTTCGGCGAACCGCTGCGGACCGATGGCGCCTACGTGATGCGCCTGCAGCCTTCGGCCGCGACGCACAAGGCGTGCGCCGCCGTACTGGCCTGGTTCCGCCAGCAGGTCGAAGCCTGAGGCAATTGCCCTACTCCGCCACGGTCTGCCAGTACGCCCTGAGGTACTCGATGAACACCTTCACCTTGCGCGTGTTGCGCCGGTGGGTGAGGTAGAGCACGTAGACCATCGGGCCAAAGCCGCTGGGCTCGCGCCAGTACTCGGGCATCACCTCCACCAGTTCGCCCCGTGCCAGATAGGGCGCGGCACTCCATTGCGGGATGAACTGCACGCCCTGGCCGTCCAGCAGGCAGGCGAGCAGGAAGTCGTAGCTGTCGCTGGACACCCGCGGCACCGGCTGGTTGAGGCGGATGCGCTGCTCGCCCCTGGACACCCACCAGAAATGCCGGTTGAGCAGCGGATGGCGGAGGATCAGCCAGTCGTGCTGAAGGTAGTTGTCCAGGGTCACCTCCCCTCCCCGGCGCGCCAGGTACGCCGGGCTGGCGCAGAGGGTGATGCGGTTCTCCACCAGGGGCTGGGCGATCACACCGGGCAGGTCGGTGGGGCCATCGCGCAGGGCGAGGTCGTAGCCGCCGTCCACCAGGTCGACGTATTCATCGCTGAGGTCCATGTCCAGGTGAACGTGGGGATGTTCGCGCAGGAAGCGACAGCAGACGGCGTTGAGAAAGGCCGGGGCAAAGGATGGCGGCGCGGTGATGCGCAGGCTGCCGCGCAGTTCGTGCTGCAGCTGTTCGACGCCCTCGCTGGCCAGCTGCAGTTGCATCAGCGCCTGGCGCGCGCCTTCCAGGTAGATATGCCCGGCCTCGGTGAGCGACATCCGACGGGTGGTGCGCTCGAACAGCTTGGCTCCCAGCCCCTCTTCCAATTGCGCCACCGCCTTGGTCAGCGAGGACGGCGTGGTGCCGAGCTGCTCGGCGGCGCGGCTGAAATTGCCCTGTTCGGCAGCCGCCACGAACATCCCCAGCGCGGTCAATCGGTCCATTTTTATTTCCGCTTCAGAAAAGAAGTTATGCCGGGCCCTGCGTTATTCCCGGCACGGCGACTGGTTAGTCTTTGCCGCAGACCAACAAGAATCAAGGCCAACACCCCATGAAGCCGATTGCACCACTAGCGTTCTCCGTCGCCCTCGCCTTTTCTTCCATGGAAACTATGGCAGCCGCCGACCTCATCCTGCACAACGCCAAGGTCTACACCGCCGAACCGGGCCAGGCCTTGCAGCAGGCCGTCGCTATCGAGAACGGCAAGATCGTGGCCGTGGGCTCCGATGGCGAGGTGCTGCCACTCAAGCAGGCCGACACACAAGTGCTCGACCTCGGCGGCAAGGTGCTGATGCCCGGCTTCATCGACTCCCATGCCCACGTGATCAAGGGCGGTCTGCAACTTCGCCAGGCCAACCTCAATGGCGAGGAAATTCCACTGGATGAGCTGGAGCAGCGCCTGCGCCAGTGGCAGGAAGACGGCAAGGCGAAACGCGGCGAGTTCCTGGTGGTCGGCGGAGTGCCCACCAGCTATTGGGACCAGCTCGACGCTTTCGCGCAGCGCTTCAACACGGGCGAGTGGGCGAATACGCCGATCCTCTTCGCCGGCTGGGACTACCACACGGGCTGGGCCAACCGCGCCATGCTGAAACACGCCGGCATCGATACCGCCAAGGTTAAAAGCCTGAAGGGCGAAGCACTGGCCACTATCGGCCACAACGCAGACGGCCAGCCCAATGGCTTTCTCGTCGACGCTGGCCTTTACGCCGCCCAGGAGCTGATTCCCCTACCCTCCCAGCAGGATCTGCTGGCCGGGGCCCGCGACGCCCTGAAGTACTACAACAGCCTGGGGCTGACCGCCTGGATGGACCCGCTGGCCAACGAGATTCCCGGCGGACCGATCGACAACACCTCCACCGGCGTGCTGCCCACCTATAAGGCCTTGGCCGAGTCCGGCGAACTCAGCGCCCATGTCGCCGCGCTGCTGATGGCCGATTCCAAGGCCAGCGCCAAGGACCTGGATGAACTGGACAAGGTGCGCCAGCAGTTCGCCGGGGTCCCGAACCTCAGCCTGCCGGGCATCAAGGTGTTCGCCGATGGCGTGGCGGAACACCCGGCGCAGAGCGCCGCGATGCTGGAGCCTTACAAGAACTCCAGCAAGAGCGGTGAGCTGCTGATCGATCCGGCGCATTTCGGCGAGCTGATGGACGCGGCCGACGCCCGTGGCTGGCTGGTGCATGTGCATGCCATCGGCGACCGCGCGGTGCGCGAGTCCCTCAATGGCATCGAGCAGGCGCGCAAGGCCAGGAGCAGCGGCATCCCCCACTCCATCACCCATCTGCAGATGGTCAACCCGAAGGAGTTCGCCCGCTTCAAGCCGCTGGATGTGATCGCCTCCATGCAGCTCTACTGGGCAACCGCCGACGAGCTCAGCGTCGACCTGGTCCAGCCCTATGTCAGCGCCATGGCGTTCCAGTACCAGTATCCGGCGCGCTCGCTGCTGAAGAACGGCGCCACCATCGCCGGTGCCAGCGACTGGCCGATCACCACCCCGGAACCGTGGAAGGCGATCTATCAGGCCGTCAGCCGCAAGGGACCGAAGGGTGTGCTCAACGCCGCCGAGGAAATCGACCGCGAAACCATGTTCCAGGCCTACACCTTGAACGCCGCGCGGGCCATTCGCCTCGACGACCGCATCGGCTCACTGAAACCCGGCAAGCAGGCCGACCTGATCCTGCTGGACCGCGACGTGTTCCAGGTCGAGCCCGAGGCCCTGCGCGATACCCAGGTGCTGAAGACCTGGTTCGCCGGCCGCGACGTTTACACCCGCAACCGCTGACTTCCAGTTCTCCAGTCCCGGGGCCTCGAAGAGAGGCGCCGGGCCGCATCACGACCACAATTCAACGCTGAACAGGTAATACGCAGTGAAAGTCCATACCTTCGTCACCGACACCCAGAACCCGCAGATCCGTGGCCGGCAGATCGGTGAACGGTGGGCGGAGCCGATCCGGCAGACGGTATCGCTCTACCTCGATTTCTTCTCCCAGGTGGATGTCGACCCGGCGCGGGTACGCAGCCTGGGCGAAGCCAGCCTCGGCGCTCTTGAGGCCTGGAGCCCCGCGCTGGCCCAGGAAGTGGTCGCCACCGCCGAAGGTGCGGGAATTCCCCTCTGGCAACTGGCGGCGCTCAACGCCCGCACGGAAATCCTCGCGGTGATGCCGACGCCACCCGAAGGCGAATGCTCCACCGCCGTGTTCGCGCCACGCGGTGCGAACGCCCCGCGCACCATCCAGACCTGGGACTGGCACGACGCCCTGGTACCCCACGGCCTGATGCTGCAGCTCACCGGCAGCAACGGCCTCGGCGTCAAGCTGTTCACCGAGTTCGGCATGCTCGGCAAGATCGGCGTGAACAGCGCCGGGCTGGGTCTGCACTTCAACATCCTCCATCACGCCAGCGACAACGACAGCGCTGGCGTTCCGGTGCATGCCATTGCCCGGCGCCTGCTGGAAGAAGCCTGCAGCGTGGACGAAGCCATCACCCTCGCCCGCTCGGCGCGGGTCAGCGCCTCCACCGTGCTGACGGTGTTCTCCCGCCACGATGCAGCGCCCCGCGCGGCGAGCATCGAACTCTCTCGCCATTCCACCGCCGTGGTGCTGCCCCGCGAAGACGGCTGGATCACCCACACCAACCACTTCCTCGCCCCCGAACTGGTGCCCGGCGAACGCACCCTGGACGTGTCCACCACCTACGCCCGCCTGGACCACGTGAACGGCAACCTCGACACCATGACCGGCAAGACCCTGGCCTCCCGCGCCAGCGCCATGTGCGGCGAGCCCGGCGAGCAGGCGCCGATCTGCTTCCACCCGGACCTGAGCCTGCCGCCGAAAGAGCGCTGGGAAACCCTGCTCACCATCGGCATCGACACCGAAGCCTTCGAACTGGAGTACGCCGCAGGCAACCCGGTGAGCCTGGCTCGCTCCGGCAGCGTGCGTTTCTGACCCTGATCGGCGGCCGGCGCCACCGACCGCCTACAGCTCCCTCCAACAACGACAAGACGAGCAACGGCACATGGCTAATCAACAACATCCGCAATCAGCGCTCCGGACCTTCTTCGTCTCCGGCATGGGCACCGCCCTGGAGTTCTACGACTTCGTCATCTACGGCATCGCCGCCGCCCTGGTCTTCCCCCAGGTGTTCTTCCCCGACCTCGCCCCGCTTACCGCGACACTGGTGGCCTTTGGCGCCTTCGGTGCGGGCTTCTTCGCCCGGCCCCTGGGCGGCATGGTGTTCGGCCACCTGGGCGACAAGGCCGGACGCCAGAAGGCCCTGGTGATCACCCTGCTGCTGATGGGCTTTTCCACCCTGGCCATCGGCTGCCTGCCCTCCCACGAAAGCATCGGCGCCGCCGCACCCGTGCTGCTGGTATTGCTGCGCCTGATCCAGGGCTTCGCCGCCGGCGGCGAATGGGGCGGCGCGGCACTGTTCGGCATCGAATCCGCCCCGCCCGGCAAGCGCGGCCTGTGGGGCAGCTTCACCAGCATGGGCATCGGCATTGGCGGCATCCTCGGCTCGGCCATCTTCGCCATCGTCAGCGCCGCATACGATGACAACCTGGCCGACTTCGCCTGGCGCATCCCCTTCTGGCTCGGCGGCGTGCTGGTGCTGATCGGCCTCTACGCGCGCCTGTCGAACCCCGCCAGCAAGCCCCTGCAACGCCGCGAAACCACCCGCCTGCCCCTGGTCGCCGCCCTGCGCTCGCGTCCTCGGGAAATGCTGCTGTGTACCGGCATCGCCTTCGGCTACGTGACCATCGCCTACATTGGCAGCACCTTCTTCCTCGCCTACGCCACGCAACTGGGCTACGGCAGCACCGAAGCGCTGCTGTTCGACGTGTCCCTGTCCGTCGCCATCGTCATCAGCGCACCGCTGTTCGCCTCCCTGTCCGACCGCATCGGCCGGCGCACCGTGATGATCCTCGGCGCCGCCCTGATGGCCGCCGGCTTCTTCGCCTTCTTCGCCCTGGTGGGCCGCCACAACCTGCCGATTGCCTGCATGGCGTACATCGTCGTCGGCGCATTGATGGGCGCTACCCAGGGCCCGATCCCCGCCTTTCTCGCCGAACAGTTCCCCCGCGACATGCGCTACTCCGGCATGTCCGCCGCCTACCAGATCGGCGCGGCCTTCGGCGGCGGCACGGCATCCAGCCTGGCCACGGCCATCCTGATGACCACGGGCAGCCCCTTTGGCGTGGCGGCCTACGGTGCAGCAGCACTGGCGCTGGTGGCGCTGTGTTCGTTCCTGCTGAGGGAGACGGCGCACCTGAGCATGGAGGCGATTGATGCGGAGACTGGGAATGAGGTGAGTGCGGGGGTGGTGCGGTCGGTTTAGACGGTTGAGCGACTCCTTGGGGGGAGCGGCACTCTCCCGCTACAAACTGATGACAAATGAACAGCGGGCCAGAAGCAGCCGCTTCGTTCGTAGTCGCAGGATGGTGGAGCGAAGCGATACCCATGCTGCCAATTGATGGGTATCGCAGGCTCCACCCATCCTGCGAACTGGTCCTGTGGGAGCGAATTCATTCGCGATTGAAATCGCTCCCACAAGGAAAGCGTCCAGTTCGTAGCCGGATGAAGTCAGGGGAATGCCCGCATCGGGCTACAAGACTGAGGATTCGTAGGCCGTGCCAATGCATAGCCTCGCGCTATCGCAAGTGGTGGCTGGATCGCTCTCTCAACGCCTGCGTCTGGTCCAGCAGCCAGTCGCGGAGTATCTGCATTTCCATCGACCCGGCCAGGTCGCGGCGGCAGACGAAGTAGTGCTTGCGGTCATCGGCAAGAAAGGACTCCTTGGTCGGCCGGACCAGCTTGCCCGCATCCAGCTGCGGCTGTACCAGATGGCGCCAGGCCAGACCGACACCGACTTCCTCCTGGACCGCATCCAGCAGCATGGAAAAATGGCTGAAATCCATTGTTTCCTTGCATCTGGCAGCATCGAAGCCGAACTGCTTCAGCCAGAACGACCAATCGACCGGCACCCAGAGCCTGGCTTTCCAGTGGCTCGCACTGAGGTTCAGCAGCGTGACGCTCATCAGCCCTTCCAGGGTCGTGATCTGGGGGTGCTGTTCGAGAAAGCCGGGGGTGCAGACCGGAAATATCTCTTCGGAGAAGAGGTACTCGGCCCCATAGTGCGGGTGCTCCTCGAGCCCCAGGGTCACCGCGGCAGTGAAGCTGTCCTGATAGTCCGGGTTTGCGTCGGAGCTGATCAGATGCAACTGCAGTTCAGGATACCGGGCTCGCAGCTGCTTCAGTCTCGGCATCAGCCAGAGATGGGCAAAGGCAGTCGTGGTGATCAGGGCCAGATAATCCAGGCTGTTGCGTCGCAGCAGTTCGCGGGACGCCGTGGCGATGTGCTGCAAGGCTGAGGACGCCGCCAGGTACAACGCATGCCCGTCGCTGGTGAGCTGGACCTTGCGGTTGCCGCGCACGAACAACTTCAGGCCATAAAAGTCTTCCAGCGTCTGGATCTGGCGACTGACTGCCGCCTGGGTCACGCAGAGTTCCTCCGCCGCCATCTTGAAACTGCCATGGCGGGCGGCCGCTTCGAAGGTGCGCAGCGCATTCAATGGCGGGAGTAGCTGCCTGAGGTTGTTCATGGGGCACACCTGGCAAGTCTGGCATTTCGAACAGTTAACCAAAGCGCAACTGGGAATGACAGGCTCCAGCCAGATTGGCTAGCAGCTTCTTTGCAAGAAACCTGCATTTCACTTAACTAAAAGCTAAGTGAAGACCCCGCAAAACTCGTTTGTCACCGGCTTGCGGCCTATCGATCATCGACCTCGGATCACCCACCCGAGGAAGCAAGCCATGAGGTTCAAAAACAAAGTTGTCGTGATTACCGGAGGCGCCGGTGGCGTCGGTCAGGCCCTGGTCCGGCTGTTTGCCAGCGAAGGCGCACGCCTGATGATCTCGGACATCAATACCGACGGTTGTGAGGCGATGGTCGACCAGGCCCGCGAGTTGGGCGCCGAGGCTGATTGCCTGGCGGGCAACCTGCGCGAGAAGGAATATTGTGAAGCGCTCATCGCCCAGGCGGTCGAACGCTTCGGCGGTGTCGACATCCTGCTCAACAACGCCGGCATCATTCCCCGCGGAACCATCGAGGAAACCACGGACGACATGTGGTTCACGGCGATGGACGTCAACCTGAATGCGGTGTTCTTCCTCTGCCGCGCCGCTATCCCTCATATGAAACAGCGTGGCGGTGGCGCAATCGTCAACACGTCTTCAGTCTGGGGTACCTATCCGGGCCCCGGTCATGTCGCCTATTGCACCAGCAAGGGAGCGGTGGCGGCACTATCGAAAAACCTGGGCCGGGACTGCGCTCCGCTGGGTATCCGCGTCAACGCCGTGTGCCCCCACGAAATCAACACGCCGATGATCCGCAGCGGCTTCGAGCGCCGGGGGCTGGACCCCGACAAGGCGATCGAGGAGCTGAACAAGACCGTGCCGCTGGGTCGCATCGCCGAGCCGGAGGATATCGCCGACGTGATCGCCTTCCTGGCGTCTGACCAGGCTCGCTACATCGCCGGCGAGACGGTGGAAGTCACCGGCGCCAAACCGGTTTCCGGCTGAGGAGAGCAGATGATGCTGAACAACAAGGTGGCCGTCGTGACCGGCGGCGGGCGTGGCATCGGTCGCGGGATTACCGAAAAACTCCTGGAAGCCGGCGCTCGGGTGCTGGTCGCGCAGCGCCAGCCGCTGGACGAAAGCCTGGGTGCCAACCCGCAGGTGGCCTGGGTCGAGGCCGACCTGGCCGAGCGCGATGCGCCCTATGTCATTGCACAGTCCGTCGAGGAGCGGTTCGGCGGCGCCGATATCCTGGTCAACAATGCCGGCTTCATGTTCGAACGCTCACTCGACGAGATGGTGGAGGACGACTGGGACCGGATGATGGCCGTCAACCTGCGCGCCCCGATCTTCCTGGCCAAGGCGCTGCTGCCGCAGTTGCGCGTGCGTGGCGGCAGTATCGTCAATATCGGCTCGATCGAAGGCATAGGCGCCAACCCCTGGCACACCGCCTACTGCGGCTCCAAAGCCGGCGTACACGGCTTCACCCGTGCGATGGCCGTCGATCTGGGGCGCGATGGCATTCGGTGCAATGCCATCGCCCCCGGCTGGATCAACTCGGACCTGAGCCACGCCTATATCGACGCCCAGCCCGATCCCGCGCAGGCTCGTGCCGGCCTGCTCAAGCTGCATCCCGTCGGGCGTACCGGTGAGCCGCAGGACATTGGCAATGTCGTCGTCTTCCTGGCGAGTGAGGCTGCGGCCTTCATCACCGGCCAGGTGATAGTCGTGGACGGCGGTCGAACGGCCAAGCTGCCCTTGCCGTTCTGACATTTCACCCACGCGAACCTCCGCTGGCGGGCTGAGGCCCACCCGGCCCCCAACATTTACGCTCGGCGTGAGTGATCTGAAGAAGGCGATTCTTGTCCAAACGAAAACGGGCCCTCGGGGCCCGTTTTGCTTTTGACGCCTCGACCGACCGTCTGTCGCTGGCTAGACCGCTCGGTCAGAGCCCTGTCGCAATTGGATCTGCGGGCATCGTCCACGCGCAAGAAGCGGTTCACTGGCCACGCGACCATTACGGGGCTCTGACTGTCGCCCACACGGCAGTTTTTAAAACTTACAAGAAAAAGCACGCAAAGCTTGAGGAGGCCTATGCACAAGACACCTGGATCCCACGTCGACAAGGTCGTTTTCTGGGGGGCTGTCGTGATATCGGCCTCATTGGTCGCCGGAGGGGCGCTCTGGCCCAAGGCCTTGTCGACTGCGGCGCAGGCGCTGCTGGACAAGATCATCGACTGGTTCGGCTGGAGCTTCGTCCTCTCCACCGCATTCTTTCTGGGCTTCGCCCTGTTCCTGGCATTCAGCCGCTTCGGCCGGATCAAACTGGGCAAGGACGATGAACAACCCGAGTTCAGCACATCATCGTGGATCGCGATGATGTTCAGCGTTGGCATGGGCATCGGGCTCATGTTCTGGGGTGTGGCCGAGCCGATCACACACTTTTCGACACTACCGCCCGAACTGGCGCCGCCGCACTCCAGAGAAGCGGCCAAGATCGCAATGGGGTACGCGTACTTCCATTGGGCGTTCCACCCCTGGGCGATCTACGCCATCGTCGGCCTGGCAATTGCCTACTTCTCGTTCCGCAAGGGACTGCCGAACCTGATCTCCAGCGCCTTTACACCGCTGATTGGCGAGGCGGGTGTGCGTGGGCCATTGGGCAAGTCGATCGACATACTGGCGGTCCTGGCCACGCTTTTCGGCACCGCCACCTCGCTCGGCCTGGGCGCACAGCAGATCAACAGCGGCCTGAACTACCTCTGGAATACCGGCGAATCGAACAGCATTGCGTTGGCGATCATCGTAGTGATGACGGTGTTCTTCATCCTTTCCGCCATTTCCGGCGTGGGTAAGGGGGTGCAGTTCCTGAGCAACCTCAACATGGTTATCGCGGTGGTACTGCTGTTGTTCCTGGCAGCGGTGGGCCCCAGTGTGTTCATCGTCAACACGCTGGTGGCTTCGATAGGCGAATACCTCCAGGAACTGGTACCGATGTCATTTCGCACCGCAGCATTCAGTGACGGCAAGTGGCTCGCTGGCTGGACCATCTTCTACTGGGCCTGGTGGATCTCCTGGGCGCCGTTCGTAGGCACCTTCATCGCGCGAATCTCGCGCGGCCGCACCATCCGCGAATTCGTGATCGGCGTGATCGTCATTCCCAGCGGCGTGACGATGGTGTGGTTCGCGATCATGGGCGGTTCGGCCCTGTACTCGGAACTGGCCGGCGCTGGCGGCATCGCCGCAGCCGTGAACGACCAGGGACCGGCGGTGGCGCTGTTCATGCTGCTGGCGCAGTATCCCGCTGCGGCGCTGACCTCATTTGCGGCCATTCTGCTGGTTGGCGTGTTCTTCATCTCCGGGGCCGATGCCGGCTCCATCGTCATGGGCATGCTCTGCGCCCGCGGCAACCTGAAGCCGCCGAGTTGGCTGGTGGCGCTGTGGGGCGTGTTGACCAGCGCGGCGGCCTCGGTACTGCTGGTGATGGGCGGCCTGAATGCGCTGCAGACCGCGGCCATCATCTTCGCCGCGCCGTTCCTGCTGGTGATGGTGGGATTGTGCGTATCGCTGTGCAAGGCGCTGCTGGATGACCAGCCAATGGGCGCGGCGCACGACTCGCTTGCCGCCCTCCGCAATCCAGTGCGTGCCGCTGCGGATTAAGGTTCCAGTCCAGGAGCAGGTGCCGCTTCACGGCGGCACCTGCTTCCTCGCCTTCGCCGCGCAACTGGGTTATGGCCCTTCTCTCGTCGCCTTCGCGGTATGACGCCTGCGCTGTTCGCACCATGCGCGGGTCGGCAACCGCGCAACGCTCAACCAGGGTCTGCACAGTTCGACTGGGGTCGTTCGTAGGATGTGATGGAGCGAAGCGATACCCATCGATCATTCGCTCCCACAAAAAGACCGGTGCGACCTCCCCGCTCCACAAACGAAAACGCCGCAGTCGGTGACTGCGGCGTTTTCGTCGAGCCGGGACTTCAGTCGTCCAGGCCGAGGGCGGCGAAGGCTTTGAGGATTGCCTCTTGCACTTCGTCGATGCTGAGGCTGGTGGAGTCGAGGATGATCGCGTCCGGGGCCGGTTTCAGCGGGGCGACGGAGCGCTGGCTGTCACGCTCGTCGCGGTCCTGGATTTCCTTCAGCAGAGAGGCCTGGTCGGCTTCCATGCCCTTGCCCTTGAGCTGCAGGTAGCGGCGACGGGCGCGCTCTTCGGCGCTGGCGGTGAGGAAGATCTTCAGTTGTGCCTGGGGGAACACCACGGTGCCCATGTCGCGACCATCGGCCACCAGGCCGGGGGCTTCGAGGAAGGCACGCTGGCGCTGCAGCAGCGCGTCGCGCACGGCGGGCAGCGCCGCGACCTGGGAAGCGCCGGCACCCACCTGCTCGGAGCGAATCACGTCGGTGACGTCTTCGCCTTCGAGGATGATGCGCTGGCCACCGCCGGTCTTGGCGTTGAACTGCACGTCCAGGTGAGCCGCCAGGACCTTGAGGGCCTCCTCGTTGGTCAGGTCGACGCCGTGATTGCGCGCAGCGAAGGCCAGCAGGCGATACAGCGCGCCGGAGTCCAGCAGGCGCCAGCCGAGGCGCTTGGCCAGCAGGCCGGCGACGGTGCCCTTGCCGGAGCCGCTCGGTCCGTCGATAGCGATCACGGGCAGGTTGGCGTTCATGCCTTGTCCTCTTCCGCGACGCGGATCCCGCACTGGGCCGCCAGGCCGAGGAAGTTCGGGAATGAGGTGGCGACGTTGGCGCAGTCATGGATGCGGATCGGTGCGGTGGCACGCAGCGAAGCCACGCTGAAGGACATGGCAATCCGGTGGTCGCCGTGGCTCCAGACTTCGCCGCCACCCATGGAGCCGCCATCGATGACGATGCCGTCCGGGGTCGGCTCGGCCTTCACGCCCAGGGCTTGCAGGCCGTCGGCCATGACCTGGATGCGGTCGGATTCCTTCACGCGCAGTTCTTCCGCGCCACGCAACACAGTGCGGCCGGAGGCACACGCGGCAGCGACGAAGAGCACGGGGAACTCGTCGATGGCCAGCGGCACCAGGTCTTCGGGGATGTCGATGCCCTTCAGCTTGGCTGCACGCACGCGGATGTCGGCCACCGGCTCGCCACCGACTTCACGCTGGTTTTCCAGGGTGATGTCGCCGCCCATCAGCTTGAGGATGTCGATCACGCCGGTACGGGTCGGGTTGATACCGACGTGCTCCAGCAGCAGCTCGGAGCCTTCGGCGATGCTGGCCGCGACCAGGAAGAAGGCGGCAGAGGAGATGTCGGCCGGCACTTCGATGCGAGAAGCACTGAGTTTGTGGCCGCTCTCGACGGTGGCGGTGTTGCCGTCCACTTTCACCGGGTAGCCGAAGCCTTGCAGCATGCGCTCGGTGTGGTCGCGGGTCGGCGCCGGTTCGGTCACGGCGGTTTCACCGGCGGCGTAGAGGCCGGCGAGCAGCAGGCAGGATTTCACCTGGGCGCTGGCCATCGGCATTTCGTAGTTCATGCCGGTCAGGCGCTGGCCGCCACGGATGGTCAGCGGCGGGCGGCCTTCGGCGCCGGTCTCGATCACCGCGCCCATTTCGCGCAGCGGCTTGGCCACACGGTTCATCGGACGCTTGGACAGCGAGGCGTCACCGGTCAGGGTGGTGTCGAACGGCTGGGCCGCCAGCAGGCCGCTGAGCAGGCGCATGGAGGTGCCGGAGTTGCCCAGGTACAGCGGGCCGGGCGGCGGCTTCAGGCCGTGCAGGCCAACACCGTGGATGGTCACGCGGCCGTGGTGCGGCCCTTCGATGACCACGCCCATGTCGCGGAAGGCCTGCAGGGTTGCCAGGGCGTCTTCGCCCTCGAGGAAGCCTTCGACTTCAGTGGTGCCTTCGGCCAGGGAGCCGAGCATGATGGAGCGATGGGAAATGGACTTGTCGCCCGGAACGCGAACACGGCCGGCGAGTTTGCCACCCGGCTGAGCCAGGTAAATCAGATCGTTATTGTGCATGGCGTCCACATAGGCCCTGCGGGCCAGGATTTTGCTGAAATGCTCGCGGGCGAAGCGGGCGCGGGTGAACACGCCCAGCAATTCATGCCCGTCCCCTGCGTCGACCGCGCCGCGCAGGGCGTCGAGGTCGGCGCGAAATGCGTCCAGGATTCGCAGCACGGCATCGCGGTTCGCGAGGAAGATGTCGTGCCACATCACCGGGTCGCTGCCGGCGATCCGCGTGAAGTCACGGAAACCGCCAGCGGCATAACGGAAAATTTCCAGATTCTCGCTGCGCTTGGCCAGCGAGTCGACCAGGCCGAATGCCAGCAGGTGTGGCAGGTGGCTAGTTGCCGCGAGCACCTCGTCGTGGTGCTCAACGTCCATGTGTTCCACGTCCGCTCCCAGGGCGTGCCAGAGTTGGTCGACACACTGAAGGGCAGACGGGTCGGTGTTCTCCACCGGTGTGAGGATGACCTTGTGGCGGCGGAACAGGCTGGCATTGGCTGCCTCTACCCCGCTCTTCTCGGAGCCGGCGATCGGGTGGCCGGGTACGAAACGCGCCGGCATGCCATCGAATACCCGGCGCGCGGCGCGCACGACATTACCCTTGGCGCTGCCGACGTCGGTGAGGACGGCATTGCCCAGGTCCAGCTGGGCCAGTTCGGCGAGGAGTTTTTCCATGGCGAGGATGGGTACGGCCAGCTGGATCACATCGGCACCGCAGCAGGCCGCAGCGAGGTCACTCTCGCAGCGGTCGACCACGCCGGTCTCGACGGCGATGCGGCAGGACTCCTGGTCCTTGTCCACCCCTACCACTTCGGCGAACAGGCCCTTCTCGCGCAGCCCCTTGGAAAAGGAACCGCCGATCAGGCCCAGGCCGATCACCACCAGGCGCCCGAAGATAGGCGCGCCCTGTTGCACGGTCATGACATCAGCCACGGCCGAGCACCTTGGCCAGTGCTTCCAGGCAACGGGCGTTCTCGGCCGGCAGGCCGATGGAGACGCGCAGGAAGGTGGGCATGCCATAGCCGCCGACCGGGCGCAGGATCACACCTTCACGCAGCATGGCCTGGTTGATCGGAGCGGCATCGCGGCCGAAGTCGACAGCGATGAAGTTGCCCTTGGAGGGAATCCAGGTCAGGCCCAGCGCACGGAAGCCTTCTTCCAGCTGGAGCATGCCGGCATCGTTGATGCGGCGACTTTCAGCCAGGTACTCGGCATCATCCAGCGCGGCGCAGGCGGCGGCCAGGGCCAGGCTGTTGACGTTGAAGGGCTGGCGCACGCGGTTCAGCACATCAGCCACCTGGGCGCTGGACAGACCGTAGCCCACCCGCAGCGCAGCCAGCCCGTAGGCCTTGGAGAAGGTGCGGGAGACCAGCAGATTCGGGAATCGCGCCAGGTAGTTCAGTCCATCAGGCAGCTCTTCGCCCTCGGCATACTCGATGTAGGCCTCATCCAGCACCACCAGGACGTTCTCCGGAACCTTGGCGAGGAAGTCCTCGAGCGCGGCCGGGCCGAACCAGGTGCCGGTGGGGTTGTTCGGGTTGGCGATGAACACGACACGGGTGTTGGCGTCGATGGCCGCCAGCATGGCCGGCAGGTCATGGCCGAAATCCTTGGCCGGAACCACCTTGCCGGTGGCGCCCACGGCCTGGGTGGCAATGGGGTAGACGGCGAAGGCGTGCTCGCTGAACACGGCGTTCAGGCCCGGCGCCAGGTAGGCACGGGCGACCAGGTCGAGGATGTCGTTGGAACCGTTTCCCAGGGTGACCTGGGCGGGGGTGACACCGCAGCGCTCAGCCAGCCGACGCTTGAGCTCGAAGCCGTTGCCGTCCGGGTAGCGAGTCAGTTCGGCCAATTCGTTGCGGATCGCCTCGAGGGCCTTGGGGCTCGGGCCGAGGGGGTTCTCGTTACTGGCCAGCTTGACGATGCCCGTCGGATCGAGGTCCAGCTCGCGGGCCAGTTCATCCACCGGCTTGCCGGGTACGTAGGGCGAAAGTTTCTGCACGCCCGGTTGGGCAAGGGCGAGGAAGTCACAGCTCATGGATTCAGCCTCAACTACGGGCTAAGGGCCGCCGTGGCGCGCCCCAACCCAGGCTGGAGCGCGACGGCCCGTCGCAAATTCAAAGCACCGCTTTGGGGTAGGAACCCAGCACCTTCAAGGCAACGGCTTCCTGATTGATCTTCTCCAGCACGTCCTTGATCAGCGGATCACGGTGGTGGCCGACGAAGTCGATGAAGAAGACGTAGGTCCACTTGCCGCTGCGGGACGGGCGGGTTTCGATGCGGGTCAGGTCGATGCCGTTGTTGTGGAACGGCACCAGGAGCTCGTGCAGGGCGCCCGGCTTGTTGCGCATGGAGACGATGATGGAGGTCTTGTCGTCGCCAGTGGGCGGCACTTCCTGGCTGCCGATGATGAGGAAGCGCGTGGAGTTGTCCGGGCGGTCCTCGATCTTCTCGCAGAGCTTGGTCAGGCCGTAGAGGCTGGCTGCCATGTCACCGGCGATAGCCGCCGAGTTCCACTCGCTCTTCACCCGCTTGGCGGCGTCGGCGTTGCTGGACACGGCCACACGCTCAACGTTCGGGTAGTGGGCGTCCAGCCACTTGCGACACTGGGCCAGGGACTGGGCGTGGGAGTAGATGCGGGTGATGGTGTCGGTCTTGGTGTTCTCGCCCACCAGCAGGTGGTGGTGGATACGCAGTTCCACCTCACCGCAGATCACCATGTCGTGCTCGAGGAAGCTGTCCAGGGTGTGGTTCACCGCGCCTTCGGTGGAGTTTTCCACCGGCACCACGCCGAAATTGACCGCACCGGCGGCCACTTCTCGGAACACTTCGTCGATGGCAGCCATTGGCGCGCTGATCACCGCATGGCCGAAGTGTTTGAGTGCCGCCGCCTGGGTAAAGGTGCCTTCCGGGCCGAGGTAGGCGACCTTGAGCGGCTGTTCCAGGGCCAGGCAGGAGGACATGATTTCGCGAAACAGCCGCGCCATCTCTTCGTTGTCCAGCGGGCCCTGGTTGCGATCCATGATGTGCTTGAGGACCCAGGCCTCACGCTCGGGGCGATAGAAGATGGGCTTCTCGCCTTCGGGCAGGGACGCCATCTTCACCCGCGCCACGTCCTGGGCGCAGCGGGCACGTTCGCTGATCAGCTCGAGGATTTTCTCGTCGAGATTGTCGATACGCAGGCGCAGGGCCTTGAGTTCTTGCTCGGACATCAGCCGCGCTCCTTCTCGAACTCCGCCATGTAGGCCACCAGGGCTTCGACTGCGTCGAGGCCGACGGCGTTGTAGATGGAGGCGCGCATGCCACCTACGGAACGGTGGCCCTTGAGGTTCAGCAGGCCACGGGCATCGGCGCCGACGAGGAAGTCCTTGTCCAGGCGCTCGTCCGCCAGGCGGAACGGAACGTTCATCCAGGACCGGGCGTTGACGGCGATCGGGTTGGTGTAGAAGTCGCTCTTGTCGATGTAACCGTAGAGCAGCTCCTTCTTGGCCTTGTTGCGCTGCTCCATGGCCTCGACGCCACCCTGCTCCTTCAGCCACTCGAAGACGAGGCCCGAGAGGTACCAGGAGAAGGTAGCCGGGGTGTTGTACATGGAGCCGTTATCGGCGGCAATCTTGTAATTGAGCATGGTCGGGCAGTTGGCACGCGCGCAACCAAGCAGGTCCTCACGGACGATGACCACCACCAGGCCGCTCGGGCCGATGTTCTTCTGGGCGCCGGCGTAGATCAGGCCGAAACGGGAAACATCCAGTGGGCGGGAAAGGATGTCCGAGGACATGTCCGCCACCAGCGGCACATCGCCGACTTCGGGAATCCAGTCGAACTGCAGGCCGCCAATGGTTTCGTTGGAGGCGTAGTGCAGGTAGGCCGCGTCCCTGGAGAGCTGCCACTCGTTCTGGCCCGGAATGGCGAAGTAGTCGTAGCCCTTGGCGCTGGCGGCGACGTTCACGCGGCCGAAGCGGCTGGCTTCTTCGATGCTCTTCTTCGACCAGATACCGGTTTCGACGTAGTCGGCGACGCCGTTCTCCGGCAGCAGGTTCAGCGGGATTTCCGCGAACTGCTGGCTGGCGCCGCCCTGGAGGAACAGCACCTTGTAGTTGGAGGGAATGGAGAGGAGGTCGCGCAGGTCCTGCTCGGCCTTTTCGGCAATGGCAACGTATTCGTCACTGCGGTGGCTCATTTCCATGACGGACAGGCCTTTGCCCTGCCAGTCGAGGAGTTCCGCCTGGGCGCGTTGCAGAACAGCTTCCGGAAGCGCGGCCGGGCCGGCGCAGAAGTTAAAGGCTCGCTTGCTCACATCCATTCTCACTGGGTAGCGCGGGGGCACCAGTGCCCCCGCCAATTGTTACCTACCGAATGGACAGGCCGGCGACGGCCTGCCCGCTTCTACAACTGTTACTCGTCGCCAGCCGGCTGGGCGTCGTCCTGCTGAACGTCATCGCCCTGGACGTCGTCCACGGCCTCTACGTCGGCATCGATGCCTTCTTCCAGATCATCGTCCTCGTCACCGCCAGACGGCTCCTGAACACGCTCCAGGCCAACCAGGGTCTCGTCCTTGGCCAGCTTGATCAGGGTCACGCCCTGGGTATTGCGGCTGGAACTGGAGACTTCGTCGACACGGGTACGCACCAGGGTGCCCTGGTCGGAAATCAGCATGATCTCCTCGCCGTCCTGCACCTGCACAGCGCCGACCAGCTTGCCGTTACGCTCGTTGGTGACCATGGCGATCACGCCTTGTCCGCCGCGACCGCGACGCGGGTAGTCTTCCAGCGGGGTGCGCTTGCCGTAACCACGCTGGGAGGCGGAGAGGATCTGCGCGCCCAGTTCGGGGATCAGCATGGAAATCAGGCTCTGGCCTTCCGGCAGACGCATGCCGCGAACGCCGCGGGCAGTACGGCCCATGGTGCGCACGTGTTTTTCCTTGAAGCGGATGACCTTGCCGCCGTCGGAGAAGAGCATGACTTCCTTGGCGCCGTCGGTGATGGCCGCGGCGATCAGGGTGTCACCCTCTTCCAGCTTCAGGGCGATCAGGCCGTTCGAACGCGGTTTGCTGAACTGCACCAGCGGCGTCTTCTTCACGGTACCGAAGGCGGTGGCCATGAAGATGTAGGCGCCGGTGGGCTCGTCCTGTTCGTCATCGAGGTCGGCGCCTTCTTCGTCGCCGCCCTCGGCTTCGATGACTTCGCCTTCGATCACGACGCCTTCGTTCTCTTCCAGATCCTCGTCGGCGCCTGCGCTCTGCTGCAGGGCTTCCAGGTCGATCTGGAGCATGGCGGTGATGCGCTCGCCTTCATCCAGCGGCAGCAGGTTGACCAGCGGGCGACCGCGCGCGGTACGCGAAGCTTCCGGGATTTCGAAGGTGCGCAGCCAGTAGACCTTACCCTTGCTGGAGAACAGCAGGAGCGTGGCGTGGCTGTTGGCGACCAGCAGGTGTTCGATGTAGTCCTCGTCTTTCACCCCGGTGGCCGACTTGCCTTTGCCACCACGGCGCTGGGCCTGGTAGGCGGCCAGCGGCTGGGACTTGGCGTAGCCGCCGTGGGAGATGGTGACGACACGCTCTTCTTCGGTGATCAGGTCGGCGATGGTCAGGTCCACCTGGGACGCGACGATCTCGGTGCGGCGGGCGTCGCCGAACTCGGCCTTCACTTTCTCCAGCTCTTCGCGGATGACTTCCATCAGGCGCTCGGGGCTGGTGAGGATGCGGATCAGCTCACCGATCAGGGTGAGGATTTCCTGGTACTCGGCCAGCAGCTTCTCGTGCTCCAGGCCGGTCAGGCGGTGCAGGCGCAGCTCCAGGATGGCCTGGGCCTGTTCCGGCGACAGGTAGTACTTGCCTTCGCGCAGGCCGTATTGCGGGTCCAGGTCTTCCGGACGGCAGGAGTCGGCGCCGGCGCGCTCGACCATGGCTTCCACGGCGCTGGATTCCCAGGCGGTGGCGATCAGGCGTTCCTTGGCCTCGGCCGGAGTCGGCGAGGCCTTGATCAGCTCGATCACCGGGTCGATGTTGGACAGGGCGACGGCCTGGCCTTCGAGGATATGGCCACGCTCACGCGCCTTGCGCAGCTCGTAGACGGTACGACGGGTCACCACTTCACGGCGGTGACGGATGAACACCTCGAGCATGTCCTTCAGGTTCAGCGTGCGCGGCCGGCCATCGACCAGGGCCACCACGTTGATACCGAAGACGCTCTGCATCTGGGTCTGGGAGTAGAGGTTGTTCAGCACCACCTCGCCCACTTCACCGCGGCGCAGCTCGATCACCACGCGCATGCCGTCCTTGTCGGATTCGTCGCGCAATTCGGTGATGCCTTCGAGCTTCTTCTCCTTGACCAGCTCGGCGATCTTCTCGATCAGACGCGCCTTGTTCAGCTGGTAGGGCAGCTCGGTGACGATGATCTGCTGGCGACCGCCGCCCTTTTCCATGTCCTCGATTTCAGCGCGGGCACGGATATAGATGCGGCCACGACCGGTGCGGTACGCCTCAATGATGCCGGCACGGCCGTTGATGATGCCCGCGG
The DNA here is from genome assembly GCF_001708505.1 of Pseudomonas sp. TCU-HL1. NCBI lineage: Bacteria > Pseudomonadati > Pseudomonadota > Gammaproteobacteria > Pseudomonadales > Pseudomonadaceae > Pseudomonas > Pseudomonas sp. TCU-HL1. The sequence goes on from NZ_CP015992.1 coordinate 4,150,034, forward strand.
TGGGGAAATCCGGGCCCGGGATGTACTGCATCAGCTCATCGACCGTGAGCTCGGCGTTATCCATCAGCGCCAGGCAGCCATCGATGACTTCGCTCAGGTTGTGCGGCGGAATGTTGGTCGCCATGCCCACGGCGATGCCGCTGGAACCGTTCACCAGCAGGTTCGGAACCTTGGTCGGCATAACCGCGGGAATCTGTTCGGTGCCGTCGTAGTTGGGCACCCAGTCCACGGTTTCCTTGTCCAGGTCGGCCAGGAGTTCATGGGCCAGCTTGGACATGCGCACTTCGGTGTATCGCATGGCCGCGGCGTTGTCGCCGTCCACCGAGCCGAAGTTGCCTTGGCCGTCCACCAGCATGTAGCGCAGCGAGAAAGGCTGGGCCATGCGGACGATTGTGTCGTAGACCGCGGTATCGCCGTGCGGGTGATATTTACCGATCACGTCACCGACCACACGGGCGGACTTCTTGTAGGGCTTGTTCCAGTCGTTGCCCAGTTCGCTCATCGCGTAGAGAACGCGACGGTGCACCGGCTTCAGGCCGTCGCGCGCGTCCGGCAAGGCACGCCCGACGATCACGCTCATCGCGTAGTCGAGGTAGGACTGTTTCAGCTCGTCTTCGATATTGACCGGGAGGATTTCTTTGGCCAGTTCGCCCATGAGAAGCCTGGTTCCTTTTTCTGATGAAACTCCGCCCCACTCGTCCTGAGCGGCGCGAAGCTCGTCACTGCGGCCAGATGCAGCAGCGACTCACGACAAATCAACGAGTTAAGCCAAGGATCTGTGCAATTGGGCCGCCTCGATGGAGGGGCGGCAATAACTGCCGGAGCTTACCACAGTCACCGTCTTGCACCTACCCCGCCGGGCGTCCTGCGGGCAGGGTGAAAATGCCGCACCGATGGCTCAGTGCAGGCGCTTGCGACACATCAACTGAGCCATCTTGGCAGCGTCGGGACGCTCGACCACGCCCTTCTCGGTCACGATAGCGTCGATCAGGTCGGCCGGGGTCACATCGAACACTGGATTGACCGCATGGACTTCCGCAGCGACACGCCGACCGCCCAGGTCCAGCAGCTCGGAGCCATCACGCTCCTCGATCGGGATGTCGTCCCCGCTCTCCAGGGACATGTCGATCGTGGAGCTGGGGGCCACGACCATGAAGCGGACCCCGTGGTGCATGGCATTGACCGCCAACTGATAGGTGCCGATCTTGTTGGCCACGTCGCCATTGGCCGTGATGCGGTCGGCGCCGACTATCACCCAGGTGATTCCGGCGGTCTTCATCAGGTGTGCGGCGGCGGCGTCGGCATTGAGGCTCACCGGCACGCCTTCGTTGGCCAGCTCCCACGCGGTCAGGCGCGCGCCCTGCAGCCAGGGACGGGTTTCGTCGGCATAGACGCGCTCCACCAGGCCATCGAGGTGGGCGGCGCGGATCACACCCAGGGCCGTCCCGAAGCCACCCGTGGCCAAGGCGCCGGTATTGCAGTGGGTCAACAGCGCCTGGGGGCTGCCCTGATGCTTGCGGATAAGCTCCACGCCCAGCTGCGCCATGGTCAGGTTGGCTTCGCGATCGCTTTCATGGATGGAAATGGCTTCGGCCTCCAGGGCCTGCAGCGGCGTCTCGCCATCACGCACGCGCTCGAGGCGCTCGCGCATGCGGTTCAGCGCCCAGAACAGGTTGACCGCGGTCGGCCGCGACTCGGACAGCACCTTGAAATCGGCTTCCAGCGCCTGGCGCCAATCACCGCCGGCAGCTAAACGCGCCCGAGCCCCCAGCACCACGCCATAGGCGGCGCTGATACCAATGGCCGGCGCCCCCCGAACCACCATCTGACGAATGGCCTGGGCCACGCCCTCGGCGGAGTCGTAGGACAACCAGATTTCCTCGGCCGGCAGCAAGCGCTGGTCAAGCAGATGAAGCACGCCGTCACGCCACTCGATGGCCTTGACCTTCTCGGCTGCCAACAGTTGTTCACGCATCGCCCACCTCACCACCCGTAACTCGCGGAAAAACCGCAGATTATAGCGAGCCGGAGCCCTTCTGGCTCGGGTATACTGCCGCCACTTCGATTTGCGCCCAGGATGCGCCGCCATGCCCAGTCCCAACGCCCCGCTCGACCTGCTCCTGCTCCCGTCCTGGATAGTGCCCGTGGAACCTGCCGGCGTGGTGCTGCGGGATCACGCATTGGGCATTCGCGACGGCCGCATCGCCCTGCTCGCCCCCCGGGACCTGGCACTGCACGTCGACGCCCGCGAGCGCCGCGAGCTGCCGGGCATGCTGCTGGCTCCGGGCCTGATCAACGCCCACGGGCACGCGGCAATGACCCTGTTCCGCGGGCTGGCCGACGACCTGCCACTGATGACCTGGCTACAGGAACACATCTGGCCTGCCGAGGCCAAGTGGGTTGATGAAACCTTTGTCCGCGACGGCACTGAACTGGCCGTGGCCGAACAGATCAAGGGCGGCATCAGTTGCTTCTCCGACATGTACTTCTTCCCGGCCCAGGCCAGCTCGGTCATCCACGGGGCCGGCATCAAGGCCCAACTGGCGATTCCGGTGCTGGATTTCCCGATTCCCGGCGCCGTCGATGCGGCCGACGCCATTCGCCGTGGCGTCGAACTGTTCGGCGACCTGAAGCATCATCCACGGATCAAGGTGGCCTTCGGCCCGCACGCGCCTTACAGCGTCAGCGATGACAAGCTGGAGAATATTCGCGTACTGGCCGAGGAACTGGATGCCGGCATCCACATGCACGTGCAGGAGACCGCCTTCGAAGTCCAGCAGAGCCTCAAGCAGCGCGGCGAACGCCCCATGGCGCGCCTGGCCCGGCTCGGTTTGCTGGGCCCGCGCTTCCAGGCCGTGCACATGACCCAGGTGGATGACGCCGACCTGGCCATGCTGGTGGAAAGCAACAGCAGCGTAATCCACTGCCCCGAATCCAACCTCAAGCTGGCCAGCGGATTCTGCCCAGTGGAGCGCCTCTGGCAGGCAGGCGTGAACGTCGCCGTCGGCACCGATGGCGCCGCCAGCAACAATGACCTGGACCTGCTCGGCGAAACCCGCACCGCCGCTCTCCTGGCCAAGGCCGTCGCCGGCTCGGCAAGTGCCCTGGACGCCCACCGAGCCCTGCGCATGGCGACCCTGAACGGCGCCCGCGCCCTGGGCATCGATCACGACACGGGCTCGCTGGAAGTCGGCAAGGCTGCCGACCTGGTCGCCTTCGACCTTTCCGGCCTCGCCCAGCAACCGGTGTACGACCCGGTTTCCCAACTTATTTATGCCACCGGGCGCGACGCGGTGCGGCACCTTTGGGTCGACGGCAGGCAACTGCTGGATGACGGCCGCCTGACCCGCCTGGATGAAGAACGCCTTGGCGCCACTGCCCGCGCCTGGGGCGCTCTTATCGCCGGCCACTGAGTTTCTGTTTCGAGGACATCCCATGACCAACGTCGATCACGTCGAAATTGCCAAGTTCGAGGCCCTCGCCCACCGCTGGTGGGACCGCGAGAGCGAATTCAAGCCACTGCACGACATCAACCCGCTGCGGGTCAACTGGATTGACGAGCGCGCCAGGCTGGCCGGCAAGAACGTGCTGGATGTCGGCTGCGGCGGCGGCATCCTCAGCGAGTCCATGGCCCAGCGCGGGGCCACGGTCACCGGCATCGACATGGGCGAAGCGCCGCTGGCAGTCGCCCAGCTTCACCAGCTGGAGTCGGGCGTTCCGGTGGAGTACCGCCGTATCACCGCCGAAGCCCTGGCCGCCGAAATGCCCGGCCAGTTCGACGTGGTGACCTGCATGGAAATGCTTGAACACGTTCCCGATCCGGCCTCGGTGATCCGCGCCTGCTACACCCTGGTCAAGCCGGGCGGACTGGTGTTCTTCTCCACCATCAACCGCAACCCCAAGGCCTACCTCTTCGCCATCGTCGGCGCCGAGTACATCATGGGCCTGCTGCCCCGCGGCACCCACGATTTCAAGAAATTCATCCGCCCGTCCGAGCTTGGCGCCTGGAGCCGTGCTGCAGGCCTCTCGGTGAAAGACATCATCGGCCTGACCTACAACCCGCTGACCAAGCACTACAAGCTGGAAGCCGACGTCGACGTCAACTACATGATCCACACCCTGCGCGAGGAGTGACCGCCATGCGACTTCAAGCGGTACTTTTCGATATGGACGGCACCCTGCTCGACTCGGCGCCGGATTTCATCGCCATATGCCAGGCCATGCGCACTGAACGTGGCCTGCCGCCCCAGGATGAGCAGGCGATCCGCGACGTGGTTTCCGGTGGCGCCCGCGCCATGGTCGCCACCGCCTTCGAGATGGACCCGGAATCGCCCGATTTCGAGCCGCTGCGCCTGGAATTCCTCGAGCGCTACCAGAGTCACTGCGCCGTACTCACCCGCCCCTTCGACGGCATCGACGAGTTGTTGGCGGACATCGAGCACGCCAAGCTGATCTGGGGCGTGGTCACCAACAAGCCGGTGCGCTACGCCGAACCCATCATGGAGCAGCTCGGCCTCGCCGGGCGCTCCGCCGTGCTGATCTGCCCCGACCATGTGAAGAACAGCAAGCCGGACCCGGAAATGCTGCTGCTGGCCTGCAGCAAGCTGAACCTGGACCCGGCCAGCGTGCTCTTCGTCGGTGACGACCTGCGCGACATCGAATCCGGCCGCGCCGCCGGCACCCGCACCGCCGCCGTCAGCTACGGCTACATCCATCCGAGCGACAACCCGGCGCATTGGGGCGCCGATGTCGTGGTCGACCACCCGCTTGAGCTGCGCGCCGTGCTCGACCGCGCGCTGTGCAGCTGCTGATACCGGCAGCGCCCCGAAGGAGATTCACATGTTCCAGTATTCCGCCCGCCCCGACCTGCTCAAGGATCGGGTCATCCTGATCACCGGTGCCGGTCGCGGCATCGGCGCCGCCGCCGCCAGGACGTTCGCCGCCCATGGCGCGACCGTATTGCTGCTGGGCAAGACCGAAGCCAGCCTGAACGCCGTCTATGACGAAATCGAAGCGGCCGGCCACCCGCAACCCGCCGTGATCCCGTTCAATCTGGAAACGGCCCAGCCGCACCAGTACGACGAGCTGGCGGCCACCCTGGAAGCCGAGTTCGGACGCATCGATGGCGTGCTGCACAACGCCTCCATTCTCGGCCCGCGCACGCCCATCGAGCAGCTCTCTGGCGACAACTTCATGCGTGTCATGCAGGTCAACGTCAACGCCATGTTCATGCTGACCAGCACCCTGCTGCCGCTGCTCAAGTTGTCCAGGGACGGTTCGGTGGTCTTCACATCCAGCAGCGTCGGCCGCAAGGGCCGTGCCTACTGGGGCGCCTATGCGGTGTCCAAGTTCGCCACCGAAGGCCTGATGCAGGTCCTGGCCGACGAAGTGGACGGCATTGCCAACGTACGCGCCAATAGCGTCAACCCTGGCGCCACCCGCACCAGCATGCGCGCCCAGGCCTATCCGGGCGAAAACCCCGAAAACAATCCGGAACCTGCCGAGATCATGCCGGTCTACCTCTATCTCATGGGGCCTGACAGCACGGGCGTGAACGGCCAGGCTTTCGACGCACAATGACCTCCCTTCGCGGCGGTCGCTCGACCGCCGCAGCCTCCGCCAGTTTTCCGGCAACCCCTCTGAGACCGGCATCACATTGCCATGATTTCGCCAGTAAGCCGGCAAAGGCTTGCCGCGCAACTCGGCAGTTAACCGCCAAGCAATTGAAATAAAAGCATTTTCCAGAACTACGAGCTCCTGGCACGAAAATAGCTCTATGCCTGGTGTCGTCGCATTTTGCGTCAGAGGTTCAACTCAATGGTTCCTCCCACCCAGACCAACACCATCGATTTCGACGCCGCCAAGCTGCAGCGCCTCGGCTTATCCGGCAAGCGCCCACCCAAGCTGCGCCCCCTCAGCCTGGCGGAGCTGCGCCGGCAACTGACCCTCCTGCTGCAGACCAGCCTGGAAGTGGAGCGTATCGTCAGCCTGTTCTTTGGCGAGGTGCAGCGCTTGGTTCCGCTCGATGCCCTGGCCTACCAGCACCAGAGCAGCGATCTGCACCTGGAATACGGCAGCCGCGCCAGCCATTCGGCGGGATACCGCCTGACCCACGAGGGCGAGTACCTGGGTGAACTGATCTTCCGCCGCAACCAGCGCTTCGACGAGCTCGAGCTGAACCAGCTGGAGTCCCTGCTCGCCGCCCTACTCTTCCCGCTGCGCAATGCCTTGCTCTACCGCACTGCAATCCAGAGCGCTCTGCGCGACCCGCTGACCGACACCGGCAACCGCATTGCCATGGAGCAGACCCTGCAGCGCGAAGTTGACCTGGCGCGACGCAACTTGCAGCCGTTGTCGGTGCTGATGCTGGACATCGACCACTTCAAGCGCATCAACGACGAATACGGCCACAGCACGGGCGACGAAGTATTGAAGGCTGTGGCGACGACGCTGAAGGCGCGCCTGCGCAACGTCGACATGGTGTTTCGCTTCGGCGGTGAAGAGTTCCTGGTGCTGCTTTCCGGCACCTGCCGCGAATCGGCAGCCTTGGTCGGCGAGCGCCTACGCATGGGCATCCTCGAACTGCAATGCCTGGTACAGGGCCGCCCGCTGGACCTGTCCATCAGCCTCGGCTGCGCAACCCTGCTGCCGGCGGAATCGGTGGAAAGCCTGCTGCGCCGCGCGGACAACGCCCTCTACGTAGCCAAGCGCGAAGGCCGTAACCGGCTGTCGATGGCAGGCTGACTGCGGCCCGCCCCTATCTGTGGGAGCGATTTCAATCGCGAATGAAAAAGAAGGGGCTCATATGAGCCCCTTCTTCATTTCGCCTTGAATCAGCGCTTGCGACCGAAACCCGGACGCTGGCCGTCACCACCTGCGGGGCCGCTGCGCTTGTGCTGCGGACGCTGGGGTTTGCGGGCCGGACGATCCGCCAACTCCACCGGCGGACGCTCGCCGTGGGATTTGGCCGGACGCTTCTTGTTCACATCACGCGGACGGTCGGCGACCGGCGTGCTACGCGGTGCGCGTGCTGGACGCTCATCGCCGTCACGTCGCGGCGCACGGGCCGGACGCTCACCGCCTTCGCTGCGCGGACCACGAGCGGGACGCTCATCACCGTCGCGACGCGGCGCGCGAGCCGGACGCTCATCGCCATCGCGGCGTGGAGCACGGGCCGGGCGTTCGCCACCTTCGCTGCGCGGACCACGCGCCGGACGCTCATCACCGTCGCGACGCGGCGCACGAGCAGGACGCTCGCTGCCTTCACTGCGCGGACCACGAGCCGGGCGCTCATCGCCCTCATGTCGCGGAGCGCGCGCACCGACCGGCTTGGCCGACTTGCGCTGCAGGCGGTCCAGCTTCTCGCGGAACTTGCCCTTCATCGCAGGCAGGGCCACCGGCTTGAGGCCGACTTCGGTGCTGATGATATCCACCTCGCCCTGGCTCATTTCGCGCCAACGACCCATGGTCAGGTCGGAGGTGATGAACACCGGGCCGAAGCGCACGCGCTTCAGGCGGCTGACCACCAGGCCCTGGGATTCCCAGAGGCGGCGCACTTCACGGTTGCGGCCTTCCATCACCACGCAGTGGTACCAATGGTTGAAGCCTTCACCGCCCGGCGCTTCCTTGATGTCGGTGAACTTCGCCGGACCGTCATCGAGCATCACGCCTTTCTTGAGGTTCTCCAGCATCTCCTCGGTGACTTCGCCGCGCACGCGCACGGCGTACTCGCGGTCCATCTCGTAGGAAGGGTGCATCAGGCGATTGGCCAGCTCACCGTCAGTGGTGAAGAGCAGCAAGCCAGTGGTGTTGATGTCCAGGCGACCGATGTTGATCCAGCGGCCTGCTTTCAGACGCGGCAGGCGCTCGAACACGGTCGGGCGACCTTCCGGATCGTCGCGGGTGCAGACTTCGCCTTCCGGCTTGTTGTAGATCAGCACGCGACGGACGCTTTCGACTTCTTCCTCGCGCTTGAGCAGGCGGCCATCGACGCTGATGGCGTCATGGCGGTCGACGCGCTGGCCCAGGGTGGCCGCTTCGCCGTTGACCTTCACCCGGCCTTCGGTAATCCAGGCCTCGATATCGCGGCGCGAGGCCAGCCCCATGCGGGCCAGGACCTTCTGCAGCTTCTCCCCTGCGGGGCTGTATTCGACTTCACTCATCTGGGCACCTCCCGGTGTAGCAGTAAAAGGCCGCGCATCATACGCGGCCGCTGGCACTCAGGCTAGTTGAGCAAAGCCCGCACGTCAGCCCGCTCGCTGACCGGCGGCGGTCAGTGCAGGGTTTCGTCCGGCAGCGACTCGTCGTCCTCTTCGGCGGCAACGGCCTCTTCTTCGTCGTCAGCGGCGAGCAGCAGATCATCGAAGTCGGTCTTGAGGCCCTCCTCCATGGTGTCCAGCTCGGCCAGCAGGGAGCGAAAACTGGTTTCCTCGCGCGGCTTGCCGGACAGCTCGGCATCCGCCCGCGCCTGCAACCCTTCGGGCACCGGCGCATCGCCGTCATCCAGCGCAAGCACCGGCTCGGGCTCCAGCTCGCGCAGGGCGGCCAGCGGCGGCAGCTCTTCCAAGCTCTTCAGGTTGAAGTGGTCGAGAAAAGCGCGTGTGGTCGCGAACATGGCCGGCTTGCCAGGCACATCGCGATAGCCGACAACCCGAATCCACTCCCGCTCCAGCAGCGTCTTGACAATCTGACTGTTGACCGCAACGCCACGAATGTCTTCGATCTCGCCACGGGTAATGGGTTGCCGATACGCCACCAGGGCCAAGGTTTCCAGCATGGCGCGCGAGTAGCGCTGCGGCCGCTCCTCCCAGAGCCGGCCAACCCAGGGCGAGAAGCGCTCGCGAATCTGCAGCCGGTAGCCGGAGGCGACCTCGCGCAACTCAAAGGCGCGGCCCGAGCAGCTACGCCCGAGGATGGCCAGGGCCGAACGGATCACCGACAGCTCAGGGCGCTCAGCCTCCTCGAAGAGTTCGGCCAAGCGCTCCAGCGACAGGGGCTTGCCGGACGCCAGGAGGAAGGCTTCCAGCAGCGACGCGAGCTCCTTGGGGTCGTTGAGGTTCATCTACTCAGCTCTGGCGCGAACGTGGATGGGGGCGAACGGCTCATTCTGCACCAGTTCCACCAGTTGCTCCTTGATCAGCTCCAGCACTGCCATGAAGGTGACCACGACGCCAAGGCGGCCTTCTTCGACCGTGAACAGCACGACGAAGGGCACGAAGGCCCCGCCCTTGAGCTTTTCCAGGACTTCGCTCATGCGCTCGCGGGTGGACAGCGCCTCACGGGTGACCTGATGGCTTTCGAACATATCCGCGCGGCGCAGCACCTCGGCCATGGACAGCAGGACCTCTTCCAGGGCGACGTCCGGCAGCAGCTTGCGCGCCCGCGCATCCGGCGCATCCACGCGCGGCACGATGAGGTCGCGCCCTACGCGAGGCAATTGATCGATACCCTCGGCAGCAGCCTTGAAGCGTTCGTACTCCTGGAGACGGCGGATCAGCTCGGCGCGCGGATCGTCTTCCTCCTCTTCCACCGCGTTCGAGCGCGGCAGCAGCATGCGCGACTTGATCTCGGCCAGCATGGCGGCCATCACCAGGTACTCGGCGGCCAGTTCCAGGCGTACCGACTTCATCAGCTCGACATAGGCCATGTACTGGTGGGTGATGGCGGCCACGGGGATATCGAGAATGTCGATGTTCTGCTTGCGGATCAGGTACAGCAGCAAGTCAAGAGGCCCCTCGAACGCTTCCAGGAAGACTTCCAGGGCATCCGGCGGGATATAGAGGTCTTGCGGCAGCTCGGTGACCGCCTGGCCGTAGACCAGGGCAAAAGGCAGCTCCTGCTGGGCGCCCGCCTGGGGATCCGGCGACTCGGATGGCGGCGTTTCGTGCATCTGTTCCTCTCGCTGCTCGGCCACCGCGGAGCCGCTCTCTGGGAATGGGCCTGCCGGAACGAGGCCGGTCGGCGGGAAAGCGGGCAAGTTAGCACCATGTGCCAAACTAAAAAAGTACGACGCAGCACCCTTTGTCAGGTCTGGAGCGCCAAGCTCAAGGAGGTTCACATGAAACTCTTAACCCTGATGTTCAGTGCCATCCTCATGCTCGCCTGCCTCAGCCTGGCGTCGGTGACTACGGCCCAGGCCGGCATGATCGGCACAGATGAAGCGGCCTCTGTCCAGCAACAATCGAACGATCACGCCAGAATCGATGCATTCCTCAGCAAGTCTGCCGTTCAGGACGAGATGCGCGCCATGGGCGTGGATGCCGCGACGGCCCGCGCCAGGGTCCAGGCCCTGACGCCCGCAGAGGCCGCTCAACTGGCGCAGAAGATCGATGCGCTACCGGCCGGCGGCAACATCAGCACTACCGACTTCATCATCATCCTGTTGGTGATCATTCTGGTAGCGATCCTGCTGTGAGCGCCGCCGTCAATCCTCATCGAGGAAGGGTTGCGGGTCCCCGCAGCCCACGCGCACCACCTCGGGCTTGCCTTCGGAGAGGTTGATCACCGTGGACGCGGCCAGGCCGCCATGGCCACCGTCGATGATCAGGTCCACCTGGTGTTCGAGAATCTGCCGCATCTCGTAGGGATCGCTCATGGGCAGTTCTTCGCCAGGCAGGATCAGGCTGGTACTCATGAGCGGCGCGCCCAGTTGCTCCAGCAAGGCCAGGGCGATGGGATGGTCAGGCACCCGCATGCCGATGGTTCGCCGTTTCGGGTGCATCAGCATGCGCGGCACTTCGCGGGTGGCGCTGAGGATGAAGGTGTAAGGCCCCGGTGTGTGGGCCTTGATCAGGCGGAACGCGGCGGTATCCACTTTGGCGAAGAGGCCGATCTCGGACAGATCCCGACATACCAGCGTGAAATTGTGCTTTTCATCGAGTCGGCGCAGGCGACGGATGCGCTCCACTGCACCCTTGTCGCCGATCAGGCAGCCCAGGGCGTACGACGAATCGGTGGGATAGACGATCACGCCCCCCGCCCTGATGATTTCCACGGCCTGCTTGATCAGGCGCGGCTGTGGATTCTCCGGGTGTACCTGGAAAAATTGACTCACGACATCTCCCTGTTCAGAGGGCAGCAGTAGGGCTGAGTGCATGGCGGAAGCGCCCCCAGATCGGCGGCAAGTCATCCGGCAAGGGTCGGTACATGCCCAGCTCCGACCAATCGCAGGGTGCATGGAAATCACTACCGGCACTGACCAGCATGCCGAACTCTCGCGCCAGCACAGCCAGGCTGCCGACCTGCTCCGCTGGCTGCAGGCCATTGACCACTTCCAGTGCGTGACCACCCGCCTGAATGAAGTCCGTCACCAGCTTGCGCCGCTTGGCGCCGGTGAAGTTGTACTGCCACGGGTGCGCCAAGCTGATCCAGGCGCCCGCCTCACGCAAGGTGCCGACCGCTTCGGCGAGGGCAGGCCAATGCTGCTTGACGTCCCCCAGCTTTCCAGCGCCCAACCATTTGCGAAACGCCTCGGCGCGGTCGCGAACATGGCCATTGCGGACCAAAAACTCCGCGAAGTGCGGGCGCGCTGGCGCGTTGCCGCTATCACCCAGTTCCTGCTGCACTGCCCGGGCACCTTCCAGGGCGCCAGGCATGCCTTTGGCCGCCAGGCGGCGGGCGATCTCCTCGGCCCGCGACCAGCGGCCACGATGAAGGTCGGCAATGGCCTGCAGCAACGCCGGAGCATCGGCAGCGAAGGCATAGCCGAGGACATGAATGGTGGCCCCGCCCCAGGTGCAGGAAAGCTCAATGCCGTTGATCAGCTGCATGTCCAGTGCAAGGGCTGCCTCACGGGCCTCGTCCAGGCCTTCCAGGGTGTCGTGGTCGGTCAGCGCCAGCAGGCGAACGCCGCGCTCATGGGCGCGGGCAACCAGGGCCGCGGGGGCCAGGGCACCGTCGGAGGCCGTACTGTGGCAATGCAGGTCGATCTGCATGGGGTCTGCTTTCGCTAGGGGAATGGTTTGTTATTATGCCGCCACATCCCGCTTCTGGCTGCCGCCGTGAAACAATTCATCGACTTCATCCCGCTGGTCCTCTTCTTCATCGTCTACAAACTGGAACCGCGCGCCATCGAGCTTGCCGGGCATACCTACATGCTAGGCGGTATTTTCAGCGCCACAGCAGTTCTGATCATCAGTTCCGTCATCGTCTATGGCGCGATCTTCCTGCTCCAGCGCCGCCTGGAAAAAGGCCAGTGGCTGACCCTGGCGGCCTGCCTGGTCTTCGGTGGTATGACCCTGGCGTTCCATAGCGAGACCTTCCTCAAGTGGAAAGCGCCCGTGGTGAATTGGCTCTTCGCCCTGGCCTTCGCCGGTAGCCACTTCATCGGCGACAAGCCGCTGATCCAACGCGTAATGGGCCATGCCCTGAGCCTGCCACAGGCCATCTGGGTACGCCTGAACCTGGCCTGGATCGCCTTCTTCCTCATCTGCGGCTTCGCCAACCTGTTCGTGGCGTTCACCTTCCACGAGTTCTGGGTGGACTTCAAAGTCTTCGGCAGCCTCGGCATGACCGTGCTCTTCCTGGTCGGCCAGGGCGTCTACCTGGCCCGTCACATCCATGACGGCGAACCCGAAAAGCCCCAACAATAAGGATTGCCATGCTCTACGCCATCATCGCCACCGACGTTGCCGGTTCCCTGGAAAACCGCCTCGCTGCCCGCCCTGCGCACCTCGCACGGCTGGAGCAACTGAAGGCCGAAGGCCGCATCGTGCTGGCCGGTCCGCACCCGGCAGTGGACAGCAACGATCCAGGCAGCGCCGGCTTCACCGGTAGCCTGATCGTCGCCGAATTCGAATCCCTCGAGGCGGCCAGGGCCTGGGCAGACGCCGATCCCTATCGCGCCGCCGGCGTCTACGCCGACGTCGTGGTCAAGCCGTTCAAGCAGGTATTCCCCTAAGTCAGCACCTCCAGCCGCCCCGCCAGGAAAAAGGAGTTCCCATGCACGTCGGTCAATTGCCCCTGCTGTTAACCGCCGCGCTGCTCTGCAGCCTGGCCCAGGCTGAAGAACCCCAACAACCGGCACCGATCGCGGTCGGTGAGCCCACAGTTGTGGAAGCCCCTTCTGTTCCTGCCGTGGCAAACGACGCGCTGGTGGCCCAGGTCAACCAGCTCCAGCGCAGACTGGCCGAGAGCGAACGCCAGCGCAGCGAGCTGAACACCCAGCTCGAAGCCGCCAGCGGCGAGCGGGAGAACGCCCAGCTCGCCCGTCTGCGCCAGGAAAACCAGCGCCTCAAATTGCAGCTCAAGGAAGCCCACGCCACGCAAGCACCGCGCCTGCTGAGCGAACAGCAAGCCTGGTTCGCAGTGGGCGGCGGCGTGGCCCTGCTCTCCCTCGTTACCGGCCTGGCCGCTCGTGGCGGACGCCGCCAGCGCCGTCAATGGATCAACTGACCCGTACCATGAGTGAACTGCTGCTAATCGACGACGACCAGGAGCTCTGCGAACTCCTGATCAGCTGGCTCAGCCAGGAAGGCTTCAGCGCTCGCGCCTGCCATGACGGCCATTCGGCTCGCACTGCCCTGGCAGAACATGCCCCTGCAGCCGTGGTGCTGGACGTGATGCTGCCCGATGGCAGCGGCCTCGAACTGCTCAAGCAGTTACGCAGCGACTACCCGGAACTGCCTGTACTGATGCTCTCCGCTCGCGGTGAACCTCTGGATCGCATCCTTGGCCTGGAACTGGGAGCCGACGACTACCTGGCCAAACCCTGCGACCCTCGCGAGCTCACCGCCCGCCTGCGTGCCGTGCTGCGCCGCAGCCAGCCGCCGCAGCCCTCCAGCCAGCTCGAACTGGGCGACCTCTGCTACAGCCCTGCGCGCGGCATCGTCACGGTCGGCAACCACGAAATCAGCCTGACCCTGTCCGAGGGCCGCCTGCTCGAAGCCCTGCTGCGCCAGCCCGGCGAACCGCTGGACAAACAACAGCTGGCGCAACTGGCCCTGGGCCGCAAGCTGACCCTTTACGACCGCAGCCTGGACATGCACGTCAGCAACCTGCGCAAGAAGCTCGGCCCTCACACGGACGGCCGCCCACGCATCCTGGCCCTGCGCAGTCGTGGCTATTACTACAGCGCGTAGGCAGGCGCCGTCTTTACCCAGGCTTTACGCACGACTGACTGCCCTTGACCTTGCCATCCCTAGACTGGGCACATCCGGCAACTGGCCGGAATCGAGACTAGGAGAACCACCATGCGCAAGACCCTCACCGCCCTGCTGCTCGCCGCTACCCTGCCGACCCTGGCCATGGCCATGCCGGAAGGCGGTCCGCGCCATGAGCGCGGTTTCGGTGGCCACATGTTCAAGGAGCTGAATCTCACCCAGGAACAGCGCCAGGAAATCGGCAAGCTGATGCGCGATCAGATGAAGTCCCGTCACGACATCACCGAACGTTACCTGGACAAGCTGCCGGCCGCCGAACGCAAGGCCATGCAAGACGAGCTCAAGGCCGCCGAAACCAAGAACCGCGACGCGATCCGCGCCCAGCTCAAGCCCGAGCAGCAGAAGACCTTCGACGAGATCCAGAAGAAGATGGAAGAACGCCGCGCCGAACGCGCCGAATTCGAAGCCTGGAAGGCCGAGAAAGACAAAAAGGCCCAGTAATCCCACGCGGCCCGACCGCACTGCACAACCCTGCCCATCAGGCTGTCCGGCCTGATGGGCTTTGCCGTTCAGGAGCAACCCGTGCGTTCACTCTTCTGGCGAATCCTGGCCACGCTCTGGCTGGCCCTGGCCCTGGTCGCCGGCCTGTCCATCCTGCTGGGCCGCGCGCTGAACCAGGATGCCTGGATCCTCAACCACCATCCTCGCCTCCAGGGCCTGGCCGAGCGCCTGGTGCAACGCTACGAGGAGCAGGGACGGCAGGACACCCAGCGCTATCTGGAGCACTTCCGCCACCGCGCGCGGATCGACGTACAGATCCTCAACGACACCGGCCAGCCCGTGGTCAAAGGTACCTTCCCACCGCGCGCCGCCGCCTTCGAAGCCCGCCACGACAACCCGCGCCGCCTGCCCTGGCGACGCCTCACCGAGGAGTTCACCAGCCCGTCGAGCGGCGACTCTTACCTGCTGATCTATCGCATCCCCTACCCCGAGCTGGACGCCTGGCACCGTGGCAGCCTGCTCTGGCCGATCAGCGCCCTGGGCATCGCCCTGGTGGTGCTTACGCTGTTCAGCCTGGCCCTGGCCCTCTCCATCACCCGCCCGCTCGACCGCCTGCGCCGGGCCGTACATGACCTCGGCCAGACAACCTATCAGCAGGACAGCCTGGCCCGCCTGGCGCGCCGGCGAGATGAACTGGGCGTACTGGCCGGCGACTTCAACCGCATGGGCCAGCGCCTGCAGGGCCTGATCGGCAGCCAGCGCCAACTTCTGCGCGACGTGTCCCACGAACTGCGTTCGCCACTGGCGCGGCTGCGCATCGCCCTGGCCCTGGCCGAGCGCGCCGAACCGCAGCAGCGTGAGGCGCTGTGGCCGCGGCTGGGCCAGGAGTGCGATCGGCTGGAGGCGCTGATCAGCGAGATTCTCGCCCTTGCCCGGCTCGACGCCGAACCCGGTGCCCGCCAGCCCATCGACCTGGGGGCGCTGCTGGACAAGTTGAAGGAGGATGCCCGGCTCCTCGCCCCGGAGCAGGAGGTGCGTATCGACTGCAACGGCGAGCCGAAACTGGACGGCTGGCCCGACATGCTGGAACGGGCGCTGGACAACCTGCTGCGCAACGCCCTGCGTTTCACCCCGCTGGGGCAGCCGATCGAAGTGACGGTGAAGGAAGGCAATGGCGGCCTGGAGCTGACGGTTCGCGATCACGGCCCCGGCGTTGCTCCCGAGTACCTGGCGCAGCTGGGCGAGCCCTTCTTCCGCGCGCCCAATCAGGCCGGTGCCGGCCATGGCCTGGGGCTGGCCATTGCCCGCCGGGCGGTGGAACGCCACGGCGGCAGCCTGCACCTGGGCAATCATCCCGAGGGCGGCTTCATCGCCACCCTGGAATTGCCCCTCGCACTGACGACCTGATCAGCCCCAGGCCTGGACGAAGTCCGCCGGAGCCAGCTCCGGCGCGGCGCGGCGTTCGCCTTCGACGCTGCCCAGATACAGGAAGCCGACAATGCGCTCCTGCTCGCTCAACCCCAGACCGGCAGCCACGGTGCGGTCATAGGCCAGCTCTCCGGTCCGCCAGATGGCCCCCAGCCCCTGGGCATGCGCGGCCAGCAGGATGCCGTGGGCGGCACAGCCGGCCGACAGCAACTGCTCCACCTCTGGCACCTTGTGGCCGGCCTGCAGGGTAGCGACCACCACCACCATCAGCGGCGCTCGCAACGGCATGTTGCGTGCTTTGGTGGTGACGGCTTCAGGTGCTTGCGGGTCCTTGGCCAGCGCAGCCGAGACGAACAACTCACCGAGCTTCGCGCGCGCCTCGCCCTCGATGGTGAGGAAGCGCCAGGGGCGCAGGTAGCCGTGATCCGGGGCGCGCAGGGCCGCGCGGAACAGCAGTTCACGCTGGGCGGCATCCGGCGCCGGCTCTTTCAGGCGAGCCAGGGATACGCGGTTGAGCAGAGCGTCGAGAGCCTCCATCGGGCACCTCCAGAAATCAGGGAGCCGGCATTCTAGCCGATAACGCGACTCAGTCTCGAAGCAGCTGGACCGTGACGCCCGCCAAACGCCTGCACCGCCCTGCACACTGCGTATATCGCGCATATCGCGGCGCTCAAAGGCCCAGTAGAATCGCCCGTTCGACTACCGCCCGTGAGAGTTCCATGTCACTGCCGACACTGCGCACCATCGGCTTCATCATCGGCCTTTTCCTCATCACGCTGGCGGTCAGCATGGTCATTCCCATGCTGACCCTGCTGATCTACGAGCGCACTGACGACATCTTCGCCTTTCTCTGGTCGAGCCTGATCACCTTCATCGCCGGCGTGGCGCTGGTAGCACCCGGTCGCCCCGAGCACGCTCACTTGCGTCCACGGGACATGTACATGCTGACCACGGCGAGCTGGGTCATCGTTTGCGGCTTCGCAGCCCTGCCCATGGTGCTGATCCAGCACATCAGCTACACCGACTCCTTCTTCGAAACCATGTCCGGCATCACCACCACCGGCTCTACGGTGCTCACCGGGCTGGACAGCGCTTCCCCAGGGCTGCTGATCTGGCGCTCGATGCTGCACTGGCTGGGCGGGATCGGCTTCATCGGCATGGCCGTCGCCATCCTGCCGCTGCTGCGAGTCGGCGGCATGCGCCTGTTCCAGACCGAATCCTCCGACTGGGGTGAGAAAGTCATGCCGCGCTCGCACATGGTGGCCAAGTACATCGTGCTGGTTTACACCGGGCTGACGGTGTTCGGCACCCTGGCCTTCTGGCTGGCCGGGATGACGCCTTTCGAGGCGGTCAACCATGCCATGTCGCTGATCTCCACCGGCGGTTTCTCGACGTCTGACTTGTCGCTGGCCAACTGGAAACAGCCGGCAGTGCACTGGGTAGCGGTGGTGATCATGATGCTCGGCAGCCTGCCCTTCACCTTGTTCGTCGCGACCATGCGCGGCAACCGGGCCGCCCTGTTGCGCGACCACCAGGTACACGGCTTCGTCGGTTTCCTGGTCATCACCTGGCTGCTGGTCGGCACCTGGCTCTGGGCCAATTCCGACAACGGCTGGTTCGACGCCGTACGCATCGTCGCGGTGAACGTTACGTCAGTGGTGACTACCACGGGCGTGGCACTCGGCGACTACACCCTGTGGGGCAGTTTCTCGGTGATGCTGTTCTTCTACCTGACGTTCATCGGCGGTTGCTCCGGGTCCACCGCCGGCGGCCTGAAAATCTTCCGCTTCCAGGTCGCGTGGCAACTGCTCAAGGCCAACCTGCAGCAGTTGGTGCACCCACGCGCAGTGATCAAGCAGCAGTACAACAACCACAACCTCGACGACGACATCGTCCGCTCGCTGATTACCTTCTCGTTCTTTTTCACCACCACCATCGCGGTGATCGCCCTCGGCCTCTGCCTGCTCGGCCTGGACTGGGTCACTGCCCTGACCGGCGCCGCCACTGCGGTGTGCAACGTAGGACCGGGCCTGGGGCCGATCATTGGCCCGGTGGGTAACTTCTCCACCCTGCCGGATTCGGCAAAATGGCTGCTCACGGTCGGCATGCTGCTGGGCCGTCTGGAGATCCTCACGGTGCTGGTGCTGTTCACGCCCAAGTTCTGGAAACACTGAAACTGGCGCCCATCCGGTTTACAGGGCGCCGGGCGCGGTTAGAATTGCGCCTTTCGCCCTCTGCCTGAAACGGACCCCATGGCCCTGCCGACCCTTCGCATCATCGGCTTCCTCAACGGCATCTTCCTGATTACCCTGGCGGTCAGCATGGTCATTCCCGTGCTGACCCTGGTGGTCTATGACCGCACCGGGGACATCAACGCCTTCATCTGGTCGAGCCTCGCCACGTTCATCGCCGGCCTCGCCCTGGTCATCCCCGGACGCCCGGATCATGTTCACCTGCGCCCGCGCGACATGTACCTGTTGACTGTTTCCAGCTGGATCATCGTCGGCATCTTCGCGGCCCTGCCCTTCCTGCTCACCCAGCGCATCAGTTACACCGACGCCTGGTTCGAGAGCATGTCGGGCATCACGGCCACCGGCGCCACCGTGCTCAGCGGGCTGGACAACATGTCGCCGGGCATCCTGATCTGGCGCTCGCTGCTGCACTGGCTGGGGGGCATCGGCTTCATCGGCATGGCCGTGGCGATCCTGCCGTTGCTGCGGATCGGCGGCATGCGCCTGTTCCAGACCGAATCATCCGACCGCTCGGACAAGGTCCTGCCGCGCTCGCATATAGTGGCCAAGTACATCGTCGCCATTTACATCGGCCTCAGCGCCCTCGGCGCCCTGGCGTTCTGGTTGGCGGGCATGAGCCCGTTCGACGCGATCAACCACGCCATGTCCGCCATTTCCACCGGGGGGTTCTCCACCTCCGACCAGTCCCTGGCCAAGTGGCAGCAGCCGGCGGTTCACTGGGTGGCGGTGGTGGTGATGATCCTCGGCAGCCTGCCCTTCATGCTTTACGTGACCGTGTTCCGCGGCCATCGCATGGCGCTGTTCAAGGATGAACAGGTACGCGGTTTCCTTGGCCTGCTGCTGGCGATCTGGCTGGTGCTCGGCACCTGGTACTGGCTGACGACCAACCTGCACTGGCTGGATGCCCTGCGCCACGTGGCGGTGAATACCACGTCGATCCTCACCACCACCGGCTTCGCCCTGGGTGACTACAGCCTGTGGGGCAACTTCTCGCTGATGCTGTTCTTCTACCTGGGCTTCGTCGGCGGCTGCTCCGGTTCCACGGCCGGCGGTATCAAGATCTTCCGCTTCCAGGTGGCCTACATCCTGCTCAAGGCCAACCTCAAGCAGTTGGTGCATCCACGGGCGGTGATCAAGCAGGTCTACAACGGCCATCGCCTGGACGATGACATCGTCCGCTCGATCCTGACCTTCTCCTTCTTCTTCACCATCATCATCTGCGCCATCGCCCTGGGCCTGTCACTGATGGGATTGGACTGGATCACCGCCCTCACTGGCGCCGCCGCCACGGTTTCCGGCGTCGGCCCCGGACTGGGCGAGATCATCGGCCCGGCCGGCAACTTCTCCAGCCTGCCGGATGGCGCCAAATGGCTGCTGACCCTCGGCATGCTGCTGGGCCGTCTGGAGATCCTGACCGTACTGGTGCTGCTGACGCCCTACTTCTGGCGGCATTGAGAAGGGAAGTCTCGATCAGTACCTGGGTGCGGAATTCATTCGCGACAAGGCCCCATATGGGCAGGCCTGTAGCCTGCTTCGCGATTGAAATCGCGCCTACAGAGAAGAATGCGGCGGGAATCAGCCCTCTTCCAACCGCGCGCGGTATTCCCCAGGCGTGCTGTCGAACCAGCGGCGGAAGGCGCGGAAGAAGTTGCTCGGATCGGCAAACCCCAACAGGTAGGCAATCTCCAGCAAGGTCAGGTTCACCTGCGCCAGGTACTGCTCGGCCAACTCGCGACGCGTGTCGTCGAGCAGTTGCTGGAAGCTCACCCCCTCCTCCTGCAAACGCCGCTGCAGGGTGCGCTGGGACAGGTGCATGGAGCTGGCCACCACTTCGCGCTTGGGTTCGCCCTGGGGCAGCAGGCGGCAGAGCACCTGGCGCACCTGATGGGTGACGCGGGTCCCGGAGAAGCGTGCCAGATAGTCGCCGGCGAAGCGATCATGCAGCTGCGCCAGCGACTCGTTGGCGGTGGGCAGCGAGACTTCCATGTCGGCGCGGCTGAACAGCAACGCGCAATGTTCGGCATTGAAACGCAGCGGCGCCTGGAAGACCTGGCGATAGGGCTCCAGGTCCACCGGCGCCGGCCCCTGGAAGCGAATTTCCAGCGGGTTGATCGGCCGCCCCGTCATCCAGCGGCAGAATGCCAGGCAATAAGCCATGGAAGCTTCCGCGCTCTGCCGGGCCGGCGGCAGTCGGTCACCATGGATCGACAGGCGCAGCTCGTAGCCTTCCGGCAGGGCGCAAAAACTGAGGTCGGCGCCTTCGGCGATGATTCGCTGATAACGCACCAGCCGCGTGAATCCCTCCTTGAGGCTGCGGCTGGACATCAGCGCGTAACCCACCACATGGAAGGACGCCGGGCGCACCACCTTGGCCATGTTCAGGCCGATGGCCGGATTGCCTGAGAGCTCCACGGCACGCAGCCAGAGGCGGGTCATGCCGTCCTGGGGGAAACGGGCGTCGGGATCGTTCAGGGCCTGGTAGTCGAGACCGAGTTCCGGAAACAGATTGCGGCAATCCACTCCGCCCATTTCCAGGGCCTGGACGATTCCAAGGGCCCAGCTCGAAGATGTCGTGCGTTCGCTCATGGCGCCTTCTTGTTCTGAGGTTCAAGACAGCCGCCAGCAGGGCTGGCGTGCCGGCAAGGATACTAAAGTGGCGCTCATTGTCACTGGCCCTCGGAGACTCCCGTCCTACACTGCTCCAGACAACAAGAACCTGGAGCCGCCACCATGCCTGTCGAGTCCGCCGACCGCTTCCACACCTTTGCCGAGTTCTATCCCTACTACCTGCAGGAACACAGCAACGACACCTGCCGCCGCCTCCACTACGTGGGCAGCGTGCTGGTGCTGGGCATCCTCGGTTACGCCCTGGCCACCCAGCAGTGGCTCTGGCTGCTGGCCATCCCGTTCGCCGGCTACGGCTTTGCCTGGGTTGGCCACTTCGTCTTCGAGAAGAACAAACCGGCCACCTTCAAGTACCCGCTCTACAGCTTCATGGGCGACTGGGTGATGCTCAAGGACGCCCTGACCGGCCGTATCCGCTTCTGACTTTCCGCACCCCGCAAGACCGGCGCCAGCTTCACCTTGGCCGCCGGTCCCGGGCTTGGTTATGATCCCGCACCAGCCAAAGCCGTGGCCCAGGACTTGCAGCGTTCAGCGAACGCCACAACCCGGCGTCAAGAAAGCACCAGGGACAGACCCAAGCCATGAAGCCCGCCATGCTCGACCCTTCCGCCGCGACGCCCGTGCTGCGCGAGTATTACTCCCGGGTACTGGCCTACATGGCCATTGCCGCCAGCATCGCCGCGGGTACCTACGTCCAGCACTTCAGCTTCGACATCCTCTGGATGGTTCCCTACGCCCTGCTCTACCCGCACCTGGCCCACCACCTGAGTTTGCGTTTCCCCGGACAGCGCACGGATCGCCTCTTGCTCGGAGTCGACACCTTCCATGCCGGCGCGACGGTCGCCCTGCTGGGCTTCTCGGTGGTCCCGGCCCTGATGGTCCTGCTGACCCTCAGCTTCAACGCCATGATCCTGGGTGGCCTGCGCCAGATGACGCTGGTACTGGCGGGGCTCCTGGTCAGTACGGCTGTGGCTGGCGTAGCGTTGCGGCCGGAGTTGAAGGGCGGCACCCCTGCCCTGGTCGCCCTGGTCAGCGTGCTGTTCACCACCCTTTACATCTGCATCACCGCCTTCTTCGTGCACCAGCAGGGCCTGCGCCTGGCCCAGGCTCGCAGCGAGATCAAGCGCGAACAGGAAAAGGCCGCCCGGCTGGCACGCAACCTCGCCAAATACCTGTCGCCCCAGGTCTGGGAAATGATCTTCAGCGGCAAGAAGAGCGTGCGCCTGGAAACCCAGCGCAAGAAGCTCAGCGTGTTCTTTTCCGACATCAAGGGCTTCACCGAGCTCTCCGAGGAGCTGGAAGCCGAGGCCTTGACCGACCTGCTCAACAACTACCTCAATGACATGTCGAAGATCGCCCTCAAGTACGGCGGCACCATCGACAAGTTCGTCGGCGACAGCGTCATGGTGTTCTTCGGCGACCCCAGCACCCAGGGTGCCAAGAAAGACGCCGTGGCGGCCGTGTCCATGGCGGTGGCTATGCGCAAGCACATGAAAGTCCTGCGCCAGCAGTGGCGCGCCCAAGGCATTACCAAGCCGCTGGAAATCCGCATGGGCATCAACACCGGCTATTGCACCGTGGGCAACTTCGGCGCCGACACCCGCATGGACTACACCATCATCGGCCGCGAAGTGAACCTGGCCAGCCGCCTGGAAACCGCCTCGGATGCCGGCGAGATCCTGATCTCCCACGAGACCTACTCGCTGGTTAAGGACGTGATCATGTGCCGCGACAAGGGCCAGATCAACGTCAAGGGTTTCACCCGGCCGGTACAGATCTACCAGGTGGTGGACTTCCGCCGCGACCTCGGTGCCGCCTCCAGCTATGTCGAGCACGAACTGCCCGGTTTCTCCATGTACCTGGATACCAACAGCATCCAGAACTACGACAAGGCCAAGGTCATCCAGGCCCTGCAACTGGCGGCCGAGAAGCTGCGGGACAAGATCATTCCCTGATTTGTGGGAGCGAATTCATTCGTTCCTACAAGGACAAGTGTTCCCGACGCAGCCTCAGCGTTCGACGGCCGGACTCAGCCCCACACACGGCTCGCCATCCAGCAACGGCTGACAGGCCAGGAACTCCAGGGCCGAGGCCCGCCAGGACAGGCGTGCCGCCCGTTCCGCACAGCGTTTGCGGTCCAGCTCAAGCGCCGCCAGGCAAGCGCGTTGCAGGTCTTCGTCCAGGCAGCCGGTAACGCCGGGTTCCAGCACATCCAAGGGTCCGGCCACCGGGAACGCCGCGACCGGCGTGCCGCATGCCAGGGCTTCGAGCATCACCAGGCCGTAGGTATCGGTCAGCGAGGGAAACACCAGGACGCTGGCCTGGGCGTAAAAGCGCGCCAGCTCCTCGCCCTGGCGGTAACCGAAGAAGCGCGCATCGGGATGGCGCGCCTCCAGCTCGCCGCGCAGCGGACCATCGCCCACCACCCACTTCTCCCCCGGCAGTTCCAGGTCGAGGAAGGCGTGCAGGTTCTTCTCCGTGGCCAGGCGACCGACGTAGATGAACACCGGCTGGCTTGGCTTCGGCAGCGCCAATGGGCGAAACAGCGCCGTATCCACCCCTTTGCGCCAGAGATTGAGCCAGACCAGCCCGTGGTTGGCGAAGGTTTCACGCATGCGCTCGGTCGTCACCAGCACCGCGCGGCTGGGGCGGTGGAACAGGCGCAGGAAGGCGTATCCCCACGACAGCGGCAGCCAGGGCCAGCGGCCATGAACATATTCGGGAAAACGGGTATGGATGGCACTGGAGAATGCCAGGCCGCGTTTGACCAGCCAGCGCCTTGCGGCCCAGCCGAGCGGGCCTTCGGTCGCCAGGTGCACGCAGTCGGGCCGGAAGGCTTCGATCATCGGACCGACCCGCCAGAGGTCCCAGGCCAGCGGGATTTCCGGATAGCTGGGGCAAGGCCGGCAGCGGAAACCCTGGGGCGAGAGCAGCAGCACCGAATGACCGAGCGCTTCGAGTTCAGTCACCAGCGATTGCAGGCTGGTAACCACACCATTCACCTGGGGCGACCAGGCATCCGTGACGATCAGAATCCTCATGCGGCCGGCTCGACCAGCTCCAGAGCACGGGCTTCCAGAGCTCGCGCCTGGGCATCGGCCAGGCGGTAAAGCTCGATGCTGCCGTCCCAATGCTCGATCAGCGCCGTGCAGGACTCCACCCAATCGCCGCAGTTGAGGTATTCCACCTCGCCCACCCTGCGGATTTCCGCGTGGTGGATGTGGCCGCAGACCACCCCATCCAGCCCGCGTTTGACGCATTCGTGGGCGATGGCTTCCTCGAAGTCGCTGATGAAGTTCACCGCCGACTTCACCTTGTGTTTGAGGTAGGCCGACAACGACCAGTAGCCATAGCCCCAGCGCTCGCGCCAGTGGTTGAGCCAGCGGTTGAGGGTCAGGGTGAACTCGTAGGCGGAGTCACCGAGGAAGGCCAGCCATTTGTGGTAGCGGGTGATTACATCGAACTGATCGCCGTGGATCACCAGCAGGCGGCGGCCGTCCGCGGTCTCGTGTACCTCCTCGTCCACCAGCTGGATGTTGCCCAGCATCAGCGCGGAATAGCGGCGCAGGAATTCATCGTGGTTGCCGGTGACATAGATCACCTCGGTGCCGCGCTTGCTCATGGTCAGCAGGCGGCGGATCACATTGGTGTGCGCCTGGGGCCAGTAGATACCGCCCCGCAGCTTCCAACCGTCGATGATGTCCCCAACCAGGTAGATGCGATCGGCGTGGTACTGCTTGAGGAAACGCGCCAGGCGCTCGGCCTGGCAGTCGCGGGTCCCCAGGTGGACGTCGGAAATCCACAAGGTACGCACGCGCTGCTTGCGGGGCTTGGTCTTGATGACGGGTTCCAGGCGTTCGACGCTGCTCATGGGCGACCTCCGGCGGGGTTTCGCCGATGGTGGGCCCACGCGGTGAATCGAGGATGAACGGCAGGTTGCAGGCCTGTGACAGCGCGCGCCATGCAACAGGGAGTAGAATGCCCGCTTGCTCCGAGGTGACCGCCATGCATTCGATCCTGTCCCTGCGCCAGTACAACCACGACCTGTTGGTCCACAGCCACAGCTACGCGCAGCTGGTGTTCGGCCTGACCGGCCGCCTGGACTTCGAGGTGGATGGCTGCGGTGCGCGGGTCGAGCGCCAGACCCTGGCCGTGGTGCCACCCGAGGCCCAGCACGCCTGCGGCAGCCCCGGCGGCAGCCTCTGCCTGGTGGTCGATGTGCCCGACGACGAGTGGCTGCGCCACACGCTGGGCCGGCACTTCGACGCCGGCCGGCGGCTGCTGGAACGCCCCGGCGCGTTGAACCTGAACCCGGCGCAGAGCCAACTGGTCAGTTGGATCGCCTCCAGCCCTTTGGCCGATGAAGTGATCTCCGGGCAATCCGCCGGGCTTCTGCTGGCCAGCCTGGCCGCTCCCGGTGTCCAGGCACAGGACAGCGGCGCCCTGCCCCTGGCGGCGCTGGACGCGCATATCGACCAGCATGCCGCCCGCCCCTTGCAGGTAGCCGACCTGGCCCGTCTCTGCGGGCTGTCAGTGGCGCGCTTCCACACCCGTTTCCTGGCTGAAACCGGGCAGACCCCCATGGATTACGTCCGCGCCCGACGCCTGCACCTCGGTCGCCAGCTAGTGCTGGAAAGCCGACTGGCCGTGGGCGACATCGCTGTCCGGGTCGGCTACAGCTCCCAGAGCGCCTTCACCGCCGCCCTCTCCCGCGAGTTCGGCGTTACCCCGCGCGCCCTGCGCAATGGCCACGAGTAGCGCGACAATCCCCGCGAGCCTGGCGACAGACAAGGCCGTTCGTCATCACTAGACTGGTGCGATCGTGATCAGGGAGAACCCTATGTCCACCATCGAATGGGACGACTTCGAGCGCGTTGAACTGCGCGTCGGCACCATCCTCACCGTCGCCCCCAATACCAAGGCGATCAAGCCGGCCTACGTGCTGGAAGTGGACCTGGGCGAACTCGGGGTGAAAACCTCCAGTGCCCAGATCACCGCCCATTACGAGGCGCAAGAGTTGGTCGGCCGCCAGGTACTCTGCGTCTGCAACTTCGCCACCAAGCGCATTGCCGGCATCCGTTCGGAAGTGCTGGTGACCGGCGTCCATGACGACGAAAACAAAGTGGTGCTGGCCAGCTTCGACAAACCGCTGCCCAATGGGGCGCGCCTGGCATGAAGGAACGCAATGCGCTGCTGGCGATCCACCTGGGGGCCCTGCTGTTCGGCCTTTCGGGCATCTTTGGCAAGCTCGCCAATACCGCGCCCATGATCATCACTTTCGGCCGCGGGCTGTTCGCGGTGATCGCCCTGGCACTCTTCGCCCAGCTCATCACCCGTGGCAAGAGCCCGAACCCCGGCCTGCGCCAGCTGGCCTTGCTGGCCCTCGGCGGCCTGTTGCTGGGCGCCCACTGGATCACCTTCTTCCATGCGGTGCAGGTGGGCGGCGTGGCGATCGCGACCCTCGGATTCGCCAGCTTTCCTGCCTTCACCTTGCTGCTGGAAGGCCTGCTGTTCCGCGAGCGCATCCGCACCCAGGAAATCATCATCGTCGCCCTGGTGAGCCTCGGCCTGGTGCTGGTGACCCCGAGCTTCGACTGGGGCAGCGCGGCTACCCAGGGTCTGCTTTCGGCCATTCTGTCCGGCCTGCTGTTCTCCCTGCTGTCGCTGCTGAACCGCGTCAGCGTGAGGGGGCTGGACCCGGTCAAGGCAGCGCTCTGTCAGAACCTCACCATCGTGCTCTGCCTGGCACCCTTCAGTTGGCCGCTGCTGCACGAGGTGAAACCGATGGATTGGTTCTGGATCGCCCTGCTCGGCGTTCTCTGCACTGGCCTCGCCCACAGCCTGTTCGTGGCCAGCCTCAAGGTGCTGAAGGCGCGCACCACCGCCGTGATCTTCGCCCTGGAGCCTGTCTATGGGATCGCCTTCGCCTGGTGGCTGTTCGACGAACAGCCCGGCCTGCGCATGTTGGCCGGTGGCGCGCTGATCATCTTTGCCATCGCCCTGTCGGCGAGGAAAGGCGCGGCGGCGGAAGCCAAGGTGGCGCCCGCAACCCCGTGAAATCCCATCCCACGAATCAACACTCAGGAACGGTCGTTGTGGCCCAGGTCCCGCGCCGGGTCGATCTGGTCGCGAACACGCTGTTTCAGCACCTTGGCTTCGGGGAAGCCGCCATCGGCCTTGCGCTCCCAGATCTGCACGCCATCGCAGGTGATGCGAAAAACGCCACCGGTGCCGGGTTCCAGGCTGACCTTTCCGAGGTCATCACTGAAGGTGCTGAGCAACTCCTGGGCCAGCCATGCGGCGCGCAGCAACCACTGGCACTGGGTGCAATAGGTGATGACGATTTCAGGCTTGCTCGCAGACATGGTTAGGCTCGGTGACAGGTTGGGCGCCCTATAATAGCCGGCTTCAGCCCTCCGCCTGACCAGGGATGCGTTATGCGCCGCCTTCTGCTTTGCCTGTTGTTCCTCCCCCTGCTCTGCCTCGCCCAGCCCGAACCACGGATCGGCCTGGTGCTGTCCGGCGGCGCCGCACGTGGGTTGGCCCATATCGGCGTACTCAAGGCGCTGGAGGAACAGGGCATCAAGGTCGATGCCATCGCCGGCACCAGCATGGGCGCTGTGATTGGCGGGCTCTACGCAGCCGGCTATACGGTCGACGAGCTGGAAAGGATCGCCACCGAAATGGACTGGCAGCGCACCCTGTCCGACGAGCCGCCACGAACGGAAGTCCCCTTCCGCCGCAAGCAGGATGACCGCGACTTCCTGGTCAAGCAGCGACTGAGCTTTCGTGACGACGGCAGCCTGGGCCTGCCGCTCGGCGTGATCCAGGGCCAGAACCTCGCTCTACTGCTGGAAAGCCTGCTGGTGCATACCAGCGACACCCGCGACTTCGACCGGCTCGCCATCCCCTTCCGCGCTGTGGCCACCGACATCGCCACCGGCGAGAAAGTCGTGTTCCGCCGCGGCCACCTGCCCCAGGCCATCCGCGCCAGCATGTCGATTCCGGCGGTATTCGCCCCGGTGGAAGTCAACGGCCGACTGCTGGTGGATGGCGGCATGGTCGACAACATCCCGGTGGACGTCGCCCGCGAGATGGGCGTCGACCAGGTGATCGTGGTCGACATCGGCACGCCGCTGCGCTCGCGCAAGGAACTGACCACCGTGGTGGACGTGCTCAACCAGTCGGTCACCCTGATGACGCGCACCAACTCCGAAGCCCAGCTGGCCACCCTCAAGCCCACTGACCTGCTGATCCAGCCTCCGCTGGCCGGTTACGGCGCCACCGACTTCGGACGCTCCCGCGAGATGATCGAGGCCGGCTACCGTGCCACACATATCCTCGCGGGGCGCCTGGCGGAACTCCGCCCGCTGTCCGAACATCGCGACCAGGCACTGGACAGCGCACGGCTGCCCAGCGAGCGCACGCCGGTGATCCGCCACATCCTGATCGAAAACGACTCGAAGATCGGCGACGCGGTGATCCGCCGCTATATCCGCCAGCCGTTGGGCGAACCGCTGGACCTGGACCGCCTGCAGAGCGACATGAGCACGCTCTACGGCCTGGATTACTTCGAGCAGGTGCATTACCGGGTAATCAAGCGCAAGGACGGCAACGCCCTGGTGATCAACGCCCGTGGCAAGCGCGCCGGCACCGACTACCTGCGCCTGGGCCTGAACCTCTCCGACGACATGCGTGGCGACAGCGCCTTCAACCTGGGGGCCAGCTACCGCAAGAACGGCATCAACGAACTGGGCGCCGAATGGCTGACACGCTTGCAGGTGGGCGACCACCAGGAGCTCTACAGTGAGTTCTACCAGCCGCTGGACGCCGGCTCGCGCTACTTCGTCGCCCCCTACCTGTTCGGTGAGGCGCAGAACGTCGAGGCCATCCAGGGCAACGACCCCATCGCCGAATACCGCCTGGAGCGCTATGGCTACGGCTTGAACCTCGGGCGGCAGATCGCCAACAACGGCGAGATCCGCTTTGGCGTCGGCCAGGCCTGGGGCAAGGCCGACGTGCGGGTTGGCGAGCGCGACCTGCCCAGCTTCGAATTCACCGAGGGCTACTACGAGCTGAAGTACTCGTTCGACACCCTGGATAACGTGGACTACCCCCACGACGGCGAAGACATCAGCCTGACCCTGCGCCAGTACGACCCGAGCCTGGGCTCGGACGAACGCTACCGGCAGTGGCAACTGAGCCTGGACAAGGCACTGGGCTCCGGTCCGGACACCTTCGTCCTCGGCGGCCGCTATGGTCGCACCCTGGACGATGCCGAAGTGATCACGTCCAGCTTCCTGCTGGGTGGCGCGCGCCAGCTGTCGGGCTTCCGCCAGGATTCCATCGCCGGGCAGAACATCAGTCTGGCGCGGGCGATCTACTATCGTCGCCTGACCCAACGCTCCTTCCTGCCGCTGGATTTCCCGGTGTACCTCGGTGGCAGCCTGGAACGCGGACGTGCCTGGAACAACGACAACAGCTTCGACAGCGGCTACATCAACGCTGCCAGCGTCTTCATCAGCTTCGATACGCCCCTCGGCCCGCTGGACTTCAGCTACGGCCTGAACGACGAAGCCGAGCGAGCGCTCTACCTCAACCTCGGCCGGGTGTTCTGAGGAACTGCCGTAGGTTGGCGCAGAGCGAAGCGAAGCCCAACATTTCAAACCTCGGCTTCGCGTGTTGGGCTTCGCAAAGCTCAGCCACAACCTACAAGAGCTGACTGCGCGAATGGAAATAACCAAATGACTTTTCAGTATTAAAAGGAAATATGCCATTCCGTTATAGTCCAGCGCTCACACTGCCCAGAAGGAACGCCCAGTGAAACGACTGTTCTCCGCCTCCCTCCTCGCCGCCGGCCTCGCCCTGGCTAGCGCCGCCCAGGCCGCGCCCACCCTGCTCAACGTTTCCTACGACGTGATGCGCGACTTCTACAAGGACTACAACGCCGCCTTCCAGAAGCACTGGAAAGCAGAGAACGGCGAGAACATCACCCTGCAGATGTCCCACGGCGGCTCCAGCAAGCAAGCGCGCGCAGTGATCGACGGCCTGCCCGCCGATGTCATCACCATGAACCAGGCCACCGACATCAACGCCCTCGCCGACAACGGCGGCCTGGTGCCACAGGACTGGGCAGCCCGGCTGCCGAACAACAGCGCCCCCTTCACCTCCGCCACCGTGTTCATCGTGCGCAAGGGCAACCCCAAGGGCCTGAAGGATTGGCCGGACCTGCTCAAGGAGGGTGTACAAGTGGTGGTTCCCAACCCCAAGACCTCCGGCAATGGCCGCTACACCTACCTCTCCGCCTGGGGCTACGTGCTGAAGAACGGCGGCGACGAGAACAAGGCCAGGGACTTCGTCGGCAAACTGTTCAAGCAGGCGCCGGTGCTCGATACCGGTGGCCGCGCCGCCACTACCACCTTTATCCAGAACCAGATTGGCGACGTGCTGGTGACCTTCGAGAACGAAGCCGAGATGATCGCCCGCGAATTCGGCCGTGGCGGTTTCGAGGTGGTCTACCCCAGCGTTTCCGCCGAGGCCGAACCGCCAGTGACCGTGGTCGACAAGGTGGTGGAAAAGAAAGGCACCCGCGCCGCCGCCGAGGCCTACCTCAAGTACCTGTGGAGCGACGAGGGCCAGACCATCGCCGCCAACAACTACCTGCGCCCGCGCAACCCGGAAATCCTCGCCAGGTTCGCCGACCGCTTCCCGAAAGTGGAATTCCTCTCCGTGGAGAAGACCTTTGGCAACTGGCGTGACGTGCAGAAAACCCACTTCAACGACGGTGGTGTGTTCGATCAGATCTACAGCGGCCAGTAAGGCCGGTGGAAATGAAAGAGAGCAGCCTGGGCCGCTCTCTTTTTTTGGTCAGGAAGCCATCTGCCGGCTGGCGTCCGGCCCGGCCGCCATCGCGACGATCCGCTGGCGCCGCTGCGAAGCCCAGCCGACCAGCAGGCTCATGGCGACGTAACCGGCAAGGATCAGCAGCGGATAGGCCACCATCAGCTCGGCCAGGCTGTACTTCCACGCCAGCGGCCGGCCCACGCCCAGCATCGCGGCGTAGAACCAGGACACCGCAGACACGGTACCGGCGAACAGCGCCAGGCTGCGCATGGCCGGGGGCAGGCCGAGCAGCGAACCGGCGCGCGCCAGTGCCGGCAGGACAGCCTGGTGCAGCAGCATGCCGTTCAGGGTCAGCAGCGCAACGATCAGTACTTTGGCCTGCAGCTTGGGATTGAGCAGATAGGTCCAGCCCTTGACCGACATGTCGAGCAGGATGATGACGGCACCCGTCACCCAGAGCATCAGCAGGGCAAGAGAAATGGTGCGTTGCAGGGATTCCAGGTGGGACGGCCGGCAGTGCGCGGAGTCGTCGCCACGCAACAGTTGCCTGGCCATGGCCAGATCACTGGTCAGCACCAGGCCCACGGCGACGCAGCAGGCAATCAGATGCGCGTAGACGACGGCGAGTCGAACCAGCTCCTTGGTCGTGTCCTGCTCCAGAAGCGAATTGATCAGATGAAAGAATTCCACGATGGGTCCCGTTCGAAGTGGCTGTGCGGAGCCGGCGCCAGGCTGCAAGGGCAAACTAAAACACGAAGCCTTGGCGCCAACTGGTTGACGGCATGAAGAATGCAGGTCGCGTGTTTCAGTTGCGGGTAGCGCCATGCGCCACAGGTCCGATTCCGGGGACTCACCGACGAAAGGAAATGTGAATCAACAATGAGACAAAGGAGCCTGCGGGCTCCTTCGCTTCTCGCCACCGGATTCAGTGACCGGGCTTCCAGCCCGGGCCTTTCAGGGCTTCCAGCAAGACATCGCACCCCAGCGTCGGCACCCTCCGGCCATCCGCACAAACCATGTCGCGTCCAGCCAGCAGCGCGTTGACGATGGCCTCTTCCACCGCTTCCGCCGCCGCCGCGAACAACGGCGAGATGTGATCGTTATTGACCATGGCGAGCGGCGTGCTGAAGGGCAGGTCCTTGCGTCCGTAGTCCGCCGGCGGCAGGTCGCGGTTGCCCGTGGCGAAGGCCAGGAAGATGTCGCCGCTGGAGTCCTCGGTGCCGCCGCCGGTGCGAGCGATGCCGATGGACGCGCGCTGGGCCAGGCGCTGACACTGGTGCGGCAGCAACGGTGCATCGGTGGCGAGGATGACCACGATGGAGCCCATGCCGGGGGTATCGCGTTCGGCGAAGGGCGACTCGATTTCCTGCAACAGCCGCCCCACCGGATAACCATCCACCCGCAGCTCGCGGCGCACGCCATGGTTGGCCTGCACCAGGGCGCCCACGGGCCGAACCGGCTTGCCGCCGCGATCCTTGCGGAGGGTGCTGTGGCCGACGCGCACTCCCGGTACATCGGTGATGGCGTTGAATTCGCCCGGCATTCCGAGCCCGATGCTGATTCCCAATTGACGTGCGCGCATATCGAATCCTGTATTTCAGAGTTTCTGGAAAGCGGGGCTGAACTTGCCGCAGGTGCCGTAGAGGATCACCGATACCGCCAGCAGCCCGACGATGATCAGGAGGTCCTGGCTGGACGCTTCCAACGCTAGGTTCAGCAGCAGATAACCTGCGCCGGTCACCGCCAGCAGAGCCGGCAAGGGCCAGAGCGGCATGCGGTAGCTGTGCTCGACATCGCGCCGCAATACCCGGCTGAACAGGGCGCAGAGGGCGATGATCAGGTAGACCAGGACGATCAGCAGCACGGTAAAGGACGTCAGTTCCGCCAGGCTCGAACTGAAGCTGAGCAGGGCCGAGGGTACCGCGAGGAACAGAGTCGCCAGCCAGGGCGATTCCCAGCGCGGGTGGATGCGCGTGAAGGCGCGGTTCAACGCCGGCATCCACAACTCGTCACGGCCGCTGCTGAAGATCACCCGGCCGATCTGGATGACGATGGCGATGATGGCGTTGAACACTGAGAGGAAGATGCCGGCGCTGACCAGCCGCGACAAGGTTTCGTTGCCATGACTGGAAAGCAGGTAACCAATGGGGTCCGGGCTGGCGATCAGTTCGCTGAGCGAAGGCGCGCCGATCAGCACGGCTGTCAGCGGGACCAACTCGATGGCGACCACCAGCAACAGCGACCAGAGCACCGCCCTCGGAAGGCCGTGACCACCGTCCTTCATGTCTTCGGAGAGCAGCACGGCGCCGCCAAAACCATTGTAGGAAAACAGCGCGACACCGACCGCCCCGAACACCAGCGCCATGGGTGCCGCGCCCAATACACCGTTCTCCACCAACTGCGGCTGCAGCAGCACGCTCGCCGGCTGCTCCGCGTTGCCGAAGCCAAGGGTGACTATCACCAGAAGGGCCGAGACTTCCAGCAGCAGGCAGATGCCGGTGACCCAGGCATTGAGTTTGATATTGAGGATGCCCAAGAGGTAGCTCGCGGCTACGACCACCAGGGCCACCAGCTGTGAATCGAACTGGGTGCCCAGCGCGACATTGAGGTAGGTCGCCGCGCCGGTCGCCAGCACCGGAGGAACGAAAATCATCGCCGCCAGCACCATCAGGAAGGTGGCGTAGCCGGCCATGCCGCCGAACACGCGCTTGGCGTAGACGTACTCGCCGCCCGCCGTCCGGTGGGCACGACCAAGTTCGGCGTAGCACCAGGCGAACATCAGTGCGAGCACGGCGGCCAGGACGAAGGAGAGAAAGGCGCCGCTGCCGGCCTGCTGGATGGCGAAAGGAGCGATGACAAACACCGAACTGGCCGGGGTGACCGAAGAAACGGTGATGGCGACTACATCGAAGGTACCCAGGGTGGGTTTCAACGACCCAGTGGAAGAGCCCATATCCTGATCCTCTTGCTTGTTATTGGAGTGAGGCAGAAACGAAGCGGGAATCCGCCATGACGGCGGCAGATGTTGTTGTGGGACGCATTCTGGGAGTGGCCGACCGGGGCGCCAATCACCCTATTGGAGTACGCCCCTTGACGGGAACGGGCCCGGATAGGCCAAGCTTGCGCACCCTCCCCCACACAATCGGAGAACCGGATGGACAGTCTGTTCAGGGAAGTCGGCCTGCACGCCAGCCTGGGCCGCACCATCGAGCAGATCGGCGGCGATCGCTTCTGGAAGCAACTGACCCTGCTGTTGCACCAGTGGCTGCCCTTCGACAATGCCCTGGCCACCTTCTACCCGGCCGACGGCGCGCCACAGCCCCTGGAGGAATACGACGCCGAACCCCAGGCGGGGCCGGGCTCGATGCCCGTCTACCTGGACGGCCTTTACCTGCTCGACCCCTTCTACCAGGCCTGCCGCGAGGGCCTACCCAGTGGCTTCCATCGCCTGGAGGAAATCGCCCCGGACCATTTCCGCCAGAGCGAGTACTACCTCAGCTATTTCCACGACAACGTGCTGGAAGACGAGGTGCAGTTCATCGCCCAGTTTCCGGGACAGGGCAGCCTGTCGCTGTCGCTGGGCATGCGCCGGCGGTTCAGTGCCGACGAGTGCGGCATGCTGGGGCTGCTGGCGAGCTGGGTACTGGCGCTGATGCAGCAACACTGGCAGCAGCGCACCCGCTCGCCGCTACCACCGCGCCAGGACGAGATGGCCTCGCAGGTGCGCGATGCCCTGAGCCAGTTCGGCGCGGGCGTGCTGTCGGAGCGGGAGCTGGAAATCGCCCGTCTGATCCTCCGGGGCTATTCCTCCAAGGCCATGGCCGAGCGCCTGGCCATTTCCCCGGAGACGGTGAAAGTTCACCGCCGCCATCTCTACGCCAAGCTGGATATCTCATCCCAGCCGGAGCTGTTCTCGTTGTTCATCCAGGCCCTGGGCCATGATCCGGAGAACCCCTGAGATCCCAGCTCCGGCGCCCGTCCCTCATGCCTTCCGACCATTTGGTAACCGCTCGCTCTCGTCCGCACAACTTGGAACGAGCGTCACCCTATATTCCTTTGACATTAATAATTATTTACAAATAATATCGCCACCCCTGCGTTAATGATTCCGATTCTGCACGCCATCTCGTGCCGCACGAACCGCCGCAGCCCGCGCGCCCCACAGGCGGAACGGGGTGGCGATTTCATAGAACAAGAGATAAAACATGGAATTCTTTCACCTGGTCACTGCGCTACTGAAGCAGGAAGCCAACCTCGAGTTGGTGCGCCTGGCGGTCGTCTACATGCACCTGATCGCCTGCTGCGTCGCCGTGGGCCTGGTGCTGACCAGTGATCTGGCCATGGCCAGGCAACTGTTGCGTGGCGACGACTCCGCGCACTGCCGGCCGTCCCACCTGGAATCCCTGCAACGCACTATTTCTCTTGCCCTGCTGATGCTCTGGGTGACGGGTGCCGTCATCATCCTGCTCGACATGTCGGTCAAGGGCTGGACCTATCTGCTCAATCCCAAGCTGCAGGCCAAAGTACTGATCGTTGCGCTGCTGACCCTGAACGGCATGCTGCTGCACCAGGCTGTCCTGCCGGCACTGGCGCGCGCCGGTTCGCTGCTCGGCCTGCCCCCGGCCATGCGCAGCCTGGCGCTGTTCGCCGGCTCGGTCTCTGCGGTGTCCTGGTTCTACGCGGCCCTGCTGGGCGTTGGCCGGCCGCTGGCGTGGAAGTACAGCCTGTCCGAGCTGATGGCGGCATACCCGCTACTGATCGCAGCCGGCTACGGGGCCATGTGCCTGCTGGTGGCCACGGCCCGGAAACGCTGCAAGACAGAGGTCTCCGCCGCCAGCCTTTCCGAACGTCATTGACGAGCGCACCAGGCGCGGCTGCGCCTGGGGTCTCTTAGTTGAAGGTCTCAGCCCACTCGGCGAATTGCATGCACTGCCCGAAGCTGAGCACATCCGGGGTATCGGCCAGGCAATCGACGGAGTTACGCGCCTTCTCGCTGGCGACGTACTCGCTGACGCATTCGCGCTCGTTACGCTTCAGGCCCTTGTAGAAGTCGTCCATCTTGTACATGGCCTTGTCCAGCTGGTTCTGGCTGATCTTTTCCTGGCGTACCGCAGCGCGGCCCAGCTTCTGGGTCTCGTTGATCAGCGAGGGCATCCGGGCAATGGCGGTGGAACACTGTTGCAGGCCCTTCTGATGCAACTGGCCAGGATTGAGCGTGGGCTCGTGTGACTCGGCAGCAGGCTCCGGCTGCGGAGCCTGCACAGGCTGCATGCCATTGACCTGCAAGTCTTGCGTTTCGACCGAACGGCTCTGGGGTGGCGGAGTGTCGGTGAAATGCACCTTCCCATCCGCATCGCGCCATTGGTAGACCTGGGCGGAAAGGGGTTGAGCCAGCAGCAAGGCAAGGGTGACAAACGCAAGACGGGGCAGCATCCAGGACCTCCGAGATGGCTGAATGCCAGCACACTACAGAAGGCGTTTGCCAGGGGCAACCGGCGTTCAGCTTGAACGGGTAGGGTGCGCCGCGCACCGGTCGCTGAGCGCGGCGCCGTACCTGATACGGCTCGGTGCGCATGGCGCACCCTACCGCGGGCCTGGCGCGGGAATTGGGCCTTGATTGCCACCCCAAGGGTGGACATCGCTTTTCATGTCCACCAGACGGAGCTCAGGTCGGCACCGATGGTGGATGAAAGAGCGCCATCCACCCTGCAGACTGCGCTCAGTAACCATCCGCAGGCCCGTGCAGGGCTCAGTGGAACTTTCGCCCCAACCCGGCCGGTACGCCGCTGGCGTCGGTGGGTTGCCAGGGGCCTTGCGGGCCGTTGGAGTAGCTCCAGCCGTTGTCCCAGCGGTAGTAGACGCGCTCGCGATAGAACAGGTTGCGCTCGCCCTCGAGCACGTAGACGCCCAGGCCGGTATCCCAGTAGCAGTTGCCGCCCGGCGGCGGGGCGAAGCGCGGATGGGCCTTCATGCGCGGCGCCTGCTTCGGTGGTTGCGGCTGCACAGGGGGCATGGGGCGACTCTGCGGCGGGGGAGTCTGAACCGCTGGCGGCTTGTGGGAGGGCTCCCACTCGGGCTCGTCGGGTTCATGGTAAGGGCCCTGGCCGGCACAGCCGGCCAGGGCCAGGAGGAGGCAGATCAGGGGCAGGCCGAAGCGGGTGCTCGGCCCTGCCGGAAGCGCGGTGTGAGTGGTCATTTCTTGTCCGGGCTGTCGATGGTCAGTCGTTGGGTATCCGACGAACCAGTAGACAGCGGCGAACTGCTTCCTATCCATTCACCTGCGGTCGCATTGCCACTACGGGAGATCCGCGCGACCAACTGCACCTGCGGGAAATTGGAGATCTTGAGCTGCGGCATCATGGCGTCCGCGTCGCTCAGGCTGACTTCCACCGGGAGGTCGGCCACGGTCATGCGTTTGACCGCCAGCGGCATGGGCGGGCCGGAGGTGGCACGGGCGAATATGAACACGCTATCG
Source organism: Pseudomonas sp. TCU-HL1 (assembly GCF_001708505.1). Taxonomy (NCBI): domain Bacteria; kingdom Pseudomonadati; phylum Pseudomonadota; class Gammaproteobacteria; order Pseudomonadales; family Pseudomonadaceae; genus Pseudomonas; species Pseudomonas sp. TCU-HL1. The sequence continues at coordinate 4,187,257 of NZ_CP015992.1, forward strand.
CCCGGCTGCACCTTGTCCTTCAGCGCCGCCGCCAGGTCGACACGGACCTTGAGCTGCGCACCGGCCGTCGCGGGTGCGGCAGCCGGCGCTTCAACGGCCACGCCGCTCTCCTTGAGCTTCTCGCGGGCCTTGTCGATGCCACCCTGCAGGGCGCCACGGGACGGATCATCCGCCGGCAACTGGGTGATCAGGCGCGACCAGTAGGCGATGGCGTCCTGGAAGCGCCCCTCTTCGAAGCCTGCAATGCCCAGCAGGCCGAGGCTGGTGACCTCGTTGGGATCAGCCTTCAGCGCTTCTTCGGTCAGCGCCTTGACCTCGGGGGTCAACTTCTTCTGGCTGGCGAAGTACAACGCCTGGGCCCACTGGCCAAGCAATTCGGGTTCACGGCCACCGCGTTTGACGGCCTGCTCATAAGCACGCGCGGCATCAGCCGGGCGATCCTGCGCCATATAGGTACGAGCGAGGAAGTACCAGCCTTCAGCGGATTCCGGCTGGGCTTCCACGACGCGCTCAAGACGCGAGGTCATTTCCTCGATGCTGCGTGGTTGCTCACGCAGCTCACGGGCCAGTTCTACCTTGTCGCTAGCGCCCCAGTGCAGGTAGAGGCCGAAGCCGAGCAGCGGCACGATGATGGCGGCCAGCAGCGGCAGCGCCTTGCCCAGGCGGTACGAACGAGCGTTGTCGGTGCCTTCGGTATCGGCCAGGAGTTCGCGGGCAGCCTCGGCGCGGCCGGCTTCGAACTGCTCGGCGGTCAGGGTGCCGACACTGTGCTGGGATTCCAGCTCGTCCAGGCGTTCCTGATAGAGGGCAACGTTGAGAGAAGTGCGGTCTTCCTCGGTCTGGGCCTTGCGGCCGCGCAGCACGGGAATCAGCAGGAAAGCCAGGGCGGCCAGCAGAAGCAGGCCGGCGGCGAGCCAGAAATCGATCATGAGTCTTTCTTGTCCTGGTTCTCGGATTTCAGCAGGGCATCGAGACGCGCCTGCTCATCGGCGGAAAGCGACACCTGGGCCGGGTGGTTCTCTACCCGGCGACGGCGCACGACGATGATGCCCAGCACCACGAGACCACCCACCAGCAGGCCGGCAGGGCCGTACCAGAGCAGCAAGGTGCGAGCGTTGACCGGCGGTTTGTAGAGCACGAAGTCGCCATAGCGGGCGACCAGGAAATCGACGATGTCCTGATTGCTCTTGCCCTCTTCCAGCATGCGATAGATCTCGCGACGCAGGTCAGTGGCGATGGGCGCATTGGAGTCGGCGATGTTCTGGTTCTGGCACTTCGGGCAACGCAGCTCTTCGGTCAGGGTGCGGAAGCGCTCGCGCTCGGCTTCATCCTTGAACTCGTAGGTGTCGATAGCGGCGCGGGCGCCACCGGCCAGGGCCAGGCCCAGCAGGGCGGCGGCGATCAGGCGCTTCATTTGCCCGCCTCGTCTTCCAGGGAGTGGTAAAGCGGCGCCAGCTGCTCGCGCCAGACGGTCTCGTCGATCACGCCGACGAACTTGTGGCGGATGATGCCGTCCTTGTCGATCAGGAAGGTTTCAGGGGCACCGTACACCCCCAGGTCCAGCCCGAGGCTGCCCTGCTCGTCACGGATATCGAGCTGGTAGGGGTTGTGGAACTCCTTCAGCCATTTCAGCGCGGCGGCATTGTCGTCCTTGTAGTTGACGCCGTAGATGGTCACGCCCATCTGCGCCAGCTTGTTCAGTACCGGGTGTTCCACGCGGCAGGACACGCACCAGGTCCCCCAGACGTTGACCAGCGCGGGCTTGCCCTTGAGGTCGGCCTCGGTGAGGGTGCGCTCGCCGGTGACGCTCGGCAGGGAGAACGCCGGGAACGGCTTGCCGATCAGCGCCGAGGGCAGCTCCGCCGGGTCGAGGAACAGGCCGCGATAGAGGAATACCGCAATGGCCAGGAAACCCAGCAGGGGCAGGACGAGGATCAGACGCTTCATGCTTGGACTCCAGCCATGCCCAGCGCCTCACGGACGCGGGTCTTCACTTTCACGCGGTAGCGCCGGTCGAACGCGGCCATCAGGCCGCCCAGGCCCATCAACAGACCACCGAGCCAGATCCAGCGGACGAAGGGTTTCACGTGTACACGCACCGCCCAGGCACCGCTGTCCAGGGGCTCGCCAAGGGCCACATAGAGATCGCGGGTGAAGCCCGCGTCAATGCCGGCCTCGGTCATCACGGACTGCTGCACGGTGTAGAGGCGCTTCTCCGGGTGCAGCACCGACACTTGCTTGTCGCCGTCGAAGACGATGACGGTGCCTTTGTCAGAGGTGAAGTTCGGACCTTCATGATGCACCGCCCCCTCGAAGAGGAAGCGGTAACCACCCAGTTCTATCGATTCGCCCGGCGCCAGGCGCAGGTCGCGCTCGGCACTGTACTGGCTGGAGAGCACCACACCCAGGGCGCAGAGGGCGATGCCGGCATGGGCCAGTTGCATGCCCCAGTAGCTGCGGGTCAGGCCGGCGGCGCCCTTGAGCAGGCCCTTGTGGCGAGTCTTGTCGATCAGGTCGCGGACGCCGGCCAGCACCACCCAGGCGGACAGCGCGCCCACCGCCAGCACGGCCCAATGGAAGTCGCCGTAGAGGAAGGCCGCCAGCACGCCGAGCACCAGGCTGCCGATCAGCACCGGGCCGAGCATGCCCAGCAGCCACTTCAGCGGGGTGTCCTTCCAGCGCACCAGTACGCCCGCAGCCAGGGCCAGCATGAGGATGCCCATCAGCGGCAAGAACAGCGCGTTGAAGTACGGCGGGCCCACCGACAGCTTGGCACCGGTCAGGGCGTCCAGCACCAGCGGGTAGAGGGTGCCGAGCAGGATCATCGAGGCCGCCACCACCAGCACCAGGTTGTTCACCAGCAGCAGGGTTTCTCGGGACCACAGGGCGAAGCCCACCTGGCTCTTGACCACGGGGGCGCGCACGGCGAACAGCGCGAGGGAACCGCCCACCACCAACAGCAGGAACGCGAGGATGAAGACGCCGCGCTCCGGGTCGGAGGCGAAGGCATGCACCGAGGTCAGCACACCGGAGCGGACCAGGAAAGTGCCGAGCAGACTCAGGGAGAAGGCCGCGATGGCCAGCAGCACGGTCCAGCTCTTGAACACACCACGCTTCTCGGTGACCGCCAGGGAGTGGATGAGCGCAGTGCCCACCAGCCAGGGCATGAAGGACGCATTCTCCACCGGGTCCCAGAACCACCAGCCGCCCCAGCCCAGCTCGTAGTAGGCCCACCAGGACCCCAGCACGATGCCGATACCGAGGAAGGCCCAGGCGATGATGGTCCACGGACGCGACCAGCGTGCCCAGGCTGCGTCCAGGCGACCGCCCAGCAGCGCGGCGATGGCGAAGGCGAAAGCCACCGAGAAGCCCACATAGCCCATGTAGAGCATCGGCGGGTGGACGATCAGGCCGAAATCCTGCAGCAGCGGGTTGAGGTCGTTACCGTCAGCCGGCATGTTCGGCAGCAAGCGGTTGAAGGGGTTGGAGGTGACGATCAGGAACAGCAGGAAGCCGATGCTGATCATCCCCATCACCGCCAGCACACGGGCCAGCATCACTTCCGGCAACTGCCGGGAGAAGACCGACACGGCGAAGGTCCAGCCCCCCAGGATCAGCGCCCAGAGCAGCAGCGAGCCTTCATGGGCACCCCAGACGGCGCTGAACTTGTAGTACCAGGGCAGCGCGCTGTTGGAGTTGCTGGCGACGTAGGCAACGGAGAAGTCATCCACCATGAAGGCGTAGGTCAGGCAGCCGAAGGCGAAGGCCAGGAAGGCGAACTGCCCCCAGGCGGCCGGCTGGGCCAGGCTCATCCACTGGCGGTCGCCACGCCAGGCGCCGACCAGCGGCAGGCTTGCCTGCACCAGGGCCATGCACAGGGCGAGAATCAGGGCCAGGTGGCCAAGTTCAGGAATCATCAGATCAACCCTCTTTCCTGGGTAGCTGGCCGCTTTCCTTGAGGGCCTTGGTTACTTCGGGCGGCATGTAGTTCTCGTCGTGCTTGGCGAGTACCTCGTCGGCCACCAGCACACCGTCGGCATTCAGTTTGCCGAGGGCGACAATGCCCTGCCCTTCACGGAACAGGTCGGGCAGGATGCCGTGATAGCGGATGGTCACGCTCTTGGCGAAGTCAGTGACCACGAACTGCACGTCGAGGGAATCACCGGAGCGCTGCACCGAGCCCTTTTCCACCATCCCGCCGGCACGGATGCGCGTGTCCTGCGGGGCCTCGCCATTGGCGATCTGGGTCGGGGTGTAGAACAGGTTGATGTTCTGTTGCAGCGCAGACAGCGCCAGCGCCACGGCGATACCCACCCCCGCCAGGATGGCGATGATGATGTACAGACGCTTCTTGCGAACCGGATTCACTTCGACTCCTCCCGGCGCAAACGGCGCGCCTCGTCGTGCAGATAACGCCGCCGTGCGATCAGTGGCATGGCGACGTTGATGGCCAGTACCCCGAGGCTGATGCCGTACGCGGTCCAGACATACAGGCCATGGTCACCCATGGCGAGAAACTCGGTGAAGGAAGAAAAACTCATCAGACCTTACCCACTTGTGCCTGAATCTCGGCCTTGGCCCAGCTGCTGCGTGCTTCGCGCCTCAGCACTTCCAGGCGCATGCGCATCAGCACCACGGTGGTGAAGAAGCAATAGAAGCCGACCACCATGATCAACAGCGGCACCCACATCTCCGGGGGCATGGCCGGCTTCTCGGTGATCTTGAACGTGGCCGGCTGGTGCAGGGTGTTCCACCACTCCACCGAGTACTTGATGATCGGAATGTTGATCACGCCGACGATGGCCAGTACTGCGCACGCCTTGGCGGCGCTGTCACGATTGCTGATCGCCTGGCCGAGGGCAATGACACCGAAGTACAGGAAAAGGAGGATGAGCATCGACGTCAGTCGGGCATCCCACACCCACCAGGCGCCCCAGGTCGGCTTGCCCCAGATCGCGCCAGTGAGCAGGGCCACGAAGGTCATCCAGGCGCCGATGGGTGCGGCGGCCTGCAAGGCGACGTCGGCGATCTTCATCTTCCAGACCAGCCCGACCACGCCGCACACGGCCAGCGTGATGTAGCAGGACTGGGCGAGGAAGGCCGCCGGTACATGGATATAGATGATGCGGAAGCTGTTGCCCTGCTGGTAGTCCGGCGGCGCAAACACCAGGCCCCAGACCAGGCCAACGGTGATCAGGATCAGTGCGCCCCAGGCGAACCAGGGCAGCCAGCGGCCGCTGATCTCGTAGAACCACTTCGGTGAGCCGAGTTTGTGAAACCAAGTCCAGTTCATCAGGCAACTCTATTCTTTATTCGCCGACGCTGATGGTCAGGCCGGCGGCTATGGCAAAGGGTGTCAGGGTCACCGCCAGGGCGGTGAGGCTGGCCAGCCACAACAGGTGGCCGACAGCCGGCAGTCCTTGCAGGGCCGCTTGCAACGCTCCGCTGCCGAGGATCAGCACCGGGATATACAGCGGCAGGATCAGCAGCGCCAGGAGCAGGCCACCGCGCTTGAGCCCCACGGTCAGGGCGGCGCCCACCGCACCCAGCAGGCTCAGCACCGGGGTGCCGAGCAGCAACGAGAGCAGCAGCACCGGCAGGCAACGTGCCGGCAGGCCAAGCATCAGGGCCAGCAGCGGCGCCAGCAGCACCAGGGCCAATCCGGAAAAAAGCCAGTGTGCCAGCACCTTGGCCAGGACCAGAAGCGGCAGGGGGTGCGGCGAAACGACCCACTGTTCCAGCGAGCCATCTTCGAAATCACTGCGGAAAAGCCCGTCCAGCGAGAGCAGGACCGCCAGCAGGGCCGCCACCCAGACCAGGCCAGGGGAAAGGCTTTGCAACAATTGGGTCTCGGGGCCGACTGCCAGCGGAAACAATGCGACCACTATGGCGAAGAACACCAGGGGATTGGCCAATTCCGCCGGACGGCGTACCAACAGGCGGGCTTCACGGGCGACCAGCAAGGTAAAGACATTACTCATGCGCGGCGCTGCCCCAGGTCAAGTTCGCGGTAGCCGGAAGGCACGGTGCCCATACTGTGGTGGGTGGTGAAGACCACCAGGCCGCCCTGCTCGCAATGCCGCGCCAGGTGCGCTTCGAGTTGGGCGACGCCCTGTTTGTCGAGAGCGGTGAAGGGTTCGTCGAGGATCCAGAGCGGCGGCGCGTCGAGGTATAGCCGTGCCAGGGCGACGCGGCGCTGCTGGCCAGCCGACAGGGTGTGACAGGGCACATCCTCGAATCCACGCAAGCCCACGGCCTCCAGGGCTTCCCAGATCGCCTCGCGACCGGCGGGCTGATGCAGGGCACAGAGCCAGCGCAGGTTTTCCTCGGCGGTCAGCAGGCCCTTGATGCCAGCGGCATGGCCGATCCACAGCAGGTTGCGCGCCAGCTCGCTGCGCTGGCTGGCCAGTGGCTTGCCGTTCAGGCGCACTTCCCCGGCGGTGGGTTGCATCAAGCCGCAGAGCAGGCGCAGCAGGCTGGTCTTGCCGCTGCCGTTGGGGCCGGCGACCTGGAGCATCTCGCCACGGGCAAGCTGCAGGTCCAGCCGCTCGAACAGCAGACGCCAGTCCCGCTCGCAGGCGAGGGCCACGGTCTCGAGATAGGGACTGGTCACGGCATGGGTACCCGGGAAGCATTCAAGTCAGGGAGGTGCCGGCCGCTATACTGGAGAACTCCAAAGCTCGCGGTCGGCCCGGACGGGGCGGCATTATACATGCCATACCGCACCCCCGAAGTGAGCTTTTTCGACAGGTTGTAACCCCTCGATGACCGAAATCAGCGGCACGCGCCCTCTTCCCCCCAGCCAGCCCACTGTCCGTCCCGCGCAGAACGCCGTGGACATGGCGCTCAAGCTGTTGCAGCCCCTGGACGGCCTGCTGGCGGCAGGGGAAAGTGCCGACGCCGAAGTCATCGCCCTGAAAGAGACGGCACAGAGCTTCCAGTTGCTGCTGAAACTCACGCTGGGCAATGGCAGCCAGACCACGCTGGAGGCCAGCAGCCCGCGCCCCCTGGTGCAGGGCACCCTGCTCAACGTCACGGCCCTGTCGGACAACCGCCTGGCGATGGCCCTGAAAGGCGGCACGCGCGCCCTCGGCAGCCTCGATCTCGACCTCCTGCCCATCGGCACCCTGGTCCAGGGCAAGGTGGTCGCCAGCGAGCTGGCCACCCAAGGCAAGGTCCAGGCGGCGGTCTACAAGGTGCTGGTCAACCTCCTCAATACCCCGCTCGCCGGGAACCAGCTGAGCATTGAAAGCCCGCGTCCGCTGCCCATCGGCAGCCTGCTCAGCGCCCAGGTCCAGGGCAGCCAGATGCTGCAGTTCCTGCCTCTGGCCGCACAGCTGGACCAGCTCGAACTCACCCAGCAACTGGCTGGCCAGCAGAGCCGCCAGGGCTCGCTCGATGCGCTGATCGGCGCAATGCAGAGCGCCGGACGGGACAACCTGCCGGAGAACCTGCACGCCGCCATGGACAGGCTGCTGGGCGCCCTGCCCGACATCCGCCAACTGGGTGACCCCAAGATGCTGGCGCAGGCCCTGGAGAACAGCGGTGCCCTGTTGGAGTCGCGACTGCTGGCCGGCCAGACCGGCGCCCTGCCCCAGGATTTCAAGGCCAACCTGTTGCGCCTGGTCGCCCAACTGCTGCCGGCCCTGCCAACGCCCACCAGCTTGCCAACCACTGGTACCAGCAACGCCATGGCCCAGGCGCTGCCAGCCTTCATCCGCAACGCGCTGGGCGCCCTTGGCCAGGCCAACGCCCGCCAGCAGGCCCTGAGCTTCCCCCTGCCCTCGCGCCTGGCCCAGGCGGCCGAGGACGAAGGCGACCTGGAAACCCTGCTGAAACTCGCCGCCGCCGCCGTATCCCGGCTCCAGACCCATCAGCTCTCCAGCCTCGCCCAGACCCAGATGACGCCCGACGGCAACCTGCTCACCACCTGGCAGCTGGAAGTGCCCATGCGCAATCAGCAGGACATCGTCCCGCTGCAGATCAAGTTGCAGCAGGAGCAGGAAGGACGACAGGAAAAGAACGAGCGTAAGGAGAGCCTCTGGCGCATCGAACTGGCCTTCGACCTGGAACCGCTTGGGCCATTGCAGGTCCAGGCGCAACTGGCGCAGGGCAGCCTGTCCAGCCAGCTGTGGGCGGAGCGCGCCGACACGGCCGGATTGATAGACCGCGAACTGCCGAACCTGCGTGAGCGCCTTCAGGCAGCGGGTCTCACCGTCGGCGAGCTGGCGTGCATCCAGGGTCAGCCGCCACGCGGCCACCGCACCACACTCGAACAGCGCTGGGTGGACGATACCGCATGATTCCAACTCCCTTGCATGCGTTCAGCTTTGTCGGCTGCGCTCCCAGCTCCTCACCGTACTATTCGTACTGCCTCGTCGCTGCTCGCTTGCCTTCGCGCTGCACATTTGCAAGGAAGCCGGAATGAACAAAAAACCGCGCCAGGCCATCGCCCTCTCCTACGACGGAGTCAGCGCCCCCAACCTCACTGCCAAGGGCGACGACGAGCTGGCCGAAGCCATCCTCGCCATTGCTCGCGAGTACGAAGTACCGATCTACGAGAACGCCGACCTGGTGCGCCTGCTGGCCCGTCTGGAACTGGGCGACGCCATCCCCGAGCCACTCTACCGCGCCATCGCCGAGATCATCGCCTTTGCCTGGCACCTGAAAGGCAAATGCCCGGCAGGCTTCGACCCCGGTGCCGAGCGCGAGATCGCACCGGCCCTACCATTGCTCAGCGGACCGGGCGATTGAACACCACACGTTCGCCCTCCAGCCCCTTGCCTTGGGGGAAGTCCTGCAGCTGCCAGGCGAAATACCCTTCACGGAAGTAGAACACCTGCCGGTAGCCCCAGCTCACCGCCATCCTCACCGCCTCCGCGCCATGAGGGCAGACTTCGCTGTCGCAGTAGATCACCAGCGGAATCTGGCGCGGCCATTGCGGTTGCTCCAGGTCGCTGAAGCGGTCGAGCAGGTCGAGATGCAGGGCGCCATGGATATGGCCCCAGGTCCATTCGCGGGTGGGTCGCACATCGATGAATATCGCCCCGCGTTCATACAGGTAACGCGCCTGCAATACGTTGACCGTCATTGCGCCCTTCACTTCCATGGGGGCTTCCTGGGCGTGCAGAAGCGGCACCAGGCAGAAGAACAGCAGTGGAAGTAGACGCATCGCCGGACCTCCCCGGAGAGAAGCCCCGGAATTTCAGCTTAGGTCAGGCGCACACCTGAGAATTGGAACAATTGGAATGGGGCGGGGATGGGTTAAGAACAGCGGGTACTAAAACGGTTTGCAGGACTCAAGGTGGGCACTGCGCTCCACCTCTCCCACGGAATCAGGGAACAGGAACGAGCGTCAGCCGCGATCCTTCTGGGCCTGGTGCAGCTTGCTCACTAGCTCGGCCTCGGCCTTGGTCAGGCCGCAGGACTGGGTCAGGTCGTCGACACTGGCACCCAGCCCTACCAGACGCGCGGCCTGGCTGAAGGAAACGCTGTTGGGGTCGCGCTGTTCGATCTGGTTCAGCTTGTCTGGCAGCGGCGCTACTACGCGGCGCAGCTCGTGGAGCTCTTCGCCCATGCGCACGCTGCCAGCCAGGTAGGTATCCAGGCGTTTGCCCAGCTCCTTGAGCTTCTGGTCGCGCACCGCATCGCGTGTAGCCTGGGCCTCCACTTCCTGGCGCAAGCGCTTGGCGAGCCAGTAGCAGGCGCCCCCCAGGCCGATGCAGGCCAGGGCAAGCGCTGCCGCGAGCAGTGCGATGCCGATCAACTCAGATGCACTCCAGCTCCGACCACTCTTCCTCGCTCATCATCTTGTCCAGCTCGACGAGGATCAGCAGTTCGCCGTTCTTGTTGCAGACGCCCTGGATGAACTTGGCGGATTCTTCGTTACCGACGTTGGGCGCGGTCTCGATCTCGGATTGGCGCAGGTAAACCACCTCGGCCACGCTGTCGACCAGGATACCGACCACTTGCTTGTCGGCCTCGATGATCACGATGCGGGTGTTGTCGGTCACCGGCGCCGGGCCGAGACCGAAACGCTGGCGGGTGTCGATCACGGTGACCACGTTGCCGCGCAGGTTGATGATGCCCAGCACATAGCTCGGCGCCCCCGGCACCGGCGCGATCTCGGTGTAGCGCAGGACTTCCTGCACTTGCATCACATTGATGCCGTAGGTTTCGTTGTCCAGGCGGAAAGTCACCCATTGCAGGATGGGATCTTCGGCACCTTGAGCGGACGATTTCTTCATGTTCCCTAGCCTCTCTTGAGCCACCCGGGGCGGCATTCGCGGGTAAACCCGCTGTCATATTCACAGGGTCCCGCAGGCTGCGGGACCTCTCCCCTCAATTCAGCGACATGCGCTTGATGGCGCCGCTGGCGATCAGTTCGGCCAGTGCCGAGACATCCAGCAGCGCGCACATATGTTCGATGACAGTACCGGCCAACCAAGGCCGCTGGCTACGCTGGCTGCGCCACTTGATCTCGTTCGGGTCCAGGCGGATGGAACGGCTGACCTGGTGCACCGCCAGCCCCCACTCGTAACCTTGAACCGAAATCACGTACTGCAGGCCTTCGCGGAAGTCATCGCGGTAGCGCTCGGGCATCACCCAGCGCGCGGTGTCCAGCACCTTCAGGTTGCCAGCCTGACACGGCAGTATGCCGAGGAACCAGTCGGGCTGTCCGAACAAGGGTGTCAGTTCCTGCCCGGCCAATGGGTAGATGGAGCCCAGCGACACCAGCGGCACCGCCAGGGTCAGGCCCGCGACATCGAACAGCAGGCACTCGAAGGGCTCTTCGCCCCAGGCTGGCCGCCCCTCGGCGATCAGCGCGGGAATATCGGATTGGTGGGTGCCAGGAACGCTGAGCTCCACCAGTGGCTCGACCCGCATCAGCACGGGCTCGGCTGCAGGCTCGACCGGTGCCAGGAACTCGGGCTCCAACACCAGCAGCGGCTCTACCTCGAACGCCGGCTCGACCGCTGCCAGGACGGGCGTAGCCAGCGGCTCGGGCACCTGCACCGACACCTCGGCCAGCACGTGGGTCAGGCGCGCATCGCGGACCTGCTCTTCCAGCACCGCGGCTTCGAACTCTTCCCGGCTAATGCTTTCGGCCAGCTCGACCGACGCCTCATGCAGCAGCGCATCCAGGTACGACTGCAGGGCCAGTTGCGGGCGGGTAGCGGTGGCGAGGGGACGACTCATGTTGGGAACCCAAGGGATTGATCTGTAGAGCCTATCGGCAGACGACGCCTTTCACTTGAGCCCCTGCGGTCGGCAACGCAACGCATTTCAGGCCACCTGGGCAGCCAACTGCCGGCTGAGCAAATGCTTGAGCAGGGCCCGGTAGGCGATCACACCACGGCTGTTGGAATCGTACTGCGACGGCGTGACACCCGCGCGGCTGGCGTCGCGCAGGCGAGTGTCCACCGGGATGTAGGCCTGCCAGAGGTGATCCGGGTAGTTGTTGCGCAACACTTTCAGGGTATTGAGCGAGGCCTGGGTCCGCCGGTCGAACAGGGTCGGCACGATGGTGTAGGGCAGCGCCTGCTTGCGAGAACGGTTGACCATGCTCAGCGTGCTGACCATGCGCTCCAGGCCCTTCACCGCGAGGAACTCGGTCTGCACCGGGATGACCAGTTGCTGGCTGGCCGCCAGGGCGTTGACCATGAGTACGCCGAGCAAGGGCGGGCTATCGATGATGGCATGATCGAACTGCTGCCAGAGCTGGGCCAGGCTTTTGGCGATCACCAGGCCGAGACCGTTCTGCCCCGGCGACTGGCGCTCCAGGGTCGCCAGTGCGGTGCTGGACGGCAGCAGCGAGATGCGCTCATGGCTGGTCTGCAGCAGCAGCTCGCGCGGCAGGCCGTCTGGCACGCTGCCCTGGTTCAGGAACAGGTCGAAGCAGCTGTGCTCCAGGGTGTCCGGGTCGTGCCCGAAGTAACTGGTCATCGACCCGTGGGGGTCGAGGTCGACCACCACCACGCGCTTGCCGGCATCGGCCAGCAGGCCCGCGAGGGCGATGGATGTGGTGGTCTTGCCGACTCCACCTTTTTGGTTGGCTACTGCCCAGACTCTCATCTTCGTTCATCCTCCCGGCTGCGCGGTTGCACCGAGACTCTTCACCTACCCTACGGGGCAGGCGACAGGGAATTGACGGCACCCGTTCCGGGGGCCTGTGCTGGCGCTGGTGGTGCAGGTTGCGTGCCAGCCTTCTGCAAGGCGGCATCCGGCTTGGCATTGGCACTGCCAACGCCGCTGACGCTACGACGTACATCTAGGTTTCGGGAAACCACCAGCACCACGCGGCGGTTACGCGCGCGGCCTTCCGCGGTGGCGTTATCCGCTACCGGCTGAAACTCACCATAGCCCACGGCTGCCATGCGGCCTGGCGACACTCCGCCCATGGCCAGCATGCGCACGATGCTGGCCGCCCTCGCCGAAGACAGCTCCCAATTGGACGGAAACCGCGAGGTGGCGATGGGCAGGTTGTCGGTAAAGCCTTCGACGTGAACCGGGTTGCCGTAGGGTGCCAGAATCCTGGCAATCCTCTCGATCAGGTCAAAGGCAACATCGTTGGGAATGGCGTCGCCACTGGGGAACAGCAGGCTGGAGTTCATCTCGATCTCCACCCAGAGTTCGTTGCCGCTCACATTCAATTGATCGGCGTTGATCAGATCGCCAAAGGCATCGCGAACGTTCTGGGCGATCTGCTGCAACGGGTCGGCGCCCGAATCGTCGAGGGACGTCTGCGTGCGCTCGCTTTCCTCCGCCATGGAACGATCCGGCTCGGCAGTACGCGGTTTCTCTTCGCCCACCGGGATCGGCTTGATCGAACGATCAGGCTGGTTGAACACGCCCACCAGGGTGTCCGAAAGGATCTTGTACTTGCCTTCGTTGATCGAGGAGATGGAGTACATCACCACAAAGAAGGCGAACAGCAAGGTGATGAAGTCCGCGTAGGACACCAGCCAGCGCTCATGATTCTCGTGTTCTTCCTGATGCCGCCTGCGTGCCATGCCCAACTCCTCAATCCATGAAGCCTTGCAGCTTGAGTTCAATGGAGCGGGGGTTCTCGCCTTCAGCGATGGAGAGGACGCCCTCCAGGAGCATTTCGCGGTAGCGCGACTGACGCATGGCAATGGACTTCAGCTTGTTGCCGATCGGCAGCAGCAGCAGGTTGGCGAAGCCGACGCCGTAGATGGTGGCCACGAAAGCCACGGCAATGCCGCCACCCAACTGGCTCGGATCGGCCAGGTTGCCCATGACATGGATCAGCCCCATCACCGCGCCGATGATGCCGATGGTGGGCGCGTAGCCGCCCATGCTCTCGAACACCTTGGCCGCCTGCAGGTCGCGCCCTTCCTGGGTGAAGAGGTCGACTTCGAGGATGCTGCGGATGGATTCCGGCTCGGCGCCGTCCACCAGCAACTGCAGGCCTTTGCGCGCGAACGGATCGGGCTCGCTATCGGCCACCGGCTCCAGGCCCAGCAGGCCTTCCTTGCGGGCGGTCATGCTCCAGTTGACCACGCGGTCGATACCGCCGGCGAGGTCCACCAGGGGCGGGAAAAGAATCCAGCGAATGATGCCCAGCGCGCGCTTGAAGATGCTCATGGGCGTCTGCAGGAACGCAGCGCCCAGGGTTCCACCCAGGACGATGAGCGCCGCCGGCCCATTGAGCAGGGCCGCGGCGTGGCCGCCTTCGAGGTAATTGCCGCCGATGATGGCGACGAAGGCCAGGATTACCCCGATGAGGCTCAGTACATCCATTACCTGGGTTTCTCCATTACATGCACGCCTCGACCAGGTGCCGGCCGATATCGTCCAGGCCGTAGACGGCGTCGGCCAGGTTGGCCTTCACCACCGCCATGGGCATGCCGTAGATCACGCAACTGGCTTCGTCCTGGGCCCAGATCTGGCTACCGCCCTGCTTGAGCAGGCGCGCGCCTTCACGGCCATCCGCGCCCATGCCGGTCAGCACCACCGCCAGGACCTTGTCATTGTAGGCCTTGGCCGCGGAGCCAAAGGTGATGTCCACGCAAGGCTTGTAGTTCAAGCGTTCGTCACCGGGCAGGATGCGCACCACGCCGCGCGCGTCGACCATCATCTGCTTGCCGCCGGGAGCCAGCAGGGCCAGGCCGGGACGCAGCACGTCGCCATCCTCGGCTTCCTTGACGGAAATCCGGCACAGCTTGTCCAGGCGCTCGGCGAAGGCCTTGGTGAACGCTGCTGGCATGTGCTGGACCAGCACCAGCGGCGCCGGGAAGTTGGCCGGCAGTTGGGTGAGCACGCGTTGCAGGGCGACCGGCCCGCCGGTGGAGGTGCCGATGGCCACCAGCCGGTAGGCTTTACGCTTTGGGGCTGCGGACGCCGCCGGAGCCGCAGGGGCGGCGTGACTCGGTTGTGCCGCGGCATGGGCCGGGCGCACCGGAGCGCTGGAAGCCGGTGCCGGCGCGCTGAAGCTACTGTAGCGACGGTTACTGCGCGCGATGCTGTGCACCTTCTCGCACAGCAACTGCTTGACCTTCTCGGGCGTACGCGAGATGTCCTCGAAGTTCTTGGGCAGGAAATCCACCGCACCGGCATCCAGGGCGTCGAGGGTGACGCGGGCGCCTTCGTGGGTCAGCGAAGAGAACATCATGACCGGCGTCGGGCAGCGCTGCATGATGTGCCGCACCGCCGTGATGCCGTCCATCATCGGCATCTCGTAGTCCATGGTGATGACGTCGGGCTTGAGCGCCAGCGCCTGGTCAATGGCCTCCCGGCCATTGGTGGCGGTACCCACCACCTGGATATTGGGGTCGGACGAAAGGATTTCCGAGACACGGCGGCGGAAGAACCCGGAGTCATCCACCACCAGAACCTTGACTGCCATAAGAAAAAAGCTCCTAGCGGGCGGCCATTGCTGGCCGCCCCAGATCAGCCACGGCGCGCGTAATGCTTGAGCATGCTCGGCACGTCGAGGATCAGTGCGATACGGCCGTCACCGGTGATGGTGGCGCCGGACATGCCCGGCGTGCCCTGGAGCATCTTGCCCAGCGGCTTGATCACCACCTCTTCCTGCCCGACCAGTTGGTCGACCACGAAGCCGATGCGCTGGGTGCCCACGGAGAGAATCACCACGTGCCCCTCGCCCTGCTCTTCCACCGCCGCGTCGCGAACCAGCCAGCGCTTGAGGTAGAACAGCGGCAGGGCCTTGTCGCGGACGATCACCACTTCCTGGCCGTCCACCACGTTGGTGCGGGACAGGTCGAGGTGGAAGATCTCGTTGACGTTGACCAGCGGGAATGCGAACGCCTGGTCGCCCAGCATCACCATCAGGGTCGGCATGATCGCCAGGGTCAGCGGGACCTTGATGACGATCTTCGAGCCATGGCCCTTCTGCGAGAACACGTTCACCGTGCCGTTGAGCTGGGAAATCTTGGTCTTCACCACGTCCATGCCGACGCCGCGGCCGGACACGTCGGAAATCTCGGTCTTGGTCGAGAAGCCCGGGGCGAAGATCAGGTTGTAGCATTCCAGCTCAGTCAGGCGCTCGGCGGCATCCTTGTCCAGCAGGCCCTTCTCCACCGCCTTGGCACGCAGCACTGCTGCATCCATGCCCTTGCCGTCGTCGGTGATCATCAGAAGGATGTGGTCGCCTTCCTGCTCGGCGGACAGGACCACCCGGCCGGTACGCGGTTTGCCAGCGGCCTCGCGCTCCTCGGGGGACTCGATGCCGTGGTCGACGGCGTTGCGCACCAGGTGCACCAGCGGGTCGGCCAGGGCCTCGACCAGGTTCTTGTCCAGGTCGGTTTCCTCGCCCACCAGCTCGAGGTTGATTTCTTTCTTCAGGTTGCGCGCCAGGTCACGGACCAGGCGCGGGAAGCGGCCGAAGACCTTCTTGATCGGCTGCATCCGCGTCTTCATTACCGCAGTCTGCAGGTCGGCGGTGACCACGTCCAGGTTGGACACGGCCTTGGCCATCGATTCGTCGCCACTGTTGGCACCCAGGCGCACCAGGCGATTACGCACCAGCACCAGCTCGCCGACCATGTTCATGATCTCGTCCAGGCGCGCGGTATCCACCCGTACGGTGGTTTCCGCTTCGCTGGCCACGGCCGGGCCGGCGGCGCCGTTGCCAGTGGCAGGCGTCTGGCGTGGCGCGGGCTCAGCCTTGGCCAAAGGCTTGGGAGCCGGCGCAGCGGCCGGGCGGCTCGCCACCGCGGCAGTTGCGACAGCGGGTTCCTCGGCAGCACCGGAGAACTTGCCCGAGCCGTGCAGCTGGTCAAGGAGCGCTTCGAATTCGTCGTCGGTGATGTTTTCGCCAGCCGCTCCAGCGACCGCAGCGACCGGCGCGGCCGGAGCACTGGCAGCCACTTCCACGATGCCACCGAACTTGCCCTTGCCGTGCAGCTGGTCGAGCAGACCCTCGAACTCGTCGTCCGAGATATCGTCACCCGCACCCGCCGTGGCGACAGCCGCGGCTGCAGCCTGGGCGACTACAGGGGGTTGTGCTTCCGCAGCAGCGACAAACTTGCCCTTGCCGTGCAGTTGGTCCAGCAGCGCTTCGAACTCGTCGTCGGTGATTTCGTCGGCGGCCGCAGTGGACTCGGCCACCACACCGGCGTTATCGCCGAGGGCGTCCAGCAACTGTTCGAACTCACTGTCGGTGATGTCCGCGGATGCTGCGACTGGAGCAGGCGCTTCGACCATCGGAGCCGATGCAGCGGGAGCCACGGAAACGGGTTCAGCGCCATTCGGCTCGGCCAGCCGCGACAGCGCTGCGAGCAGCTCAGGTGTTGCGGGCGTCGGCTCGCTGCGCTCGCGCACCTCGCTGAACATCTCGTTGACCGCGTCCAGGGCCTGCAGCACCACGTCCATCAACTCGGCATCCACGCGGCGCTCGCCCTTGCGCAGAATGTCGAAGACGTTTTCGGCGATATGGCAGCATTCCACCAGGGTATTGAGCTGGAGGAAGCCAGCGCCGCCCTTCACGGTATGGAAACCACGGAATATCGCGTTGAGCAGGTCCATGTCGTCCGGGCGGCTTTCCAGCTCGACCAGCTGCTCGGACAGTTGCTCCAGAATCTCGCCGGCCTCTACCAGGAAGTCCTGGAGGATTTCTTCATCGGCGTCGAAGCTCATATGAGCGCTCCATAGGGTTTACCTTAAAATCCAAGGCTGGATAGCAGATCGTCGACGTCGTCCTGTCCGGACACTACGTCTTCACGTATATCGGCATGGATCTGCGGACCTTCACCCCTCGAAGGGTTTTTTTGTTGCTCCAGCTCGGCGAGCAGCGCGGCGTGGTCGTGCTCGATACCGGCGTAGCGATCCACCTGGCTGGCCATCATCACCAGCTTGACCAGGTTGCTTTCCACCTCGGTGACCAGTTGGGTCACGCGCTTGATCACCTGGCCGGTGAGGTCCTGGTAATCCTGGGCTAGCAGGATGTCGTTGAGCTTGCCGGACAGTGCGTCGGTATCGCGCTGGCTGCGGGCGAGGAACTGCTCGATACGGCGGGCCAGGTCACGGAAACCGTCCGCCCCGATTTCCCGGCGCATGAAGCGCCCCCACTCCTCGCCCAACTGCTGGGCGTCATCGCTCAGCCCATTGAGCAGCGGCGCGCTCTCCTCCACCAGGTCCATGGTGCGGTTAGCGGCCTTCTCGGTCATATGCACCACGTAGGACAAGCGATCCGTCGCATCGGCGATCTGCGACATTTCCTGGGCGTGGGGCAGGTGCGGGTCGATCTGGAAGTTGACGATGGCGTTGTGCAGCTCGCGGGTGAGCTTGCCCACTTCCTGGTACAGGCCGCGATCCCGGACGTGATTGAGTTCGTGGATGAGTTGCACGGCATCGGTGAAATTGCCTTTCTCCAGGCTTTCCACCAATTCCCGAGCACGGACTTTCAGGGTCGACTCGAAGTCGACCAGCAGGTGTTCGTTCTGGTCCATGGTGCCCTCGCGGCTGGCGTCAGCCGTTGACCCGCTCGAAGATCTTCTCGATTTTTTCTTTCAGCACCTGGGCAGTGAAAGGCTTGACCACATAACCGTTCACACCGGCCTGGGCCGCTTCGATGATCTGGTCGCGCTTGGCCTCGGCCGTCACCATCAGGACCGGCAGGTGCTTCAGGCGCTCGTCGGCACGCACGGCACGCAGCAGGTCGATACCGGTCATGCCGGGCATGTTCCAGTCGGTCACGAGGAAATCGAAGTTGCCGCTGTGCAGCATCGGCAGGGCCGTGGTGCCGTCATCGGCTTCGGCGGTATTGGTGAAACCCAAGTCGCGCAAGAGGTTCTTGATGATGCGTCTCATCGTCGAGAAATCATCAACGATGAGGATTTTCATGTTCTTGTCCAAGTCGACCTCCGTACAGTCTCAAACGCCCCTCTTGCCGGGTGCGCCATTCAATTCTGAAAGCGGTGTGCGTTCAGCGCGCGCGCCATTCGCCGAGCCGCGCGCGCAGACGGGCCGCGCACTGGCTATGCAACTGGCTGACCCGCGATTCGCTGACCCCCAGCACTTCACCGATTTCCTTCAAGTTCAGTTCTTCGTCGTAATACAGCGCCAGCACCAGGCGCTCACGCTCCGGCAGGTTCGCGATGGCATCGGCCAGCGCAGCCTGGAAGCGTTCTTCTTCCAGATCTTGGGAGGGTGAGAATTGGGTGACACCGGCGTCCTCGAGCGCACCGCCCTGCTCGCCGTCCTGTAACAGGTCGTCGAAGCTGAACAGGCGGCTGCCCAAGGTGTCGCTCAGGATGCCGTAGTAGTCTTCGAGACTCAATCCAAGTTCGGCAGCAACTTCCTGATCTTTAGCGTCGCGACCGGTTCTCGCTTCAATCGTGCGGATCGCGTCACTCACCATGCGGGTATTGCGGTGGACCGAACGCGGCGCCCAATCGCCCTTGCGGACCTCGTCGAGCATGGCCCCGCGAATGCGGATACCGGCATAGGTTTCAAAGCTGGCGCCCTTGCTGCCGTCGTACTTCTTCGAGGCTTCGAGCAAACCAATCATCCCGGACTGCATCAGGTCTTCCACCTGAACGCTGGCAGGCAGGCGCGCCAGCAGGTGATAAGCGATGCGCTTGACCAGGGGGGCATAGCGCTCGATCAGCTGATGTTGCGAATCCCTTGCCTGTGCCTTGCTGTACATACGCAGTCCAGTGGCAGGTGTCATACAGGCGTTTCCGCGCTCGACTGTCTGACCAGCCGCTCGACGAAGAACTCCAGGTGGCCCCGCGGATTGGCCGGCAGCGGCCAGCTGTCGACCTTCTGTGCGATGGCCTTGAAGGCCAGCGAGCACTTTGAGCGGGGGAAGGCTTCATAGACCGCGCGCTGCTTCTGCACGGCCTTGCGTACCGACTCGTCATAGGGGACGGCGCCGACATACTGCAGGGCGACATCGAGGAAACGGTCGGTAACCTTGGTCAGCTTGGCGAACAGGTTGCGCCCTTCCTGCGGGCTGTGGGCCATGTTGGCCAGGACGCGGAAGCGGTTCATGCCGTAGTCACGGTTCAGCAACTTGATCAGCGCGTAGGCGTCGGTGATGGAGGTCGGCTCGTCGCAGACGACCACTATCACTTCCTGCGCCGCACGGACGAAGCTGACCACCGAATCACCGATGCCGGCGGCGGTGTCGATCACCAGTACGTCGAGGTTGTCGCTGATATCGCTGAATGCCTGGATCAGGCCGGCGTGCTGCATGGGCGAAAGCTGCACCATGCTCTGGGTGCCGGAGGCGGCCGGGACGATGCGGATGCCCCCCGGCCCCTGCAACAGCACGTCGCGCAGGTCGCATTCGCCATTGATCACATCGGCCAGGGTGCGCTTGGCCGTGAGGCCGAGCAGGACGTCGACGTTGGCCAGACCGAGGTCGGCGTCCAACAACATGACGCGGCGACCGAGATCGGCCAGTGCCAGCGAAAGGTTCACCGACACGTTGGTCTTGCCGACGCCGCCCTTGCCGCCGGTCACCGCGATCACCTGTACGGGATGAATACTACCCATTTCAAATACCTTGCCTTAGGGGCCATTTGGCGGTACTGCACCGCCCCTTGGGGCGGCTCATGATTCTTCAACCGGCGCGACGCGCCGGATTCTGGTAGAGCCCGGCGAACAGATCGGCCATGGCTTCTTCACTTGGGTCTTCCGGCGCCTGGAGGCTAACCGCTCGGCTCACCAACTGGTGGCTGCGGGGAACCTGCAGATCATCCGGGATTCGGGGCCCGTCAGCCAGATAGGCTACCGGGAGATGCTGGCCGATAGCCAGCCCCAAAACCTCGCCCAGACTGGCCGCTTCGTCCGCCTTGGTAATGACGCAACCGGCCAAGCCACAACGCTTGTAGCTGTGATACGCGGCCTTGAGCACCTGGCTCTGGCTGGTGGCGGCCATCACCAGGTAATTCTTCGCGTTTATCGCACGGCTGGCCAGCGCTTCGAGCTGCATGGCCAGGGCCGGATCGTTGGCCGGCAGACCAGCGGTATCGATCAGCACCACACGCTTGCGGACCAGGGGCGCCAGGGCCTGGGTCAGAGACTGCCCCGGATCGACATGGGTCACCGGCACGTTGAGGATGCGGCCCAGGGTCTTGAGCTGCTCCTGGGCGCCGATACGGAAGCTGTCCATGCTCACCAGGGCGACGTTCTGGGCGCCGTACTTCAGCACGTAGCGCGCAGCCAGCTTGGCCAGGGTGGTGGTTTTGCCCATTCCGGCCGGGCCGACCAGGGCGATCACGCCGCCCTCCTCCAGCGGTTCGACCTGCGGCGTGCGAATGGCATGGGACAGATGCGCCAGCAGCATGCGCCAGGCCTGGCGGGGCTCATTGACCTTGGCCACCTTGTCCAGCAATGCGCGCCCCAGCTCGGCTGGCAGCCCCATGCGCTGCAGGCGGCGCCACAGGCTGGCCTGCTGGGGACGGCGGCTCTGCATCTGGCCCCAGGCGATGGAGCCCAGCTGCACTTCGATCAGTTCGCGCAGGCCACTCAGCTCGAAACGCATAGCGTCCAGGGCAGTCTGGTCCACGGCGGCGGGCTTCGGCGCACTGACCGGCTCCACCGGACGCGGGCGGCTCATGGCTGCGGCCAGGGCGAACTCGGGCAGCTCCGATTCGATAGCGGTCAGCGGCTCACCGGCGAACAATTGACGGTCCTTGCCGGCATCGGCCACGGCGCGGGTGGTCAGTTCGGCCTGAGCCTGGACGATGCGCGCCTGCGTCTTGCGCAACTCGGCTTCGAGGACCGGGTTGGGCTTGCTCGGCGCCGGGGCGGGCAACGGGTAATCCAGCGCGGCGGTCAGCTCGACGCCGCCGGCGACCCGACGATTACCGATGATGGCGGCATCCGCGCCCAGTTCATCACGCACCAACTTCATGGCTTGACGCATATCGGCGGCGAAGAAGCGTTTGACCTGCATGGTCTTTGACCTCGGTTAGTTCTGCCCCACAGTCGCAACTATGGTGACCTGCTTGTTGTCCGGTATTTCCTGGTAGGCCAGTACGTGCATGGTTGGCACGGCGAGCCTTGCGAAGCGCGACATCATCGCCCGGATCGGCCCAGCCACCAGCAGGATCGCCTGCTTGCCGAGCATTTCCTGGCGCTGCGCCGCTTCCACCAGGGAACGTTGCAGCTTCTCGGCCATTCCGGGTTCGAGGAGAACGCCATCTTCCGAACCCTGTCCGGCCTTCTGCAGGCTATTCAGCAATATCTGTTCCAACCTGGGTTCCAGGGTGATCACAGGCAGCTCCGGCTCTAGTCCCACAATGCTTTGCACGATTGCACGGGCCAGCGAGACACGCACCGCCGCCACCAGCGCGGCGGGATCTTGACTCTTGGGCGCCACATTGGCGATGGCCTCGGCGATGGTACGGATATCACGCACCGGCACCTGTTCCTGCAGCAACGCCTGGAGCACCTTGAGCAGGGTCGAGAGCGAAATCATGCCCGGCACCAGCTCTTCGGCCAGACGCGGCGAGCTCTTGGCCAGGTTCTGCATCAGTTGCTGGACTTCTTCGTGGCCCAGCAACTCGTGGGCATGCTTGTGCAGCACCTGGTTCAGGTGCGTGGCGACCACGGTACTGGCATCCACCACCGTGTAGCCGAGGGATTGCGCCTGGTCGCGCTGGCTGGCGTCGATCCACACCGCCTCCAGGCCGAATGCCGGATCCTTGGCGGCGACACCATTGAGGGTGCCGAACACCTGGCCGGGGTTGATTGCCAGTTCCCGATCCGGATAGACCTCGGCCTCGGCGACGCTGACGCCCATCAGGGTCAGGCGGTAGGCATTGGGCAACAGATCGAGGTTGTCGCGGATGTGCACCGACGGCATCAGGAAACCCATTTCCTGGGACAGCTTCTTGCGCACACCCTTGATCCGCGCCAGCAACTGGCCGCCCTGGTTGCGATCCACCAACGGAATCAGCCGGTAACCCACTTCCAGGCCCACCAGGTCCACCGGGGTTACGTCCTCCCAGCCCAGCTCCTTGGTTTCCTGGGCGCGCTGGGCGGGCAGCAGCTCCTGCTGGCGCTGCTCCTCCTGCACGGCCTCTTCCTTGACCTTCTTCTGCTTCTGCCAGATCCACCAGGCGCCACCGGCAGCCACCAGGCCAAGGCCGATGAAGGAGACGTGGGGCATGCCCGGCACCAGGCCCATGGCAATGAGGATGGCGGCAGATACCGCCAGCGCCTTGGGCGAAGCGAACATCTGCCGATTGACCTGCTGGCCCATGTCCTCGGAGGAGGACACGCGAGTGACCATGATGGCTGCCGCCGTGGACAGCAGCAGCGAAGGAATCTGCGCCACCAGGCCGTCGCCGATGGTCAGCAGGGAGTAGATGCGGCCGGCGTCGCTGAAGCTCAGGCCGTGCTGCAGCATGCCGATGGCCATGCCGCCGATCAGGTTGATGAAGAGAATCAGCAGGCCGGCGATGGCATCACCGCGGACGAACTTGCTGGCACCGTCCATGGAGCCGTAGAAGTCGGCCTCCTGGGAAACTTCGGAGCGACGCTTCTTGGCCTCGGCCTGGTCGATCAGGCCGGCATTGAGGTCGGCGTCGATCGCCATCTGTTTGCCGGGCATGGCATCCAGGGTGAAGCGTGCGCTCACTTCGGAGATACGCCCGGCACCCTTGGTGACCACCACGAAGTTGATGATCATGAGGATCGCGAAGACCACCGCACCGACCACGTAGTTGCCGCCCACGACCACGTCGCCGAAGGCCTGGATCACCTTGCCCGCGGCATCGTGGCCGTCCTGGCCGTGAAGCAGCACCACGCGGGTGGACGCGACGTTCAGCGCCAGGCGCAACAGGGTCGCCACCAGCAGGATGGTGGGGAAGACGGCGAAGTCCAGCGGGCGCAAGGCGTACACGGACACCAGCAGGACGACGATGGACAGGGCGATGTTGAAGGTGAAGAAGACATCCAGCAGGAACGGCGGCACCGGCAGGGTCATCATGCCCAGCATCACCAGCACCAGCAGCGGCACCCCGAGGTTGCCACGGCCCATGCCCATCAGGTTGTTGCGGACATTGCCGATCAGTTGCGTACGATCCACTGCTACTCCCCCACCCCTTTCGCGAAGCATTGCCCCGCACATCCAATCTTTTGACGCGCTTGCGCGTCCTGATTCTCCTTGTGCAAGAAGCTTTCCAACTTCGTTAAGGGACTGATCGAAAAGGATTAGTTCGGGAAATGCCGTGTAGGGGCGAATTCATTCGCCAAGCAGACCGCAGGTCTGCCCAGAAGACTCAGAAAGGGGCAGCTTCGCCGCCCTTGGCGAATGAATTAGCCCCTACAGGAAAGGCAAGGCAGGGCTGTCAGGCCGTCACTCGTCGCGCCGCAAATCCGGTGGTATCGGCAGGTTATTCAGCGGCGCCGGGCGTTTGCCGCGGCCGGCGCGGAACTGCTTGAGCTGGTAGACGTACGCCAGCACCTGGGCCACGGCCAGGTAAAGGCCGGCGGGGATTTCCTGGTCCAGCTCGGTGGAGTAGTAGACCGCCCGCGCCAGCGCGGGGGACTCCAGCACGGTGACTTTGTTCTCCTGGGCGATCTCGCGGATCTTCAGCGCGGTGAAGTCATTACCCTTGGCCAGCAAAACGGGCGCACCGCCCTTTTCAGCGTCGTATTTCAACGCCACCGCGAAGTGGGTCGGGTTGGTGATGACCACATCGGCCTGGGGCACGGCAGACATCATGCGGCGCTCGGCCATTTCCCGCTGCAGGCGGCGGATGCGCGACTTGACCTCGGGCTTGCCCTCGGAGTCCTTGTACTCGTCGCGCACCTCCTGCTTGGTCATCATCAGCTTCTGCTTGTTGTCCCAAAGCTGGAACGGCACATCGACCGCCGCGATCAGGATCAGCCCGCAAGCGAGCCAGACCGCACTCCAGCCCACCACCTGGACGCTGTGGAGGATGGCCATGTCCAGCGGCTCATGGGCGATGGCCAGGAGGTCGTCACGGTCGGAATTGAGCACCGCCAGGGCCACCAGCAGGATCACCGCAAACTTGGCCAGCGCCTTGAGCAACTCGGCCAGGGCGTGCATGGAGAACATCCGCTTGAGTCCGGACAGCGGATTCATCCGGCTGAACTTGGGCATCAGGGCTTCGGTTGAAAAGAGCCAGCCACCCAGGGATATCGGCCCGGCGATGGACACCACCAGCAAGGTGATCAGCAGCGGCGTCACCGCATCCAGGGCCATCTTTCCCGAGGCCAGCAGCAGCAGGCCCATGCTGCGCTCGTCCATCAGCATCGCACGCGTCAGGTCGAAGTTGGAGCGCATCATGTTCATCAGCATGTCGGCCAGGCCGCCACCACTGGCCAGCAGGCCGCCGGCCCCCGCCAGCATCACAGCCAGGGTATTGAGCTCACGGGAACGGGCGATCTGGCCCTTCTCGCGGGCCTCCTGCAACCGTTTACTTGTGGGCTCTTCGCTCTTGTCCGCCCCGCTCTCACTTTCCGCCATGGAAAACTACCTGCGTTGCCAATACTGCGTTGAGAAAGGTTTGTTCATCGCGCCCTCGCCAACTCACGCAGAATCTGCAGGGCGTCGCTGGCCAGGACCTGGTACTGCGCGAGGATGTCGGCCATGCCGATCCAGACGATCACCAGGCCCAGCGCCAGGGTCAGCGGGAAACCGATGGAGAAGATGTTCAGCTGCGGCGCAGCGCGGGTCATTACGCCGAAGGCGAGGTTGACCACCAGCAGCGCGGTGATCGCCGGCAGCGACAGCAGCAGGCCGGCCCCCATCACCCAGCCCAGTTTGCCCGCCACTTCCCAGTGATGGTTGGTCAGCAATCCACCGCCCACCGGCAGGGTGACGAAGCTTTCGGCCAGTATCTCGAAGACCACCAGGTGTCCGTTCATGGAAAGGAACAGCAGGGTCACCAGCATCAGGTAGAACTGCCCGAGCACCGGCACCGAAACGCCGTTGGTGGGGTCGACCATGGAGGCGAAGCCCAGGCCCATCTGGATGGAGATGATCTGCCCGGCGATGACGAAGGCGTGGAAGAACAGTTGCAGCACGAAACCGAGCAAGGCACCGATCAGTATCTGCTCACCCACCAGCAGGATGTTGCGCAGGTTGATGGCATCGACCTGCGGCATCGGCGGCAGCGTCGGCACCAGGACGACGGCGATGGCCAGCGCCAGGTAGAGGCGAACCCTGGTCGGAACCAGTTGAGTACCGATGATCGGCATGGTCATCAATAACGCGGCAATGCGGAACAGCGGCAGCAGGAAACTGCCGACCCAGCCACCGATCTGCGCGTCGCTGAGCTCGAGCATCGTCAGCCGATCAGCAACGGGATGTTCTGATAGAGCGCCTGGATGTACTCCATCAGTTGGCGGGTGAGCCAGGGACCGGCCCAGATCAGGGTGAGCAGCATCACCAGCAGGCGCGGCAGGAAGCTGAGCGTCTGTTCGTTGATCTGGGTGGCGGCCTGGAACATGGCCACGATCAGCCCCACTACCAGGCTCGGCACCACCAGGATGCCGACGATCAGGCAGGTCAGCCAGAGTGCCTCACGGAACAGGTCGACAGCGACTTCCGGGGTCATCGCGAGGCTCCTCCTATACGCCGCCGAAGCTGCCGGCGAGGGTGCCGATGATCAGCGCCCAGCCATCCACCAGGACGAAGAGCATGATTTTGAACGGCAAGGAAATGATCAGCGGCGACAGCATCATCATGCCCATCGCCATCAGCACGCTGGCCACCACCAGGTCGATGACCAGGAAAGGAATGAAGATCATGAAGCCGATCTGGAAAGCCGTTTTCAGCTCGGACGTAACGAAGGCCGGGACCAGGATGGTCAGCGGTGCGGCGTCCGGGCTGGCGATGTCGGTACGCTTGGACAGGCGCATGAACAGCTCCAGGTCGCTGGCGCGGGTCTGCGCCAGCATGAAGTCCTTGATCGGCACCTCTGCCTTGGCCACCGCGTCCTGCGCCGACAGCTGCTCGTTGAGATAAGGCTGCAGGGCGTCACGGTTCACCCGGTCGAACACCGGCGCCATGATGAACATCGTCAGGAACAGCGCCAGGCCGACGAGGATCTGGTTCGACGGCGTCTGCTGCAGGCCCAACGCCTGGCGCAGGATGGAGAAGACAATGATGATCCGGGTGAAACTGGTCATCAGCATGACGAACGCCGGAATGAAGCTCAGCGCGGTCATGATCAGCAGGATCTGCAGGCTTACCGAGTACTCCTGCTGACCTTCGGGATTGGTGGAGAGCGTGATGGCCGGTATCGACAACGGATTGTCGGCCCCCAGGGCCAGGGGCGCGGCCAGCGCCAGCAGCAGTGCAATAAGAAGGCGGTGCAGGGGCATCAATGCTTGTCCTTGCCGAGCAGTTCCATCAGGCGTTGGGCGAATTCCGGGCTGGCGGCTTCGGCGTCGGCCAGGTGCACGGGCTCTTTCAGCACATGCAGCGGCGCGATACGTCCGGCGCTGATGCCCAGCAGGATCTGCTCACCCCCCACCTGCACCAGCACCAGCCGATCACGCGGGCCCAGCGCCTGGCTGGCCACTAGCTTGATCACCTGGCCGCCTCGCGGTCCGAGCTGTTGCACCCGGCGCAGCAGCCAGGCGAGCAGGAAGATGAGCCCCACCACCAGCAGCAGGCCGATGGCGAGCTGGCCGAGCTGCGCGGCCATGCCGCTGCCCGCCAGGGTCGCTGCGGCAGCCGGAGTAACGGGGGTTGCGGCGGGTTCGGCGGCGTAGCCGGCCAGGGGCAACAGGAGCAGCCCCGCGACAAGAAGACGACGCATGGACTCAGCGCAGCTTCTTGATACGTTCGCTCGGGCTGATCACATCAGTCAGCCGGATACCGAACTTCTCGTTGACCACCACCACCTCGCCATGGGCGATCAGGGTGCCGTTGACCAGCACGTCCAGCGGCTCGCCGGCCAGGCGGTCAAGCTCGATCACCGAGCCCTGGTTGAGCTGCAGCAGGTTGCGGATGGTGATGTCGGTATTGCCCACTTCCATCGAGATGGACACCGGGATATCCAGGATCACATCCAGGTTGGGACCGTCCAGGCTCACCGGGCCGCTGGCCTTGGGTACGCTGCCGAACTCTTCCATGGGCGCACGTGGCGAACTGGGGGCGGCGGAGCCCTGGTTCATCAGCGCATCGATATCGTCCTGGCTGGCATCACCGGCCTCGGCCAGGGCCGCAGCCCACTCATCGGCCAGGGCCTGTTCTTCTGGGGTAGTGTCCATTTCGTTTGCCATCGGTTGACCTCGGCTGGCTCTGGATTCGTGGATAACGCGCAATCAGCGCTGGCGTTCGATCGGCTCGAGGATTTGCAGGGACAGGTTGCCCTTGTGCGATCCCAATTTGGCCTTGAAGGCCGGCACGCCGTTGGCGCGCATGATCATGTGTTCGGGCATCTCCACCGGAATCACATCACCCGGCTGCATGTGCAAGATGTCCCGCAGTTTCAGCTGGCGACGAACCACGGTGGCGCCCACCGGCACGCTGACGTCGAGGATGTCCTCGCGCAGGGCCTTGATCCAGCGTTCGTCCTGGTCGTCGACGTCGGACTGGAAGCCGGCGTCGAGCATTTCGCGGATAGGCTCGATCATCGAATAGGGCATGGTGATGTGCAGGTCGCCACCGCCGCCGTCCAGTTCGATGTGGAAGGTGGACACCACCACCACTTCACTGGGGCTGACGATGTTGGCCAGCGCCGGGTTCACTTCCGAGTTGATGTACTCGAAGTTCACATCCATTACCGCATGCCAGGCTTCGGCCAGGTCGACGAAGGCCTGGTCCAGCACCATGCGCACCACGCGCAGTTCGGTCGGGGTGAACTCACGCCCTTCGATCTTGGCGTGACGCCCGTCGCCGCCGAAGAAGTTGTCCACCAGCTTGAACACCAGCTTGGCGTCGAGGATGAACAGCGAAGTACCGCGCAGCGGCTTCATCTTCACCAGGTTGAGGCTGGTGGGCACGTAGAGCGAGTGAACGTACTCGCCGAACTTCATCACCTGCACGCCACCCACCGCCACGTCGGCCGAGCGACGCAGCAGGTTGAACATGCTGATGCGGGTGTAGCGGGCGAATCGTTCGTTGATCATTTCCAGGGTCGGCATGCGCCCCCGGACGATGCGGTCCTGGCTGGTCAGGTCATAGCTCTTGACGCTGGAGGGGTCTGCATCGGTTTCGGTTTCTACCAGGCCGTCATCGACGCCGTGAAGCAGCGCGTCGATCTCGTCCTGGGACAGCAGGTCTTGAACAGCCATGGTCGTACCTTGCCTACTGCAATACGAAGTTGGTGAAGAGCACTTGCTCGACCGTCATCGCGCCGGTCTCCTGCTTGGCCAGCTCCTGCACGGTGGCGGTGGCCTGCTGACGCAGCATTTCCTTGCCCACCGGGGTGGCCAGGGTCTCGAAATTCTGGCCGGAGAACAGCATGACCAGCTTGTTGCGCAGCACCGGCATATGCACCTTGAGCGCGTCCATCTGGGCCTGGTCGCGCGCCATCAGCGCGACACTCACCTGCATGTAGCGCTGGCGGCCGTTCTGGTTGAAGTTGACCACAAAGGCTGGTGCCAGCTCTTGGTAGAGGGCGGGCTGTTTGGTCGGTGCAGAGGCGGCGGCTTCTTCCTTGGCGGGCTCGGCGGACTTATCGCCGCGACTGAGGAAAAACCAGGTCGCCCCCACAGACAAGCCGATCGCCAGCAACAACGCGACCACGCCCAGGATGATGAGCTTCAGCTTGCTCTTGCCGCCTGCCGCAGCGCCCGCTGCCGGGGCCTTCGCTTCTTTCTTCGCCATGCCAATAATCCGTCGCCGAGCGGGGTTACCCCGCCTTTCCAGGGGAATGAGCAAGTGTTATGCCAGAACGCCGACCAATCGGCTGCCGAGGCAATTGCTTCAGGGCTGCGGATATACCAGTGTCGGGGGCGGCTGTCACGGGGTTCCCTCTCCCCCGGCCCCTCTCCCTGAAGAGGAGAGGGGTGACTCGCGCCTGATGTTTACGATCTGGTCGGAGTCTCCGAGTTCTTCTGAAAGAAGATGATTGGAGCGCGTGCGGACTAGCTCCCCTCTCCCTTCAGGGAGAGGGGTTGGGGGAGAGGGAAAGCGAAGTCAGGCGTAGTAATCCACCAACCCGCGATCACCACCGACGGAGGACGGGCGGATCTCGCTGTGGCTCACGCTGATCTCCTCATCACCCCCACCGCCGAAGTCGGCGCGCCCCCCGGCGGAACGGCGCTCGCCGTCACCGCCCTGCCCTTGCCAGCCACGATTGAGTGACTGGTCGGAGACGTTCACGTCCAGCTGATTCATGCCCTGCTGGGCGAACAGGTCGCGCAAGCGGTGCATCTGCCCTTCCAGCGCATCACGCACGTGGGCATTGGGGCTGGCGAAGGTCACCTGGGTCTGGTCCTGGGTCATGTTCACCCGCACTTCGAGACGTCCCAGTTCCTGTGGATCGAGCTGAATCTCGGCGGACTTCAGGTTCTGGCTGGACAGCCACATCACGCGGTCCACCACGGCCTCGCTCCAGCCCCCCTGCTGCATGGCTACCGGCTGGCCTGGCACCAGGGCCGACGCGCGCTGGACCTGGGCAGTCTGCTGGCTGATGGCCTGGCTCAAGGCATTGAGGCGGCTGGCAAGCAGTTCGTTGCGCACCTCGCCCTTGTTCTCCCCGAGGCCATCGGCCAGCTCGACCGAGAGCTCGGTGGAAGCCAGGCTGGTTTCCAGCTTGCCCTCAGCCGCTTCCAGGGGCTGGTCGGCAAACGCCGCCAGCGCACTGGCGAAGTCCTGGTCGGCGGTGGGCGCGGTCTGCGCCGCTTGGGTGGTGTTCTGTACCTGCTGGGCTGCCGCCTGGGCAGCCTGGGCCCCCTGCTCCAGTGCCATCTTCACCGCGGGCATGCCGCTGAGCGGGTCCAGGTCGGGGTCCAGGCTGGCCTCACTCAGGATCGCTGGCGCGGCGCTGTTCACCTGAGCAGTAGTGGGCAACCACTCAGTGCCCGCTTCAGGCACAGCACTGTCGGCCGGCAGTTGGCCGGTCATGGCCATGAGCAGCAGCGGGTCCATCACGGGCTCTTCGGACGCTTCCCTGGCCTCGCCCTCTTCGGCCGGCAAGGGCTTGCCGCTATCGGCAACGGCCGGCTGGCTGGCGGCAGGATCAGCCGTCGGCTGGTCCTGGCTTGCCGCTTCATCCGGCTTGTCCTTGGTCTGTTTGGCAGCCGCCTCGTTGCGCTCGGCGGCTTTGGCCTGGCGCTCTTTCGCGTACATCTGGGCGAAGCTGGAAGCCTCGCCCTTGTTGGTCTCCGCCGGTTTTTCCGGGGCTTTTGCGGCCGGTGCTTTCGGCTTCACGTCAGGCCTGGCCTGAAGAAGCAGATCGGGGGCAACGGGCATGGGCACTCTCCGCTCGGGTTGATTCGTGCCGGGGAGACTGCAAGGTGCGGGCCAACATACAGGCCGGAAGGAGGAACGACCGCTCAGAGGGAGAAGCCGCGGCGCTCGTCCTGCAACAAGTTTCGAACCACAAGGTATTCCCGCTCGATCTGCAGGATGACGGCCGGCGCATCGGCGAGCTGCTCGCGATGGGCGATATCTTCCAGCTGCTTGCACAGGCCCGCCAGTACGGGCGCGCCCATATTGCTGCAGCTGCCCTTGAAACTGTGGGCGGCCAGGCGCAAGGCCTGGCAGTCCGCCTGCGCGTACGCCTGCTGGATCTGGCGCATGCGCTCCGCAGAGTCTGCCTGGAAGGTGTCCAGCAGGACGGGAAACTCGTCTTCCATGACATCCCGCAGTGCAGACAGCACCGAATGGTCGAGATGGATATCTGACAAACCCGTTGCTCCCCGTGGTGAAGGTTCGAAAATTATGCCTGAACCGGCCAGCGGAACTCGACCTGTATGCCGTTGCCATCCTCGGCAGGCTCACAACGCGCCGCGAGCTGGCTGACCAGCGTCAGGCCACGACCGCACAGGCTGCCCGTTTCCGGCGCCGACGCGAGCGCCGCCCCTAGATCGAAGCCCTTGCCACTGTCCTCCACTTGGACCAGCAACCGCCCTCCCCGGCCTTCGGGGACCAGTTGCAGGTTGAACCGCACGTACCCTTCTTCCAGCCCGCCCAGACGCTCGGTCCGTTCCCGGTAGTAGCGGGCGAAACCTTCGGCATTGCGCTTGAGGGACGAATCCAGCCCCAGCACCCCGTGCTCCAGTGCATTGGAGTAGAGCT
Organism: Pseudomonas sp. TCU-HL1; assembly: GCF_001708505.1. Classification (NCBI taxonomy): domain Bacteria; kingdom Pseudomonadati; phylum Pseudomonadota; class Gammaproteobacteria; order Pseudomonadales; family Pseudomonadaceae; genus Pseudomonas; species Pseudomonas sp. TCU-HL1. The sequence goes on from NZ_CP015992.1 coordinate 4,218,929, forward strand.
CGGCAAGCACGGTATAGAGGGCGCCGCCCTGGTCGCGCAGCCCCTGGACCTCCAGCAGCAACTGCAGGAGGAACGGCAAGGGATTGAAGCGTTTGAGGGTCTGGGCACGGAATTCGAAGGACGCCGACCAGTCCAGCGCACTGGACTGGCCGCTGTCGGTGAACGCCAGCTTGGCGCGCTCGTTGGAGTCATCGAGCATGCGCACTTCGATCATGCTCACGTCATCCTGGGCATGACCACGGAAGGCGCTCAACGCCAGCTGGATTTCATCGAACAGCCGATTGCCGTCACTGTTGGCGTCGAACACCGCACGCAGGCGCTGGTCGCCGAACACTTCGTCGCTGTCATTGCGGGTCTCCAGCACGCCGTCGGAGACCAGGAAGATGCGGTCCCCGGTCTCAATGGGGTAGGCCTCGAAATGCGCATTGAAGCTGCCCTGGTCAAGCACACCCAGCGGCAGGTGACGCGACACCAGGGGCACCCGTTCGCCGCCGTAGGCGCGACGCAGGTAACCCTCGGGAAGGCCGCCGTTCCACACTTCGACCATCCGCCGCTGGAAGCTCAGGTTGAGGAAGGTGGCACAGCAGAACACGCCCACCGGCAGGATGCGTTTCAGCTTGGCGTTCATCTCCCGCAGGATGTCGGCCATCGCATAACCCTTGGCGGTCATGCCGTAGAACACTTCAGCCAGGGGCATGGCGCCTATCGCCGCCGGCAACCCGTGACCGGTGAAATCGCCCAGCAGCACGTGCATGCCGCCCGACGGCTTGTAGGCCGCCAGCAGCAGATCGCCGTTGAACAGCGCGTAGGGCGATTGCAGATAGCGGATGTTCGGTGCGCTGAGGCAACCGGAGTGAGCCACCTTGTCGAACACCGCCTTGGCCACCCGCTGCTCGGTGACCAGGTGCTCGTTGTGCCGGGCGATCAGGTCGCGCTGCTGCAGCACGGTGTCCTGCAGCCGGCGCAGGCGGTCCAGGGCCTTGATCTTGGCCTCGAGAATGACCCGGTTGTAGGGCTTGGCGAGGAAGTCGTCGCCACCCGCCTCCAGGCAGCGCACCAGCGCTTCGTTCTCGGTGAGCGAGGTGAGGAAGATGATCGGCACCAGGGCCTCACCCGCCAGCTGCTTGATGCGGCGGGCCGCCTCGAAGCCATCCATCTCCGGCATCAAGGCGTCCATCAGAACCAGTTGCGGTTGTTCCTGCTGGAACAGCGCCACGGCCTCACGGCCGTTGGCAGCAGTCAGGGCGCGGTGGCCCTGGCGATTGACGATGGTCGACAACAGCAGCCTGTCCGCCGCGTTGTCCTCGGCAATCAGGATCGTGAGCGGCGACGGCATGGCGCAGGGCCTCAGGCGATCTGGAACAGTTGTTCGAAATTGGAGATGGCGAGGATCTTGCGAACGTCGGGGTTGCAGTTGGCCAGACGGATCTGCGCACGCTCGCCACCGGCGTGGTCACGCAGCAGGAGCAGCATGCCAAGGGCGGAACTGTCGAGATAGGTGGTGCCCTTCAGGTCCACGACGTAGCGCTTGGGCGTGGCGTTGACGCGCTCATAGGCGTCGCGGAACTCCTGGTGGGCGCCGAAATCGAATCGTCCCTGGATGTAGATGGTCAGCTCCTGCCCATCGTCGGAGGGCATCGAAGTGATGGCCATGCAAAGCTCCTTGTTCAAGTTCGGAATGCGCGTGGAGAAGATTTAGCACCCCCCTTGAGGCAGGGCAACTGGAAAGCGGCGCCACAGCAGAATTTATGGTTCTGAGATGACGCGCTGAAGAATGCATTCGCTCGCAAGCGTAGGGTGCGCTGCGCGCACCGGGATTCTTGCGCTGTTCGAGTGGTGCGAACGCGCGGCGCCCCTACTCCTCACCTCTGGCGGGCAGGCGCTGGACCAGTTCGTCCAGCAGCTTCTGCTCGCGCTTGTCTTCCGCCGCGCGGGCCTCGTCGAGATAGCGCTGCACCAGCTTGCGCAGCCCTTCCAGGCGCGCGTGGTGTTTCTGCCAGGCTGCGCGGGCCTTGTCGAGGTTGTCGCGGTGCCATTTGACGCTCTGCATCTGCTGGCCAATGGCGGATTCCAGTTGGGACAGGAAGCGCTGGTAGTTCATCAGCCACTGGCCGGAGACTCCACGTCGACCTTCCTCGATCCACTGCTGCTGGTAGTCGGAGCGGTAGCGCTCCAGCTCGCCGAGCTTCATTTCAGCCTGGGTCAGTTGGCCTTGGCAACGCCCGAGCATGCGCGCCGCCTCGCGTTCGGTGCGCTCGGCCATTTCAACGACGGGTGCCAGGCGCGCTGCGCGACTACGGGACATGCGCTATCAGCCCTGGACGCCGAGGGAGGCCGCCAGGCGCTGGGCGCTCTGGGTCAGGCGCTCGCTTTCGTCCAGGCCCTGCCGCAGGAAGGCGCTCATGGCCGGCTGGCGGGCGATGGCAAGATCGGTGTCCGGATCGCCGCCGGCAACGTAGGCACCGACGCTGATCAGGTCGCGGCTCTGCTGGTAACGCGACCAGAGCTGCTTGAAGCGCTGGGCGAGCTTCATGTGGTCAGGGCTGACCACCTGAGGCATGACCCGGCTGATGGAGGCTTCAATGTCGATGGCCGGGTAGTGCCCCTCCTCGGCCAGGCGACGAGACAGCACGAAGTGGCCGTCGAGCACGCCCCGCGCGGCGTCCGCGATCGGGTCCTGTTGGTCATCGCCTTCGGAAAGCACGGTGTAGAAGGCGGTGATCGAACCACCGCCCTGCTCCGCATTACCGGCACGCTCTACCAGCTTCGGCAGCTTGGCGAACACCGACGGTGGATAACCCTTGGTCGCTGGCGGCTCGCCGATGGCCAGAGCGATTTCGCGCTGGGCCTGGGCGAAACGGGTCAGGGAATCCATCAGCAACAGGACGTTCTTGCCCTTGTCGCGGAAGTATTCGGCGATACGGGTGCAGTACATCGCGGCACGCAGGCGCATCAGCGGCGCATCGTCCGCCGGGGAGGCGACGACCACCGAGCGCTTGAGACCTTCCTCGCCAAGGATGTGCTCGATGAATTCCTTCACCTCGCGGCCCCGTTCACCGATCAGGCCGACCACGATGATTTCCGCTTCGGTGAAGCGGGTCATCATGCCCAGCAACACGCTCTTGCCCACGCCGGTACCGGCGAACAGGCCAAGGCGCTGGCCGCGTCCCACCGTGAGCAGTGAATTGATCGAGCGGATGCCCACGTCCAGGGGCTCGCTGATGGGGTGACGTTTCAGCGGGTTGATGGTGGGACCATCCATCGGCACCCAATCCTCCGCCCTCATTCCGCCCTTGCCATCCAGGGCACGGCCGGCGCCATCCAGCACACGGCCGAGCATGGACATGCCCATGGGCAGGCGGCCGGTATCCGGCAACGGCACCACGCGGGCGCCCGGCGCAATGCCGGACAGGCTGCCCACCGGCATCAGGTAGATCTTGCTGCCGGAAAAGCCCATCACTTCGGCTTCCACTTGCACCGGGTGATAGCTGTCGTCGTTGATCACCAGGCAGCGGCTGCCCACCGGCGCACGCAGACCTTCGGCTTCCAGCGTGAGGCCCACCATGCGCAGCAGGCGGCCCTCCACCAGGGGTTGCGAGGGTAGATCGATGACGTCGTTGTAGCCCGCCAGGCGCTTGGCGAAGCTGGCCCGTTCAATACGCATGGTCGAGGCTGTCCTGGGCTTCCAGGTCCACGACCAGGTCGGCCGACGGTGGATGGACCTTCTGTTCGCGCTGCTGCTCGAAGAGCTGCTTCATGGCCTGGCTCAGGCGCGTCTCGATGCTGGCGTCGATGCGCGAATGCTCCGTCTCGACCCGGCAACCACCAGGTTCCAGGGATTCGTCTTCGAGAATGCGCCAGCTTTCTTCGTGGCGCTCACGCAGCAACTTCACCTGCTCGAAGTCCTGCGGGTTGATATGGATGCGCACGTTGCCTGCCCCCATGGGCAGCAGTTTCAGCGCCTCGCGCAGGACATGGCGGATCTGGCTGGAGTCCAGGCGCAGCTCACGCTGGATCACCTGACGGGTGATCAGGCTGGTGAGGTGCACCAGGGATTCCTCGATCTGCCGGTCCTGCTCGGCAATGGGCTCCAGCAGTTGGCCCATCAGGGTGTCGAGCTGGGCCAGGCGGGCGTTGATAGCCGCGTCGGCTTCCTGCCTGGCCTTGAGCTGGCCGGCATGGAAGCCGTCGCGCTCGCCGGTGGCAAAGCCTTCGTTGTAGGCGTCCTGGCGGATGGCCTCGAGTTCGTCCAGCGTCAGCGGCTTGACGTCCTCGACCGGGACCTCCTCGATCTGCGGCTCAGGCTCGGGGGCGGATGCCGTCTCGACCGGCGCCTCTTCCTGCTCGACGGGCGCGGGAGCGTCCGGGTCGAAGCTGGGCAGCGACCAGCGATCGAAGGCGTTGACGTCCTTGGCGCGGATCAGCTCGCTTGCCTGTTCCTTGTTGCCCATGGGTTGCGCCTCAGATCATTTCTTCGCCGCCCTTGCCACCGAGGGCGATTTCCCCGGCTTCGGCCATGCGGCGGGCGATGGTGAGGATTTCCTTCTGCGCCGACTCCACGTCGCTGACGCGGACCGGCCCCTTGGCTTCCAGGTCGTCGCGCAGCAGTTCGGCGGCACGTTTGGACATGTTCTTGAAGACCTTTTCCTTGATGGCGTCGTCCGAGCCCTTGAGGGCCAGCACCAGCACGTCGGAGGAGACCTCGCGCAGCAGCGCCTGGATACCGCGGTCGTCGACATCGGCGAGGTTGTCGAAGACGAACATCAGGTCTTCGATCTGGGTCGAGAGGTCGTCATCCACTTCACGGATAGAGTCCATCAGCTGGCCTTCGACCGAGCTGTCGAGGAAGTTCATGATGTCGGCCGCGCGCTTCACGCCGCCCATCGTGGTGCGGGTGGTACTGGCGTTGCCGGCGAACTGCTTCTCAAGGATCAGGTTGAGTTCCTTGAGCGCGGACGGCTGCACGGTGTTGAGCGACGAGACGCGCAGGACGATATCCAGGCGCACCTTATGGTCGAAATGGCTGAGCACTTCGGCCGCCTGGTCCGGGTCGAGGTAGGCGACCACTATCGCCTGGATCTGCGGGTGCTCGTAGCGGATCACATCGGCCACGGCGCGCGGTTCCATCCACTTCAGGCTGTCCAGGCCACTGGTGCTGCCGCCCAGGAGAATGCGGTCGATCAGGTTGTTGGCCTTGTCCTCGCCCAGGGCCTGGGTGAGCATCTTGCGAATGTAGCCATCGGCGCCGACGCCCAGGCTGGTCTGGTCGCCGACTATCTCGACGAACTCGCTCATCACCTGCTCCACCTGCTCGCGGTGGATGTTGCGCATCTGCGCCATGGCGACGCCGACCCGTTGCACTTCCTTCGGCCCCATGTGGCGAAGCACCTGGGCCGCGTCAGTCTCACCCAGCGACAGCAACAGAATGGCGGCCTTGTCGACCTTGTTCAGCTTGGCTTGGACGCGATTCTCACTCATCGGCGTTGATCCACTCTTTGACGACCAGGGCCACGCGGCCCGGATCTTCGGCTACCAGGTTCTTGATGGCGTTGAGCTGCGCATCATACCCATCGCTCGGGCTGGGCAGGAGAATGCTTTGCGGACCACCCAGGCTGACGCGGTCATCCGACAGCTCGCCAGACAGTCCCATCTCGCCCAGTTCGACGTCGCCGCCGCGGCCACCGTCCAGTTCCCTGGCCCTGTTCGTGCCACTGATGTTGTTCAGCACCGGACGCAACACACCGAACACCAGCACCAGGATGAAGAGCACGCCCAGCACCTGCTTCACCACATCCCAGAACCAGGGCTGGGTGTAGAACGGAATGTCGATGATTTCTTCGCCAGTGTCGGTCGAGAATGCGGTGTTGATCACGCTGACGCTGTCGCCACGGCTGGCGTCATAGCCCACCGAGTCCTGCACCAGCCGGGTGAAGCGGGCGATCTCGTCGGCGCTCCAGGGCACTCGGCTGGCTTCGCCCGTCTGCGGGTCCAGCTTGACCTGATCGTCCAGCACCACCGCGACGGAAAGCCGGCGCAGGCGGCCCTGCTGCTGCTTGGTGTAGCTGATGGAACGGTCCAGCTCGAAGTTGCGGGTGGTCTGGTCACGCTTGTCGGTGGGGTACGGCGCGAGCATCGGCTTGCCGGTGGCCGGGTCGATGATCTGCTGGCCGTTGTCATCCAGCAGCGGCTGACCCGGCTGTACGCCGGCCGGCGCTGAACCGGCGGCCTGCTGGGGGGCGGCGCCGGGCGCCGGCGGCTGGTTGGACAGCGCACCGGGTACGCCCTGCGGGCCGCCGTTGTTCTGCCGCTCTTCGGCGAGCTTCTGCTCGCTGCGCAGGGCCGGCTGGTCCGGATTGAACATCTCGGACGTGGATTCGACGGCGCTGAAGTCCACGTCTGCGGAAACTTCCGCCTTGTAGCGGCCATTGCCCAGAACCGGCTGCAGGATGCTATGCACACGCTGGGTGTACAGGGTCTCCATGCGCCGGGTGTAGTCGAACTGCTTGCCGGCCATGGTCAGCTCGGACAGCTCCTGCTGGTCGGACAGCAGGTTGCCTTTCTGGTCCACGACCGTGACCTGGGACTTCGCCAGCTCCGGCACGCTGGTGGCCACGAGGTTGACGATGGCCATCACCTGACTCGGCTCCAGGGCGCGGCCTGAATAAAGCTCGACGAGTACGGAAGCCGTCGGTTTGCGCTCGTCACGAACGAATACCGAGCTCTTCGGAATCGCCAGGTGCACACGGGCACCCTTGACGTTGTTCAGGCTGGAAATGGTGCGGGCCAGCTCGCCTTCCAGGCCCCGGCGGTAGCGCGTGGCCTCCATGAACTGGCTGGTGCCAAGCCCCTGTTCCTTGTCGAGAATCTCGAAACCGACGGTGTTGTCGCTGGGCGTGACGCCGGCGGCGGCGAGCTTCATGCGGGCGCGGGCCAGATCGTCGGACTTCACCAGCAAGGCGCCGGAGTTGGGCTCGATCTTGTAGGGGATGTCCGCAGCACCCAAGGCTTCCACCACCTGGTTGGCGTCCATCCCGGACAGGCTGCCGTACAACGGCCGATAGTCCGGCTGCTGCGACCAGAGCACCACGGCAAAACCGATGGCGACACTGGCGGCCAGGCCGACCAGCAGGCCGACCTGACGCAGCATGCTCATCTGCGAGAGGTTTTCCAGGAAAGACAAGCCGAACAGCGGCTTCTTCTCTTCCGACGCACCTTGCGCGTCTGCCTTGGCGGGGACCTTTGCAACAGCGGCTTCAGCCATTTCTCAATCCGTCCTCAAACCGGCATCTGCATGATGTCTTGGTAGGCCTGGACCAGTTTGTTACGCACCTGGGTCATGGCCTCGAACGAAACGCTGGCTTTCTGCGACGCGATCATGACGTCGGTAAGGTCCACACCTTTCTGGCCGACCTCGAATGCGGTGGCCATTTCAGTGGAAACCTTCTGGGTATCCGCGACCTTGTTGACCGCCTTGCCGAGCATGTCGGCGAAGCTCGGCACACCGGCCTCAGGGGCTGCTTCGGGGGCAGGCTTGGCACGGGCCATGGCATCCATCTGCATGGCTCGCATTTCCAACATCAGGCGATTGAACTCAACACCCTGGGTCATCACATTCCTCCAACTGCCGCGATTTTTTGACGCTACGCGGTCCGATGAAGGGGTATCTGCAACAAGGGTGCCAAAAGCTCAGGGACGGGTGTTTTGGGGGGGCTCTGGATTTGTAGGAGCGAGCTCTGCTCGCGAAAGATCGCGCTCGGGCTGTTCGCGAGCAGAGCTCGCTCCTAGGTAAAGTGCGCAGGATGGGTGGAGCGGAACGCCGCCCGCCCCATCCTACGGACTCTCCCTCAGCTGGCGTAGAGATAAGCCTCGACATCCATGCCGGCATCGCGCATCTGGGCCAGCTTGTAGCGCAGGGTGCGCGGGCTGATGCCCAGGCGCTCGGCGGCTTCCTTACGGCGGCCGCGCTCGGAACGCAGGGTGTCAATGATCATCTGGAACTCATGTCGACGCAGGTCATCGCCCAAGGCGCTGGGCGCCTCGACAGGAGCGCTGGCCAGCGGCAACGCGACCACCGGGGCGGGCGACGGAACCGGCGCCAGGGCCATGCCAATGGGCGAAGTCAGGCAGAGGTCGTGCGGCTGGATCAGCCCTCCCTGCTGCAGGATCAGCGCGCGCTGCACAGCGTTATCCAGTTCACGCACGTTGCCCGGCCAGCCATGCGCCAGCAGGGCAGCCTGGGCCTCATTGGAGAAGCGCACGGCAGCATGATTCATTTTTTTGACGTGCTTGCCCAGCAGGCGCTCAGCCAGGGGCAGGATGTCCGCCGGACGCTCACGCAGCGGACGCCAGGCCAGCGGGAACACCGAGAGGCGGTAGTACAGGTCTTCGCGGAATCGCCCGGCCGCGACTTCGCCGGCGAGGTCCCGGTTGGTGGTGGCAAGTACGCGGATATCGAGGTTGATCGGCCGACGCGCACCCACCCGCTCCACTTCGCGCTCCTGCAGCACGCGCAGCAACTTGGCTTGCAGGCCCAACGGCATTTCGGAAATCTCGTCGAGCAGGATGGTGCCACCGTCGGCCAGCTCGAACTTGCCCGGCGCGCTGGCAACCGCCCCGGTGAAGGCCCCCTTCTCATGACCGAACAGGGTGGCCTCGAGCATGTTGTCCGGAATGGCCGCGCAGTTGATGGCGATGAAGGGGCCAGAGGCGCGGTTCGACTGCTGGTGGATGTACTGCGCCAACACTTCCTTGCCCGTACCGGACTCGCCCGAGATCAGCACGGTGGAATCACTGCGCGCGACCCGCGCAGCCAGTTCGAGCAACTGACGGCTCGCCGGCTCCAGCGCCACCGGACCGCCACTGGCGGACTGGGCCACACGACCGAGCGCATGGCGCGCCACCAGATCCAGCAAGGTATTGGGCTCGAAGGGCTTCACCAGATAGTCGGCCGCGCCCTGGCGCATGGCTTCTACCGCGCGCTCTACGGCGCCAAAGGCGGTCATCAGAAGCACGGGCAATTGCGGGTAACGCCGACGCACGATCGCCAGCAACTGGTGACCGTCCATGCCGGGCATGTTGACGTCGCTGACCATGAGGCCGAAAGGCTCCTCGCCCAGCGCCACCAGGGCAGCCTCGGCGCAGTCCACCGCACGGAAGTCGTAGCCACCGATCAACAGGGTGTCCGCCAGGGCCTCTCGCAGGGCGCGGTCGTCTTCGACCAGCAGAATTTTGGCAGTCATCGTCCTTTACTCCTGTGTAACCGACTGAGCCGCGGGAATCAGCGGCAAGACCAGGGTGGCGCACGTACCGCGGCCAGGCCGCGAGCGCAGCCGCAACTCGCCCTGGTGGGCACGCGCCACCGCCTTGACCACCGCCAGTCCGAGGCCGGTCCCGGTGGTCCTGGTGGTGAAGAAGGGTTCGCCCAGGCGCGCCAGGGTGATGGCATCGACTCCGGGGCCGTTGTCGCTGATGGTCAGGCGCAGCTCACCGCCACGCCGGTAGAGATGCACCTTCAGCCGCAGGTTGCGACCGGCGGCCTGGTTCGCGTTTTCGATCAGGTTGAGCAACGCCCCGACCAGGGTGTCTCGGTTGCACAACAACTCGCCCCCGGCCAGGTCGCACTGCCAGCGAACGTGCTGGCCTTGTACATGGGATTCGGCCGAAGCGCGCAGCGCCCCAAACAGCGCTGACGGCGCCAGGCGGTCCGGCAGAGGCAGGTCGCCGCGGGCGAACACCAGCATGTCGCGAACCTGGTGTTCCAGTTCGTGCAGGCGCTCCTTGAGGCGACCGGCGAAGCGTTGCTGTTGATCCGTCGGCAGGACCTGCTGGGTCAGGTGGCCGGCATAGAGCAAGGCGGCCGAGAGCGGCGTGCGGATCTGATGAGCCAGTGAGGCGACCATGCGCCCCAGGGCGGAAAGACGTTCGTGGCGAGCGAGCTGATCCTGCAGGCGACGGGTTTCCGTCAGGTCGGTAAGGAGGACCAGTTGCCCCGGCTCGCCATTGAGGGAGCGAGTGGCGATGGAAAGCCGGCGGCCATTCTTGAGGGAGATCTCGTGGCCGTCGTCTTCGCGGGGAGCGAAATTGCGGGCGATCACTTCACGCCAGAGCATGCCGGCCAGGGGCTGGCCAAGCAGGCCGCGTGCCACCGGATTGGCTTCACGCACCACGCCCTGACCATCGATCACGATGACGCCGCCAGGCAGCAGGTCCAGCAGGCTCTGCAGGCGGTTGGCCAGACGTTCCTTCTCCGCCAGCTCCTGCATGCGCTGGGCACTGACCAGGGCCAGTTGGCCCTTCAGCTCAGTGACCCGCGCCTCCAGCATGCTGTAGGACTCGCTCAGCTGCGTCGACATCTGATTGAACAGCGCAAAGGCCTGTTCAAGGCCTGCGCGGCTGGCGTGTTCGGCGGGGGCGGTTTCCGCGTTCTGTGCGGGGGGGACGACTTGGCTCATGCTCTTCTCTCGCTCCATCGACCGTCAGCAGACGGTCGGTCGAGGGAGATAAAGCAATACCCGTGCCTAAAATTTAATCCTTACAAAACAATGACTTGGAAAAAACGGAATTATTCTTCCGCCAATTCCTCGTCGCGACGGCTCATGCCGTACTTGCGCATCTTCTCCACCAGGGTGGTACGACGGATGCGCAGGCGCTCGGCCGCACGGGCCACCACGCCGGATGCATCGTCCAGCGCCTGCTGGATCAGGCCCTGCTCGAGGTTACCGAGGTAGTCCTTGAGGTCCAGACCTTCCGGCGGCAGCAGCGCGGGAGCACTGACACCAGGCAGGCCGGCACCGATGGCCGAACGCTCCTCGATTTCCTCGCGCAGGCTGGCCTTGAGCTGCTCGTCCTCGTCGTCGACATGGCGGAACTTCTTCGGCAGCTCGCTGACGCCGATGACGCCGTACGGATGCATGATCGCCATGCGCTCGACGAGGTTGGCCAGCTCACGGACGTTGCCCGGCCAATCGTGGTTGCACAGGGACATGATGGCGGCGGAGTTGAAGCGGATGGAACCGCGCTTCTCATGCTCCATCCGCGAAATCAGCTCGTTGATCAGCAGCGGAATGTCTTCCACTCGCTCACGCAGCGGCGCCATGTCGATGGGGAAAACGTTGAGGCGGTAGTAGAGGTCTTCGCGGAAGCTGCCGGCCTCGATCATCTGCTCGAGATTCTTGTGGGTCGCGGCGATGATGCGCACGTCCACATTCTGCGTCTTGTTGCTGCCGACCCGCTCGAAGGTGCGTTCCTGCAGCACGCGCAGCAGCTTGACCTGCATCGGCAGCGGCATGTCGCCGATCTCGTCCAGGAACAGGGTGCCGCCGTTGGCCAGCTCGAAGCGCCCGGCCCGGCTGGTGATGGCGCCGGTGAAGGCGCCCTTCTCATGGCCGAAGAGTTCGCTTTCCAGCAATTCCGCCGGAATGGCACCGCAGTTGACCGGCACGAACGGCGCTTCACGGCGCTTGGAATGGTAGTGAAGGTTGCGCGCCACGACTTCCTTGCCGGTGCCGGACTCGCCGAGGATCAGCACGCTGGCATCCGTATCGGCCACCTGCTGCATCATCTGCCGCACCTGCTGGATGGCACGGCTGGTGCCGACCAGACTGCGAAACAGGTTGGGCTCACGCTGACGGCCACGCTCGCGCGCGTGGTCATACATTTCGCGGTAGACCTGGGCGCGGTGCAGGGAATCGAGCAGCTTGTTGTAGCTGGGCGGCATTTCCAGGCTGGCCAACAGGCGGCGGCGCAGGTCTTCAGGCCATTCCACCTGGATCTGATCGCCGATCAGCAACACCGGCAGGAACTCGTCCCAGGCCAGCAGTTGCTTGATCAGTTCCAGCGTGCCGCCCTTGGCGTTCACCTCGCCCAGCATGACGCACAGGACGTCGCGGCTGGCGCTCAGGGAATCGGTTGCGTCGCGCCAATCATCGCTGGCACAGGACAGGTACTCTTCCCCGAGGAAATTCAGGATCACCGCAAAATCGCGGCGGCGATCGCTATTGTCGTCGATCAGCAGAATCTTGGTTTCACGCCACATTGTCTGGTTCTTGCTTTTAGGGCTGAACGCCGCGTTTCGCAGCGCATGGGCAGACGGTGCATCCCTGGATCGGAGTTGACCGGCAATTGGCCACTAGTAAAGTGAAAAACCTTTGCCGAGTCAATTTTATGGCGTGCTTTTTTTGGTCTGGCCGACGGAATGGCTAAGCGGTTGTCGGGGCAGTATCGAACTGATATCAGAAGAGCATCACCTGGCCATCAGCCAAATAGCTTGTAGACCTTGGCGCCTTGCTGGGACTGGTTGAGCTGGATCAGTTCACTGGCGATGCGCTGCCGCTCGGCCTGGCAAATCGAGACCAACTCCTGGTAAAGCGCCAGCAGCTCCTGCAGACGGCTACCGAGTTGCTCGGTGTCGTCGCTGGCATCGACCATGGCGTCATCGACGGCCTGGCGGCAGAGCTGGTCCAGCTCACCGATGGCCGCCCAGTCCTGGCGGGCCAGCGCTTCGCGCAGGGCCACGCCTGTGACCTCTAGACGCTGGACTGATGCATTCATTGGAACTCTCCTGCCAACCCGGAAGGCATCACTGGGCGATGCCATCCCATCCGGTTTTTACGTTGCGCAGCAACCCTGCCACTTCATCCACTAGCGCAGCGTCGCTTTTCAGGTTCGCTTCGAGTAGGCGGGACACCATGTACTCGTAGAGTGAGTCGAGGTTGGCGGCGATTTCGCCACCCTGCTCGAAGTTCAGGCCATCACGCAGGCCGCCAATGATAGCGATAGCCTTGCCGATCAGCTCGCCTTTTTGCGCCGGCTGACCGCGCTCGATGGCACCACGGGCCTGGGCAAGGCGAGTCAGGCCGCCTTCCATGAGCATCTGGATCAGCCGATGGGGGCTGGCATCCACGGCCTGGGCCTGGGTATTAACGGACTGATACTGCTTGAGGGCCGCCATCGCGTTCATGTTCGCTCTCGCTCATGTGTCGGGCTGTGATACCCAAGGTATCGGCAGCACCAGCGAGAGCTTTAGCTCGCACCTTTGCAGAAATCAGGAAATTTCTGCGGCGACCGGCGCACCCACTTCCGGGCCGATGGAATCCCAGGCCTGCTTGATCTCCAGCAGCAACGCCTCGACCTCGTCGATGGGGCGCGGCGAGTTGTCCAGGGACACGCTGGCGAGCCGGCGGGTCATGTAGTCGTACAGCGCATCGAGGTTATCGGCAATCTCGCCACCAAGCTGCTTGTCCAGGCTGGCCTGGAGCACACCGATGATGCTGAGGGTGGAGCCGACCGCCAGCCCGCGCACTTCAGGGTTGCCGGTTTCCAGGCCGTGACGGGCCAGGGAAAGGCGTTCCAGCGCACCTTCCAGCAACAGCTGCACCGCTCGGTAGGGGGTGACTTCCTGACTGGTCTTGACCTGTTTGTAGGTATCGATCGGACTATTCATCAGCTTTCCTTTTTCACTACACCAGGAAGATTGCTAAGGGCTTGTGCAAGCCGGTCGCTGGTCTGATTCAACTGACCAACCAAGCTATCCATTGCGTTGAATTGCTTGTAGAGACGCGTTTGAATCTGCTGGATACGCAGAGTGAGGGATTCGCGCTGCTTATCGACAGACGTCAGCGTCTCCTGCAATCCACTGAGGCGCTGCTCGAGAATGCCGCCAGTCTGGGTAAACCCTTCCACCTTGCCATTCAGGCGGCTCATCAGCCCGGTATCGCCAGTAAAGAATCCCGCTACAGACTCGAAGTTCTCACTCAGCGCTTTGTCGAGCTTGGTGTCATTGATCTTTAGCGTGCCGTCATTCTGCGTGGTGATCCCCAGATCAGCCAGAATCCGGACCCCGTCCTGCTCGGCCGGTCTCACAAGCTCGTTACGCACGGTGCTAATCAATGAGCGCACTGACGAATCACCCACCAACGCCCCCGCAACAGGCGCCTTGCCTTCGCCAACCGAGACGACGGAGGTTAGCGACTTCGACACGCCCATCATCTTGTTGTACGCGTCGACGAACTTCTTGATGTTCGACTTAACACCCGTTCGGTCTTGATCGACGGTAACCGAGAACTTTTTGCCAGGTTCTGCAGAAAGAAGATTGAGAGTGACCTCGGGGATCGCATCCGACACGGTATTGCTGGCGCTTTTCAGCGACAGGCCGTCAATGGTGAATACAGCATCCTTGGCCTGGGTAATGAAGCCGCTGCTGCTTGAGCTAGCAGTATCGAGCGATGCCATGCTTCCAACTGGATTGGCCGGGTCGCTGTAGTCAATCGAACCGATTTTGAAGTCATCCAAAGCAGCGGTGGAAGATTCGATATAGATATCTTGCCCATCGCCTGTTTCCTTTCCGCTAAGCACCAGACGTGACGCGCCATCCGCGGGATTGCGGACGATATTGGCAGAAATGCCCTTACTACCGAGCGCAGCATTGATCGAGTCACGAATTTTGGTCAGGGAGTCGCCAGCAGCCACGTTCACCGACACACCCGCATCATCGGCACCCAACTTGATGGTCAAGCTGCCGTTACCACCTGCAACGTAATCATCTGCCACAGCCTTGGTCGCAACTTTGCTGGCAGTGGCCAAACTCTCTACGGTTAGCTGGTAGCTACCGGAAACCGCGCTTTTGGTGGCAGTGGCCGTTGCCAGCGTGGCATTGCTGGAGCTGGCTGTACGTTTTTCGAATAGCGTGGCGGAGTTGAGATCCTTGAGGGCTGTCTGAAAATCACCGATCGCGCTCTTGAACTGGCCAATGGCTGAAAACTTCTCAGTAGCCGATTTTTCAAGGCGGGCCAGCTGTGCCTCCTTGGGCGCCTTCTCAGCGTTCACCAAAGCCGTCACGATGCTGTCGATATCCATACCCGAGCCGATGCCCGTTATTCCTGCCATGACCTAAACCTCGCCAATGCTTTGACGTACAAATCTCTGAAACCAACCCCTATCAAGAAACGTGCCGGTGATCTCTCTGGCGGTCCGGTGATCGGCTATGCCTCCGCCCTGAACAGGAGGCTGCGCACTTCGGACAAGCTCTCTGCAAGCTTGAGCGCATCTTCAGAGGGGATCTGGCGAATCACTTCGCCCGAGGCAGAGTCAGTCACCTTAACCACAACTCGCCCGCTGACTTCGTCCATGGAGAAAGCGAGATTGCGGCGGATGGTCTGCACGAACTCCTGAATACTGGAAATAGCTTCCTCAACCGGCTTCAGACCAACTGTCTCACGTGCCTCATCGCTATCCTTCAACAGCTGATCAGGGTTCACCCCCCCATGGGTACTGGCCGATGGATCCGCAGTGGAAAGCCGCGTCACAGGAACGAGTCCAGTCACGCTATTCAGTGTTCCGATATCCATCTTTTCACCTCCCAAGGCAAGAAGGGGGAAGCGCACTGCGCTTCCCCCCACGTTTACGAGCTAACCCTCGTCCAGGCTTACTGCAGGAGGCTCAGTACAGCCTGCGGCAACTGGTTCGCCTGGGCCAGGATTGCGGTGCCAGCTTGTTGGAGGATCTGGTTCTTGCTCAGGTTCGCAGTTTCGGCAGCGTAGTCAGTGTCCTTGATACGACCGCGAGCGGCCGACACGTTTTCCTGAACGTTCTGCAGGTTGGAAATGGTGTTCTCGAAACGGTTCTGCGCAGCACCGAGGCCAGAGCGAACCTCGTCGATCTGCGCCAGGGCGCTGTCGATGACCGAAATCGCGTCTTGAGCACCGCTTTCGGAGGAGATATCGATGGCGCTTACGGCGGATTGCTTGGAGTTGACATCCGCCGCCGCAATGTAGGTCGTTGCGGAGCCAGTGACACTGAAGTTACCCAGGGCCGACATGGTGAAGTTGCCAACGACAGTAGTCGAGTCGAAAGCATCGGTACCACCCGATTCGTTCAGCACCTCGGTATTGGCCGCGTCACCGTTTTCATCAAACGCTGTCACGCTCACGATACTGTCGGTCGTTGCCTGACCCGCGCCATCGTTATCGACAAGGAAGTTACCGATTTCAATGTTGTAACCATCCTTGCTGCTCAGGGTCAGCTTGCCGTCACCTTTGCTTGCCTCGGCGACAATACCCGTGGATGCCGACTGAGCATTGATCACGTTGGCCAGCGAGGTCAGATCGGTCCTGTCGGCAATTGTTGCCTCGATGTTGATAGCCGTCGAGTTCGCACCTTTCAGGGTGAAGCTGACCACACCGGTTTCAGCCAGGCCACTCAATTGAGCCTTGGTGCTGGCCTGAGCAGTAACACCAGTATCCGTGGTGACTTCATTGATGGCTGCTGCGAGATCACGAGCAGAACCGTTAGCGGCAACGGCGGATTGTGTAGCTTTCTGACCTTCAGGACCGGTGATTACCAAAGCACCTGCAGCAACTGCGGGCAGTCCGCTGACCGGAACGGCTGCAGCATTAGTCACAGCACTCCCGGTCACGGTACCGGAAGACTTGATAGTGAACGAGCCGATGTCGTTCGCGCTTGCAGATTTGATATTGACACCGATGGTTTCACGCGCATTCGCGCCCACCTGGAAGTCCACGTTCGCCATGGAACCGTCCAGAACCTTGCGACCACCGAAGGTAGTGGTCTCGGCAATACGATTCAGTTCCGATTGCAGGGTGCTGACTTCTTTCTGCAGCGCTTTGCGGTCGGACTCATCGTTGGTGCCGTTGGCGGATTGCAGGGACAGGTCACGCATACGCTGCAGGATGTTGGTGGACTGCTGCAGGGCACCTTCAGCAGTCTGCGCCAGGGAGATACCATCATTGGCGTTGCGGACCGCCACGCCCAGGCCGTTGATCTGGCTGGTCATACGGTTGGAAATCTGCAGGCCGGCGGCATCGTCCTTCGCACTGTTGATGCGGCTACCGGTGGACAGGCGCTGCATGGTGGTGGACAGGGCGTTGGCCGAGGTATTCAGGTTGCGCTGGGTATTGAGGGACGCAATGTTGGTATTGACAGTCAAAGCCATGGTGTTGTCCTCCGAGGACTGCGTGTTTGCCTGAGCGTGCGACCTTGGGTGGGCAGTGCCCAGGCACCCTTAAAGTTCGCATTCGTGATTTGTATCGGCGCAGGTATCCGGACCTTTAGGGCAATTCGCGATTTTTTTCGTTTTTCCTAATTCACCACTATTGACAAGCACTTAGGCTTCTCATGTGGCGATCTGGAATTGGGCGACTGACTGCGTCACAGCGGAAAGCCTCGCCAGCAGGCTGACTCCTGCGGGGATGGGGAGTGTCTACGGGTAGGCTCTCCCCTCCCCCACCAGCGGGAGAGGGGAGCAAAGGCATCAGCGCAGGTTGTTGAACAGGTTCAGGCTGCTGATCTTCACATAGCTCTGCTGGGCGGCGTCCAGGATGATCGACTGGAACGACAAGCGTGAGAGCGCCTCGGGGTAGTCCAGCTCGCGCAACTCTGCCTGCACCGCCTGGTTGACCAGGCCCACGTCTTCGTTGTCGGTGAGGGTGGTTTCGACAACGTTGAGGCGCGCGCCAATATCCCCTTGCACCGCGTCGACCCGGACCATGCCGTGGTCAAGATTTGTCAGTGCTTCGGCAACGGCATCGCGGACATCCAGGTTGCCTGCAGGCGTGTCAGTCGCCGACTCCAGCGCCATTCGCAGCTTGGCAATGGTGTCGAGGATGCCTTGCTTCTGTTCGCTCGGCTGCGGCGTGACCTGGATGGTTTCCCCCCCTACCGGCACGCCATCGAACACGATGCTGACGCCTCGGAACACCAACTTGTCGGATTTGTCGGCGTCACCATCAAGGGTGCCGCTACCGAGTACAGGTGTCGTTGTTCCCAACTCGAACACTTCGTAGCTGTTTGCATCGGGGTTGCCGAAGACGATCTCGACGCCGGCACCCGGAAACAGCGGGTTGCCGGAAAACGCCACCTCGTCCTGCACCAAGGGCGCCGACGCGTTCAAGGTCGAGCCCGCCGGGTTGACGGTCAGTGCGCTGTCCAGGCGGCCCGCATTGATGACGTCCTGAAAGGTGCGCTTGCCATTGTCGCTGATCGGCACCTGCAGGGAGCTGGCGATCTGCAGCTCGCGCTGGCCATCGTCACCGTTGTAGCGGTAGGTGCCGTCAGGGTTTCGTTCGAAGGGCTGGGTCTTGCCCTGGAATCCGGAGAACAGGTACTCGCCGCGTGCATTGCGGGTGTTCATCAGGCTGAGCAGTTCATCTTCACGCTCGCGCAGCTCGGCGGCGATGGATTTGCGGTCCTCGGCACTGAGCGCGCCGTTGCCGGCCTGGCCGGCCAATTCCTTGACGCGCTGGAGAATGGTGGTGGCGGATTTGAGCGTCACCTCTTCCTGGGTCAGGCTGTTCTTGGCTGCCGTGAGATTGGAGCTGTACTGGCCCAGCATGCTCTGCTGCTGCTCCAGCTGCAGCAGGCGTACCGAAGCCACCGGGTCGTCCGCCGGGGTGAGGATGCGGTTGCCGGTACTGATCTGCTCCTGTGTACGGGTCACGTTTGCGTAGTTCCGCTGCAGGCCCGTCACGCCATTGTTGAATTGCTGAATGGTGGAAATGCGCATGGCGGGCTCCGTTAACGGAAGGTATTCATCAAGGTATCGAACAGGCTCCGCGCAACTTGAATGACCTGCGACGAGGCGTTGTAGTACTGCTCGAACTTGATCAGGTTGGCCGCCTCTTCATCCAGGCTGACGCCCGACAGGGAGTCGCGGTTGTCGGTAGCCTGCTTGAGGATCGCGGTGCTGGCCTCGCTGTCGATCCGCGCCTGCGCGGTGAGGGTGCCGACACGTTCGACCAGGTCGCCGTAACCATCGGAGAAGGTCATCCCCGTAGTGCCGGGCGAGTTCAGGTCGATGCCCACGGTCGACTTGGTTTGCAGCTCGGCAAGCTTGAGGCCGTTGCGGTTGTCCGAGACACCCTTGTCGTTGAAGGCAACATTGAAGGTATCGCCATTCTCGGGACGGCCGCTGAGGGTGAAGCGCACCCGGCTGCCATCACTGAGCTGCAACTCGTAGTTGTTCTGCTGTCCAGGCTGGAAGGTGGATGGCACGGCCGCGCTGCCGTCCGGATTGATCCGGCTCAGGGTGGTACCGGCCGGCACGGTGAAGTTGCCGGTGGCGGCGTCATAGGCCAACCCCACCGGCAGGGCCGCAGCCAGGGTCGCGGGGTTGATTGGGCCATTGCTTCCGAAAAGCTCCGGCTGGGTGATTGCGCCCGTACCGCGGTTCTGGGTGTTGGCCTCGGCACGCACCGGGGCAGCAAAGGCCAACTGGTCCGCCTGATCGAGCACGGCCTCGATATCCGCCGCGCCACGGCGGGTCGGTTGCAGCAGGAACACATCACCCTGAACGGCCTTGCCCAGCTCGATCGCACTGAAGGACACGTCAAAGCCCTGCCCACCATTGGGCGCGCGCGCCGGGTCAGCAAGGCTCAGCGAGTATCCGCCACCCGGTGGAGGGTTGGCGCTGGCAGTGACCGCCATGGACGCGCCGTCGGACAGGCGCCGGGCCTCGAAAGTCGGCGGCGTGGTGCTCGAATCGGTCAGCGTCAGGCGGTAGTCACTGGTACCCAGCACGCTGGTGTTGGTGATGTTCAGCAGCGGCTGGGCATTGCCGGTATTGGTGCTGAGGTTGCGGACACGCAAGGCTGCCAAGGCTGGGTCGTTGAAATTGCCAAACAGCGCCGCACCTACCTTGCCCTTCAGGTCCAGGCCCTGGCCGAGCTGGCTGTTCACCTGGTCGCTGATCGACAGCGCCAGGCGCCCGAGGGCGTTCATGCTGGCGTCGAGCGTTTCTTGCCGATAGCGAATCATCCCGCCCAACTCGCCCCCACTGAGTTGGGTGGTCACGCCCTGGCGCGAGTCGCCACTGACGAACTCGATCTCGAAGCGAGTGGGATCGCCCTTGCCGGGCACCGCTTCCAGACGGTTGGCGGTGCTGCCCACCACCAGCGGCTGGCCGGTACCGACGAAGACGCTCTGGGAACCGTCGCTCTGCGGCACAACGCTGACGCCGACGTAGGTCGATAGCTGGCGGATAGCCTCTTCGCGAGCATCCAGCAAATCGTTGGGTTCCTTGCCATTGGCAGCCGCAACGGCAATGGCGTCGTTGAGACTGGCGATGGAGCCGGCCAGGCGGTTCACCTGGTCACTGACCGCAGCCATCTGTTTGTTCAGTGAGTCGTTCTGGGCGTTCAGCCGGTCGTAGACGGTATTGAAACGCCGTGCCAGGCCCTCGGCCTCGGACAGCACCAGCTGCCGCGCCGGGATGTTGGCGGGGTCTTCGGCTGCGGTCTGCATCGCCGCGAAGAAACTCTTCAACGACGGCGTGATCCCGGTGGTGGAGCCGGCCAGCAGCGAGTCGAGCTGGTCGATCTGGCTCTTGTAGGCATTCACGTCGCTGCTCAGCGAGGTGGTATTGCGCAGTTGTGCGGTCAAGAACTCGCTGTAGCTGCGACGGATATCCGTCAGGGAGACGCCACTGCCGATATAGCCCGAACCGGAGAACTGCGGGAGGGTCGTGGACTGCGTCGCGCTCTGCCTGCTGAATCCGGGCGTGTTGACGTTGGCAATGTTGTGGCCGGTGACGGTGAGCTGAGTCTGGCTTACGCGCAGCCCCGACAAGCCAATATTCAGTAAGTCAGCCATGACTCAAGCCTCATGTCCTGGTGGTCGTGCCGTCGACAGCGGCAACGGCCTGATAAATCTGCATGCCGCGGGCGATCTGGGAGATCTTGCGGGCGTACTGCGGGTCGGTGGCGTAGCCGGCCTTCTGCAGCTCGCGCACGAACTGCTCGGGCTTTTCGGTGGAATCCAGCGCTTGCTGGTAGCGGTCGTTGTTCTGCAGGAAGCTCACGTAGTCATGGAAGCTCTGCTCGAAGGAGTTGTAGGAGCGGAACGACGCCGCTTCCTTCACGGCCTTGCCGCCCTTGTACTCGGTGGTGAGCACCCGTGCGGACTCGCCGTCCCAGCTCTTGTGGGCCTTGATGCCGAACAGGTTGTGACTGCTGTCGCCATCGCCCTGGCGAATGATCGACTTGCCCCAACCGGTTTCCAGCGCGGCCTGGGCCACCAGGTAACGCGGGTCGACGCCGATTCGCTCGGCAGCCTTTTCGGCCATGGGCAGCAGGGTTTCGATGAACTCGTTGCGCGAGGCGAACACGCGCTTGCCGACGCCCTGGGTGGCATCCGCGCCCACCGACGCACGTTCGGGAGCGGCATAGGCCTTGGCTGGGGCCCAGTCATTGCCGGCCAGTGGCGTGCCGGCAACCTGCTCGGGCGAAGGCACGATGCCCGCCACTTGGCGGTCGCTGAGTTTGCTCGGCAGTGCCAGGCGGCGCTGGTTGAGCAGCTTGGAATCGTCACGGCCCTCGGTGACGGCGGTGGTTTTCGCCACCGGCTTGCTGCCCTGCACCGGCCAGTTGGCCTCTGCGCCGGCCTGCACCCGGGCGAACGGATTGGGGCGCTCGGCATGCTGGGTCTTGGACAGCTGGCGGGTCAGCACATCGGCCAGACCAACGCCCCCCTGCTTGGAGAGGGTCACGGCCAGCTGCTGGTCGTGCATGTCCTGGTAGGTCTTGGTCTCGTTGCTGTTCAGGTAGTTGCCTTCGGCGAAGGCTTCGCCGGCCTGACGCATGGACTTCATCATCTCGTTGAGGAACAGCGACTCGAACTCCTGGGCCACCTTGCGGATGTTGGCCTCGCTGTCACGATCCTTGCCGGCCTTGAGTTGGCTGAGCCGGTTCAGGTCGGTATAGGCGCCGCTGTCCAGCTTGGCGCCCGAGGCGAGGCCTGCGGAGAGTTTGGAGTTCATCGCCCTTTCCTTAAATCACGATCAGGTCGGCTTGCAGGGCACCGGCCTGCTTCAGCGCTTCGAGGATGGCCATCAGGTCGGAGGGCGCTGCGCCCACCTGGTTAACCGCACGGACGATCTCGTCGAGGGTGGTGCCGGGGCCGAACTTGAACATGGGCTTGGCTTCCTGCTCGGCACTCACCTTCGAGCGCGGCACCACGGCGGTCTGACCACCGGAGAAGGCCTCCGGCTGGCTGACGATGGGGTCTTCGGTGATGGTGACGGTGAGGCTGCCGTGGGTCACGGCGGCCGGCTGCACGCGTACGTTCTGGCCAATGACGATGGTGCCTGTACGCGAGTTGATGATGACCTTGGCCACCGCCTGGCCCGCCTCGATTTCCAGGTTCTCGATCACCGACAGGTAGTCCACGCGCTGGTTCGGGTCCAGCGGCGCGCTGACCCGCACCGAGCCGCCGTCGATGGCCTGGGCGACACCCGGACCAAGCAGTTCGTTGAGCTTGTCGACGATGTTCTTGGCCGTGGTGAAGTCTGGACGGTTGAGGTTCAGGGTGAGGAAATTGCCCTGCTCGAAACCGCTCGGCACCGGCCGCTCGACGGTGGCGCCGGCAGGAATTCGACCGGACGACGGCACGTTGACGGTGATCTTCGAGCCATCGCTGCCCTCGGCGTCGAAGCCACCGACCACCAGGTTGCCCTGGGCGATGGCGTAGACGTTGCCATCGATCCCCTTGAGCGGGGCCATCAGCAGGCTGCCGCCGCGCAGGCTCTTGGCGTTGCCGATGGAGGAAATGGTGACGTCGATGGTCTGCCCAGGCTTGGTGAAGGGCGGCAGGTCGGCGTGGATGGACACCGCCGCGACGTTTTTCAGCTGCACGTTGCCGACGTTGGCCGGCACCTTGATGCCGAATTGCGCCAGCATGTTGTTGAAGGTCTGCAGGGTGAACGGCGTCTGGGTGGTCTGGTCCCCCGTGCCGTTGAGGCCGACGACCAGGCCGTAGCCGATCAACTGGTTGGTCCGTACGCCCTGGATGCTCGCCAGGTCTTTCAGGCGTTCTGCCTGGGCAGCGCCGACTGCGAACAGCAGGCAGAGGGCGGTGATCAGTCGCTTCATGGTCAGCCTCATCAGAACGGGAACAGCGGGCTTATGAAGAACCGGTCGAACCAGCCGGGCTGGCTGGCATCGGCGAAGGCGCCGGTGCCCGAATAGGTGATGCGTGCGTCGGCGACGCGGGTGGACGGCACGGTGTTATCGGTGCCGATGTCGTCGGCGCGGACCATGCCCGCAATGCGCACCAGTTCGTCGCCGGTATTGAGGGTCAGCCACTTCTCGCCGCGGACGGCCAGGATGCCGTTGGGCAGCACCTCGGACACCGTGACGGTGATGGAGCCGGACAGGCTGTTGCTCTGCCCTGCCTTGGAATCGCCCTTGGTGTCGCGGGTGGCGTTGTACTCGGCATCCAGGGACAGGCGCGCCGCATCCAGCGGATTGAGGCCGCCATTGGGGTTGTTCACCGATACGCCGCCGCCGAACAACGAGGTCAGGCCGATGTTGGCGTTGCTGTCCTTCTGGATCTGCGAGTTGGCGTTCTTGCTGGCCTGGGTGCGCTCGTTGAGGGTGATGGTGATGATGTCACCCACGCGATAGGCCTTGCGGTCGTCGTAGAGGTTGGTTTCGAAACCCGCCTGATAGATCGCGCCGTTGTTCTGCGCAGCCGGCAACGGCGTGCGCGGCAGCACGGGCGCGTAGTACGGATCGTTCGGCCGCGGAGCCGGCTGCACGCAGCCCTGGATAAGGGTGATACCGAGCAGCGGGAGAAGAATGATCAGCCGGTTCATGGCGACTACCTCAGGGCGTTACAGGTTCTGCGTGACGAAGGCGAGCATCTGGTCGGCCGTGGAGATGACCTTGGAGTTCATCTCGTAGGCGCGCTGGGTGGTGATCATGTTCACCAACTCCTCGACCACGCTGACGTTGGAGTTCTCCAGGGTGTTCTGCTGCACGGCGCCAAGGCCGGTGAGGCCCGGGGTGCCGACCTGCGGAGCGCCACTGGATGCGGTCTCCAGGAACAGGTTGTTGCCGATGGCCTGCAGGCCGCCGTAGTTGACGAAGTCGGCGGTCTGGATGTTGCCGATCACCTGGGCAGCGGGATTGCCCACGGTGGTCACGGAGACGGTGCCGTCCTCACCCACGGTGAAGGTCTGCACTTCGGCGGGCAGGACGATGGCCGGCTCCAGGGCGAAACCCTGGGAGGTGACGATCTGGCCGTCGGCGTTCAGGTGAAAGCTGCCGTCGCGGGTGTAGGAGACCGTGCCGTCAGGCAACAGCACCTGGAAGAAGCCGCGGCCGTTGATGGCCATGTCCAGCGGCTGCTCGGTGGTCTGCAGGCTGCCCTGGGTGAAGATTTTCTGCGTGCCGGCGATGCGCACACCGGTACCCAGTTGCAGGCCGGTGGGCAATTCGCTGTCCTGGCTGGTCTGGCCACCCGGCTGGCGACGGATCTGGTACAGCAGGTCTTCGAACTCGGCGCGATCGCGCTTGAAGCCGGTGGTCGAGACGTTCGCCAGGTTGTTGGAAATGGTGGTCAGGTTCATGTCCTGGGCGGACAGGCCGGTCTTGCTGACCCAGAGTGCCGGAAGCATTGTCTTCTCCTCGGGCGCCGGAATCATGGCGCCGCGTACTGGTGATTAGCTGAACTGCAAGACCCGCGCCATCGCCGAAGAGTTGTCTTCGGCAGTACGCATCATCTTCACGGAGAGCTCGAACTGGCGGGACAGCGAGAGGATCGCGGTCATCTCTTCAACGGCGTTGACGTTGCTGGCCTCGATGAAGCCGGACGTCACGCGCACATTGGCGTCGGCCTGCACGGCCTGCTGCGGGTCCTTCAGCCGGATCAGGCCGTCAGCGCCCTTCTCCAGTTGCTTGGGATCGGGATTGACCAGCTTGAGGCGATCCACCTCGGCCACCACATTGGGGGCCTCGCCCAGTGCGCGGATGCTGATGGTGCCGTCCTGGCCGATCTCGACTTTCTGCTCCGGCGGAATGGCGATGGGACCGGCATTGCCCATGACCGGCAAACCGTTGCCGGTGCGCAACTGGCCAAGGGCGTCGACCTGCAGGCTGGCGGTACGCACATAGGCTTCGCCGCCATCCGGGGCCTGAACCGCAACCCAGCCCTCGCCTTCGATCGCCACATCCAGGTCGCGGCCGGTTTCCTGCAGCGCGCCAGGGGTGAAATCAGTGCCAGGGCGTTCGGTCATGGCATAGACCCGCGACGGAAAGCTGTCACCGAACACCGGCATGGAACGCGCCTGCTCGAAATCGCGACGGAAGCCGGAGGTCGAGATGTTCGCCAGGTTGTTGGCATGGGCGCGCTGGGCCAGCGAGTTCTGGCTGGCTCCGCTCATTGCGACGTAAAGCATCTTGTCCATGAATGTCTCCGAGTGGGCGTTGCCGCCCTTGGCTCTTTGCACGCTATCCAGCAAGCGCCATGCCAAACTCGAAAACTATTAGTAAGGCATTGAAATAAAACAGATTTTTATAAAAAGAAAAGACCTCGCACGAGGTCTTGTCAAAGCGCTGACGGCGAGGGGCTGCCGCCAGCGGCAAGGGGATTTGCCGCTCAGGGGGGGGCGAGCTGGTGGGCTGAAGCGGAACGCCGCCCGGTCCGACCTACCGAACTCGACCGTAGGGTGCGCCATGTGTTCAGCCGGGGGACATAGGTAACGGGTGTCGGGAGACATGGGTAACGCATTTAGGCTTACGGAATCCTTCGACTCTGGAGTTCGAGCGATGCCGTGGCAGGAGTGCACCACCATGTCGATTCGACGCGAGTTTGTGCGGTTGGCCGAACAACCGCAGAGCAACGTGCGGGAGCTGTGTCGGCGCTACGGCATCAGCCCGAAAACCGCCTACAAATGGTTACAGCGCCACCGCGAGCACGGCGATGCGGGGTTGCAGGAGCGCTCACGCCGGCCGTTGCACAGCCCTGGGCGCAGCGACCCGGACTTGGAACAGGCGGTGGTGCAGTTGCACCACCGTTTCCCGTATTGGGGCGCCCGCAAGCTGCGCGGCCTGCTGCCGGCCGCGTTCGAGCGTCCCCACCACAGCACCCTCGACGCCATCCTCCGCCGCCATGGTTGCCGGGTGCGCTACCACGCCGAGGAGGCCGAAGCTCCGGCCACGCAGCGCTTCGAGCACTGCCAGCCGAACGAGCTCTGGCAGATGGACTTCAAGGGCCACTTCCCGCTCGCCGACGGCCGCTCGTCGCGCTGCCACCCGTTGACGCTGTTGGATGATCACTCACGCTTTGCCCTCTGCCTGGAGGCCTGCGAGGGCGAGCGCCTCGAACTGGTTCGACCGCACCTGATCCAGGTCTTTCGCCGCTATGGCCTACCGCGCCGGATCACCGCCGACAACGGTCCGCCCTGGGGCTCGAACATCGCGGGCGGCCTGTCCGCCCTGGAGGTCTGGCTGATGCGGCTCGGCATCGAGGTCAGCCACAGCCGCCCTCATCATCCGCAGACCCAGGGCAAGCTGGAACGCTTCCACCAGACACTCAAGCGCGAGTTACTGCAGCGCTCGTTTCGCGACTTGGCGCACTGCCAGCAGGCGATGGCGCACTGGCGGGAGCAGTACAACCACGACCGCCCGCATGAGGCGCTGGGCCAACTGCCACCGATCACGCGCTACCAGCCAAGCCGGCGCAGCTACCCGGAGCAATTGCCTGAGCTGGACTACGAACCGGGCGACCGGGTGCTCAAGGTCGGCCGCGTCGGCCAGGTCAGTTTCCAGGGACGCAGCCTGTTCGTCGGCGGGGGGCTGTACGGGGAACGCGTCGCTCTCCGCCCCACCGCCGTCGATGGCGTCTACGATGTGGTGTTCATCCACAAGACCCTGCGCCAAGTCGACTTGAGACCGGGCAAGACATGATCATCAACCCGTTACCCATGTCTCCCGACAAGCGTTACCCATCTATCCCGGCTGAACACCATGCGCACCAGGGCGAAGCAATGCCTGGGCAAAGACGCTACCCCGGCGCCGGTACCGGTGCGCGCAGCGCACCCTACGAACTATCAGCGGAGATTGATGATGGTCTGGGTTACGGCGTCCTCAGTCTGGATGGTCTTGGCGTTCGCCTGGTAGTTGCGCTGGGCGACGATCAGGTTCACCAACTGGTCCGACAACTCGACGTTGGAGTCTTCCAGGGCGCCCGCCTGCAAGGCACCCAGGGTGCCGGAACGCGGCGTGCCCACTACCGGCTCACCGGACTCGAAGGACTGCACCCAGCCCGTCTTGCCCACCGGGGTCAGGCCCTGGACGCTGGCGAAGTTGGCGAGGATGACCTGGCCTTGCACCTTGGACTGGCCGTTGGTGTAGCGTGCGAAGATCACGCCGGTGTCGTCGATTTCCAGGCCCGCTAGCTGGCCGGTGGTGTAGCCGTCCTGGCTGATGCTGTTGACGGCGAAGGCGCTGGAATACTGGCTGGAACCACGGATATCGATACTGACACCACCCGCATTGGCCGTGGCGCCGTTGGACGACCACTGCGCCGGGGTGCCGCCATCGGATACCGCCGGGACCCAGTCGTCCAGGTTCATCAGGCCGGTGGCCGGGTCGTAGTTCAGTTCGCCACCGGCCGCCATGCCGGCGGTATTCAGGCTGCCGTCGGCATTGAACAGCAGGTTGGTGGTGTGCGGATCGGTACTGGTGGGATCGGCCGGATTGCGCCCGTCCACCAGGACCGCCATGGTCCAGTTGTTGGTGACTGGCGGAGTCGCGGCCGGGTCCGAGTTATTGATGAAGTACTGGGTCATGACATGGGCGTTGCCCTGGGAGTCATAGATGTTGACCGAGGTGGACGAGGTGTAGGTGGTCGGGTCGGCCGGGTTGAACGGGGTATTGGTCGGCGCCTTGGTGGTGGAGTTCAGGTTGAACTTCTGCGCCATCTGGGTGGTGGCCTTGGGTGCCTGGCTCGAGGTCTGCACCTGCAGGTCGCTGACCACGCCGTTCTGCAGGTTGCCGTTGCCATCCACGCCGTAGCCCTGCAGGCGGTAACCGAAGTTGTTGACGATGTAGCCATCGCGGTCAGTGCCGAAGTAGCCGGCACGGGTGTAGCTGACCTCGCCATTGTTACTGGTCTGGAAGAAGCCGTTGCCATTGATGGCCAAGTCCAGGGCGTTCTGGGTGTAGTTGATGTTGCCCTGGTTGAACAACTGCGACACGTCGCCGAGGGCAACGCCACTGCCCTGGGGATTCTTGCCGGTGCCGAGCACCGAAGAGGCATAGACGTCGGCGAACTCCGCGCGGGACTGCTTGAAGCCCGCAGTGCCGGCGTTGGCAATGTTGTTGCCGGTGACATTGAGGTCGCTGGTCGCTGCCCGCAGGCCACTGAGACCGATGTTGAACGCCATTTGAATCTCCTTTGCCGGTGCTTCCCGGCGCTCTGAACCGGGAAGTTACTGACCGATGACCTGGACCTTGGACAGGCCGACGCTGCCGATGCCCGCGAGGTTGAGCATCAGTTCGCCGCCGTTCTGCCCCAGGGTGACGCTGTCGACGTTGGCCGGCAGCAGGGTGTAGAGGGCCTTGGTCTCGCCGCCGTACTGCGCCTGCGCTTCGAACTTGTAGGTGCCCGGCGGCATGAGATTGCCGCTGGAATCCTTGCCGTCCCACATGAAGCTGACGCTGCCGGCGGACTGCTGGCCCAGGTTGATACGGTTCACCAGTGAACCTGCGCCGTCGTAGACGTTGACCCAGACGTTGCTGCTGGAAATCGGCAGGTTGGCGCTGGCCTTGAAGGTTTCGCTGGTGTCCACCACCGCCTTCTCGGTGGGCACGATGACCTTGCGCCCCACCAGCGACGAGGCTTGCAGCGCCTGGGACGACTGGTAGCCGGAAAGCAGCGAACCCATGCTGGTGTTCATCTTTTCGATGCCTTCCACCTGGCTGAACTGGGCCAGTTGGGCGATGAATTCGCCGTTCTCCTGGGGCGAGAGGGGGTCCTGGTTGTTCAGCTGGGCCACCAGCAGTTCGAGGAACTCGTTCTTGCCGAGGTCCTTGCTGCTGGTGGTCTCATTCTTGATCGAGTACTGGTCGAGGATCGACTGGGTATCGGTGGTCGAGACGTTGCTGACACTCATGCTATTTCGCTCCCTGTTACTGACCCAGGGTCAGCACTTTCTGCATCATCTGCTTGGCGGTGTTCATCATTTCGACGTTGGTCTGGAAGGAACGGCTGGCGGAAATCATGTCCGCCATCTCTTCCACCACGTTCACATTCGGGTAGTAGACGTAGCCATCCGCGTTGGCCGCGGGATGGCTCGGCTCGTAGCGCGGAGTCAGGGTGCTCTGGTCCTCGATCACGCCGAGCACCTGGACGCCGGCGCCGGACTGATCCTGATCGGCGAACAGCGAGCCCTGGTCGCCATTACCCAGGCTGTCCTGCATCACGGTGGCGAACACCGGGTGGCGGGCGCGGTAGGTCTGATCGAGGCTGGAGGAAACGGTCTCGGCGTTGGCGATGTTGCTGGAGATGGTGTTCAGCCGAGTGTTCTGGGCACTCATGCCGGTTCCGGCGATGTTGAAGATGCTGGACAGGGACATGGCTTGGCTCTCCGTTATTCGCCGCGCAGGGCGCCGATCAGCCCTTTGAACTTGCTATTGAGGAAGGTGAAGCTGGCCTGGAACTGCATGGCGTTCTCGGTGTAGTTCGATTGCTCGAGCTGGGCGTCGACAGTGTTCTGGTCGACGGCCGCCTGGAACGGAATGCGGTACTTCAGCGAGGCATCGGCCATATCGAAGCCTTCGGCGGCGATGTGCTGCTCGTTGGTACGGGTGGCCTGGAAGCTGCCGCTGGCGGCTTTCTCCGACTGCTGGGCCAGTACGCTGGCGAAATCCAGATCACGAGCCTTGTAGTTCGGGGTGTCGGCGTTGGCGATGTTGTTGGCCAGCACCTCGCCACGCTGCGCGCGGAAGCTGAGGGCTTGCTGATGGATGCCGAGGGCCTTTTCGAAACTGATGCTCATGTCCGGAACCTTTGCCAGTGGCAATCTGGTTTGCTTGCCAGACATTCAGCAAAGGCCGTGCCAAATATATTTATCCTTTATTTTCAATATCTTAGTGAATAAATGAGCGGCAATAAGCGGCAATGGGGTTCCGCTGGAACTGCAGGAGCGGCAAAGCGGCAAGGATGTTTGCCGCTGGTTGCCGCCTTGCCGCTGGCACCTCGTAGGGTGCGCTGCGCGCACCAGGCTTCCTGCACGGGGATCTCGGTGCGCATGGCGCACCCTACCTGGAAATGAGAAGGCCGCCCTTGGGCGGCCTTGCGGTGCTCATCGCGCCAGCGGGTACAACCGGTCGTCAAACTGCTCCAGGCGAGGGAATTGCAGCGGCACATCCTGTTCCAGGTGCTGCAAGCGTTCCTGATAGGCACGCAGGAAATCCTGGCGGGCATCGTTGCTGATATAAGGCACATGCCAGGCCACGAAGGGCGGCAGCACGTCCAGGCCGACATAGGCCAGGGTGCCACGCAGCAGTGGGCGCAGCATGTCTTCCAGCGGGCCGTGGATGGCCCCCTCGCCGAACATGTGATCGCGCCCGCCCAGGGTCAGGGTGACCAGCGCCTTCTTGCCGGCCAGCCCGCCCTGGTCGTAGAAGCGCTTGCCGCCGTAGCAGACGCCCGATACCAGCACCCGGTCGATCCAGCCCTTGAGCATGGCCGGCACCGAGAACCAGTAGAGCGGGAAGTTGAAGATCACCAGATCTGCCCAGAGCAACTTGTCCAGCTCGGCCTGGATGTCCGCGGCGATCCGCCCGGACTTGACGCCCTCGCGCTGCTCCAGCGCGTAGACCAGGTAGTCCGGGTTGGTTCGCTCGGAAAAGTCGGAGGCCGACGCCACCGGGTTCCAGTTCATCGCGTAGAGGTCGGAGACCCGCACCTGATGCCCCTGCCCCTGCAGCGTTTCCACGGCCAGGTCGCGCAGGGCGCTGGTGAAGGATTGCGGCTCGGGGTGGGCGTGGACGATCAATACATTCATGGGATTACCTTCTGGATCAAGCGGAAATGGCGGGCTGGCCGCGCTGGCTGAGGATGGACTCGAGCCAGTCGGGGTCCATCTGCGGCTCGGACGAGAACAACAGGCCGGTGTAGTCGTGGAATGGCGGGGTGAAGATTCGGTTGCGCTCGCCCTGGTCGACCACCCTGCCCCGCTGCATCACCACCACCTGGTCGGCGATGGCGCGCACCGTGGCCACGTCGTGGGTGATGAACAGGTAGGCAACGCCCAGCTGCCGCTGGACCCGGTCGAGCAGCTTGAGGATGCCCTCGGCCACCAGCTGGTCGAGGGCCGAGGTGACCTCGTCGCAGATGATCAGCTCGGGTTCGGCGGCCAGGGCGCGGGCGATGCAGATGCGCTGCTTCTGCCCGCCGGAGAGTTCGCGCGGCTGGCGCTGCATGAACTTCGCAGGATCCAGTTCGATCATTTCCAGCAACTCCGCCACCCGGTTACGCAGGGCCTTGCCCTTGAGCCCCAGGTAGAAGGCCAGCGGGCGGCCGAGGATGTCGGCGATGCTCTGCCGCGGGTTCAGCGCGGTATCGGGAATCTGGTAGATCATCTGGATTCGGCGCAATTGCTCCTTGCTGCGGCGGCGGAAGTCCGCCGGCAGGGCCACGCCGTCGTACAGAACCTGGCCGGAGCTCGGCTGCAGCAGGCCGGTGATGACCCGTGCCGTGGTGCTCTTGCCGCTGCCGGATTCACCGATCACCGCCAGGGTCTGGCCGCGCTGGAGCTTCAGCGACACCTCATGCAGCACCGGCTGGTCGCCATAGCTGGCCGAGGCCTTGCGCAGATCCAGCAAGGGCTTCGCAGCCTGGACGCCGGCCTTGGGTTCGGTGTGGAAGCTGCGCACGGCCCACAGAGAGCGGGTGTAATCCTGTTGCGGGGCGGCCAACATCTGCCGGGTCTGTGCCTCCTCCACCAGGCTGCCGTGACGCAGCACCATGATGCGGTCGGCCATCTGCGCCACCACCGCCAGGTCGTGGCTGATGTAGAGGGCCGCCGTGCCATAGCGCGCCACCGCATCGCGGATGGCCGCCAGCACCTCGGTCTGGGTGGTCACATCCAGCGCCGTGGTCGGCTCGTCGAAGATGATCAGGTCCGGGTGGCAGGCCATCGCCATGGCGGTCATCGCCCGTTGCAACTGGCCACCGGACAGCTGGTGCGGATAGCGCTGGCCGATGCGCTCCGGGTCCGGCAAGCGCAGCACCCGGTACAGCTCCACGGCATCTCGCTCGGCCTGGGCACGCGAGATGCCGCCGTTCTGCACGGCGGTCTCGACATGCTGGTCGATCAGCCGTTGCGCCGGGTTGAAGGAGGCCGCCGCGCTCTGCGCCACATAGGCGATGCGCAGGCCGCGCAGCTTGCGCAGCGCCTCGGCCGAGCACTGCCGCAGGTCCTGGCCGTCGAAACGGATCGAACCACGGGTGATGCGGCAGCCATCGCGGGTATAGCCCATGGCGGCCAACCCGAGAGTGGACTTGCCAGCGCCGGACTCGCCGATCAGGCCGAGTACTTCACCGCGCTGCAGGGTCAGGTCGATGCCCTTGACCAGCGGGTGCCAGGCATCATCGAAGTGACCTTCGATGTGCAGGTCGTGGATTTCCAGCAGGGGGCGATTCGCTTGCTCGCTCATGCTCAGCACTCCTTGAGTCCGCTGGACTTGTGCAGCATCCAGTCGACGACGAAATTGACCCCGATCGTCAGCAGCGCCACCGCCAGGGCGGGAAGCAGCGGCGTGATGTCGCCGAAGGTGATCAGCACCGCATTGTCGCGGACCATGCTGCCCCAGTCGGAGGTCGGCGGCTGGATACCCAGGCCGAGGAAGGACAGCGCGCTGATGAACAGGAAGACGAAGCAGAAGCGCAGGCCGAACTCGGCGATCAGGGGAGCCGCCGCGTTGGGCAGCACTTCGCGGGTCACCAGCCACCAGATCCCCTCGCCACGCAGGCGGGCGGCCTCGACGAAGTCCTGCACCACCACCGTCATGGCCACCGCCCGCGCCAGGCGGAACACCCGCGTGGCATCCAGCAGGGCGATCACCAGCACCAGCGAAGTGGCCGTGGTGCCCACCACACTGAGGATCAGCAGGGCGAAGATCAGTTGCGGAATGGCCATCAGGATGTCCACCAGGCGCGACAGCCCCTGGTCGACCCAGCCGCCGCGAATGGCCGCCACCAGCCCGGCCAGGCCGCCGACCAGGAACGCCAGCACTGTGGTCAGGAAGGCGATGCCGAGGGTGTTGCGGGCGCCGTAGATCAACCGGCTGAGCATGTCCCGCCCGAGGTTGTCGGTGCCGAGCAGGAACTGCCCGCCCCAGGGTGCGAACCCTTCGCCCACCACCTCGGTTTCGCCGTAGGGCGCCAGGTGCGGCGCGAACAGCGCCACTACGAGATACAGGAGGATCACCGCGAAACCGAACTGCGCGCTCAGGGGCGCCCGCAGCAAGGCCTTGAGAATGCTGGTCATGGCCTACCCCTTCGGATGCATCAGGCGTGGGTTGCTGGCGATGGAGAGCACATCGGCCAGGGTATTGAGGAGGATGTAGGTGCCCGCGAAGATCAGGCTGCAGGCCTGCACCACCGGGATGTCGCGCTTGGCCACCGAGTCCACCAGCAACTGGCCGAGGCCGGGGTAGACGAAGACCACCTCGACCACCACCACCCCCACCACCAGGTAGGCCAGGTTCAGTGCCACCACGTTGACGATGGGCGCCAGGGCGTTGGGCAGGGCGTGGCGGAAGATGATCCGCGCCTGGCCGATGCCCTTGAGCCGGGCCATCTCGATATAGGGGCTGGCCAGCAGGTTGATCAACGCCGCGCGGGTCATGCGCATCATCTGCGCGATCACCACCAGGCTGAGGGTCGCCACCGGCAGGATCGCGGTTTGCAGCATGGTGGCGAAGGACGCGTCAGGCGCCAGGTTGGAGAGGCTCGGGAACCAGTTCAGCTTCACCGAAAAGACCAGGATCAACAGATAGGCGACGAAGAACTCCGGAAAGGACACGGCACTGAGTGCCGAGGTGTTCAGCAGGCGGTCGAACCAGGAGTTGCGGTACAGGGCCGCCAGCATCCCCAGCAGCAGGGCCAGGGGTACCGACACCAGGGCAGCGAAGGCCGCGAGGAACAGCGTATTGCCCAGCCGCGTGCCGACCAGTTCGGCGATGGGCCGCTGGTTGGCCAGCGACACGCCGAGGTCACCCTGCACGAAGTGCCAGATCCAGGCCATGAAGCGCGCAAGCGGCGGCTGGTCCAGCCCCAGTTGCGCGCGCAGGGCGGCCAGGGTTTCCGCCGTGGCGGACTGCCCGAGCACCGCCTGGGCGAGATCGCCCGGCAACAGGCCGACCGCCAGGAAGATGATCACCGACACCGCCACCAGCGACACCAGCCCGAGGGCCAGCCGCTGGGACAACAACTTGAGGATGCCATTCATGTTCCCGACTCCTCTCAGGCCTGCCACCAGCGCTCGATGACCCGCAGGCCATCCAGTTCGCCATAGGGCGCCGTGACGCCGCCGTGGGTGACCCGGTTGGAGCGCGCCGCCACGGAGTTGGCGAAGAGCGGGATGATGGTGCCGCCCTCGTCCCGGCAGAGCTGTTGCATCTCGTTGTACATTTCGCGACGCAGCGGCTCGTTGAGCTCGCCGCGGGCGGCATTGAGCAGTTCGTTGAAACGCGGATGGCCCCAGTGCGACTCGTTCCAGGCGGCACCCTTGGCGTAGCCGATGCTGAACATGCGGTCGGCGGTCAGGCTGCTGTAGAAGAACGACGTGGTGAAGGGCTGCTTGTTCCAGACGTTGGCAAAGAAGCCGTCTGCCGGCTCGCGCACTACGTCTATCTCGATGCCGGCGGCGCGGGCCTGCTCCTTGAACAGCACCGAGGCATCCACCGCCCCGGCGTAGGCGGCGTCGGAGGCCTGCAGGCGCACCTTGAGCGACTCCAACCCGGCCTTGCGCAGATAGAAGCGCGCCTGCTCGGGGTCGTACGTGCGCTGCGCCAGCTCAGTATTGAGGAAGCGGCTGCCGGGCTGGATCGGATGGTCGTTTCCGACCTGGCCATAGCCGCGCAGAACTGTATCGAGCAGGGCCTTGCGGTCGATGCCATGCTTCATCGCCAGGCGAATGTCGTTGTTGGCGAACTGCGCGCTGTCGCAGAGCATCGGGAAGGTGTAGTGCTGCGCGCCCTTGGTTTCCTCGATGACCAGGCCCGGATTGCGCTTGAGCAGGGCGACGGTCTTCAGGTCCACCTTGTTGATCACGTCCACCGCCCCGGTCATCAGGGAATTGACCCGCGCCGCGCCATCACTGATGCCGATCAGCTCGGCCTCGGCGAAGTGCGCCCTCCCTGCCTTCCAGTAGCCGGGGTTGCGCTCCAGCATCATGCGCACGCCAGGCTCGAAGGACTTGATCCGGTAGCCCCCGGTGCCGATGCCGGCGCGCCAGTCGGCCGCGCCATCCTTGCTCGGCATGATCGCCAGGTGATAGTCGGCCACCACATAGGGGAAGTCGGCGTTACCCGAGCGCAGCTCGAAGACCACGCTGTCCGTCCCCTGCGCGCGCACGGCTGCAACCTCGCCAAGCACCGCCTTGGCTGCCGAGGTGGACTTCTCCCCCAGGTGATGCTGGATCGAGGCCACCACGTCGTCGACTGTGAGCGTCTTGCCGTTGTGGAACTGCACGCCCTGGCGCAGCTTGAAGGTCCAGACCTTCGCATCCGGGGAGGACTCCCAGCGCTCTGCCAGCTCCGGAATCGCCGTACCGTCGACGGCGATCTCCACCAGGGTGTTGTATACCGCCGAGAAGCCGACGAAGGTGAAGGTGTCACTCCAGGTGCCCGGATCAAAGGAGTCGGAAGTGCTGCCACCGGCCAGGCCCAGACGCAGGACGCCGCCCGGCTTGGGCGTCGCCTCCCCTGCCCAGGCGCCCGGCGACAGGCCCATGGACAGCGCAGCGCCGGCCAGACCGGCCATGGCCCCGAGCTTGAGGAAGTCGCGGCGCTCCAGTTGGAAGTCCTGGATTGCCTGAGTGATCTTGTTCTTGTTATCGCTCATTGCATTTACCCCTGTTCTGGTCAGAAAGAACGATTGGCTGCAGGTGAGATTTCGCGTCCTAATTGTTATCGCCATCGCAACATTAACAATTGCCCAATGCGAACTCCAGTGATGGCAATTGCGTCTTTGTCGGTTCGTCCGCTGACTTGCCCTAGATTTGGCCGGCTGAAATGGCCCGAGGCATTTACTAATTGTTATCCGGTCAATAACCTTTCACGTTCGCCCACTGCCAGCTGCGCCCGGAGCCTCCTGCATGAGCCAGTCGACCCGCCTGATCACGGCGTCCTACATCCTCTCCTTCGTCGCCGCGAACGCGCCGCAGAAGCTGCGCACCGAAACCATCGCCAAATGGGTGAAGGTGCATCCCACACGGGTGCGCAACCTGGTGTCGCAGCTGGTCAAGGCCGACATCCTGAAATCCCAGCGTGGCGCAGGCGGCGGCCTGACCCTGGCGCGCCAGCCACAGCAGATCACCTTGCGCGAGGTCTACGATGCGGTGCAGGAAAGCTCGCTGATTGCCGAGAAGATCGACAACCCTTTCTCGGGTATGGAGGACCACTGCAAGGTCCATGAAGTCTTCACCGGGCTGTTCGCCATGCTGGAGGCCAACATCCGCCTGGACCTGGAAAAGATCACCGCCGACCAGTTGTTCGTGGCCTTCGATACCCCCCGCGACGCACAGGGCTGAGGCGCGCACCTCGGAGGCTGTGAAAAATTGAAGGCCGTCGCAGCAGGTTAGCGACATGTTCACAGCCGCTCAGCCCTCCCCCGCCGCGACCGGCTGCCGGCCCGCCAGACGCTCGCGCACCAGCAGCGCCAGGACCAGGCCGCAGAGCGCGGAAAAGCCGTAGAGCGCACGCCCACCGAAAACCTCCATCGCCGCCCCGGCCAGCAGCGGCCCGATGCTGGAGCCCAGGCCGAATCCCACCAGGAACAACCCCGCCAGGGACACTCGTTCTAAACTCTCGATCCGCTCGTTGGCCAACGCCAGGGCCAGCGGGTAGAGCGAGAACTGCATCAGGCCGATGACGAAGCCGCAGCCCAACAACAGCGCCAGCGGCACCGGTGTCCACAACAACGGCAGGCAGGCGACGGCCAGCAGCAGGGCGAACAGGCGGATCAGGCGCGGGCGCGCAAAGCGATCCGACAGCAGCCCCAAGGGGAACTGCGCAAGCAAGCCAGCCGCCAGGCAAGACGCCATGAACAGGCCGACCATGGCCGCATCCATCCCTTGCTGACTGGCATAGACCGGTGCCAGGCCGTGGAAGGCACCGGACAGCAGCCCGGTGACGACTATGGCCAGCAGCGCCTGCGGCACCCGCCGGATGAAGCGCAACGGCTGCAGGCTTTCCCTGGTCGCGACGGCCTGGGGCAGCGGAAGCCGGGTAAAGGCGACCGGCACCAGGCAGAGGGCGAAAGCGATGGCCACCAAGTCGAGCAACGCACGGCTGGCGCCGCCGCCGAGGCCCAATCCCAACTGGCCACCGATCAGGCCAAGGAAGGACGCGGTCATGTACCAGGCCAGCACCTTGCCGCGCGACGCCGGCTCGACCTGCTCGTTGATCCAGCTCTCCAGCACCATGTACAGGCTCATCAGGGCCAGCCCGACGATGAAACGCAGCAGCAGCCAGAACGGTAGCCAGGTGCTGAAGTCATGGGCCAGGGTAGCCGCCACGGCCAGCGCACACGCCAGCGCATAGGCCCGCACATGGCCGATGCGTGCGATCAGCCAGTAGCCGCTGAGCGCGCCCAGCATCAGGCCGAGGGCATTCACCGCCATCAGCGAGCCGATCAAGAAGTCGGCGGTACCGAGGGCCAGGCTGCGCAGGGCCACCCAGGAATTGAGCAGCCCCGCCGCCACCTGCAGCAGCAGGGTGGCGAGGTACAGGGCCATGAAGGCCTGGGGCCGGGACGCCATCACCTCAGCGCGGCCGGCATCAGAGCTGGATGGCCTTGGTTTCGACGAACTCCGCCAGCCCCTCCTCGCCCCACTCGCGGCCGTTGCCCGACTGCTTGTAGCCGCCGAAGGGCGCGCGGTAGTTGAAGGCAGCGCCATTGACGAAGCACTGCCCGGCGCGCAACTGCCGCGCCAGCTCCAGGGAGCGCGGCCTTGTTGCGGTCCACACCGCACTGGACAGGCCGAAGGGCGAATCGTTGGCGATGCGCACGGCCTCTTCTTCATCGGCGTAGGGGATCAGGCAGAGCACCGGGCCGAAGATTTCCTCGCGGGCGATGCGCATCTGGTTGTGTACATCGGCAAACAGGGTCGGCCGCACATAGAAGCCACGTTCGAGGCCGACGGGCGCATCGGCTCCACCGGTCAAGAGGCGGGCGCCCTCCTCCTGACCAATGCGGATGTAGTCGCGCACCGTGCGCCGCTGCCCGGCGGAACACATCGGGCCGAGGAAGGATTCCGGGTCCAGCGGGTCGCCGATGCGCAGCGCCTCGGTCTCGGCCCGCGCCAGCTCCAGCGCTTCGGCATAGCGGCTGGCCGGCAGCAGCATGCGGGTCAGCGCCGTGCAGGTCTGCCCGGAGTTGACCATCACGTCCTGCACGCCGTAGCGCACAGCGGCGGCCAGGTCGGCGTCGGCGCCGATCAGCAGCGGCGACTTGCCGCCCAGTTCCAGACACACGCGCTTGACCGTCGGCGCCGCCGCCTCGGCCACGCGCACGCCGGCGCTGGTGGAACCGGTAAAGGAAACCATGTCGACATCAGGATGGCGCGCCAGCGCCTCGCCGACCTTGGAGCCGGGCCCGCTGACCAGGTTGAACACCCCGGCCGGCAGGCCGATGGCCTCGATCAGCTCGGCCAGCAGGAAGGCATGCAGCGGGGTTTCCTGGCTCGGCTTGACCACCACGGTGCAGCCGGCGGCCAGGGCCGGCGCCAGCTTGCCGATCATCTGGTGCAGCGGGTAGTTCCAGGGATTGATGAACGCGCAGACGCCCACCGGCTCGCGCACCACCAGGGAATTGCCAACCTCGCGCACGGCGTCCATCTGCGCGGCGATCTCGACGTAGCTTTCCAACCCCTCGATCGGCCCGTCCACCTGAACCATGCGGCACCACTGCACCGGCATGCCCAGTTCGGCGGTGATCAGGCCGGCCATCTCATCGGCGCGGACCTTGAGCTGTTCAGCCAGGGCGCGGATGTAACCGGCGCGCACGGCAGAAGGTGTCCGCGACCAGGCGGCGAACGCCTGCCGCGCCGCCGCGACCGCACGTTCGACATCCGCTTCATTGCCCAGCGGCACGCGGCCGGCGACTTCCTCCGTGGCCGGGTTGATCACGTCGGCCAGGCCGCTGCCCTGTGGTGCGACCCAGGCGCCGCCGATGAACAGGTGACGATATTCACGCATAGCGTTTTTCCTCCATCAGTTCGGCGGCGCAGCGAGCGATGCGCCGGCAGGCTTCCTGCAAGGGCGCGCTGCCCAGCACCAGGCCCAGGCGGATATGCCCGGCGGCGCTGGGGCCGAAGGCTTCGCCGGCCAGCACGGACACGCCATGGTGATCCAGCAGGTAGTCGGCGAAGTCCTGGGCGGAAAGCCCGGTAGCGCGGATATCCACCATCACGAACATGCCGCCATCCGGTTTCAACGCACGTAGGCCGGGGCGGCCCTCCAGGCAGGCGCACACCAGGTCACGACGCTGGCGGTAGGCCTCGCGCATCGCCTCCAGTTCCGGCAGGCGCGCTTCCAGGGCCACGCATGCCGCGTCCTGGATGAAGTCCGGCGAGCCGTAGAGCATGCACAGGGCGAGGTTTTCCAGATGCCCGGCCAGCGCCTTTGACCCCACGACCCAGCCCACGCGCCAGCCGGTCATGGCATGGGACTTGGACAGGCTGTTGAGGGTGGCGGTGCGCTCAGCCATTCCCGGCAGGCTGGCCGGGCTGATGTGTTCGCCCTCAAACAGCAACTCGCTGTAAACCTCGTCGGAGATCATCCACAGATCGTGGGCGATGCACAGTTCGGCCAGGGCCTCCCAAGTGGTGCGCGGCAGGCTCGCACCCGAAGGGTTGTGCGGGCTGTTGAGTGCCAGGGCACGGGTGCGCGGCGTGATGGCCGCGGCCACATCCCCGGCCTGGATGCGGAAGCCGTTCTCCGAACGCACCGGCACTGGGATCACCTTGGCGCCACAGGCGCCGAAAACGGCTTCATAGGTGACATACATGGGCTCGGCCACGATCACCTCATCGCCTGGGTTGAGCAGGCACTGCACCACGCAGTACAGCGCGCACTGCGCGCCGGCCAGCACCGTCACCTGATCGGCACCGACGCCCTGGCCACTGCGCTGGTTGTGCCAGGCGGCGATGCGCTGGCGCAGGGCGAGTTTGCCGCGCACGTCGGAGTAGTGGGTATTACCGTTGAGCAGGCTGTCGATGGCCGCCTGGATGATGGGTTGCGGCGTGTCGAAATCAGGGTCTCCCACGGACAGCAGGAGGATGTCGTCCCCCTGCGCCTGGCGCTCCAGCGCGCGGTAATGGATGTTCCAGGCCGCCGCGCCGTCGCCGGCGATACGTTGGGTGAGGTCGGAAAAGCGCATGAATAACTCCTTGGCCCGGGCTCAGCGAGCGCAGGCGTGTTTCAGTTCGATCAGGGTGACGCCGGGATGGCCGAAGCCGCCGCGCAGGTCCTGCTCCAGTTCGTCGAGGCTCTGCGGCTGCTTCACCGTGCAGCCGAAGGCGCGGGCGAGGCCGGCGAAGTCCGGGTTGCGCGGCAGCACACCGAACGGCTCAATATCGAGGCCGATCATGTCGTCACGGATCTGCCCAAGGGCATCGTTGTTCCACAGGAGCACCACCAGCGGGCTGTCCAGTTCCTCCGTGGCGGTGGCCAACTCCTGGGCCGTGTAAAGGAATCCGCCATCGCCCACCAGCACGAGGCCGGGCCGCTGCGGTGCGCCGAACTTGGCGCCGATGCCGGCCGGCAAACCGTAGCCGAGCGTGCCGTAGCCGGTGGGATGCAGCCAGCTGCGCGGCGCCCGGCTGGCGAAGGCGTAGTTACCGGTGTAGGCCAGCTGGGTCATGTCGGTACTGATGAAGGCATCCGCCGGCAGCGCGGCAGTGATGCGGTCGAGGATGGCCTGGTGGATCGCCTGCAGCGGCCCATGCCCCTGGCGGATCGTCGCGCGCAGTTGCGCCACCTGGGCGACGGCCTGCGCTGTCGCCCTGCCCTGCTCCGGCAAACGCTGTAGCAAGGCGTCCAGGGTTGCCCGGGCATCGCCCTTCAGCGCCACGGCGCAGGGATAGAAGTCGTTGAACTTGCGCGGATCGATATCGATGCGGATCAGTTCGCCGGACAGCGGCAGGCGTTCGCGCCAGAAGTCGGTATCGGCCATCTCGGTGCCCACCGCCAGCACCAGGTCGGCCTGCTCGATCATCTCCCAGCCCGGCGCCACGCAGAGGCTGGCGCCGGCATTCAGCGGCGCCTCGGGCGGCAGCAGGCCCTTGCCGGCGACGCTGGTGAACACCGGCGCGGCCAGCCGCTCGCTGAGCGCCTGCACGGCTTCGGCGGCGTGCAGCGCACCGCCGCCGGCGATGATCATCGGCTGCTTCGCGGCGGCGATCTTGTCTGCCGCCGCGTGCAGCGCCTGGGCCTCGGGCAGGCCGCGGCCGGGGCGGCGTACCACCTCATGGCTCCAGTCCCGCGCGACCGGGGCGGCCAGCACATCCAGCGGTACCGAGATATGCACAGGGCGCGGTCGCTCGCTGTCGAACACGGCATAGGCGCGGGCGACCAGCTCGGGCAGGTCCTCGGCGGTCAGGGCCACGGCGGAGAAGGCGGTGATCGGCGCGGTGATTGCGCGCTGGTCCTGGGTCTCGTGCAGGCAGCCCCAGCCTTTGCCCAGGCTGGCGGTGTGGTTGACGCTGGAAATCACCAGCATCGGGATCGAGTCTGCGTAGGCCTGGCCAATGGGTGTCGCGGCATTGGTCACGCCCGGGCCGGTGATGATGAAGCACACGCCGGGTTTGCCGCTGACCCGCGCATAACCGTCGGCCATGAAGCCGGCGCCCTGCTCGTGGCGGGTCAGCACATGGCGGATGCCGCTGCCGGGCAGCCCGCGGTAGAGCTCCAGGGTGTGCACGCCGGGAATGCCGAACACGGTGTCGACGCCGTAGTTGGCCAGCAGGCGGACCAGAGCCTGGCCGCCGGTGAGGGTTTTGTTCTCTTGCATGGATTGATCTCCTTTGAAGGCTCTGCCATGCCGCGTAGGAGCGAGCTCTGCTCGCGAGGGCATACAGTGCGTCGTTCGCGAGCAGAGCTCGCTCCTACATCAGTCTCAGGGTTGTTGATCCAGACGGATCAGCGCATCCACCGCCACCGCGCCCTCGGCGTTGACCAGCAGCGGGTTCACGTCCAGCTCCAACAACTGGTCGGCGTGCTCGCAGGCGTAGTCGGCGACCGCACGGATGGCGTCCACCAGCGCATCCATCTGCACCGCCGGGCGGCCACGGAAACCCGTGAGCAGCGGCG
The DNA here is from genome assembly GCF_001708505.1 of Pseudomonas sp. TCU-HL1. NCBI lineage: Bacteria > Pseudomonadati > Pseudomonadota > Gammaproteobacteria > Pseudomonadales > Pseudomonadaceae > Pseudomonas > Pseudomonas sp. TCU-HL1. Next base: position 4,261,267 of record NZ_CP015992.1, read on the forward strand.
CGCTGCGCAGGCTCTGCAGGGCCTCGCGGATCGCCGCGTCGGTGGTCGGTAGCAGCAGGCTGCGGCTGTCCTTGAGCAGTTCGACGAGGATGCCGCCGGCGCCGATCACCAGGGCCAGGGCGAAGCCGTTCTCACGCTTGATGCCGACGATCAGCTCGGCCAGCGGCGGGCTCGCCATGCGCTCCAGCAGGACCTGGTCGAAGGCCAGCTGCGGCGCATGCCGGGCCAGGCTCTCGCGCATGTCGAACAGCGCCGCTTCCAGGGCCGCTTCGTTGCGCAGGTTGAGCGCCACGCCGCCGGCTTCGGTCTTGTGCGGCAGGTCCGCGCTGACGGCCTTGAGCACCAGCGGGAAGCCGAGGTCGGCAGCCGCCTCGCGGGCCTGGCCCGGGGTACTCAGCACAGCCTGGGGCAGCGGCACGCCGAAGGCTTTCAGGGCCTGCTTGGACTGCCACTCATCGAGCAGCCGGCCCTGGCCCTCCAGGGGCAGCGGGCAGATCGGCACCAGCGCCGCGTCGCCACGGGCCAGCAGCGCCTCGCGGCGCTGGCGGTAGTGGGCGATGCGACCCCAGGCGGCGAGGCCATCCTCCACCCCCTGCAGCGCGGCGACGCCTTGGGCGTGCAGCAACTCGCGGGCGTGGGCCGGCAGCAGCTCGGGGAAGGCCGAGGCGATGAAACCAACCTTGCCGTGGCGCTTCAGCGCCGCGCAGTAGAGTTCCAGCAGCAGGTCGCACTGCGGCCGTTCGCCAGTTTCCTCGCCGGGGTAGTCGAGCACCAGCAAGGCGGCGTCGGCCGGGGTTCGCAGGGCGCTGTCGAGCATCTTCTCCAGCGCCGGACCGTCGCCCCAGATGGCGGTGGTGAAGTCCAGCGGGTTGGCGATGTTGGCATAGTCCGGCAGCACCTGGGCCAGTTCGTCGCGCTGCAGGCTGTCGAGCTTGGGCAGCGCCAGGCCGTTGCGCTCGGCGTAGTCGGCAATAAGCCCGGCGTCGCCGCCGGAGCAGGCCAGCGCGGCCAGGCTCGGGCCAGCCGGCAGGTTGCCACAGGCGGCGGCCTTGAGGGTTTCCATGAAACTCACCGGGCCGCTCACGCGGATCACCCCGAGGCGCTCGAAGAGGCTGTCGTAGAGGACGTCGGAGCCGGCCAGTGAGCTGGTGTGGCTAAGGGCGAGCTCGGCGCCGATCTCGGAGACGCCGGTCTTCAGGGCGATCACTGGCACGCCCTTCTGCAGCGCCTTGTAGGCGGCGCGGGCGAAACCGGGAACATTCTTCAGGCCTTCCAGGTGCAGGCCGATGGCGGTGACGCGCGGTTCGTCGAGCAGCACGTCCATCAGCTCGGCCACGCCCAGCTGGGCCTGGTTGCCCACCGAGGCCATGTAGGCCACCGGCAGGGATCGGTCGCTCATCGACAGGTTGTAAGCGAAGTTGCCGCTCTGGGTCAGCACCGCAACGCCCTTCTCCACCAGGTGCCCGCCATGGGCCACCGGCCACAGGGCGGAACCGTGCAGGTAGTCGAGCAGGCCGTAGCAGTTGGGCCCGAGCAGGGCCATCTCGCCGGCGGCGGCGAGCAGCTTCTGTTGCAGGACCAAGCCTTCCTCGCCGGTCTCGGCGAAGCCGGAGGCGTAGCAGATGGCGCCGCCCGCGCCCTTTGCCGCCAGGGCGGCGACGCTGTCGAGGGTCTGTTCGCGATTGGTGGCAATGAAGACGGCGTCCGGCCCGCACGGCAGGTCGGCGACGCTGGCTACGCAGGGCACGCCTTCGAGTTCGGCATGCTGCGGGTTGACCAGCCACATCTGCCCGACGAAGCCGCCCTCGGCGCAGCGCTTGAGGGCGCGCGCCATGCTGCGGCCGCCGATGAAGGCGAGGTGTTTCGGCGCCAGCAGGCGCTTGAGGTTTTCTCTTTTCATGTCAGGTCTCGGTACAAGGCTCATTACCCTCTCCCCCAGCCCCCGCTCCGCGCCCCGGTCTGATCGCTTCGAGATCAGTCGCTCATCGGCACCGGAAGCGATGCTTCCGAAAGCGTGCCTCTTCGCCCCGCAAGCGGGAGAGGGGAGCAAGGTGTCAGCGCAGCAGCGGCCGCAGCAGTTCGCGAGAAATGATGTGGCGCTGGATTTCCGAGGTGCCTTCCCAGATGCGTTCGATCCGCGCGTTGCGCCAGATACGCTCCACCGGACCTTCGTCCATCAGGCCCATCCCGCCGAAAATCTGCACCGTTTCGTCGGCCACCTTGCCCAGCACTTCGCTGGCGAACAGTTTGGCCATGCCGGCTTCGCCGTCGGTCATGCTGCCCTGGTCCATCTTCCAGGCCGTGTGCAGGGTCATCAGCTCGGCCGCGCGAATCTGCGTGGCCATGTCGGCGAGCTTGAAGGAGATCCCCTGGTAGGTGCCGATGGGTTGGCCGAACTGCTTACGGTCCGCCGCCCACTGCAAGGAGAGGTCGAGCGCACGCTGGGCCTGGCCGACGCAGTTGGCGGCAACCATCACGCGGCCGGCAGTGAGCCACGCGTTGGCCACCTCCCAGCCCTTGCCAACCTCGCCAAGGACCTTGGAAGCCGGCACGCGGCAGTCATCGAAGAAGATTTCGTAGGTGTGATAGCCCTTGTTGCTGACGCACTTGGGACCTCGGCGCACGGTCATGCCGGGGGTGCCTTTGTCCACCAGGAAGGCGGTGACGGCATTGCGCTTCTTGCCGTTGTGCTCAAAGGTATCGGTAACGGCGAACACAATCGCGAAATCGGCGTGCCCGGCATGGCTGATGAAATGCTTGCTGCCGTTCAGGACGAAGTCTTCACCGTCACGAACGGCGCGAGTCTTGATGGAATTGGCATCGGAGCCGGCGCCCGGTTCGGTGAGCGCGAAACAGTCGATCTTTTCACCCTGGATACTAGGCAGCAGGTATTGCTCAATCTGCTCACCCTTGCACGCCATGAGAATCTTCGAGGGCCGCGCGACGAACACATGCAGCGCCCAGGAGACTTTCGACAGTTCGCGCTCGATCAGTGCCTGGGACAGGTAGTCGAGGCCGCCGCCGCCGACTTCCTCGGGCATGTTGAAGGCGTAGAAGCCTGCTGCGATGGCCTTGCCGCGAATCTGCGCGGCGAGCTCCGGGGACACAGCGTCGGCGCGGTCCACTTCTTCCTCATAGGGCAGCAGTTCCTTCTCGACGAAGCTCTTCACCGCCTCGACGAGCATTTCCTGTTCCTGGGTCAGTTGGAAGTTCATTGCGTTGTCCTCTGTCGGGTTCGGCGCATCAGCGGCCGGAGAATTGGGGAGCGCGTTTCTCGGCAACGGCACGCAGGGCTTCAGCGGCATCGTCGCTGCGGCCGCAGAGCAGTCCGGCGCTCTGTTCCGCCACCAGTTGCTGGGCCAGGCTGCGACTGGCGCCATCACGGATCAGCGTTTTGGTCTGGGCGAAGGCGAAGGTGGGGCCAGCGGCCAGGCGTTCGGCCAGCTCTCCGGCCTGCGCCTGCAAGCGCTCATCGGCACACACTTCGCCCACCAGGCCAACGGACAAGGCCCGCTCGGCGCCCCAGAGTTCATCGAGGAACAGCAGGCGCTTGGCCTGCTCGGCGCCGATCAGGCGCGGCAGGTGCCAGCTGGCACCGGCGTCGGGCGAGTAGGCCATGCCGGTGTAGCCAGCCTTGAAGCGAGCCGATTGCGCCGCGATACGGAAGTCGCAACAGAGCGCCAGGTCCATCCCCGCGCCGACGGCAGTGCCGTTGACCGCGGCAATGGTCGGCTTGGTCAGGCCATGCAACCGGGTCATCAGGGCATGGGCGGTTTCGGTCCAGCCGTAGGTTTCCAGTTCGCCGCGGGCTTCGGCCGCGGCCCATTCGGCCAGGTCCGCGCCGGCGCAGAAGCTGCGACCCTCCCCACTCAGCACCAGCACGCGCACGGCCGGATCGGCTTCATGGGCGTCCAGCAGTTCGAGCAGGGCATTCAGGGTGGGGATATCCAGCGCATTGCGCTGTTGGGGACGGTTCAGGGTGATCCGGGCGATGCCGGCATCGACCTGGCTGAGCAGTTTGGTCATTGCAGCCCTCGTCTTGTTGTCGTTGATGATGAGGAAGTTGGAGCGATCCTAAACGACTGTTCAACAAGACGGCAATCCTGCCCGAATGGGGTATGTAACGGCCCCATAAATTACATATCTAATTGTTTTTATTTGATTTTTTATTTCTAAACGGAATGCGGTCGCGGGCGTTGTTACATCTTTGAACAACTCGAAACCGGGGAGGGTCGGGCCAGGGGAGATCCAGCGGGGGGTCGGCTGCCCTCACCCCTGCCCTCTCCCGGAGGGAGAGGGAGCAGTCCGCGCAGGCAGTTGGCTATGCGCTTTTCCTGTGGGGCGAATTCATTCGCGAAGCAGGCCGCAGGCCTGCCCTGGGAAGGGAGACGGAACAGTCCGCGCAGGCCGCTATGTCCTTCGCGAGGGTCCAACAAAAAAGCGCGGCAGATTGCTCTGCCGCGCTTTTGCGGGTACCGGCTGGATCAGGCCGCCGGGATCGGCGCAAGACTGCGCTGGCGCTTGAACTGCAGGAAGTAGTAGGCCCCGTAGCAGAGCGCAATGAAACCGAAGCCCCAGTAGAGCGACGGGCGCTGGGTTGGATCCAGGGCCAGGAAGACGAACAGCGAAACGCACAGCAGGACGCACACCACCGGGATCAGCGGGAACAGCGGTGCGGCGTACTTGAGGTCATGGACGGTGCCGCCGGCCTTGTAGTGCTCACGGCGGAAGCGGTACTGGGCCAGGGCGATGACGATCCAGGTCACGGTGCCGGCCAGACCGCTGATGGCGGTAAGGACCACGAACAGGGTGTCGGCCGCGACAAAGCTGGTCAGCAGCGACAGCAGCGCGAAGCACAGGGTGATGGACAGGGCGTAGACCGGCACACCACGCTTGTTGAGCTTCGCCAGCCCCTGCGGCGCCATGCCTGTCTTGGACATCGCCCAGAGGATGCGGGTACAGGCGTAGAGACCGGAGTTGCCCACCGAGAGGATGGCGGTGAGGATCACGAAGTTCATCAGGTCGGCCGCAAAGGGGATGCCGACCATGTCGAACACCTGGACGAAGGGGCTTTCCACCAGGCCGGCCTGCTGCCACGGCACGATGGCGGACAGCACGATAATCGCCAGCACGTAGAAGATCAGCACGCGGAATACCACGTTGCGCACCGCGCGCGGGATACTTTTCTCCGGCTGGTCGGTTTCTCCAGCGGCGACGCCCATGATCTCGCAACCCTGGAAGGCGTAGACCACCGTCATCATCACGGCGAGCACCGCGGAGATGCCATTGGGGAACAGGCTGTCGCCGAGCAGGTTGTTGAACTTCGGCGCCGGCTCGCCATTGGCCAGCGGCAGTCCGCCGAAGATGGCCAGGATACCGACGACGATGAAGATGAGGATGGCCGCTACCTTGATGCCCGAGAACCAGTACTCGGCCTCACCGAAGGCACGGGTGCTGAGGGAGTTGATGCCGAACAACAGGGCAACGAACAGCGCCGACCAGTACCAGACGGGGACATCAGGGAACCAGCGGTCCATCAGCATGCCGGCGGCGGTGAACTCCAGGCCGACGGTGGTGGCCCAGCTCAACCAGTAGACCCAGCCCACCATGAACCCCGTGGCCGGGCCGACGTAGCGGGTGGCGTGGGCCTGGAAGGAGCCGGAAACCGGCATCTGCACCGAGAGTTCACCCAGGCAGACCATCACCAGGTACATCAGCAGACCGGCGACCAGGTAGGCCAGCACGGCGCCGGCTGGCCCGCCCTGGTTGATGGTGAATCCCGACCCCATGAACAGGCCGGTGCCGATCACGCCGCCCAAGGACAGCATGAAGATATGGCGGCTTTTCAGCGCACGGGTGAGCTGGATTCGTTCTTCAGACATGACGCACCTCCGGATGGAGGTGGCGGGAGTGGTGGGCTTTGTAGGTCATTATTCTTGTCTCCAATAGGCCACTGAAACCACGCGAAACGCGGTTCGGACCGATTATTGGAAAGACTTGTAAGACGCCGTTGTATGCCGGGATCGAAGTTGTAAAAAGTCGTAAGGAATTTGTTCGATTTCAACCAGCCGTCTGCAGCAGGCCGTCCAGCGCGCGGGCGGAGCGTTGCAGCAGCTCTTCCAGACCCGGCTGCAGGGCCCGCAAGGCGGCGGCATCGCCGGCCTGGGCCGCCGTTTCCAGTTCCCTCAGGCAGGCGGCCAGGGCGCGCAGGCCGAGGGACTCGCTGCTGCCGGCGAGGCGATGGGCGAGGTGCCCGACTTCGGCGCAATCCTCGGCCACCAGCGCTTCCAGCAACCCGACGCGATGTTCTTCGAGCATACGCCGCAGCAGCTCTAGCAGACCGCGCACCTTCTGTTCGCCCAGCAGGCCGCGATGGGTGTCCAGCAGTTGCTGATCCAGCAGTTCAGCATCGTCCCCTTCTTCCTGCTTGCCCTCCTGCCCGGCCAAGGCCCGACGCAGATCGTCCAGCTTCAGCGGCTTGGCCAGCGCGCCGTCCATGCCGGCATCCAGGCAGCTGCGCACCAGGGCCGGTTGCAGGCTGGCGGTGAACGCGAGGATGCGGCTGCCGCGATTCATGCCCTGCATATCGTCACGGATCAGGCGACACAATTCGGTACCGGGCATGCCCGGTAGGTGCAGGTCGAGAAGGAGCAGGTCGAAGCGCCGTTGCCGGCACAGCGCCAGAGCCGGCTCAGCATCTTCGGCCAGGGTGACCCGATGGCCGTCGCGCTCCAGCAACCCGGCGACGACTTCGCGGTTGAGGGCGACGTCTTCTACCACCAGCACGTCGAGCGACCGGGACAGAGGCAGGACCATAGGGGCGACCGCCTGATCGCGGGCAGCCCCCAGCACCAGTTCGAACCAGAAGCAGCTGCCCTCGCCTTCAATGCTCTGGACACCGATTTTCCCGCCCATCAGCTCCACCAGCCGCTTGCTGATGGCCAAACCCAGGCCAGTTCCGCCATAGCGCTGGGCCACGGCCTCGTTGGCCTGAGTGAAGCGCTCGAAAATCTTCACCTGCGTTTCCGGGGCGATGCCGATGCCGTCGTCGCTAACGCTGATACGCAGGCGTTGGCCACCGGGCAGCTCCTCCAGCAGTTGCACTTCCACCAGGATTTCGCCGTCCTCGGTGAACTTCACCGCGTTGGCCAGGAGGTTGCTCAGCACTTGGCGAAGGAACTGCTCGGCGCCATGGCAGCGGCCATGTACCCCCGGATCGAGGCGTGAACGCAGGATGGTGCCGCTCTCGCTGGCCCGAGGCTCCAGCAGGGTAAGCACCTGGTCCAGCAGGGCCGGCAAGGAGAAGTCGACCAGCTCAGGCCTGCTTTCCCCCTCTTCCATGCGGGCGAAGTAGAGCACCTCGTTAAGGATCGCCAGCAACCCCTCGGCGGCCTTGTGCAGCGCTTCCAGACGCTGGCTGTCGCGCTCGCCGAGAGCAGCGCCGCGAAGCAGTTCGGCCATGCCGAGGATGCCATTGAGCGGGGTGCGGATTTCATGGCTCATGGTGGCGAGGAAGCGCGACTTGGCCAGGTTGGCCGCCTCGGCCTCTTCCTTGGCCCGCTGCAGGCTGGCGGTGCGGCGCTCCACCAGGCCCTGCAGGGCAGCGCGGTCGTCTTCGCGGCGCTGCATGTCGTCGAGGATGGCTCTGCGCATGTCGTCCAGCGCCTGGGCCACCGTGTCGATCTCGTCGGCGCCGCGCCCGGGGCGGCGGTTCAGCCGCAGGGCCTCGCGCCAGTCGCCGGCGGCGATGCGCCGGGCGAAGTCGGCCATCACCCGCAGGTGGCGGGTCACCAGTCGGTGGAACAGCCAGGACAGGGCCACCGCCAGGCCACAGAGGAATACCCCCATCCACAGCAGGCTGGTCAGGCCGGTGGCATAGAGGCGTCGGTAAACGGCGCCGAGGTCGACGACAACCTCCAGTTCGCCCAGTTGTCGCACTTCGCCGCCCTGCGGCTGGTAGGACAGCGCAAAACGCTCGCGGCGCAAAGGACCGGTGGGCTCGCTGCCCCCCTCCTGCAGGTCGAAGTCGCTGCTGGTCAGGCGCACCTGGGCGATATCGGGGAAGTCAGCCAACCCGCGCAACTGCATTTTCAGCTGCTCCTGGTTGAGGTCCCAGAGGCTGCGTTCGAAGCTGGCCAGGTAGCCATCCCGGATCAGCGCCAGGCGTCCTTCGATCTCGCGCATCTCGCGGCGATATTCGAGGTGCAGTTGCACGGCGCTGGCGACCAGGGTGAAACACAGGCTGAACATCAGGATGAACAGCAGCAGCCTGCGCAGCAACCCGCTGCTGGGTTGCTGCCGGCTCATGGCTGCGGCTCCGGCTGCACGACCATGTCGCGGTAGGTGGCTTCGCTCTCGTTGAGCCAACGCTCGATCTGGCCGGAGTCGGTCAGGCGTTGCAATTCCCGGTTGATCTCGTCCATGCGCGCGGCCAGTGGCGAGTGGCGCGATATCGCCATCCGCAGGTAGTCCACCGCGAGTGTGGTTGGCAAGCTGCGGATGTCGCCGCCGCCGGACAGGTACTCGACGAACAGGCGACCGGTCCGGCGTTCATGGGGTACGAAGTCGATGCGGCCACGGATCAGCTTGCCGAAATTCTGGTGGCTGTCGGAGACCCATTCGATATTGCCCGCACGGGCGACGGTCTGATCGAAGGCCTCGCCATAGCTCTCGCCGAAAAGCAGGCCGCCGCGAAAATGGGTCAGGTCCTCCAGGCGTTCGACCTTCAGCGGGTGCAGGCGGTTGTAGAAGATCGCCACTTCCTCGCGCAGTACAGGTACCGACGCAAACCGCAGGAAGCCCTCGCGTGGCTGGGTACGATAGGCCAGGACAACATCCACCCGCCCCTCGGCAGCGTCCAGCAGGCAGCGTTTCCAGTTCCCCAGCGTGACCAGTTCGACCTCGTAGCCCAGGCTGGCCATTACCGCGTTCACCACCTGGGGCGCGAGGCCGCGCATGTGCTTGCCGTCACTCCAGGAGATGGGGGGATAGACCGGATGATCGCAGTAGCGCACCGGCTGCGCGGCCAAAACCGTGGAGCCCAGCAACAGCGCTAGCAGCAGCCAGACACGGGCCATGCAATCAGGCTGCGGTCGCATTGGCGGTGAACAGGTAGCCCGCGCCGTGGATGGTGATGATCAACTGCGGCTCGGCCGGATCGTCGCGCAGCTTGCGGCGCAGGCGCCCCACCAGCACGTCGATGGAGCGGTCGTTGGGCAGCCATTCGCGGTTGCGGATCTGGTCCATCAACTGGTCGCGGCTGAGGGTGTGCCCGGCGTTGCGCAAGAACACGCTGAGCAGCTGGAACTCGCCATGGGTAAGCAGGGTTTCGCTACCGTCCTGGTCGATCAGGCGGCGGCGGTCGCTGTCCAGCAACCATCCGGCGAAACGCTTGAGCTGGGCGCTGGTAGCCGTAGCCGGCTGTTGCGCATGGCGCACCCGGCGCACCAGGTTCTTGGCGCGAGACACCAGCTCGCGGGGATTGAGGGGCTTGACCACGTAGTCGTCGGCGCCACATTCGAGGCCGACGATGCGGTCAACCTCGTCGTTGCGGCCGGTGATGAGGATGATGCCGACCTCGGAGCGCACGCGCAGCTCGCGGGTCAGGGTCAGGCCGTCCTTGCCGGGCAGGCGGATGTCGAGCATCACCAGGTCCACCGGGCTTTCCGCCAGCGCGGCTTCTGCCTGTTCGGCGGTACTGGCGCAACGCACCTGATAGCCCTCCTGGGCGAGGTAGGACTGGAGCAGTTCACGGATCAGCGGATCGTCGTCGACGATCAGCACACTGGGAGACATCGCGGTTGTCCTCTGCCTGCGCACATGGGCGAGGCGTTCTTATTGTTCGAAGTGGCGGGAGGTTATCGTCAGCAGAACGAACGATCAACGGCCCCCGACGGGGCGCAGGAAGCGCTGCATGCCACCCGCCTGCAGGCCGTCCACCCACGCTTCGCAGATCTGCACGCCCTGCTCCGGGGTGAAGGTCTGCGGATTCAGCCCGGACTCCAGCCAGAGGCCATCGAGCAAGGCGCTCAGGCTGATGGCTGCCAGCTCCGCATCAAACCCCTGCCAGCCCTCCTCCAGCGCGAGATGGGTGAGCGCCTTGGCGAGGATGGCGCGGTATTCGCCATAGGATTGGTCGTGGGCCGAGTTGATCGCCTGGGCGGTCTTCACCGCGCCCCAGAACGCCAGCCAGGCTTCCAGCAGTTGCGGGTCCAGCAGTTCAGCGCCGAAGGACGCCTGGAAGAACGCCGATAGCCGTGCACGTGGACTGGGCTGCGCCTCGTCGATGGCATCGCGCAGAAGCTTCATCACCCGGCCCGTCACCGCCAGGTAAGCCTCGGCCACCAGTTCGTCCTTGCCGGCGTAATGGTGGTTGATGAGTCCCACCGAGACCCCGGCTTCCGCGCAGATCTTGCGAATCGACGCGCCCTGGAAGCCATGGCGCTTGAGGCAGGTGAGAGTCGCTTCGATCAGGTGGGCCTTGCGCAACTCGGGGTCCAGACGGGAGTAGCGCACATCCTGGGTCGTCATGCCGAAAGCTCCTGTAGTGGTGCGGCGAATCTGAACGACTGTACAGGAAGGTACCGATTCCACCTACCCGTTCGGGTTATGGCCGCTGCCTCGCAAGGGGCACAAAGTAGGTAGCGAGGCGATTCGATAACAACAATAGAGGTGAACCGACATGTGCAAGCCCCTGGTCGCAGCACTCGGCGCGACGCTCATCCTGTTGCCGGCCCTGAGCCCGGCGGACGACGGCAATACCCTGCGCCTGTACAACTGGTCGGACTACATGGGCGAACGCACCCTCGCCGAGTTCGAGAAAGCCACCGGCATCCGGGTGGTCTACGACACCTTCGACTCCTACGAGACGGTCCAGGGCAAGCTGTTGCCGGGCCGCTCCGGCTACGACCTGGTGGTGCTCAACGCCGCCCTGGTGCCGCCGCTGCTCAAGGCTGGAGTCTTCCAGCCGCTGGACAAGGGCCGGCTGCCGAGCTGGGGCAATCTGGACCCACAGGTACTGGCCAGCCTCGAACACTTCGACCCGGGCGTTGCGTACTCGGCGCCTTACACCTGGGGCAGCAACGGCATCACCTACAACGTGGACATGATCAAGGCACGCATGCCTGATGCGCCTATCGGTTCTCTGGCGATGGTTTTCGACCCCGAGATCGTCTCGCGCTTCGCCGATTGCGGCGTGACCCTGATCGACTCCCCAACCGATGTGCTGCCACTGGCACTGGCGTATCTCGGCCGCGACCCGAACAGCGCAGCGCCCGAGGACCTCAAGGCTGCGCAGGACCTGCTGATGAAGGTGCGCCCTTACATCCGCAAGTTCGACTCCATGAGCTACCTCAACGGCCTGGCCAACGGCGACCAGTGCATCGCCATGACCTGGTCCGGCGACTACGCCACCGCCCAGGCCCGCGCCACAGAGGCCGGCGCCAAGGTGAAGCTCGACTACTTCATTCCCAAGGAGGGTTCGCTGATCTGGTTCGATGACTTCTACATCCCCAGGGACGCGCCCCATGTGGAGAACGCCCACACGTTCATCGAGTTCATGCTGCAACCCAAGGTGATCGCCGAAGTCACCGACTACATCCGCTACGCCAACAGCAACCAGGCGGCCACCCCCCTGGTGGCGGCCGAAGTGCGCAATGACCCGGCGATCTACCCGGACGACGCCACCCGCGCGCGCCTCTTCACCCAGAAGCCCCAGCCGCCCAAGGCCATGCGCCTGATTACCCGCACCTGGAATGCGGTCAAGACCGGCAAATGAATTGAACTGCCCAGTACCCGAGAACACGACCATGAACAAGCCAAACGCCGACTTCTTCGCCCAGTTCGACAACGAGCGCCTGATGGCCGCCGACAAGGCGCACTACATGCACGGCTACCACGTCTTCGACGACCACCGCGAAAACGGGGCACTGAACATTGCCGCCGGTAATGGCGCCTATATCTACGACACGGCCGGCAACCGTTACCTGGACGCCGTGGGTGGCATGTGGTGCACCAACATCGGCCTGGGCCGCGAGGAAATGGCCGACGCCATCGCCGAGCAGGTCCGCCGCCTGGCCTACTCCAACCCCTTCTGCGACATGGCCAACGTCACCGCCATCGAGCTCTGCGAGAAGCTCGCCGAACTGGCGCCCGGCGACCTCAATCACGTGTTCCTCACCACCGGCGGCTCCACCGCCGTGGATACCGCCTACCGCCTGGTGCAGTACTACCAGAACTGTCGCGGCAAGCCGGAAAAGAAGCACGTCATCACCCGCATCAACGCCTACCACGGCTCCACCTTCCTTACCATGTCGCTTGGCGGCAAGGCGGCGGACCGCCCGGCGGAGTTCGACTTCCTCAAGGACCGTATCCACCACATTTCCTGCCCCAACCCCTACCGGGCGCCAGCGGGCATGGACGAGGCGCAGTTCCTGGAGTTCCTGGTCAACGAGTTCGAAGACAAGATCCTCACGCTCGGCGCGGACCGGGTGGGCGCCTTCTTCGCCGAGCCGATCATGGGCTCGGGCGGCGTGATCATCCCGCCGGCTGGCTACCACAAGCGCATGTGGGAAATCTGCCAGCGCCACGACGTGCTCTACATCTCGGACGAGGTGGTGACCTCCTTCGGCCGCCTGGGCGCCTTCTTCGCCTCGGAAGACGTATTCGGCGTGGTGCCGGACATCATCACCACTGCCAAGGGCCTGACCTCCGGCTACCTGCCGCTGGGCGCCTGCATCTTCTCCGAGCGCATCTGGCAAGTGATTGGCGAGCCGGGCAAGGGACGCTGCTTCAGCCATGGCTTCACCTACAGCGGGCACCCGGTGAGCTGCGTGAGTGCGCTGAAGAACATCGAGATCATCCAGCGCGAGAACCTGCTCGCCCATGTGGACGAAGTCGGCACTTATCTGGAGGAACGCCTGCAAAGCCTGGCCGACCTGCCGCTGGTGGGCAGCGTGCGCTGCAAGAAGCTGATGGCCTGCGTCGAGTTCGTGGCCGACAAGACAAGCAAGGCGCTGTTCCCCGACGAACTGAACATCGGCGAGCAGATCCACCTGCGAGCCCAGAAGCGTGGCCTGCTGGTACGACCCATCGTGCACCTGAACGTGATGTCGCCGCCCTTGACTATCACTCGCGCCCAGGTGGACGAGATTGTCGAGACACTGCGAGAGGCTATCCTCGAAACCGCCGCAGACCTCAAGCAACGGGGTGCCTATGCGGGCAATTGACGGCGTCTGGCCGCTGCCGAGCGGCGCCAGTAGACTGCCGGACATGACCGAAGCCTCCCCCACCCACACCACCCCCGCCACCCTGCATGCCTGGCATGCGGGGTTGGCCCGGGCCATGGCCAGCGTCGCCGAGCCCACTTTCTGCGAGCGCCTGGCCGAAGCCTTGGCCAGCCTGGTGCCCATCGAATCGGTGCTGCTCGGCCTGGAGTGCAAGGGCCTGCCGCCGCGCCCGCTTTACCAGCGGGGCATCCCGGCGGAATATCGCGAAGCGCTGATCGAACGCTATTACGCCCGCGGCTACATGCTCGACCCGTTCTGCCTGGCGCTGGAGAACGGCCTGGCGGAAGGCTTCTACCACCTTTCGGAAATCGCCCCAGATGACTTCTTCAACAGCGAGTACTACCGCACCTACTACCTGAAGTGCGGCTCGGTGGAAGATGCCCACTTCATCGTCGACCTGGGCGGCCAGCGAAAGGTGTCGCTGTGCGTCTATCAAGGCCGCAGTGGCGCCCGTTTCAGCACTACCGAACTTGACCTGCTGCGGGCTGTGCAACCGCTGGTACACGAATTGATACGCCAGTTCGACGAGCGCGGCGGACTGATCCGCTGCCTCGACGGCCATGGCCCGTCGACCCTGCGCACCGCGGCTCCAGCAGCGCTGAACCAGCAGATTCGCGAAGCCTTCATGAACTTCGGCAACGACCGGCTGACCGAGCGCGAACGGGAAATCGCCCACCTGCTGCTGCGCGGGCACTCGGCCAAGTCCAGCGCCAAGGTGCTGGAAATCTCCCCGGAAACCGTGCGCATGCACCGCAAGAATCTCTACACCAAGCTGGAAATCAGCTCCCAGGCGGAATTGTTCGCCTTGTTCATCGACTGGCTGACAGCCTGACGCAGGGCCTTTTCAGTCAAACGGCAGTGGGCAGATCGGATCCTTTGACTAGGCTTGGTTGTCTCTTCCCCCAACCGGAGACGCGCCATGCCCATCGAGAAAGCTCTGTATACCGCACACGCCGAAGCCTACGGTGGCCGTGAAGGTCGCGCCGTGTCCTCGGACGGCGTACTGGATGTGAAGCTGACCACTCCCAAGGAGTTGGGTGGCCCTGGCGGCGATGGCACCAACCCCGAGCAACTCTTCGCGGCGGGTTACTCTGCGTGCTTCCTCGGCGCCATCAAGTTCGTCGCAGGCAAGGAAAAGATCAACCTCAGTGAAGACACCTATATAGAAGGTGCCGTTGGCATCGGCACCCTGCCGACTGGTTTCGGCATCGAAGTCGAACTGAAGATTTCCCTTCCCGGGCTGGACAAGCAGGCCGCCAAGGAGCTGGTGGACAAGGCGCACATCGTCTGCCCTTACTCCAACGCCACTCGCGGCAATATCAACGTGACACTGACCCTGGTGTAACGCGCGTTCGGATAAATGAAGAGGGAGGCCATTGGCCTCCCTCTTTCACTTCACCTTGTAGATGATCCCCGGACTGCACTGGACCATCTGGAAGTGATCCGGCAGGCCATTGAGCGCCTCGGATGCCCCGAGGAACAGGTAGCCGCCCGGTTTCAAGGTGGCGTGGATGCGGGTCAGGATGTCTTTCTTCACGTCGGCGGAGAAGTAGATGAGCACGTTGCGGCAGAAGACGATGTCGAACTTGCCGAGCGCCGCGTAGCTGTCCAGCAGGTTCAGCGGACGGAACTCCACACGACTGCGGATGGCTGGCTTCACCGCCCAACGCCCTGGCCCCTTGGCATCGAAGTAGCGCGCCAGGCGCTCCTGCGACAGGCCGCGCCCCATGGCCAGGCTGTCGTACTCGCCGGAACGGCAGGCTGCCAGCATGGAACTGGACAGGTCCGTGGCGACGATTCGCGCCCCCGCCTTGAGCTGGCCGAGGTTGACCTTCTCAAACTCGTCGATCGCCATGGAAATGGAGAAAGGCTCCTGCCCCGAGGAGCTGGCCGCCGACCAGATGCGCAGCGGCTGGTTCGGGCTCGCCTTGATCAACTCGGGCAGTACCCGGTTCTTCAGCACTTCGAAGGGGTAGGTGTCGCGAAACCAGAGGGTTTCGTTGGTGGTCATGGCGTCGATCACCTGCTCGCGCAGGCCGCCACGGGAGAACCCCTGGATGCGCTGGGTCAGCTCACCCAGGGACTTGATGCCGTTCTGCTCCATCAGCTTGTTCAGCCGGCTGGAGACAAGATACTGCTTGTTGCTGCCCAGCAGGATGCCGCAGGTCTTTTCCAGGAACACCCGGAACTGCTCGAAATCCACATTGCCTGAAGACACTAGGGGCGCCTCACCGATCTATATCCGTGTCAGGGGGCCTCAGCCCCCGTCCGTTACCTTGATGCGTTCCACGACTCGCGCCGCCAGGTCGTCCGGCTTGAACTTGGCGAGGAAGTCATCCGCCCCCACCTTCTTCACCATCGCCTGGTTGAACACCCCGGAGAGCGAAGTATGCAGGAGGATATGCAGTTTCTGCATGCGCGGATCGTTGCGGATTTCCGCCGTCAGGGTATAGCCGTCCATCTCGGGCATCTCGATGTCGGAAACGATCATCAGCAATTCCCGTTCCGGCGCCTTGCCCTCCTCCACCATCTCGCGCAGGTAGTTGTATGCCTGGCGCCCGTCGTTGAGGGCCTTGACCTCGACGCCGACGGTTTCCAGGCAGCGGATCACCTGCTTGCGCGCGACGGAGGAGTCGTCGACGATCAGGACTCGCTTGCTGACGGCCTTGCTCTGGGTCTCGATGTCGATCACGCCTTCGGACACCACCTCGGAAGTGGGCGCCACTTCTGCGAGGATCTTCTCGACGTCGATGATCTCCACCAACTGCTTGTCGACCCGGGTAACCGCCGTCAGGTAATGATCGCGACCGGTCCCCTTGGGTGGCGGATGGATCTCCTCCCAGTTCATGTTGACGATGCGTTCGACCGAACGCACCAGGAAACCCTGCACCTTGGTGTTGTATTCCGTGATGATGACGAAGCTGTTCTTCAGGTCATCCAGGCCTCTGCGCCCAGTCGCCATGGACAGGTCAAGAATCGGAATGGTACCCCCACGGATATTGGCGACCCCACGCACCACTGGGCTGGACTTGGGCATCAGGGTGAGACGGGGGCACTGCAGCACCTCCTTCACCTTGAACACGTTGATCCCGTAGAGCTGCGATCCGTCGAGACGGAACAGCAGCAACTCCAGGCGGTTCTGCCCGACCAGTTGGGTACGCTGGTTAACCGAATCCAAAACACCGGCCATGACCAGACTCCTATTACAAGTCGTTAGGCGCCCGCTTCAGACTAGCAGGCGGCACGAGCCTTGCTTCTCAGTTTGCATGAACACTATGACGACGCTTTTCCGACACTTGATGGCAAAACGCCGCAATCGCCTTGCGGCTGTTTTACCCGCTTTGTGTTGTCTCGGCTACAGCCCGGCGTCGAGTGCGACTATGACATCGCCTGAGGTGCTTATCGGCACAGCCGAAGGCTTTCTTGAGTACAGCGTCGAAGAATATCTGCGGCGTGGCAATATCCAGGGGCGCAGCGAAATCCAGGTCAATCGACTCGACCCGCGCTTGCGCCTGGCCGAGTGCGGCAGGGATTTGACGGCAAAGCTGGAAAGCCCGGCGCAGCCGCTGGGACGGGTCACTGTGCGCATTCGTTGCGATGGCAGCGCCCCCTGGACAGTGTTCGTACCGGCCCAGGTGAAGCTTTACCGCGAAGTGGTCGTCGTCACTCGGCCGATGCGCCGCGGCGCGCCTATCGAGCCCCAGGACGTCGCCCTGGCCGAGCGCGATGTCGGTTCGCTCAGCCAGGGTTTCCTGACCGATACCGGGCAGATCCTCGGCCAGAAGACCACGCGTGCCCTGATCCCCGACCAGGTATTGGCCCCCCTGCATCTGCAGCAGGCCGAAGTGGTGAGCAAAGGCGACCAGGTGGTGATCAGCGCCAGAAATACGGCGATCAACGTACGCATGCCGGGCGAGGCGATGGCCAATGGCGCACCCGGCGCACAGATCAGGGTGAAGAACCTGAGTTCCGGACGCGTGGTCAAGGCGCGCGTCAAGGGCCCGGGCCAGGTGGAAGTGGACCTGTAGAATGATTCCGCTGGCGCCCGAGCAGGCTGTTTTTCTACACTCAGCCGGTATAAAAGAATTTTCTAAAGTTATCCTGGACAGGGCCGATAAAACGGTAAGCGTCCAACTAGCGTCCGAGGTTCAGCATCATGGTCATCGACTTCAACCGGCCCAATAACGGCCCAGCGCCCGCCAACACGGGGCGTACTGGCAACACTCAGGCTGGCAAGATCGAAACCGTCACCAGCGGCCAGGCTGCTGCAACCCAGAACACCGGCGAGCAGGCCCCGACTGCCCGCAGCGGCGAATCCGTGCAACTGAGCAGCGACGCTCAGTTGCTGCAGAAAGCCGGCGAAAAACTCCGCGACCTGCCCGAAGTGGACAAGGAACGCGTGGAAAAGCTCAAGCAGGCCATTGCCGACGGCTCCTACCAGGTCGATAGCAAGCGCGTGGCCAGCAAGCTGCTGAACTTCGAATCCCAGCGCTAGTCCACGGGCAGCGCTGGGGAACCTGGACGCTAGGCCCCAGAGCGCGTATGCACGATACCAACCTGCTTCAGCTGTTCACCGACGATATCGGCCACGCCAAGCGTTTGCTTGAGCTGATGGACGAAGAATTCCAGGTTCTGGGTGAGCGCGACCTTGTCCGCCTCGAGAAACTGCTTGCAGACAAGCAGCCCCTGCTTGCCCAGCTCGACCAGCACGGCCGCCAGCGCAGCCAGTTGCTGGCCAGCCTCCAGCTCAGCGCCGATCGGGCCGGTCTCGAGCAACTTGCCGCACGCTCGCCCCTGGGCCGGGACCTGCTGGACCGCAGCGAGGAGCTCGGCCAACTGCTGGACCGCTGCCAGTCGATCAACGAGCGCAATGGCCGGTTGATCCGCGCCAACCGCGCATCGGTCGGCAACATGCTCGGCATCCTGCGCGGCGGCGACACGCCCGGCCTCTATGACGCCCGAGGTGCTACCGCTAGAATCGGCCAACAGCGCCCGCTCAGCCAGGCCTGACAAGACATTACAAGAAGAGCGCAAAGACATGGCGGCATGATGCCACTATGCTTTGAGCAGTCCGCTTTGCGTTTGGAGAGACCTGGACCGTGTCCAACCCATTCCACGAAGAGAACGGCCCCCAACCCCCCAAGGTGCTCAAGGCACCGGTAGAGATCCTGGCCAACCTTCGTCTGCTGCAGCAACACCACGATCCCCTGATCATCACCTTCCACGACCGTAATCAGCGCTTCCAGAGCTACCTGGTAGAAGTGGACCGCGACCGCGGACTGATCGCCCTGGACGAAATGATCCCGAACGATGGCGAGCGCTTCATGAAGAATGGCGAAACCTTCCGTATCGAAGGTTTTCATGAAGGCGTGCGCATTGCCTGGGAAACCCTTCAAGCCGCGACCGTCGGCGAGTTCGAGGGCGATCGCTGCTATTGGTGCGCCCTGCCGGACGAGGTGACCTACCACCAGCGCCGCAACGCCTTCCGCGCGACACTCAAGCAGACTCAGCTGGTGCCCGTCGAACTGGATGGCGACAAGCTGTCAACGCCGATCAAGGGCGTGATGCTGGATGTCTCCGCCACGGGCTGCAAGCTGCGTTTTGACGGCAACCTGAGCGGCCGCCTGCAGCCGGGACAGGTGTACGAACGCTTCACCGCCAGAATGCCGATCGGCCCCATTACCACACCGATCGAACTGCGCCATCTGAGTTTCGACGAGAAGCTCGGCATAAGCTTTGTCGGTCTTCGCTTCCACCAGATGAGCGGACTGGTGCAACGCAACATCGAGCGTTTCGTCTACCAACTGCAACGCGAGGCGCGACGGTTCGACAAGGACGAACTCTTCTAGGGTTTGTACGAAAAGTCGTCGAGCGAAGGTCAGGCAAGGCGCAACGACCATCGGGAGTAACAGCCGAAGGCTGGCCCGAAGGGCGAGCGCCAGCGAGTCAATCGGCCGAAGAAGCGCAGTTTACGCGTTGTAAATGAGCATTCTGATCGGACTCGCGCACGAGGCCGATTTCAACGCAGCATCACGCGCGAAGCCCGCAGGCACTTTTCGTACAAAGCCTAACGCTCAATCGCCCCCAAACTTGAACCCCAGCCGCCCCAGCCGCGGCAGGTGTTCGGGCCTGTCCAACACCCAGAGCGATGGCAACAGCCCATGCTGCCATTCCAGAGCCTGCAAACGTTCGCAGGTCAGGGCCAGCACCTGGTCACTGCCCCAGGGTATGGACTCGAACAGGCGCGGGTCGATGCAGCGCAGGCCAAGCAGCACGTAGCGTCCATCTTCGGTTGGCCCCAGCACTGCCTGGTGCCGGTCGAGCGCTTCGCAGGCGGCAGACAGGTAGTCGGCGTCCAGCGTCGGGCAATGCTGGCCGATGAGCACCACGGCATCGTTTTCGGAAAGTCCCAGAGCAGCGATGCGCCGCATTCGCTCCCCCAGGTCGCCGACTGGCTGGCCCACCACCATCCAGTCGTTGTCCTCGGCCAGGGCTTCCAGGACCTCGTCCGGTCCATCCTCGATCCAGAAAATCCGTTCGCTGAAGCCCAGGGGCGGCAGGTTGAGAACACGCGCCACCAGTTGCCTGTGCAACCGGCTCAGCCCCTCCTCCCCCAGCGCCGGAAGCAGCCGCTGGTCGAGCTTGCTGGCCTGCGGGGCGCTGGCCAGCAGATGCAGGGAAATGCTCAACGTCATGACCAGTTCCTCCTTGAAGTCCCAAGGCAGGCCTTGGGCTTGAAGCTCAGGTAGCCGTACTGGTCGATAATTGGGCAAAAAAGGCGTGGCGTTGGGCCACTATTTTTCGGCTAGCGGCTGCTCCGGCCTCTCGTCGGTAGGTGGCGGCGGGATATCTCCGTTCTGCATCTGGTCGTGCACCGACTTCTCATCGACGCGCGGATCGAGGGCAGCCACCAGCGGCGAACTGATCATGTTGTCGGGCGTCGGCACGTGATGAAGCGGCGCCTCGTCGACACGATGAAGACCGGTAACTGCATCCGGCCGCACGCGCAGTACCAGCACCACGGCGCAGAAGCAGACGAACGCATAGAGCATGTTCGGCCCCAACTGCTTCATCAAGGCGCCGGTCAGCAGCGGGCCGATGCTCGCCCCCACGCCGAAGGTGATCAGCAGCATCGCGGTGAGCGAAACCCGCCGCTCGGGTTCGATATGGTCGTTGGAGAAAGCCACCGCCAGTGGATACAGGCTGAACTGCAGCAGGCAGACCAGGAAGCCTACCGGGAACAGTACTTCCAGGGACGCCTGCGGCATGATCGCCAGCGGCAGAGCCGACAAGGCGAGCAAAGCCGCAGTCGCGCGGATGAGCACGGCACGATCATGGCGATCGGATAGCCAGCCCAGTGGCCACTGCACCAACAGGCCGGCCAGGATGCAGCTCCCCATGAACAGGCCCACCTGGTTGATGGGCAGTCCCTGGGCCGTGGCATAGAGCGGTGCCAGACCATAGAAGGAGCCGATCACCAGGCCCGACACCAGCACGGTGGTCATGGACTGCGGCACCCGTTTGATGAAGAAACGCGGCTCCAGCGGCGCCGGATGCAGGGGCGCCGGGTGCAACTTGCGAGTCAGCGCGACCGGCACCAGGCACAGCGCAAAGCACATCGCCACCAGCATCAGCAGCTCGGGCCCGAGGCCGGGGTGCAGGACCAGCACCAACTGGCCCAATACCAGGCCCAGGTAGGACGCCACCATGTAGCCAGCGAATACCTGTCCGCGCTGGCTCGCGTCGGCCTGCTCGGTCAGCCAGCTTTCAATCACCATGTACTGGCACATCATCCCCAGGCCAACGAGCATCCGCATGAACAGCCACGCCGGCAACAGATCAATCAACCCGTGGCCCAGCACAGCCGCCGTCACCACACCGGCACAGGCCACATAGGCCCTGATATGCCCGACCCGGGCGATCAACCGGTGCCCCAGCTTGCCGCCCAGGATCAGGCCGAAATAGTTGGCTGCCATCAGGGCGCCGACCCAGAGCCCGTCTACCTTGTCCGCAGCGAGCCGCAGGCCCAGATAGGTACTGAGCAGGCCGGAGCCGATCAGCATGAGCAGGGTGGCGAAATACAGTGCGCGAAACGACTTCCAGATCCGATGCATCGGCGCTCCAGGCGGCTCCTTGTACAGGGAGGACCGCCCGATCGGGCGGCCCTGGATCGATCACACCTGGGCAGCGAGGATGCGCCGTTCCCAGGGCGTGATCTCATCGAAGAAGCTACTGAGCTCCATCGTCTTTGTAGCAATGTAGCCTTCGATGAACTCCTTGCCGAACAGTTCACGCGCCAGATCGCTGTGTTTCAGACGCTCGATGGCCGCATGCAAGGTACAAGGCAGCAGCAGTTCGTCCGGCGCCTCGAATTCCCCCTGGATCGGCGCACTCGGTTGCAGTTGCTGCTCGATCCCGTAGAGCCCGGCCGCCAGGCTGGCGGCAATGGCCAGGTAAGGGTTGGCGTCGGCGCCCGGCAGCCGGTTCTCCACCCGCCTCGCCACCGGCGCGCTGGCCGGGATGCGCAGTCCCGCCGCCCGGTTGTCGTGGGACCAGCAGGCATTGTTGGGCGAAGCATAGGGGTGGCAAAGGCGCTGGTAGGCGTTCACGTTGGGCGCGAAGAGCGCCGTGAAATCCGCCATGGCCGCCTGCTGGCCACCAATGAAATGAGCGAAGGCTGCCGTCGGTTCGTCATCGGCACCGCTGAAGATGTTCGCCCCCCCGTCGAGGGTCACCACGCTCTGGTGGATATGCATCGAACTGCCCGGTGTGTGCGCCAGTGGCTTGGCCATGCAGACCACCTGGATACCGTGCTTGAGTGCCACTTCCTTGAGCAGGTGCTTGAACAGGAAGGTCTGGTCCGCCAAGAGCAGTGGATCGCCATGGAGGAAATTGATCTCGAACTGGCTGACGCCCATCTCGTGCATGAAGGTATCCCGCGGCATGCCGAAGACCTCCATGGCGCGATAGACCTCCTCGAAGAACGGACGCAAGCCGTTGTTCGAGGACACACTGAACGCCGAAGCCCCGGCTTCGCGGCGACCATCCAGGCCGAGCGGCGGCAGGAAGGCCTCGGTCGGATCGGGGTTGGGAGCAAAGACGAAGAACTCCAGTTCGGTCGCCACCACCGGCTTCCAGCCGTGTTCGGCATAGCGCTCAACGACCTTGCGCAGCAGCCCCCTCGTGGACAGCCCGGAAGGACGGCCATCGAGCTCCTGGGCATCGCAGATCGCCAGAGCGCGCGGCCGCTCGCTCCAAGGCAGGCGATGGACCTGGCCCGGCTCGGCGACCAAGGCCAGGTCACCGTCGTCACTGCCGTAGAAACGGGCGGGTGGGTAACCGCCCATGATGCATTGCAGCAGCACACCCCGTGCCAACTGCAAACGGCGTCCGGAAAGGAAGCCCTCCCCTGTCATCACCTTGCCCCGCATCACCCCATTCAGGTCGGGGGTAACACACTCGATCTCTTCAACGCCAGCCAGACGCTCGGCGAGCGGGCTGCGGACTTTGGTCGTCATGGTTGCTGTCCTTGTGCACGACAGCCGCTCTGGATGGCGGCTTGTACAAAATACGCACCGGGCGTTCGGAATATCAAGCAGGCACCAGGACGATTTTTCCAGTCATAGAAAAGGGGGTGAAGCGCCAGGCGCTTCACCCCCTTTTTTCTTTCTTTACCGCAGACGGCTGGCGATGCCTCCTCAGGTCGCCAGGATGAAGTCGGTCTGATCGACGTTAGCGCTCGCCACCCCCACCAGGGTGATGCTGTCCGTGCCGATGCTCACCAAGGTGTTCGCCCCCTGCGCCGCGATGCTGACACTGGCCACGAAGGTCGCCGCGGTGATGCCCAGCCCGGAGATATCCAGCAGGTCCTGGCCGTTCAGCGGATCGGCATCGAAGCCTGCGGCGATCTGATCGAGGCCAAAGCCGGCCGCGCCGAACACGAACACATCGTTGCCCGTCCCGCCGTCCAGGCTGTCGTTGCCGGCGCCGCCTTCCAGGCGGTCATTCCCCGCTCCGCCACTCAGGCTGTCGTTGCCGACGCCGCCGACCAGCGCGTTGCCCAGGTCGTTGCCGATCAGCGTGGCATTGCCGATGCCGACATAGCTCAGGCTCTCCAGGTTGGCGCCGAGCGTGTAGTTGCTCGTCGCCAGCACCGTGTCGAGCCCACCCGTCGCAGTTTCCACGATAACGTCCGCCACGCTGTCGACCCGGTA
This sequence comes from Pseudomonas sp. TCU-HL1, assembly GCF_001708505.1. Lineage (NCBI taxonomy): Bacteria > Pseudomonadati > Pseudomonadota > Gammaproteobacteria > Pseudomonadales > Pseudomonadaceae > Pseudomonas > Pseudomonas sp. TCU-HL1. Next base: position 4,284,767 of record NZ_CP015992.1, read on the forward strand.
GGTGTCGTTGCCGTTGCCACCCACCATGCGGTCATTGCCCAGTCCACCGTCCAGGGTGTCGGCGCCATCGCCACCATTCAGCGTGTCGTTGCCGGCACCACCGAACAGACTGTCGTCCCCGCTACCGCCGGTGATCACGTTGGCCTGGGCGTTGCCCGTACCGCTGAACGGCCCACTACCGATGAAGGTCAGGTTCTCCAGATTGACGTTGCTGTTCAGGGTGTAGCTGGCCAGGCTGGTCTGCACCAGGTCGGTGCCTCCCCCCACTCCCTCGACCACCGTGTCAGCGACATCGTCCACCACATAGGTGTCGTTGCCGAGACTGCCGTTCATCAAGTCGGCACCAGTCCCACCATCCAGCCGGTCGTTGCCGATACCACCGCCGAGCGAGTCGGTACCTGCGCCGCCCTGCAGGGTGTCGTCGCCATCGCCACCACTGAGTTGGTCATTGCCCTCCAGCCCACCGAGGATGTCGTTCCCCTCCAGGCCTCTGAGGAGGTCGTTGCCGATATCACCCTGCAGGTTGTTGTTCAGCACGTTACCCTGCAGGGTGCCACCGACGGCACGCTCCAGCCGGCCGTTCTCCACGTTGGCGAGCAGGGTGTAACTGGCCGCCGTCGAGATCACCAGGTCGGTGCCGCGGTTAACGCCTTCGACGGTGTTGTCGCCCACGGTATCCACCCGGTAGGTATCGTTACCCGCCCCCCCCACCAGGGTGTCGTTGCCGGCGCCGCCGTCCAGGGTGTCGTTGCCGGATCCGCCGGCGAGGACGTTGGCCTGGGCGTTGCCGGTGCCGCTAAAGTTGCCGGTGCCGCTGAAGGTCAGGTTTTCCACGTTGGCGACGGCCGCCATCGAGTAGCTACCCAGCGCGGTCCGCACCTCGTCGACGCCCTGACCAGCCAACTCGGTGACCCCATCACTGAGGTGATTGACGACATAGATATCGTTACCGACGCCCCCCGCCATGGTGTCGATACCAGTGCCGCCATCGAGCAGGTCGTTGCCGACGCCACCGATCAGGCTATCACTGCCATTGCCCCCGAACAGCCGGTCGTTGCCGCCCAGGCCGCTGAGCGTGTCATCGCCCACATCGCCCCTGAGGGTGTTGTCCAGGCCATTGCCGGTGCCCACGTAGTTGCCACTGCCGATGAAGGTCAGAATCTCGAAGTTGGCGAGGAGTTGATAGTTGAGCAGCGACGTCCGCACTTCGTCGGTACCGCCTCCCACGCCCTCGGCCACGGTGTCGCCGGCATCGACCAGGAAGACATCGTTGCCAATACCACCGCCCATGATGTCGCTGCCGGCCCCGCCATCCAGGATGTCGTTGCCGTCGCCGGCACTGAGGATGTCATTGCCGGCACCGCCCGTGAGCACGTTGGTGCCGACATTGCCCCTGAAGACATCGTTGAAGGCGCTGCCGACCAGGTTCTCCATGCCGCTCAGGGTGTCGCTACCGGCGCCGCCGGTGGCTTGCGCCGTGGCGATGCCGAGATCCACCGTGACTCCGGCGGTGGCCGAGGCATAGGTCGCGGTATCGATGCCGGCCCCGCCGATCAGGCTGTCATTGCCCGCCCCCCCTTCGAGGGTATCGTTGCCGGCGCCGCCAGTGAGGACGTTGTTCAGCCCGTTGCCGCTGCCGGTGAAATTACCAGTACCGGTGAAGGTCAGGTTCTCGACGTTGGCGCCCAGGCCGTGGTTCAGCAGGCTGGTGCGCACCGTGTCGGTGCCCTCGTTGAGGAGCTCGACCGCTACGTCATCGGCGTTGTCGACGATGTAGGTGTCGTTGCCGAGGCCGCCGGTCATCCGGTCGGGCCCCGCACCGCCATTCAGGGTGTCGTTGCCGGCCAGGCCGAACAGCTCGTCCGCCCCTGCCGTAGTGCTGTCAGCGGCGTCGAGGACATCGACGCCCGGCGTGCCGGTGATCACCCTGCCGACCACGGTGCTGGCCGCGGAAATCACCAGCTCCGGATTGCCGAGGGCGTCGGTGTAGCTCACCAGCACCCGCAGGTGCTTGCCGACGTGGTCCGGCGCGATGGGCGTGAAGCTGGCGCTGGTGGCCCCGTCGATATTGATGCCGTCGGCCTGCCACTGGTAGCTCACCGACAGCGGATCAAAGCCATCGGCATCGGTGAAGGCGATGTTCGCGCTCAACGCATGGGTCGCGGTCGGCGTGGTATCGCTGAGTGTCACCGCGCCCACCGGCAGGTTGTTGTTGGCGTTGGCCGCCACCACCACGGAGGGTTCCGAGAACACGGTTTCCGGCACGCCACGCTGGTCCTGGTAGACGGACTTGACCCGGATCCTCAGTCCGTCAAGATCAGCCGTCACCGTGAAGTTGGGTCCTGTGGCCGTCTCGTCACCTAGCCCGGTGGCGATGATGATGTCCTCGAACACGCCCGAATCGGCAATCGATTCAAATTGCCAGACGAACTGGACGTTGCCGGGAATGGCGCCACCGGTGTTGGTATTGTCGGGGTCGATGAGGTCGGCGAGCGAAACGCTCAGGACCTGTCCGACCGCCGGGGTGGTATCACTGAGCCTCGGCGCCCCCACAGGACCACTGTTGAGTGCGGACAGCGGACCGGTCAGGTCGACCACCAGGTCGGAGAACTGCAGCCGCTCGATGCCCGTCAGCCGGTCGATACCGTCGATACCGACACCGATGATGTCGCCGGTCGCGGCATCCAGCAGGTTATGGGTGACGGTAGTCACGCCATTGGCACCGGTCTCGATGGTGTACTCGAAGAAGCTGCCCGAGAACACGGCCGTGTCGAAGTTGAACGCGTTGCTGCCGTCGAGGATCTCGCGAACGATGGTGAGCTGCCCGGGGTTGATGGTGCCGGCGAACACGGCGTCCTGCAGCGTCAATGTCGCCGGGGTGCTCGCCAGGGCCCCGGATTTGTTCTTCAGTACACCGTTCATGCTGTCGGCGCTGGCGATCTCGACGTTCGGATTGCCGGGATCGCGGACGCTTATGCGCACGTTCAGCCACTTGTCGCCATCGATCAGGTCATCGCCACCACGCCCTTCGATGATGTCGCTGCCGTCGCCGCCGAGAATGATGTTGCCAGCATTGAAGGAGGTCACCCCGACGCCGAGGAATTCCTGGAGACCATCGATCAGGCCGATGTTGGTCAGCGTGCTGCCAGTGGCGCCCGAGTTGGCGATGATCGCTGCGTTGGCATCATCGCCCTTCAGGACGTCGCTGAGTGCAGAGCCGGAAACCCCTTCCACCGACTCGAACCGGGCCAGGGTCGATGCGGTGGACGGCGGTATCGGCACTTCATTGAAGGCCCGCAGGTTCAGGTCGACGTTTGCCCCGTTGTCGTTCTTGAACACGGCCCAGTCGAAGCCCGAGGCGCCGATGTAACGATCCACCGGGCCGCCATTGCCGAGCATGATGTCATCGCCACCCTCGCCCAGCATCCGGTCGATGGTGCCTTCGCCGAGGAACACGTCGTTGCCCACGATCGAGTCCAGGCCACGAACGTCGAAGTTCTCTCCAGCACTGCCGTCGGCCATGCCGGCCTCGATCCAGTCATCACCTTCGTTGCCGAACACCATCTCGGCCGCCCGGGAACCCCGGATGAAGTCGTTGCCTGTACCGCCGAAGCTCTCCGCCTCATCCGCGCTATTGACGATGAAGTCATTGCCGAAGCCGCCGATTATCAGGTCGATGCCATTGCCGCCATGGATGGCATCGTTGCCGTCCCCCCCCTGGAGGTTATCGTCACCGCCCTTGTCGGTGATGATGTCGTCACCGGCACCACCGAAGATCATGTCGACGCCATCGCCACCCTCTAGCCTGTCATTGCCAGCATCACCATGGAGGGTGTCGTCGCCAATGCTGGAAATGAGAATGTCGTTGCCGGCAGTCCCCCCCAGGACCACATGGTCCTCTCCGGTGTAGCGCAGGTAGTTGGTATCGGCCCCCGGGGTTGCCGGGTTGTTGCGGATCACCAGCGGAAGCAGCGCACTGCCGCCTAGCGGGTCGGAATTGTTGGCCCTGCCATCGATGCCGAGCACATCATCGGCGGTTCCCTGCAAGCCATCCGCGCCAGCCTCGTTCAGGCCGGTGAACTGCTTGCTCTGATCCACCTCGAGGGTGAAGGCCGGAGTCGAGAACACATCACCCGGCAGGTGAGTGGCATCGGTGTTGGCCATGATCAGCTTGGCGAACGAGTTGTTCTCCAGTTCCGTCAGGAAGTTCAGGCCCGCCGTACGCTCCAGATAGTAGAAGCGGTCGCCGTTCTGCAGCTTCTCCATCTGGTTCTCGAACACGAAGTTGAAGGTGGAACCGAGCAGACCGCCAAAGGGCATCTGCCTTTCAGCAAGTCCACCAACCCAGAGGTCGATGTCATTGACGCCCGTGGTAGCCGCAGGGCCGTTCAGGAAGTCGAGCCGGTCGGCAGCCACCAGCCCGTCGCCATCCTGGTCGGTGCCGAAGACCAGTTCCATGGCCGCAAGGCGCTTGTCGGCCAGCGTTGTCGCGGCGGTAATGGTCGCGTGAGTACCGTAGGCCGCGATGAAGTTGATGATCGACGACTCGTGCTTCAGGTTCATCGCGAAATCCACCCAGCTCGAGTACGGCTTGAGCTGGGTGTCGCCGGTGGCGTTGTAGAACTGCTGGCGCGCCGCATTGAGGGTCGGCACCCCGGTGTCACGGCCCCGGGTGATGTTGATGGCAGCCAAGTCGAGCGGCAGGCCCAGCAGGTTGTTGCGCAGCGCCTCGGTGACGAACTCGTCGATCTCGTTGCCCTGCTGGCGGGTCACCCCGCGCACGATGGCACCGGCGGCCTGCTCGGCCGAGACGGTCGTGCCTCCGAGCTGGTCGAACGCCAGCGGGTTGAGGAAGCTCGCCACCAGGCCCATTTCACTGGAGGCGAAGTTGGGGTCGAGTCGGTCGACGGTTTCCACCAGCATCGAGTGGCCGAAGCGATACACGGCATGGGCGAACTCGGCGACGATCGCCGGGTCGATGGTCGTGTCGTAGCCCTGCCCTTCGCCCAGGAACACATCCACCTGAGGCTGGACCTTGCGGGCGAACTCCTCGAACACCAGGTGCTGGTATTGCATCTCGGTACCGAAACGCGCCGCCTGGAACAGGCGCTCGCCGTTCCACGAGCCGTCAGGCAGCTGCCATTGAGCGATGAAGTTCGGATCGTTGCTGGCCAGCACGACGTCCTTGATGTGCTCGACCAGGCGATTGTGCTCAGCATGGAACACATGGTGAACGGCGGTCAGGGCGATGTTCTCGTTGACCCGGCCGTCACCGGCCATGAAGTGCTCGCCCAGCAGTTCGTCATCGTAGGTGCCAGCAATGCCGTCATCGACACCGGCCTGGTCATCGGCATCCGCCGTGAGCGGGGCACCGAAGGCGCTGAACGGGTTGGCGCTGTGGGCGATGTCGGCGAGGAACATATGACCGGTGCGCAGCGCGCCGACATCCAGCGGGCTGATGGGCGCGGCCGGGTTGCCTTCCACGAGCAGGTCATCCTCCGTCTGGGCAATTCCATCCGGGCCGAGGCCGACCACGAGTTGGGCAAAGCCAGTCGGCCCCGGGACGAACTTCCCGTAGGCATCGACACGCACCACGGGCACATTCACGGCGTCATAGTCGCTGAGCTCGATACCCAGCAGATCGCGCGCCTGGGCCTTGACCACGGCCCAGGTGGCCATGCCGCCAAGCTCCACGTCGTCCGTTGTGCCGAACTTGCCATCGATCCCCAGGTCCCGATTGGTGATCAGTTCGCCAGTGGCCACCGGCTTGCCGGCGGCGTTCAGCTCATAGGCCCGCAGGAATACCTGGTGCGACGGGTTCGAGGTGTAGGTCTGGTTCTGGTCGACGAAGGGTGTGGTCTGGTTAGTGCCAGTCGGAGTGGCACGGGTCAGCAGCATGAACTGCTGGGCCGGGTTGGTCAGCTCGTCGCCCGTGTTGGCGATGCCATCGGCACCGTGGGTGATCAGCGGATCGTCCGCCTGCAGCGGAACGAAGACCGTGCCGTTCCCACCCTTTGCCACCAGGTCAAGACCGTGGTCGAAGAACTGGCCGAAGAAGGTGAACCAGGCGTTGAATGGCGCCGACAAGCCTTCGTCCGGGGTGGTGTTGGGGTTGCCCAGGGTCTGGCCGCGTGGAATCACGACACCATTGAGGTCGAGGATGATCGGCGTGCCATCGGCATTCACGGCCGGCAGGCCAGTGACCGGGTCCAGCACCTGGGTACCCAGCCCCGCATCAAGGAAGGCCTGCACCGCCGCAGGGTTGGTGATGGTCTGGTCGACGATCAGGTTGGAGATGGTTCGTGGATCGGAGTCCACCACATTCCCGGCGGTGGCGTAGTCGGTATTGGTGACGCCATTGAAGCCGGCGCCTTCGTCGCCCTCATTGCGAAACACCGGCGGTACCAGGTTCGGGAAGGGCTGGTCGGCCGCTCCGAAGTTGGTCTGACCCGGAACCAGGTTGTTGAAGGTCCCATCGACCGTCCGCATACCAAATGGCAGCCGCGAGTTCGGAATCAGCGACAGCAGCTCCTGCGAGGGCGCGCCATAGGCGCCGGAATGCGCTTCCGAGATCAGGATCTGGTCGAGGATGAACTGCAGGTCGCCACGAATCAGATGGATGCCTTCGCTGGTGGTTGCCGACTCGGTCGGTACCACGGGCGTGGTTGGGGCTGGCGCGGCTACCACCGGACCGGTGGGCGCGGAGAACACGGTCTCCAGTACACCATTCTGGTCCTGGTAGACCCCCCGGACCCGCAGGACCAGGCCATCAAGATCCGGCGTGACCCGGAAGCTGTTGCCATGAATCAGTGCTGGGCGGGCACCGTCGATGCCGACGATGTCCTGGAAAACGCCCGAATTGGGGGCGGTCTCCACCTGCCAGTAGAAGCTGACCGGACCGGTGAGGGTGCCAAGGGCGTTGGTAGGGCTGACATTGTCGCCATCGGTGATCCCTGCGGCCGATGCGACCAGCACGCCGGGAGCGGACGCAGTAATGGTCAAGGTGCCTACCGGGCCACTGTTGGCAGGAACGTTGTCAAGGATGACCACGCCTGTCTGCTCTTCGGGCACGGCACTCAGCGGGTTGGGCGCGAACTGCAAGCGCTCGACATTGACCACCCGGTCGATACCGTCGGCACCAAGAACGGGGTTCCCAAGCCCGTCAAGAATGATGACCCCATTGGCATCACGCGTGATGTGGGTGACAGTGGTGACGCTATTCGCGGCTGTCTCAATGAGGTAATTGGCGCGGAAATCGGAGAACATCGCCGTATCGAAACCGTCAGCCGCCGTGAGGATTTCCCGAGCAATACTCAACTGGCTGGGCGTGATTTCGCCCGAGAGCATATAGGGCACCAGCTCGGTCATGCTGTCGACCGAAGTGATGGTCGGATGGCCAGTCACTGCGATCCGCACGTTCAACCAACGGTCGCCGTCGATCAGGTCGTTGCCGCCACGACCCTCGATGATGTCGCTGCCACCGCCGCCAAGGAGGATGTTGCCCTCGCCAAACGACGTCACCACCGGTACTGCAGCCGTGCCCAGCATCTGATTGAGGAAGTCCTGAAGATTGGCAACCAGGCCAATGCCGACGGCATTCAGGGCGCTGTTCTGCGGACCCTCGACATTGATCTCCGCCGCGTCGGCATCGTCACCACGCAGGATGTCGCCCTGCGCCGATCCCGACAGGCCTTCCACCTGGGCGAACCGGTCTAGGATGCCCTGGTTGGAGGGTGCGACCGGAGGCTCGATGAAGTCGTTGACGTTCAGGTCAACGGCAACCCCCAACTGGTCGTTCTTGTAGTTCGCCCAGTCGAAGCCACCGCCGCCGTTGAAGTGATCCTCGGCATCGGACATGACCATGATGTCGTCGCCGCCCTCGCCATCCACCTCGTCAAATCCGCCGCCGGTGATGAAGACGTCGTGGCCGATCACCGTGCCGGCTTCCTGCGGATCGAAGTTGTCACCGCCGGCACCGTCCGAGGTGCCGATCTCGATCCAGTCGTCACCCTCGTTGCCGAAGGTCGGCAGGTTCATCTGAGCGCCGAGGATGAAGTCGTTGCCCTGGCCGCCGAAGGTTTCGGAAACGTCTTCGCCGGTGATGATGAAGTCGCTGCCATCCCCGCCCAGGATCAGGTTGAAGCCGTTGCCGCCGGAAATCACATCGTCCCCGGCATTGCCCTTGAGGACGTCGTCCCCGCCCAGGTCGGTGATGATGTCGTTGCCGTCGCCGCCTTCGATGTTGTCGACGCCATCGCCGCCCTCCAGCCGGTCATCGCCGCCATCGCCCCAGAGGGTGTCGTCGCCGATGCTGGAGATGATGGTGTCGTTGTCCGCGGTGCCGCCCAATACCACATGGTCTACGCCGGTGTAGCGCAGGTAGTTGGCATCAGGCCCGGCGGTTCCAGGGTCGTCACGGAGCACCAGGGGAGTCAGGATGCCGCCCCCCTCCGGATCGGCACGCCCGTCAACGCCCAGGCCGGTATGTTGCAGGGCCTGGGTGACCTCCAGGGTGAACGCGGGGGTCGAGAAGACATCCGCCGGCAGGTGCGTGGCATCGGTGTTAAGCATCACCAGCTTGGCGAATGAGTTGTTCTCCATCTCGGTGAGGAAGTTGAGACCGGCCAGGCGCGCCAGGTAGTAGAAGCGGTCGCCATTCTGCAGGGCCTCCATCTGGGTCTCGAAGACGAAGTTGAAGGTCGAGCCAAGCAGGCCACCAAAAGGCATCTGCTTCTCGGCCAGGCCGCCGACCCAGAGGTCGACATTGTTCAGGCCGGACTCCCGGGTGGCCCAGGTACCGGTGCTGCTGAGGAAGTCGAGCCGATCCGCCGGCGCACCGGTGCCGCCCAGGACCAGGGCGGCCGCGGCCGCCCGTTTGGCGGCGAGGGTTGTCGCGCCGGTGATGCTGGCGTGGGTGCCATAGGCGGCAATAAAGTTCACCAGAGATTCCGCGTGCTTCAGGTTGCCCATGAAGTCCACCCAGCTCACGTACGGTTTGAGCTGGCTATCGCTGGTCATTTCGTAGAACTCGCTGCGCGCCGCATTCAGCGAGGGAATCCCTGCGTCACGCCCCCGCGTCAGGTTGATGGTAGCGAGGTCCAACGGCAAACCGAGCAGATTGTTGCGCAAGGCGCCGGTGACGAATTCATCGATTTCGTTGCCTTGCTGGCGGGTCACCCCGCGCACGATGGCACCAGCCGCTTCTTCCGGGGTCGGCCCGCTGCTGGCGAACGCAAGCGGGTTGAGGAAGGCCTCGATCAGGCCCAGTTCGCTGGAGGCGAAGCTGGGGTCAAGGCGGTCCACCGTCTCCAGCAGCATCGAGTGACCGAAGCGATAAACCGTATGGGCGAATTCGGCGACTATCGCCGGATTGATGGTGGCGTCAAAGCCGTCCGGCGCCAGGAACGCGTCGACCGCGGGCTGGACCTTGCGCGCGAACTCCTCGAATACCAGGTGCTGGTACTGCATCTCGGTACCGAACTTGGCGGCCTGGAACAGGCGCTCGCCGTTCCAGACCAGCGTGCTGGTGTCGGCCGGAACACTTACGACGGGAATGGCCAGCCACTGATTGAGGAAGGCCACGTCGCCGGCGGCGGCGGCGTCCAGGGCCACCTGCTTCGTACGATCGACCAGGCGGTTGTGCTCGGCGTGGAACACGTGGTGTACGGACGTCAGACCGATGTTCTCGTTCACCCGGCCATCGCCCGCCATGAAGTGCGCGTCAAGCAACTCGTTGTCATAGGTGCCGGCTTCGCCCAACCCCAGCGCGCTGTCGGTATCGGCATCCAGCCTCGCCCCGGTCTGCGCGTTGAACGGGTTGGCGACATGCGCGATATCGTCCAGGAAGGCGTGGCCGGTGCGTACCGCATTGACCAGGCTGATGCCACGACCGCCATTGGCTGTCGGGTCGCCTTCGACCAGGAAGGTGCCACCTGCTCCATCGCTCATCACCACCTGCGGGAAACCGTTAGGCCCGGGTATGAAATTGCCATAGGCATCGGTCGCCAGGAGCGGCACGCCGACCACATCCGCATCGGTCAGTTGGATACCCAGCAGGTCACGGGCCTGGGCCTTGACCACTGCCCAGGTGGCCATGCCGCCGAGGACCGCGTCGTCGGCGGTACCGAACTCGCCGTCCGCGCCGAGGTTGCGATTCACGATGAGCCCGCCGGTCGAAACCGGATCGCCATTCGCGTTCAACGCATAGGCCCGCAGGAACACCTGGTGCGACGGATGCGAGCTGTAGGTTTGGTTCTGGTCGACAAAGGGAGATGTGGTGTTGGTGTGCTCGCGGATGTCGTCACTGGTGCCGAGAATTCCATCCGCTCCCGGCTGATTCGTGGCGCGGGTCAGCACCATGAAGTTGGTCTGGCCTCCGGGCACGTACAACGGATCATCCGGCTGCAACGGAATGAACACGGTGCCGCTGCCCCCCTTGGTCACCAGGTCCAGGCCATGGTCGAAGAACTGGCCGAAGAAGGTGAACCAGGCGTTGAACGGCGCCGACAACCCCTCGTCCGGTGTGGTGTTGGGAATCGTCAAGGGGGTATTCGGCCCGATGGGCGCACCATCCAGATCCAGCAACGTGCCATCGGGAGCCAGGGTGCCATGGCCCGCATCGACGAACGCCTGCACTGCCGCCGGATTGCTGATGGTCTGGTCGACGATCAGGTTGCTGATCATTCGCGCCTGGGCATCGAACACGGTTCCACTGAACTGCTGATAGGAGGTGAGTTGCGTGCCGGGAACGAATGGATTGTCGCCCGCGCCCCTGAAGAACGGGTCAAGCAGGCGCGGAAACAGGATATCGGCGGACCCGAACCCTTCCTGTCCCGGAACGACGTTGTTGAAGGTTCCGTCGAGTGTACGGAGGCCGAATGGGACGAACGAGTTGGGCAGCAGGTCGCTGAGTCGCTGACCCGATGCATGGGCTTCAGCGATCAGGATCTGCTGAAGAATGAATTCAAGGTCAGACTTGATGAAGTTGGCCATGGTGTTTTGTTCCTCAATCCGACAGCAATTAGTCAGGCTGAATCACGCCCACGCGGGTGCGATTCCACGTTTCGTTGATGGAAAGCGATCAAGCCGGGCAAATCGCAGTCGCAGCCGAACCCGCCAAGCCTTAGAAGTGGCTCAGTTCCGACTGAATGGATTTGTCCCTGTCAGCACCGCACGCGAAGGCGGCGCCCCTGCTCAGGTGAGAGGCGGTCCGTGGAGGCGGACCCGGGTGGAGGTGCAGATCACGGGGCCATCCGGCCCACTACGCAAGATTGAAGCGATGCTCATTGCGGTGTTCTCCCTAGCACTCTTGTGGCGGTCTCCACAGCAGCGTCCCTCAACGTAACTGCGTGCCAAAAAACAGTCATGCTTGTACACACCCTGACTAAAGCCCCGGCCCCACGCACTGTCAATAAAACGACGAAATATGTTTCTAAATGTTAAAACAATATAAACAATTGAATTGTAAGGAAAAATATCTAATAGCAGGCATGATCTCGAGTTCAATATGCGGCAGCACTCTTTCACCGCCTCTGGCACGCTCTTCTCCGAAAAGCTGAAACCCGCATTCCAGAGCGGCTACATCGGCCATTCCCACTTATCAGCGGAATACAACCGCTGACTCAAATGGGATATCCGGGCATTTCAGGGGCATCTTTCTTGCTAGGGAAAAGACTGTCTTCCAGGCATGAAAAAGGGGGTGAAGCGCCAGGCGCTTCACCCCCCTTTTTTCTTTCTTTACCGCAGACGGCTGGCGATGCCTCCTCAGGTCGCCAGGATGAAGTCGGTCTGATCGACGTTAGCGCTCGCCACCCCCACCAGGGTGATGCTGTCCGTGCCGATGCTCACCAAGGTGTTCGCCCCCTGCGCCGCGATGCTGACACTGGCCACGAAGGTCGCCGCGGTGATGCCCAGCCCGGAGATATCCAGCAGGTCCTGGCCGTTCAGCGGATCGGCATCGAAGCCTGCGGCGATCTGATCGAGGCCAAAGCCGGCCGCGCCGAACACGAACACATCGTTGCCCGTCCCGCCGTCCAGGCTGTCGTTGCCGGCGCCGCCTTCCAGGCGGTCATTCCCCGCTCCGCCACTCAGGCTGTCGTTGCCGACGCCGCCGACCAGCGCGTTGCCCAGGTCGTTGCCGATCAGCGTGGCATTGCCGATGCCGACATAGCTCAGGCTCTCCAGGTTGGCGCCGAGCGTGTAGTTGCTCGTCGCCAGCACCGTGTCGAGCCCACCCGTCGCAGTTTCCACGATAACGTCCGCCACGCTGTCGACCCGGTAGGTGTCGTTGCCGTTGCCACCCACCATGCGGTCATTGCCCAGTCCACCGTCCAGGGTGTCGGCGCCATCGCCACCATTCAGCGTGTCGTTGCCGGCACCACCGAACAGACTGTCGTCCCCGCTACCGCCGGTGATCACGTTGGCCTGGGCGTTGCCCGTACCGCTGAACGGCCCACTACCGATGAAGGTCAGGTTCTCCAGATTGACGTTGCTGTTCAGGGTGTAGCTGGCCAGGCTGGTCTGCACCAGGTCGGTGCCTCCCCCCACTCCCTCGACCACCGTGTCAGCGACATCGTCCACCACATAGGTGTCGTTGCCGAGACTGCCGTTCATCAAGTCGGCACCAGTCCCACCATCCAGCCGGTCGTTGCCGATACCACCGCCGAGCGAGTCGGTACCTGCGCCGCCCTGCAGGGTGTCGTCGCCATCGCCACCACTGAGTTGGTCATTGCCCTCCAGCCCACCGAGGATGTCGTTCCCCTCCAGGCCTCTGAGGAGGTCGTTGCCGATATCACCCTGCAGGTTGTTGTTCAGCACGTTACCCTGCAGGGTGCCACCGACGGCACGCTCCAGCCGGCCGTTCTCCACGTTGGCGAGCAGGGTGTAACTGGCCGCCGTCGAGATCACCAGGTCGGTGCCGCGGTTAACGCCTTCGACGGTGTTGTCGCCCACGGTATCCACCCGGTAGGTATCGTTACCCGCCCCCCCCACCAGGGTGTCGTTGCCGGCGCCGCCGTCCAGGGTGTCGTTGCCGGATCCGCCGGCGAGGACGTTGGCCTGGGCGTTGCCGGTGCCGCTAAAGTTGCCGGTGCCGCTGAAGGTCAGGTTTTCCACGTTGGCGACGGCCGCCATCGAGTAGCTACCCAGCGCGGTCCGCACCTCGTCGACGCCCTGACCAGCCAACTCGGTGACCCCATCACTGAGGTGATTGACGACATAGATATCGTTACCGACGCCCCCCGCCATGGTGTCGATACCAGTGCCGCCATCGAGCAGGTCGTTGCCGACGCCACCGATCAGGCTATCACTGCCATTGCCCCCGAACAGCCGGTCGTTGCCGCCCAGGCCGCTGAGCGTGTCATCGCCCACATCGCCCCTGAGGGTGTTGTCCAGGCCATTGCCGGTGCCCACGTAGTTGCCACTGCCGATGAAGGTCAGAATCTCGAAGTTGGCGAGGAGTTGATAGTTGAGCAGCGACGTCCGCACTTCGTCGGTACCGCCTCCCACGCCCTCGGCCACGGTGTCGCCGGCATCGACCAGGAAGACATCGTTGCCAATACCACCGCCCATGATGTCGCTGCCGGCCCCGCCATCCAGGATGTCGTTGCCGTCGCCGGCACTGAGGATGTCATTGCCGGCACCGCCCGTGAGCACGTTGGTGCCGACATTGCCCCTGAAGACATCGTTGAAGGCGCTGCCGACCAGGTTCTCCATGCCGCTCAGGGTGTCGCTACCGGCGCCGCCGGTGGCTTGCGCCGTGGCGATGCCGAGATCCACCGTGACTCCGGCGGTGGCCGAGGCATAGGTCGCGGTATCGATGCCGGCCCCGCCGATCAGGCTGTCATTGCCCGCCCCCCCTTCGAGGGTATCGTTGCCGGCGCCGCCAGTGAGGACGTTGTTCAGCCCGTTGCCGCTGCCGGTGAAATTACCAGTACCGGTGAAGGTCAGGTTCTCGACGTTGGCGCCCAGGCCGTGGTTCAGCAGGCTGGTGCGCACCGTGTCGGTGCCCTCGTTGAGGAGCTCGACCGCTACGTCATCGGCGTTGTCGACGATGTAGGTGTCGTTGCCGAGGCCGCCGGTCATCCGGTCGGGCCCCGCACCGCCATTCAGGGTGTCGTTGCCGGCCAGGCCGAACAGCTCGTCCGCCCCTGCCGTAGTGCTGTCAGCGGCGTCGAGGACATCGACGCCCGGCGTGCCGGTGATCACCCTGCCGACCACGGTGCTGGCCGCGGAAATCACCAGCTCCGGATTGCCGAGGGCGTCGGTGTAGCTCACCAGCACCCGCAGGTGCTTGCCGACGTGGTCCGGCGCGATGGGCGTGAAGCTGGCGCTGGTGGCCCCGTCGATATTGATGCCGTCGGCCTGCCACTGGTAGCTCACCGACAGCGGATCAAAGCCATCGGCATCGGTGAAGGCGATGTTCGCGCTCAACGCATGGGTCGCGGTCGGCGTGGTATCGCTGAGTGTCACCGCGCCCACCGGCAGGTTGTTAATAGCGCTGTCACCCGCCACCACTACGGGCTCGGTGGGCAGCGAGAACGCGGTTTCCAGCACACCCTTGGCATCCTGGTAGACCGCCATCACCCGCAGCCGCAGCCCGGCCAGGTCCGCCGTGGGCTGGAAGCTGGTGCCGACGGTCCGGGCGACTTCGCCGGCGGCCACGCCGACAATGTCCACGTACAGGCCCGAACCCGCCGCGGTTTCCACCTGCCAGTAATAGGACACCGGACCGGTGATCTCGCCACCACTGGCGCTGTTGTCGGGATCGACTAGGTCACCCAGCTCCACCGAAAGCGTTTGACCAGCGGCCGGGGTGAGATCACTGAACCGCGGCGTACCGACGGAAGCCGAGTTGGGCGTCGCGGCCGCCAGCAAGGGCTGGTCGACCGAGAAGACCTGGTCAGCAAACTGCAACCTTTCGATGCCGTGCAGGCGATCGATGCCGTCGACGCCGATACCAATGATGTTACCGGCGGCATCGATCAGGTTATGGGTGACGGTGATCACGCCATTGGCATCGGGGGCGGATATGTCGTATTCGCCGGCGGAACCGGAGAACACTGCGGTGTCGAAGTCGTTACTGCCCTGCAGGATCTCCCGGACTATCACCAGTTGCCCAGGGTTGTAGGTGCCGTTCACCATCTTCGACACCATCTCGGTCATGCTGTTGAAGCTGGCGATTTCCGGGCCCGTACCGTCGACGTTCTGGCGCACGCTGATGCGCACGTTCAGCCATTTGTCGCCGTCAATCAGATCATTGCCGCCACGGCCCTCGATGATGTCGCCACCGCTACCACCGAGGATGATGTTGCCGCCATCGAAGAAGGTGACAGGGGCTCCCGATGTGGCGCCGAGCATCTGGTTGAGGAAGTCCTGCAGGCCGGAAATCAGCGCGATGTTGGTCAGCACGCTGCCCTTGGCACCAGCGGTGGGCAGTGTGGTCGGATCGGCATCGTCGCCGCGCAGCACGTCGCCATGGGCCGAACCGGAAAGCCCCTCGACGAAGTCGAAGCGGGTCAGCACAGAGGCGCCGGAACCGGGCGCCACCGGCTGGTCGAAGAAGCGGTCGGTGAGGTCGATGGTCACTCCCAACGCGTCATTCTTGAAGGTCGCCCAGTCGTAGCCGGAGGCACCGATGTAACGGTCACCCTGGCCAGCGCTGCCGACCATGATGTCGTCTCCACCTTCAGCGTTGAACTTGTCGTTCTCGCCGCTGCCGATGTAGACGTCGTTGCCGGCGATCGGGTCGTTGCCGGCCGGGTCGAAGTTGTCGCCGGGTGCGCCGTCGGAAGTGCCGGCCTCCAGCCAGTCGTCGCCTTCGTTACCCATGTCCTGCTCGTTGGCCTTCGAGCCCAGGATGAAGTCGTTGCCTTGGCCGCCGAAGGCTTCGCTGGCGTCTTCACCGGTGATGATGAAGTCCTGGCCGAAGCCGCCGAGGATCAGGTTGACGCCATTGCCGCCCTGGATCACGTCGTTGCCGTTGTCACCCTTGATGTTGTCGTCGCCACCCACGTCCGTGATGATGTCGTCGCCGTCGCCACCATTGATGAAGTCGTTGCCGTAGCCGCCATCCAGGCGGTCGTTGCCGCCGTCGCCGTAGAGGGTATCGTCACCCTCGCTGGAGCGCAGGATGTCGTTGTTGGCGCTACCACCCAACACCACATGGTCGGGCCCGCGGTACAGCAGGTAGTTGGTATCCGCTCCAGCGGTAGCCGGGTTGTCGCGGTCCACCAACGGCAGCAGCGGGTTGTCGCCCAGCGGGTCGTCGCGGCCACTAACGCCCAGGCCGGTGTGCTGCAGCAGCGGGTTGACCTCCAGGGTGAAGGCCGGCGTCAGGAAGACGATACCCGGCAAGTGAGTGGCATGGGTGTTGGCCATGATCAGCTTGCTGAAGGAGTTGCCCTCCAGCTCGGCGTTGAAGTTCAGGCCGGCAGTGCGCTCCAGGTAATAGAAACGGTCACCGTCCTGGAGTTTCTCCAGCTGGTTCTCGAACACGAAGTTGAAGGTCGAGCCCAGCATGCCGCCAAAGGGCGTGACCTTCTCGGCCAGGCCACCGATCCAGAAGTCCACCAGGTTCAGGCCGGTCTCAAGGGTTGCCCAGGCGCCGGTACTGTTGAGGAAGTCCAGCCGGTCTGCGGGCGCGCTCGCTCCGCCGAGGACGATGGCAGTAGCCGCCGCGCGCTTGTCGGCCAGCGTGGTGGCGCCGACGATGTCCGCGTGGGTGCCATATGCGGCAATGAAGTTGATCAACGACTCCGCATGTTTCAGGTGCATCACCATGTCGGCCCAGCTGACGTAGGGCTTCAGGTTGCTGTCGCCAGTGGCTTCATAGAACTGCGCGCGGGCATGGTTGAGCGTTGCCACACCCGTGTCGCGACCACGGGCGATGTTCAGTGCGGCCAGGTCCAGCGGCAGGCCCACCAGGTTGTTGCGCAGGGCCTCGGTGACGAACTCGTCGATCTGGTTGCCCACGGTGCGGGTCACGCCACGGACGATGGCGCTAGTGGCGTCTTCCGGGGTCAGGCCGCTGGCGGCATAGGCCAACGGGTTGAGGAAGGCGGCGATCAGGCCCAGTTGCTGGTCATTGGTCGGGTGCAGCGGGTCGACGGTGACCGGGTTGAAGTTGGCGTCGAAGCGATCCACCGTCTCGGTCAGCATCGAGTGGCCGAAGCGGTAAATCGTGTGGGCGAACTCGGCAACGATCGACGGGTCGAGGTTGACGTCGTAGACCTGGGTCGGCGCGAAGAACGGGTCGACGTTAGGCTGGATGGTCCGGGCGAACTCTTCGAACACCAGGTGCTGGTACTGCATTTCAGTACCGAACTTGGCGGTCTGGAACAGCCGCTCGCCGTTCCATTGCAGTGCCGCGATCTCGGCCGGGGTGGTTGGGAAGGTGGTGACCGGGGTCAGCAGCCACTCGTTGATGAAGGCCACGTCATTGCTGGCCAGCACGGTGGTCTTGGTCTGTTCCACCAGGCGGTTGTGCTCGGAGTGGAAGATCGCATGCACGGCGGTCAGGCCGATGTTCTCGTTGACCCGGCCGTCACCGGCCATGTAGTGGGCGTCCAGAAGGTCGCCGTCGTAGGTACCGGCCGGCTGGGGAACTCCGGCCTGGCTGTTGATCACACCGTCGTTGTCCCGTACCAGGCCCGGCGCTGCCGACGGATCGGCGGCGTGGGCGATATCGATGAGGAACTGGTGCCCGGTGCCAACCGCACCGGCCAGGTTGATTCCCAGTCCGCCATTGGCTGCCGGATTGCCCTCAACCAGCACATCGTCACCGGTACCCGCCACCCCGTCCGGGCCTGGGAACACCACCTGCGGGAAGCCATTCGGCCCCTTGATGAAGTTGCCATAGTCATCGGTGGCCAGCAGCGGTACATCGAACACATTGGCGTCGGTCAGGTTGATCCCGAGGACATCACGGGCCTGGGCCTTTACCACCGCCCAGGTGGCCATGCCACCGATATCCACATCGTCGGAGGTGCCGAACTCGCCATCGGCACCCAGGTTGCGGTTGGTGATCAGCTCACCGGTGGCCTTGGGTCCAGTGGGCGTGGAGATGTACTCGCGCAGAAACACCTGGTGCGACGGGTGCGAGCTGTAGGTCTGGTTCTGGTCGACGAAGGGCGAGGTGGTGTTCTCGTTCTGCCCTGGCACGCCGCCCACCTGCGTGGCGCGGGTCAGTACCATGAAGTTGGTCGGGCTGCCGGCCACGAAGCGCGGATCATCCAGCTGCAGCGGGATAAACACGGCGCCACTGCCGCCCTTGGTGACCAGATCCAGGCCATGGTCGAAGAACTGCCCGAAGAAGGTCATCCAGGCGTTGAACGGCGCGGTCAGCCCGGCATCCGGCATCTCGTTGGGGATGAAGTTCACCTGCTGGTCGTCGGCGGTGCCGAACAAACCATCCAGGCCGGGACTGGTCACCAGGGTGGAGCCATCGGTACCGGCCGCAGCGGCCACCGCCGCCGGGTTGTTGTTGGTCTGATCGACGATCAGGTTGCTGATGGTGCGTGGAGCCGTGTCCACCACGCTGGTGGATGAGTTGTAGTTGGTATTGGTGATCGGGAAATTCGGATCAGCCTGCCCATTGGTGAACTCCGCAGGTAGAAGCCGCGGGAAGGCATTGTCGGCAGCGCCGAACTGGCTCTGGTCGATGCCGGAGAAGTTCAGCAGGTTGTTGAATTCACCGGTGACGGTACGCAGGCCGGCCGATGCGCGCACGTTGGGCACCAGGGACAGCAGGTCGGCACCATTGGCATGGGCCTCGGCGATGCGGATCTGGTTGAGGATGAAGTCCAGGTCCGAACGTACCAGTTGCACGCCAGGACCGCTCGCAGTGATCGCAGGCCCAGGATCGACCGCCGTAGTGGGCGGCGGCGGGGTGAAGGGATCGACCGCTACCGTCGGTGCCGAGAACACCTGCTCGGTCACGCCGTGGGCATCCTCGTAGATACCCTTCACACGGATGGCCAGGCCAGCGACGTCAGGGGTGATGCGATAGCGCAGCCCATTGGCGCTTTGGAAGGCCAGGTCGCCCGCCGGAGCGGCAATGATGTCCTCGAACACACCGGTTCCCGGATTGCGCTCCACCTGCCAGACATAGGTGACGTTGGTGATGGCGCCCGGATTGTCGGCGTCGGTGACACCAGCTGCGGAGACGGTCAGGAAATCGCCCACCTGCAAGGTGCCGCCATTGCTGTCAGCGATGCTCAGCGACCCCACCGGCTCGGCGTTCAGACCGGCCACCAGTACCTGGGTAGCGTCGGAGAACTGGATGCGTTCGACGTTGGTCAGGCGGTCGATGCCGTCACGACCCGCCACCGAGTCGGTCACCGTGAAGGAGCCGTCGGCGTTGGCCACCACTGAGTACTCGCTGGCCAGGCCCTGGTAGTTGGCGGTGTCGAAGGCGGTGCCGCCGTTGAGCAGTTCACGCACCGCCACCAGTTGGCCAGGGTTGTAGGTGTGATCCAGCATCCGCGGAATCAGGTCGACCATGCTGTCGAAGGTGGCGATCTCCGGACCGCTGCCGTCGACATTGGCACGCACGCTGATGCGCACGTTCAGCCACAGGTCACCGTCGATCAGGTCATTGCCACCGCGGCCCTCCATGATGTCGCTGCCGCCACCACCGAGGATGATGTTGCCACCGATGAAGGTGTCGACCAGGTCGTCCGCGGTACCGAGGATGGCGTCCGCACCGACGCGGGCCTGGTCGCCGAGGAAGGCGCGCAGGCCGGTGATCAGGTCGAGGTTGGTCAGCGCACCGCCGGTGGCGCCGCCATGGTCGACGATGGTGGTCGGGTCGACGTCGTCACCGCGCAGGATGTCGGCGAAGCCCGAACCGGACAGGCCTTCCACTTCAGCGAAACGGTCGAAGATCGAGGCCGGCGATTGCGCTACCGGGAAGGCGATGTGGTCACCCACTTCACCAATGCCGAGAAAGGCCGCCAGGGCCAGGTCGACGGTGACGCCGATGTTGTCGTTCTTGTAGGTGACCCAGTCATAGCCGGACATGCCGTCCATCTTGTCCTGGGCATCGCTGCCCACGAAGATATCGTCACCACCCTCCCCGATCATCTCGTCGAAGCCGCCACCCCCAATGAACACGTCGTGGCCGATCACGTTGTCAGCCAACAGGGGCGCGAAGTTGTCGCCGGGTGCGCCATCCTGGGTACCCCACTCGATCCAGTCGTCACCCTCGTTACCCGTGGGTGGCAGGCTGGTCTTGGCGCTGTAGATGAAGTCGTCGCCCTGCCCGCCAAAGGTGGTTGACATGTCTTCGACGGTGGCGATGAAGTCCTTGCCGTTGCCGCCGAGGATCAGGTTGCCGGCGCCGCCGGCCATCATGTTGCCAACTACGATCACATCGTTGCCGTCGCCACCCTCCATGCGGTTGTCGCCGCCCGCGTCGGAGATAATGTCGTCGCCGGCGCCGCCCATCACGGTGTCATTGCCGTAGCCACCCTCCAGCAAGTCATTGCCGCCGTCGCCATAGAGCGTGTCGTCGCCGTCGCCGGAGATGATGGTGTCGTCGAGCGCGGTACCGCCGAGCACCACATGGTCCTCACCGGTGTAGCGCAGGTAATTGGTTTCAATCGCGGCCGTGTGGGGATCATCGCGGATCACCAGCGGGGTGACTTCCACTCCGTTGATGACAATGCCGCCGGTGGGGTCGTCGCGACCGGTAGCGCCCAGGCCAGTGTGCTGGGCGGTCTGGTTGACCTCCAGGGTCCAGGTCGGGGTCGAGAAGATTGCGTTGGGCAGGTGGGTGACGTCGGTATTGAGCATCACCAGTTTGGCGAAGGAGTTGTTCTCCAGCTCGGTGCCGAAGTTCATCCCTGCGGTGCGCGACAGGTAATAGAAGCGGTCGCCGTTCTGCAAGGCCTCCAGCTGAGTCTCGAAGACGAAATTGAAGGTCGAGCCCAGCATGCCGCCGAAGGGCATCTTCTCTTCGGCCAGGCCGCCGATCCAGAAGTCGATGTTGTTCAGGCCCGACTCGCGGGTGGCCCAAGTGCCGGTGCTGTTGAGGAAATCCAGGCGATCGGCGGGTGCACCCGCGCCGCCCAGCACCAACAGGCTGGCGGCGACGCGCTTGGCGTCCAGGGTGGTGGCGGCGGCGACGCTCGCGTGAGTGCCGTAGGCCGCGATGAAGTTGATCAGCGACTCCGGATGCTTCAGGTGATCCATCATGTCGACCCAGCTCGTATAGGGCTTGAGCTGTTCGTCGCCGGTCATCCGGTAGAACTCTGTACGCGCGGCGTTCAGGGACGGGATGCCGGCATCGCGGCCACGGGAGAGGTTCAGCACCGCCAGGTCCAGCGGCAGGCCCACCAGGTTGTTGCGCAGGGCTTCGGTGACGAACTCGTCGATCTCGTTGCCCACCTGGCGGGTAACCCCGCGCACGATGGCGCCGGCCGCCGCTGCCGGGTCGACGCCGCTGTCGGCGAAGGCCAGGGGGTTGAGGAAGGCGGCGATCAGGCCGATCTCGCTGCTGACGAAGTTCGGGTCCAGCCGGTCGATGGTTTCGGTCAGCATCGAGTGGCCGAAGCGGTAAACCGTGTGGGCGAACTCGGCGACGATCGAGGCGTCGATGGTGGTGTCGTAGCCACTCGGCGCCAGGAACTCGTCCACCTGGGGCTGGATGGCGCGGGCGAACTCTTCGAACACCAGGTGCTGGTACTGCATTTCGGTGCCGAACTTGGCCGCCTGGAACAGGCGCTCGCCGTTCCATTGCAGGGTCGACAGGTCGGCGGGAACGGCCACCACCGGCACCAGCAACCACTGGTTGAGCACCGTCACATCACCGGCCGCGGCCGACCCCAGCGCAAGCTCCTTGGTCTGCTCCACCAGGCGGTTGTGCTCGGAGTGGAAGATGTGGTGCACCGTGGTCAGACCTATGTTCTCGTTAACCCGACCGTCGCCGGCGATGTAGTGCGCGTCGAGCAGTTCATTGTCGTAGGTGCCGGCTTCACCCAGGCCCAGCGCGGTATCGGTATCGGCGTCCAGCGGTACGCCGGTCTGGGAGTCCAGCGGGTTGGCGGCATGGGCGATATCGATGAGAAACTGGTGGCCGGTGCTGACGGCGTTGGCCAGGGAAATGGGCGCGGCGGGGTTACCTTCCACCAGGCTGCCATCCTTCATCACCACCTGCGGGAAGCCGTTCGGTCCCTTGATGAAATTGCCGTAGGCATCGGTGGCCAGCAGCGGCACGTCGGACACGTTGGCGTCGGTCAGGTTGATCCCGAGAATGTCGCGGGCCTGGGCCTTGACCACGGCCCAGGTGGCCATGCCGCCAAGTTCCACGTCATCGGCGGTGCCGAAGCGGCCGTCGACGCCCAGGTTGCGGTTGGTGATCAGCCGGCCAGTGGCTTGCGGGTCGCCGTTGGCATCCAGCGCGTAGGCGCGCAGGAACACCTGGTGCGAGGGGTGCGAACTGTAGGTCTGGTTCTGGTCGACGAAGGGCGAGGTGGTGTTCTGTGCTTCGTGCTGGGTGTCGTCGGCGGTGCCCAGGATGCCGTCCGCGCCAGGCCCGGTGAACTGGGTGGCGCGAGTCAGGAGCATGAAGTTGGTCGGGCTGCCCGGCACGAAGAGCGGGTCATCCGGCTGCAGCGGAACGAACACGACATCGTTGCCACCCTTGGTGACCAGGTCCAGGCCGTGGTCGAAGAATTGCCCGAAGAAGGTCATCCAGGAGTTGAACGGCGCTGTCAGCCCTGCGTCCGGGGCGACGTTGGGGATGAACAGCGTGGGGGTGTCGTCGAACGTGCCGAACACGCCGTCCAGACCGGGGCTGGTTACGGTGGCCGAACCGGGGGTCTGCGCGGCGGCGGCCACGGCAGCCGGGTTATTGGCCGTCATGTCGACGATCAGGTTGCTGATGATGCGTGGCTGGGCGTCGAACACCGTGCCGGTGGTCTGCGCATAGCTGGTGAGCTGGGTGCCGGGAATGAAGGGATTGTCGCCAGCAGTGCGGAACACCGGGGCCAGCAAGCGCGGGAAGATGTTGTCCGCAGCACCGAATGCGGTCTGGTCGGCAAACAAGTTATTGAACGAGCCATCGAGGGTGCGCAGGCCAAAAGGCACCTGCACGTTGGGTAGCAGGTCACGAAGGTCCTGGCCGGAAGCGTGGGCTTCGGCGATGAGAATCTGCTGAAGGATGAAATCCAGGTCCGACAGGTTGAAGTTGGCCATTTTGCTGATTCCTCAATTCCGACTGAGCAGGGGCGCGCGCCATGGCAGCAAGGACAGGGCTCCACGCTTTGACTTGACTTCGGGATTTGGGGGATTAGATGACGCCTACCTTGAAGCGACGCTGGTGCTAGCGCGATTCATGCTCTTCAGCAGGAGGTTCTATCCCTGACGGTGCCGGCAATGCGACGCCGACACCGGGGGTCATCGCCCCGGCGGACCGTGAAATTCGGAAAGGTGCAATGCGACGGGCGGGATCGCCCCCAGAAATGGAACTCGCGAAACAGTGCTCATGACGTTCTCCCTAGCTTTGATTGTTTCCCGGCTAAGGCTGCAGCGCCCTCACGATGCAGCCGCTCCAATGCGAAACAATTTCTTACACATCTGACTAAAGGTTCGGCCAGAAACACTGTCAAGCGACCGTCATGGCGGCTATTTTCACCCTCGACAACACTTCAACTTACTGTTTTATATTGAATTTATTATGAAATAAATTCTTACAAAGATGAGAATACGTGGCACTCCGGATCCATCCACACCCCACTTAAGGGGTCATCACAACTGCCTGAAATACCCATTCTAGAGCCATCCAAGCAGATACCTTCCGTTAATCCGCTGTTTGCCACCGCCCGGAAGAGCCCTCCCATGGCTTGCAAAACACGCGATTCAGTGAGTCAAAAAACCGTGATTTTTGCCTGATGTGCCCGGTGGGGGACGGGAGGGTCCGTAGAGTGGCCTCGAAGTACAGGCGCAGCATGTAATCCTTATCGCCACCGGCGATAACTCCATGAGAAATCATCCCTTTCCTTTATCAGAAAGCCATGCGCTGCTTCTGCTGAGGAAAAATGCACGGAATTCGACGACCGTCAGTTCGCCAAAGGCCCGCCACCTGATACAACAGGGGCGGGCCCTGGAATCGGCCCGAACCACCAGAGGAACCCGTAGTACTCCTATGGCCGGCAGCTCGCTCGACACGTCTTTCACGCCGTACCCACCCCTGCTCGATCAGCCGGTGCAGCTCACTCGCGCCGAATTGCTCGCCTCCCTGGACACCACCATGGCCCGCCACCGGGGTGGGCCGGTCTGGTTGTTCGCCTACGGTTCGCTGATCTGGCGGCCGGAGTGCCCGACCCTCGAGACCCGCCGCGCGCGCATCCACGGTTATCACCGCGGCCTTTACCTCTGGTCGCAGATTCATCGCGGCACGCCGGAAACCCCGGGCCTGGTGCTTGGCCTGGATCGCGGCGGTTCCTGCGCCGGCTTTGCCTACCGCCTGCCGGAAGAGCAACTGGAAGAGCACCTGTTCGCCCTCTGGCAACGAGAAATGCCCGATGCGGCCTATCAGCCCAAATGGCTCAATTGCCAGTTGACGGGCGGCTCGAAGGTGCAGGCCCTGGGCTTCGTGTTGCGCCGCAACATCTCCTGCTACGCCGGTGCCCTGCCGGATCACGTCCTGCGCCAGGTGTTTGACAGTGCCAGCGGCCACTACGGCACCACGCGCGACTACGTCGAGAAGACAGTGAGCATCCTGCGGGCCCACGCCATGCCTGATCGCAAGCTGGAAGAAGCCCTGGTGCGCTGCTGCAAACAGGGTGCGTTGAGCTTCAGCTGATCGCGCCGTGCCAAGGGCTCACGGCTTCGCGCGACATTCTCCCTACTCGCCAACACGAAGATTCGGACAAGGCGCTTGCCTTGAACCCTTACAAGGCGTCTGGGTAGCTTTCTAAGCCCTCCAGCCGCCCCGAGCGACCCCGCGCATGACGACCCCGCACCGTTTTCCCACCCTGGAAGACTTCCCCGACGACGTGCTGGATGTGCGCGCCGACTCCAGCCCCGAAGTCTGTCGCCGTCTCGGCGACTATCGATTGGTACAGGTGTCCCGCCTGATCGAGCGCCTGCGCCGCGAACAGGAAACCGGTAGCGCCGGCCACCTGCGCCAGGAGGCCCTGCTGGCGGGAATGGAAGCGCTGCTGATGGATGCCCATCTGATGTACGCCCGCGCTCGCGGGGCATTCGAGGGCAATGCGTAGTGGCATGTAGGGGGTAGGGTGCGCCATGCGCACCAAGTGCCTGCTGACCAATCACTGGTGCGCGCGGCGCACCCTACCGGCTCAAATTCGTCGCTCTATCCAAGCAACCCTATCTCCACCACATCCCCCGCAAGGCGCACCGGCCAGACCCGCAACTGTTGCTCCGGGAACTCCAGGCAGGTGCCGTCCTCCAGACGGTAATGCTGCTTGTACAGCGGCGAGGCGATCACCAGGTCGCCTCCCAGGTGGCCGACGATGCCGCGGCCAATGACGTTGGCGCCGGCCAGCGGGTCGTGGTTATCCACCGCGAACAGCTGCTGCCCCTCCGCCGCATCGGGCAGGTAGAACAGCGCAACCTGGGCGCCGTCGACCCAGGCCACCACGCCCGAATTGGGCACCAGGTCCTGGCGGGCGCACAGCGCCTGCCAGTGTTCGGATACGTCGATACGTTGTGCGCTCTGCTGGGCCATCAGACCACCTCCTCGGCTACGGGAATCAGGGTGAGCTCGGCCGCCTTCGCCGGACGGATCTGCCCACGTTCGTTGACGAAATGGATATCCGGATCGCCGCGACCATCGTTGACGAAGGTGCGGAAGCGCTTGAGCTTGTCCGAATCCTGAATGGCGTTGGCCCACTCGCACTCGTAGCGGTCCACCACCAGTTGCATCTGGGCTTCCAGCTCGGCTCCCAGGCCAAGGCTGTCCTCGATGATCACCGCCTTCAGGTAATCCAGGCCGCCCTCCAGGCTTTCGCGCCAGACCGAGGTGCGCTGCAGCTTGTCGGCCGTACGGATGTAGAACATCAGGAAACGGTCGATGTAGCGGATCAGGGTTTCGTCATCGAGGTCGGTGGCGAACAGCTCGGCATGGCGCGGGCGCATGCCACCGTTGCCGCAGACATAAAGGTTCCAGCCCTTCTCTGTGGCGATCACGCCCACGTCCTTGCTCTGCGCCTCGGCGCACTCACGGGTGCAGCCGCTGACCGCGAACTTCAGTTTGTGCGGCGAGCGCAGGCCCTTGTAGCGGTGCTCGATATCCATGGCCATCTTCACGCTGTCCTGCACGCCGTAGCGGCACCAGGTGCTGCCGACGCAAGACTTCACGGTACGGGTGGACTTGCCGTAGGCATGGCCGGTCTCAAAGCCGGCGGCGATCAGTTCGCCCCAGATATCCGGCAGCTCGTGGAGCTGTGCGCCGAACAGGTCGATGCGCTGGCCGCCGGTGATCTTGGTGTAGAGCTTGTACTTCTTCGCCACTTCACCGATGGCGATCAGTCCTTCCGGGGTGATCTCGCCAGCGGGGATGCGCGGCACCACCGAGTAGGTACCGTTCTTCTGCATGTTGGCCATGAAGGTGTCGTTGGTGTCCTGCAGCGGCACCAGCCACGGGTCCTGGATCGGCCGGTTCCAGCACGACGCGAGAATGGAACCGATGGCCGGCTTGCAGATCTCGCAGCCCACATGGCCGCGGCCGTGCTTGGCGAGCATTTCCTCGAAGGTCTCGATGCCTTCCACGCGCACCAGCGCATAGAGTTCCTGGCGGGTGTAGGCGAAGTGCTCGCAGAGGCTCTTGTCCACGGCCACGCCACGGGCCGACAGCTCGTGTTCCACCACCTGTTTGAGCAGCGCCGCGCAGCCGCCGCAGCCAGTGGCAGCCTTGGTGCAGGCCTTGACCCCGGCGACGTCGGTGCAGCCGCTGTCGATGGCCGAGCA
The DNA here is from genome assembly GCF_001708505.1 of Pseudomonas sp. TCU-HL1. Classification (NCBI taxonomy): domain Bacteria; kingdom Pseudomonadati; phylum Pseudomonadota; class Gammaproteobacteria; order Pseudomonadales; family Pseudomonadaceae; genus Pseudomonas; species Pseudomonas sp. TCU-HL1. The sequence continues at coordinate 4,311,701 of NZ_CP015992.1, forward strand.
GATCGCGCCCTTGCTGACGTTGTGACAGGAGCAGACGGTGGCGGTGGCCGGCAACGCATCGGCGCCCAGGGCCGGAGCGCCCTCGCCCGCCGGCAGGATCAGGCTGGCCGGGTCGGCCGGCAGCGCAATGCCGTTCTGCACGTACTGCAGCAGGGTGTCGTAGTAACTGTTGTCGCCCACCAGCACGGCGCCCAGGGCCTGTTTGCCGTCGGCGGAAACCACCAGGCGGCGGTAACTGGAGGTGGCTTCGTCAATGAAGCGATAACTGCGCGCGCCCGGCAATGCGCCATGGGCGTCGCCGATGGAGCCCACATCCACGCCGAGCAGTTTCAGCTTGGTGGACATGTCGGCACCGATGAAGGGGTCAGCCTCTTCGCCACACAGCTGCGCGGCAACGCTGCGGGCCATCTGGTAGCCAGGCGCGACCAGGCCGAAGATGCTGCCGTTCCACGCCGCGCACTCACCGATGGCGTAGATGCTCGCGTCAGAGGTCAGGCACTGGCCGTCGATGGCCACGCCGCCACGCGGGCCCAGCTCCAGGCCGCACTGGCGGGCCAGCGCATCCTGCGGGCGAATGCCGGCGGAGAAGACAATCAGGTCGGTTTCGAGGAAATCTTCTCCGGCGAAGTTCATCCGGTAGCGATAGTCCTCACCGGCACTGATGGACTGGGTAGCTTTTGAGAGGTGCACCCCCACGCCGAGTGCTTCGATGCGCGCCTTGAGGGCCAGGCCACCCTGGTCGTCAAGCTGCACCGGCATCAGGCGCGGGGCGAACTCCACCACATGGGCGTCGAGACCGAGGGATTTCAGCGCATTGGCCGCTTCCAGGCCCAGCAGGCCACCGCCCACGACTACGCCACGGCGTGCATTGGCCGACGCCGCGCGGATGGTGTCGAGGTCGGCCAGGGTCCGGTAGACCAGGCGCGAATCGCCTTCGGCGCCTTCGATGGGCGGCACAAAGGGATAGGAGCCGGTGGCCAGCACCAGCGAATCGTAGGCCACGCAACCATTGGCGGTGATCACTTCGCGACGCTCGCGATCGATCTCCAGCACCGGCACACCCAGGTGCAGGGTCACGCCGGGCGTCTGGTAGAGGCTGGCCTCGCTCAGGGCCAGGGACTCGGCATCGCGGCCAGTGAAATATTCCGACAGGTGCACGCGGTCGTAGGCACGCAGCGGCTCTTCGCTGAACACCTCGATGCGGTAGCGGTCCAGCGCGCCGCGTTCGATCAGTTGCTCGACGCAATGATGGCCGACCATGCCATTGCCGATGACGATCAGCGTTTGCATATCAGAAGTGGAAGCGACGTTGGAGTTCATAGGTAGCACCCGGCCCAAGCCAATCACGTTTTCTGGGGGCAAAAAAAAGCGCCTGGGACTTATCGTCCCAGGCGCCTTTGCCTGTTCATTCATGGGTGACACCGGGCCACTCTGCCTGGAGCACCTGTCAACCCGGGGAAGTGATCGCCATTGATCTGCCGGGCCGCCCGTCGCGTTGTTCACGATGGGCCTGGTCCTGCCTATGCAGTGGCTGTGCCAGTTCCGCCTACGGGCCAACGAAAGCCCCCTGCATGCAGCGCTTCGGCCTAGCGCCGGCGCGGCCTGCAGCGATTCACGCGGTCTTCCCGCCCGCCCCCTGAGTCAGTTGCGATGCCCGCCCCGCCGGGAACCAAAACGGTGCGTACGCACCCCGCGCGCCCCATCCTGAAGCCGCCTTGGGGCCGCCGAAATCCTCCGGATAATCCGCGCAAGTGCCGTCACACAATGGCTGCAAGGGAATCCGGGCAACTTGGCATGTGCCTTGCGATATCACGGGCAAGGCAATCAATGCCGATTGCCCATCCCACGACAAAGGCGCCGTGTCTCCCCCGTTACGACGGAGGGTGGCATGGCGCTTTTGCGTTTCTGCGGCAGGTGTTGGAAATGGCGAACAAGACAGTACGAAGCGTGTGCCCTTATTGCGGCGTCGGTTGCGGCATCGTCATGGAGGTGGCGGGCAACCGCGTGGTCAAGGTGACGGGCGACAAGGCGCACCCCAGCAACTTCGGCCGCCTCTGCACCAAGGGCAACACCTGCGCCCAGCCACTCGCCGACTCCGGCCGCATGGAACATGCCTACCTGCGCCACGAGCGCAGCCGCGATCCGGTGCGCACCGGCATTGACCAGGCCATCCAGGACACCGCCAGCCGCCTGCGTGAACTGCTCGACCGCCACGGCCCGGACGCCATTGCCTTTTATGTGTCCGGGCAGATGTCGCTGGAAGCACAATACCTGGCCAACAAACTGGCCAAGGGCTTCATCCGCACCCGCCATATCGAATCCAACTCGCGGCTGTGCATGGCCAGTGCCGGCAGCGGCTACAAACTCTCCCTCGGCTCCGACGGCCCGCCCGGTTCCTACCAGGACTTCGACAAGGCCGACCTGTTCCTGGTGACCGGCGCCAACATGGCCGACTGCCACCCGATCCTGTTCCTGCGCATGATGGACAGGGTCAAGGCCGGGGCGAAGCTGATCGTGGTCGACCCGCGCCGCACCGCCACCGCCGACAAGGCCAGCCTCTACCTGCCGATCAAGCCGGGCACCGACCTGGCCCTGCTCAATGGCCTGCTCCACCTGCTGCACCAGAACGGCCACACCGACCCGGACTTCATCGCCGCCCACACCAAGGGCTGGGAAGCCATGCCGGCCTTCCTCGAGGGCTACTCGCCGGAGCGGGTGGCCGCCATAACCGGCCTGCCTGAAGCGGATATCCACAAAGCCGCCCAGTGGATCGGCGAAGCGCCGGAGTGGATGAGCTGCTGGACCATGGGCCTGAACCAGAGCACCCACGGCACCTGGAACACCAACGCCCTGTGCAACCTGCACCTGGCCACCGGCGCCCTCTGCCGCCCCGGCAGCGGCCCCTTCTCCCTCACCGGTCAGCCGAACGCCATGGGCGGCCGCGAGATGGGCTACATGGGCCCCGGCCTGCCCGGCCAGCGTTCGCTGCTGGTGGACGCCGACCGCCAATTCATCGAAGACCTGTGGCAACTGCCGCGCGGCCATCTGCGCCAGGATGGCGGCAACGGCACCGTCGCCCTGTTCGAGGCCATGGGCGCAGGCGAGATCAAGGCCTGCTGGATCATCTGCACCAACCCGGTGGCCTCCGTTTCCAACCGCCGCCAGGTCATCGAGGGGTTGCAGGCAGCCGAGCTGGTGATTACCCAGGACGCCTTCCTCGATACCGAGACCAATCGCTATGCCGACATCCTCCTGCCCGGCGCCCTCTGGGCCGAGGCGGAAGGCGTGATGATCAACTCCGAGCGCAACCTCACCCTCACCCAGAAAGCCGTGGACGCCCCCGGCGACAGCCTGCCGGACTGGCAGATCATCGCCCGCGTCGCCTGCGCGATGGGCTTTGCCGAGGCCTTCAGCTACACCTCTGCCGCCGAGGTGTTCGAGGAAATCAAACGGGCCTGGAACCCCAAGACGGGTTACGACATTCGCGGCGCCAGCTTCGAGCTGCTGCGCCAGGGCCCACTGCAATGGCCCTGCGCGCCGGGCACCGAAGCCAACGCGCGCAACCCCATCCGCTACCTCAACAATGGCGTCAGCCAGGCGCTCAAGCTGGGAACCGATGGCGCACGCCCGGCCATCGCCTTCGCCACCGAGGATGGCAAGGGCGTGTTCTTCGCCCGCCCGCACATGGCCCCGGTGGACATGCCGGACGACGCGTTCCCGCTGGTGCTCAACACCGGCCGCGTGCAGCACCAGTGGCACACCCTGACCAAGACCGGCAAGGTGGTCACGCTGAACAAACTCAACCCCGGGCCATTCCTGGAAATCCATCCGAGTGACGCCAGCCGCCTCGGCATCGCTGACAAGGGCCAGGTAGAAGTGCGCTCGCGCAGGGGGCGCGCAGTACTGCCGGCCGTGGTCACCGACCGCGTGCAACCGGGCAACTGCTTCGCGCCCTTCCACTGGAACGACCTCTATGGCGAGGACCTGGCGATCAACGCCGTGACCAGCGACGCCATCGACCCCATTTCGCTGCAGCCGGAATTCAAGTACAGCGCCGTTGCCCTGGCGCCTGTGGCCCCGGCCAGCCCCCAGCTCATCCCCTTGCTAGAAGTCGAGACGGCCACGGCCAGCGCCGCGGCCGGTTCTCCGGAGGAACGCGCCGACATGCCGATCAATGCCTTCGCCCGCCTGCTGAACCTGGACACCAGCGCCGACCTCAGCCTGGCCCCCAACGAGCAGCTCTACCTGCAGGGTTACCTGCTCGGCCTGCGCAGCGAGGAAAGCCGCAGCCTGGGCGGCGTGCCCACCCTGCCCGCCAGCGCGCCCCTGGCGCCGGACACCCGGCTGCTGCTCGACGGCATCCTCGCGGGGCTGTTTTCACGTAGCTGGACGGTGGAACCAGCCCCGGCTGCCGAAGTGCAAAAGCCGCTGCTGGTGCTCTGGTGCTCACAGACCGGCAACGCGGAGACCTTTGCTGAGGCCTGCGCCGCTGCACTCAAGTCTGAAGGCCGCGCAGTGACGGTGCGCGCGATGGATGCCATCCAGCCCACTGAACTGGCCAACGCCGGCACCGCCCTGCTGATCGCCAGTACCTTTGGCGACGGCGATCCTTCCGACAATGGCGCATCGCTCTGGAGCGCCCTGAGCGCGGACAACGCCCCGTCCCTTGGCGGCCTGGACTTCGCCGTGCTGGCCATGGGCGACTCCACCTATGGCCAGTTCTGCGGCTTCGGCCGCCAGCTCGACGCCCGCCTCGAAGCCCTCGGAGCGCGACGCCTCGCCCCGCGCGTGGACTGCGAACCCGAGTACGAGGAACCCGCCAACGCCTGGCTGGCGGCCGTCCGTGCGGCACTGGCCGGCGCCAGGGTTTCGCAGCCGGTACTGGAAACCATCGGCGCGCCCACCGAGGAGGTGGAGGCTCCGGTCTACAGCCGCCAACGTCCTCTCGCCAGCCGCCTGCTGCGCAGCCCAGTGCTGAATTCCGCGGGCTCCAGCAAGGAGACCCGGCAGATTGTCCTCGACCTCAAGGGCAGCGGTCTCCGTTATCAAGCTGGCGATGCGCTGGGCGTGTGGCCGAGCAACTGCCCGGCGCTGGTGACTGAAGTCCTGACCGCGCTGGAACTGGAGGGCCACCAGACGGTGGACGTGAAGGATCAGGGCGCCATGCCGCTGGCGAGCGCCCTGGGCCGGCACTTCGAAATCGCCCGGATCACGCCCGACCTGCTGCGCTTCGTCGCCGAGCGCTCCGGCAGCGCGGAACTGGCGCGCCTGCTGGAACCCACGAACAAGGCGGAGCTGGACGACTGGCTCTGGGGCAGGCAACTGGCCGACCTGCTGCGCACCTTCCCCATCCGGGCCAGCGCGGACGAATTGCTGAGCGGCTTGAAGCGTCTGCAGCCGCGCCTCTACTCCATCGCCTCCAGCCCCCTGGCCACGCCGGATGAAGTGCACCTGACCGTGTCCACCGTGCGCTACCAGTGCGACGGGCGTGACCGGGGCGGTGTCTGCTCGGCCTTCCTCGCCGACCGCGCCGACCAGGGCGAAGTGCCCATCTTCATCCAGAAATCCGCCCACTTCCGCGTACCCGCCGACCCGCAGCGGCCGATGATCATGGTCGGCCCCGGCACCGGAATCGCCCCGTTCCGCGCCTTCCTCCAGGAACGCGAAGCCTCCGGCGCCCAGGGTCGCAACTGGCTGTTCTTCGGCGAGCAACGCGAAGCCACCGACTTCTACTTCCGCGAGGAACTGCAAGCCTGGCAGGCGTCCGGCCACCTGCACCGCCTGGACACCGCCTTCTCCCGCGACCAGGCGGAGAAGGTGTACGTGCAGCAGCGCATGCTCGAACAGGGCGCCGAACTCTGGCGCTGGCTGGAGGATGGCGCGCACTTCTACGTCTGCGGCGACGCCAGCCGCATGGCCAGGGACGTGGATGCCGCCCTCAAGGCGGTGGTGCGCGAGCATGGCGGACTAAGCGCGGCGGACGCCGAGGCCTATGTCAGTGCCATGGTTCGGGACAAGCGTTATGTGAGGGATGTGTATTGAGGGCAGGCCTGCTTGGCGAATGAATTCGCCCCAACAGAAAGAGCACGGCGATTCGACACCGCACGGACAGCCCCCTCTCCCTTCAGGGAGAGGGCTGGGGAGAGGGAAACCACAGCCCACCCCGGTGCTTTCGCGGGGATAGGACATGGCATGGCGCTCGACAATCTCAGCCAGTGTAGATAGCCATCGCAAACACGCTGCACAGGGCGCCTGGACACAGGGCCTTCTGTCGGCTTCATCGGAGAAAAACCACCACTCGCCGGAAAAACAGGCGGATAGTGAATCGACAACCCCAACGAGCCCCCCACGTCGGAGGCCCTCCATGAAAGAGCGCAATTTCCCTGCACACGTTGCCTGGAGCGAAGCGTGCATGAATGGTGATCACGCCCTGGCCTTCGTGGCCGTGCGGTCGCACGCTCCGGAAGCGGAAGCCGGTTTCCACCTCGTCTACGGCGAACATCATTTCCCGCGGCTGTCAGAGGCTGTCGCTGCGGCCGAGGACGCCCTCAACAAGCTGGTGCGGATTGACGAGAACGACGCACCGGTCTTCAGTTCAGGCGTCTGCTGAGACTGCCACCTATTGGTTGAAGCGTGCCTCGTTGCGCTGGAAATGCAGCAGCGAGCCTTTGTATGCATCGCCATTTCCCAGGGTGCAGTCCGCCCGACTTCGACTTCCCTCGTACTCCAGTTCAGCCATTTCCCGGCAGAACGACGCGCGATTGGGACGGTTGGGGTCAACGATTAGCACCTCAACCAGATCGGCCGAATGACGATCGATGAAGGTCGCAAGCACCGCCGGCTGGCCGTGCTCATAGATGACGTCGCTGCCGATGATCAGGTCGAACACGCCCAGATCGTCATCGAGGACAGACCAGTCGGCGAACTGATATTTGATCGGGCCAAGATCGTTCAGACGCAGGTTTTCATCGAGGAACGCCGGGCTCAGCGGGTGATAGTCACTGGCGGTGATATCACCCCCACGCCGGTGCACCACCAGGCTCGCCAACCCCAGGCCGGCGCCCAGCTCGAGCACACGTTTTCCTTGCAGGTCCATCGTCAGCATGGCGTGCGCCAGGACCTGGCTCGACGGCCAGACCTTGCCGAACAAGGGCCAGCTTTCCGGGGAAATTCCCAGGCGCTCGGCTACCCGTTCTGGGTCGTGATATTGCTGAAGATCGAGCAGTGAGCGGATATGGAAATCCATATCGCCTATGGATATATCCTGATATTTGACCTGATAACCAGGCATGCTGAACTCTCCAGATTATTGGGCGATGCCGCCAGGAGAGCTGCGCCGGATATTCACTGATGAAATATCGACAACGCCAGGGGGCGATGAGCAACGAATACCCGGCAAGAACTAGCAATTGAACCAAGCATTCGAAGTTTTCGGTGCGCAAAATAAAAAGCCCCGCAATGCGGGGCTTTTCGAGTCGATTAAAGTCTCAGGCTACCTGGACTTTATCCGCCTGCAGGCCTTTCTGGCCACGAACGACTTCGAAAGTCACTTGCTGGCCTTCGCTGAGGCTTTTGAAGCCGGCGCTCTCGATCGAACGGTAGTGAACGAAGAGGTCAGCGCCTTCAGCCGGAGTGATGAAGCCGAAGCCTTTTTCATCGTTGAACCACTTGACGGTGCCGGATTGACGATTGGACATTTTATATCTCCAAGATTAAACAAAATAATCCTGAAACCAGTTCAGGGGATACTGAGTTGCGAATTATTACGAATCCAGGAGATGAAACGATATCAATCAGAGCATCGAGCCAAGTATCACGGAAACAATTGCAGAACAGTGGGGCGACTATACGCGGTTCGGTCGAGATGTACAGGTTTATTTTCGGCGTGAATTAATCGCTGAGTGAATACGCTTGTTATTCATGCATTTAGCCGGGAAAAGCAGAAATAGCCGCAGCGAGGATCTGCACGAAAAGTCGTCGAGCGAAGGTCAGGCAAGGCGCAACGACCATCGGGAGTAACAGCCGAAGGCTGGCCCGACGGGCGGCCAATCGGCCGAAGAAGCGCAGTTTATGCGTTGTAAATGAGCATTCTGATCGGACTCGCGCACGAGGCCGATTTCAACGCAGCATCACGCGCGAAGCCCGCAGGCACTTTTCGTACAGAGCTAGGATGCCGGATCGCCGGCACCCCGCCCGGCACCGCATCAGCTCGTGCGCATCAGCTCCAGGATCTGCGCATGCAGGCGCGGGTCGCCGCAGGCGATGACGTCGCCGCCATTCTGCGCGTCGCCACCGTCCCAACGGGTAACCACACCACCGGCGCCCTGGATGATCGGCATCAGTGCCTGGATGTCGTAGGGCTTGAGGCCCGGGTCAAGGACGATATCCACCAACCCCAGGGCCAACATGCAGTAGGCGTAGCAATCGCCGCTGTAGCGCACCAGACGCACATCGCCGGAGAGCTTCCTGAACAGGTCGCTGTAAGGCGGCTGCAGGAAGTGCTCGGGACTGGTGACCATCAGGGTGGCGTCCGCCAGCTTGCCGCAGGCGCGGGTCTGGATCGGCCGGCCGTTGAGCGAGGCACTGGTGCCGTCGCCGATGAAGCGCTCACGGGTGAAAGGCTGGTCCATCACGCCCAGCGCCGGGCAAGTACCGTCGTTGAGGGCGATCAGGGTGCCCCAGAGCGGGATGCCACTGATGAAGGAACGGGTGCCATCCACCGGGTCCAGTACCCAGGTCCAGGGTTCCTCGCCCGCGATGTTCTCTTCCTCCTCGCCCAGCACGCCGTGGCCGGGATAGCGCTCGCCGATCAGCGCGCGCATGGCCCGCTCGGCGCCCTTGTCGGCCAGGGTCACGGGGTCGAAGCGCTCCGCTTCCTTGTTCTCCACCTCCAGCGGCAGGCGGAAGTAGGTCAGGGTTACCCGGGCCGCCGCGTCAGCCAGCTCTTCGGCGAACTCCAGGTACTCGGGAGGAAGGGTTTGATCGTTCATGGGGGCTCCAGTTCAGGAGGATCAGCAAATGTCCAGCATAGGTCAGGTGCGTAGGCTTCCCGCGAAACGCCTGTCCAATCGCTCACGCTCGACGTGTTCGATGAGAAAGTCGATGAAGGCGCGGGTCTTGGCCGGCAGCAGGCTGCGGCTGGGGTAATAGAGGGAAATGGCACCGGCATCGGCATACCACTGGGGCAACAGCCGCATCAGTTCGCCGCGCTCCAGCCAGGGCAGCACATCGGGCACCGCCAGCATCGCAACGCCGAGCCCCAGCAGGGCCACCTCGCGCATGGCGGCGGGGTCGTTGAGCATGATGGTCTCGGCCAGCGGCGCGGCCACTTCGTTGCCGGCGGCGTCGCGCAGGGTCCAGTGACGCGCGCGGCCGGTGCGCGACGAGCGCATGACAATGCCATCGAACCCGACCAGCCCGGCCGGGTCGGTCGGCAGGGTCTGCCCCGCCAGGTACGACGGTGCAGCCACGGGGATGACATGGGCCGGTGCCAGCGGGCGCGCGACTATGCCCTGGGCCAGCTCGAAGCCGCCGCCGATGGCCAGGTCGTAGCCTTCGGCGACCAGGTCAACCGGGCGGTTTTCCAGGTGCCATTCCAGACGCACCTGCGGGTAGCGCGCGCGGAACGCCGGCAGCAGCGGGAGGATGTGGGTCATGCCAAGGCTCGGCGGCATGCTCAGTTTGAGCACCCCGGCTGGCTCACCCTGGTCGTTGCCAATGGCAGCAATGGCCGCCTGAAGGGCTTCGAGGCTGCCGCCGATCGCTTCGAGGAAGCGCTCGCCGGCTTCGGTCAGCGTGAGCTTTCGGGTGGAGCGCTGGAACAGGCGCACACCGACGTTGCGCTCCAGTATCGCGACGTTGCGACTGACCGCGGCGGGGGTCAGGGCAAGGCGGCGCGCGGCGGCGGAGAAGCTGCCGGTCTCGGCGCTGCGCACGAATGATTCGAGGTTGGCGAGGGTTTCCATCGGCCAACTTTATAGCAACACTTGAAAATCATTCAAACAATTACTCACTAATCAAAGAACAATCCGCAGGGGATAGTGCTTCCACACACACCAAACCCGGAGCACACCAACATGACCCCCCCCTCCCTCTCGCCGGCAAGGCAGCCCTCGTCACCGGCGGTTCCCGTTCCATCGGTGCCGCCATCGCCAAGCGCCTGGCCGCCGACGGTGCCGCCGTCGCTATCACTTACAGCGCCTCGCCCGACAAGGCTACCGAAGTGGTTCGCGCTATCCAGGCAAACGGCGGCCGCGCCGTCGCCATCCAGGCCGACGCCGGCGACCCGGCCGCCGTACGCGCCGCCGTAGCCGAAACCGTGGAAGCCCTCGGCGGGCTCGACATCCTGGTGAACAACGCCGGGCTCGGCCTGGGCGGCGCCATCGACGAAATCCCCTTCGAGACTTACGAGCGCATGCTGGCGGTCAACGTCACCGGTGTGTTCGTCGCAACCCAGGAGGCCGTGCGCCATATGCCGGCCGGTGGTCGCATCGTCCATATCGGCTCGTCCATGACCCACTACGCGGCCTTCCCCACCGCTTCCCTCTATACCCTGACCAAGGGTGCCATCGCCGGCTTCAACCGCAGCCTGGTGCGTGACCTCGGCCCGCGCGGCATCACAGTGAACACCGTGCACCCTGGTCCCACCGACACCGATATGAACCCGGACGGCGGCCCGGTAAGCCAGATCGTCGGCCCCGGCATCGCCATCGGTCGTTACGGCAAGCCGGAAGAAATCGCCCATGTGGTGGCCTTCCTCGCCAGCCCGGAAGCGTCCTTCGTCACCGGCGCCGACATCATTGCCGACGGCGGTTTCACCGCCTGACTCCAGGCCGCCAGCCTCGATCGGCACGGCCTGGTCGTCGTCATGCAGGATCGGCGATGGAGTCACTGCCCCTGCTGGTCGAGGTACTCGTCAGTGGAGATCACGTTGGCGTAGGCGAAAGCCAGGGCGGCCATGAAGGCGCCGTGGACCTGTTCGGCGGGGACGACCTTGCCGTTGAACTCCAGGTCCCGCGTGGCGCAGGCATCGTGGATCACCGTGACCTCGTAGCCATAGTCAGCCGCCGCGCGGGTGACGCCGTCGACGCACATGTGGCTCATGCTGCCGACCACAGTCACCTTTTCCACGCCGTTGCTGTCGAGGATGTCCTTCAGCCCGGTTTCGCGGAAGGCGTTGACGAAGTGCTTGAGGACGACGGGCTCGCCAGGCGCGTTCAGCACCTTGGGATGGATGTGCGCCCCCTCCGTGCCGGGGCGGAAGAAGGGAGCGTCCGGACTGGTGAACTCGTGACGGATGTGTACCACCAGGTCGCCGGCCTCGCGGGCACCGGCGATGATCCGGACCGCCTTGTCGGCCGCGGCGTCCGCGCCGTGCAGCGTCCAGAGGCCACCGGGGAAATAATCGTTCTGAATGTCGACTACGATGACGGCTTGCTTGCTCATGATGTTCACCTCGGGTTGTGGGAGTGGAGACGTGGAGCCTAAGGTGAACCTCCCGGCGCCGGATGAGGATCGGCGCAACCGACAAAATCGCAGGAAAAACTGACAATGAAGACCATGCTGGAGATCGGCCTCCTGCTCTATCCCGGTGCCCAGCTCGCAGCGGCCCACGGCCTCTCCGACCTGTTCACGGTGGCCAATCGCATGGCCGCCGAGCACGCCGACGCCGACCTTCCACTCTTGCGGGTGCGTCACTGGACAGCCGACGAGGACGGCGAAATCCACTGTTCCCACGACAGCCACCCAGGCGCCGAGAGCCAGCCCACGGTGGTGGTGGCGCTGCCCTGCATCGGTGCGCTGCCTCCCGCCGAAACCCTGCAACCCTTCGCCAACTGGCTCAGCCGCCAGCATGCAGCGGGCGTGACCTTGAGTTCGGTATGTGCCGGGGCCTTCGTACTGGCGCAAACGGGCCTGCTCGCCGGTCGGCCGCTGACCACCCACTGGAGCCTGGCCAGGGACCTGGGCGAGCGCTACCCGGAGGTGAAAGTGGATGCCGATAAACTGGTGGTGGACGACGGCGATATCATCACCGCCGGCGGCGTAATGGCCTGGACCGATCTTGGCCTGACCCTGGTGGATCGACTGCTGGGACCGACCATCGCCGCCAACACCGCGCGTTTCCTGGCGCTCGACCTCACCCGTCACTCCCAGCAGTATTTCCGCCGTTTCACCCCGCGCCTCACCCACGGCGACGAGGCGGTGCTCAGGGTGCAGCGCTGGCTGCAACGCCAGGACGCACGCCACGTCAGCCTGCCCGTCATGGCCGCCGAGGCCGGGCTGGGCGAGCGCACCTTCCTGCGGCGCTTCCAGCAGGCCACCGGCCTGCGCCCCACCGAGTACTGCCAGCAGCTGCGCGCCGCCAAGGCCCGTGAACTACTGGAACTTACCAACCGCTCGGTGGACCAGATCGCCTGGGAAGTCGGCTACCAGGACCCGGCAGCGTTCCGGAAGGTGTTCAACAAGATGGTCGGGCTCTCGCCCACGGATTACCGGCGGCGGTTTGGGCGGCGGAGCCTGGGGGAATCGTGAGGCTTTTCTACTGTGGAGCGAATTCATTCGCTAAGCAGACCGCAGGTCTGCCCTGCAATTGCAAAGGGGGCGGCTGCGCCGCCTTTAGCGAATGAATTCCCCCACAACAATTTCCAGGTCAGCGCATATGCTCTTCACCACACCCCCAACCCTCACACGCTTCTTCGTCCATCACCCGTTCCCTATCCCGCACCTCGGCATCCCGGTACACCCCCAGCGCCGGGTCGAAGGTGCGAATCAGCACCTGCGGCTTTTCGGTGCTGACCCGAGGTAGCTGGGCGTCGCGGAACGGGTGGTAGTCGGGCACCACCACGAAGGGTTGTGGCGGCAGGTCGGCAAAGGGCTGGGGCGGCGGCGAGACATAGGGTTGCAGCGAACGGCTGGGAGCGTACGCGGTTCCCAGGTAGGGGCCGAGCCCGTAGTACGAGTCGCCATAGCCGGCGGCCCAGGCGCCTGAGGTGACCAGGGCCAACAGCAGGATTCCGCGGCGTCCCATCACGGCGCCCTCCACGGTGAATCCCCCAAGGTATTCAGTTATAGCACCGTGCTCCGCACCCGCCGCGAGCCCGGCGGTCCAATGCCTTGTCGACGCAGCTCGAAGAGGTGATGCGCCATGTCCCGGTCCAGCCTGCTGCTCATCACGCTTGCCAGCACCTTTGCCTATCTGGGTCTGACCATCCTCGGCTGGGGCGGACTCGGCGCGTTCTTCAGCCATCCACCGCTGGTGGCGTTGACCCTGGTGCTCTTCGCCCTCACCTTCCTGGCACCTTTCTCCGGCGGCAACCTCAGCAGCGGCATCCGGGAAGACCGCCGCAATCGCTGGGTGCTGGCGGTATTCGGCGTCATCGGCGTGCTCAGCGCCTTCCTTCCGGCCTACACCGATCGTCTCGATGTCTGGACCTTTGGCGGCAATGGCGTGCGTTGGCTGGGTGTGTTCCTGTTCGCCGCCGGCGGTGCCCTGCGTCTGTGGCCGGTGTTCGTGCTGGGCAACCGCTTCAGCGGCCTGGTCGCCATCCAGCCCGGTCACCAGTTGGTGACCGACGGAATTTACGGCCTGATCCGTCACCCCAGCTACCTGGGTCTGATGGTCAGCTCACTCGGCTGGGCCCTGGCCTTCCGCTCCGGCGTCGGCCTGCTGCTGGTAGCGCTGACCCTGCCGCCGCTGCTGGCCCGTATCCATGCAGAAGAGGCGATGCTGCGCACCGAGTTCGGCGAGGAGTACGAGGCCTACTGCGCACGCACCTCGCGGTTGATTCCCGGAGTCTACTGAGATCCTCGGCCCTCGCGGGCCTTGATGCAGTTGCGCCCCCTGGCTTCGTAGAGGCCCTGGTCGGCACGCTCGACCAGGTGCCGGGCGGCGTCGATGCGCGCCCGCTCGACAAATTCCGTCAGGGTGGAACCGGCCCACGTCAAAGCCGCCGGCGCTCCGCGCTGATCTCCGGCAAGTCCGTGCGGCGCAGGTAGACCAGCAGCGCGTCGCACAGGTTGAGGCGGTCGTTGATGTTCTGGTCAAGCAGGATCTGCAGGCACTCGCGGCTGAGGGTCATCAACTGGTCGGTTCTTGCTGCCCAGACGAACTCGCAGGCCGGAATGATGCTGTCGTCCGGCACGTCCATGCCGAACGAGTCTTCGCTGAAACGGACGATGTACTTGCCCAGCTTGCGGTTGAAACCGACGAATCCCTTGAGGGCGTCGGCGGCGTTGCAGATGTCGGCGGATGTGATGCTCATGCTGTACTTCCCTGGTCGTATCGAAGCGGGTTGTGCACGCATGAAAGGCGGGAATGTTCCCACTCTGACCGGTGGGTAGGCGGGCATTCTGCCAGTCCCGGTTGCCAGCGGTGGGAGGCGTGTTGTCGCACCCCCTGGGCCGCCAGGCGGCCCAGGGTGAAATCATCAGTGCGCCGGCTGGACGATGGCGTTGCCCGGCAGGGCCGGCAACCGCGCCAGGTGCAGCGCAACGGCTACCGCCAGCACCAGCAGCCCGCCGATGAACAGGCCGACGCCCTCCCAGCCGTAGTGGTGCCAGAACAGGCCACCGAGTGTGCCGGCCAGGCTGGAGCCGACGTAGTAGCTGAACAGGTAGAGGGACGAGGCCTGGCCCTTGGCGCGCTGGGCGCGGCGGCCGATCCAGCTGCTGGCCACCGAGTGGGCGCCGAAGAAGCCGAAGGTGAAGATGGCCATGCCGGCCAGGATCACCCCCAGCGGGCTGAAAAGGGTCAGCACCAGGCCGCCCAGCATCAGCAGGATGGCCGCCCAGAGCACCTTGCGCCGCCCCAGCTTGTCGGCCAGGGAACCGACCCAGGCCGAGCTGTAGATACCCGAGAGGTAGACCACTGAAAGCACGCCCACCAGGGCCTGGCTCATCTGGTAAGGCGCGGCCAGCAGGCGGTAACCGATGTAGTTGAACAGGGTGACGAAAGCGCCCATCAGCAGGAAACCGGTGAGGAACAGCCAGGGCAGGCCGGCGTCACGGAAATGCAGGCGATAGCCTTCCAGCAGGGTGGACGGCTTGAGTGGCGCCGGGCGGAAATGCCGGGACTCGGGCAGCACCCGCCAGAACACCAGCCCGGCCAGCAGCGCCAAGCCGCCGAGCACCGCCAGTGCCGCATGCCAGGAAACGAAATCCACCATCACGCCGCTGATCAGGCGCCCGCTCATGCCACCAATGGCGTTGCCGCCGATGTACAGCCCCATGGACAAGCCGAGGTGGTGCGGATGGATTTCCTCGCTCAGGTACGTCATGGCAACGGCGGCCAGGCCGCTCAGGGCCAGCCCCACCAGGGCGCGCATGACCAGCACGCCTTCCCAGGTCGGCATGGCCGCGCTGGCCAGGGTGAAGAGCGCGGCGGCAATCAGCGAGACGACCATCACCGGCTTGCGGCCGATGGCGTCTGACAACGGGCCGGTAACCAGCAGGCCGAGGGCGAGCATGACGGTGGACACCGAGAGCGCCAGACTGCTCTGGGCGGCGGTGATGGCGAAGGCCCTGGACAGCACCGGCATCATCGGCTGGATGCAGTACAGCAGGGCGAACGTCGCGAAGCCGCCGGAGAACAGCGCCAGCGAGGTACGCATGAACTGCGGCGTGCCCTTGCGGATGTAGGTGGGGAGTTCAGGATCATTGGCGGCGGCGTCCGGCAGCGCTTCGGCTGGGTCACGGGCCGCCTCGCTAAACGCAGGCTCGTCTTCGGTCTTGAGTACTGCCAGGGGTTTGCTCACGGGGCACCTTTAAGCGTTTGCGGCGAGCAGGCACAACGAGGCCGTGCCGCCTTTAACAGGGGCTGGAAAATTCGTTGTTGGGGTTATGGGGCGAAGGATAGCGAGCGGTTTATATTATCTCCAATATATTGTTCGACACATTTGATACACAAAAGATATCAATAGGCCGTCCTATGGAATTGAGACACCTGCGCTACTTCATCGCCGTGGCCGAGGAACTGCACTTCGGTCGCGCCGCCGAGCAACTGGGCATCTCCCAGCCGCCCCTGAGCCAGCAGATACAGGCACTGGAAGAGGAAATCGGCGCGCGCCTACTGGAGCGCACCAATCGCCGGGTGGAGCTGACCGAAGCCGGTCGCCGCTTCCTCGACGAGGCCCGCCAGGTCCTGGTGCAGGTGGACAAGGCCGTGCAGCTGGCGCGCCGCGCCCACCGGGGCGAACTGGGCGAGCTGAAGGTGGGTTTCACCTCCTCGGCGCCCTTCACCTCCAGCATTCCCCGCAGCATCCACGCCTTTCGCCAGGCCTACCCGGACGTACACCTGGAACTCACCGAGGGCAGCAGCGCCGAAACGGTCAAGGCGCTGCTGGAAGACAGCCTGCAAGTGGGGGTGATCCGTCCCCTGAACCTGCCGGATAACCTGCTGGCGGTGGAACTGTTCAGCGAACCGCTGGTGGCCGTCCTGCGCGCCGACCATCCACTGGCTGCCGGCAGCGAGGACGGCATCCCGTTCAGCGCCCTGGCCGATGAGCCCTTCGTGTTCTTCCCGCGTACATTCGGCACCGGACTCTACGACCAGATGCTCGCGCTTGCCCGCGAAGCCGGCTTCACACCACGGGTCGCCCAGGAAGCCAGCGAAGCCATGACCATCATCGGCCTGGTATCGGCCGGGCTTGGGGTGTCGGTGCTACCCGCCTCCTTCCGCCGGACCCGCGTCGATGGCGTGGTCTATCGCACCCTGCTGGACCCGGGCGCCACCACCGCCGTCTGGCTGGTACGCAAGCGCAGTGAGCGCTCGCCCCTGGCGCTGTCGTTCATTGAACTCGTAACCCGCGAAGCCGCTGCCATCCGGGAACGCAGGGCCGAGTGAAAAGAGGGCTGGCCCGACAGGGAACCCACCCTGCCCTCCCCCATTCGACGTTTTCTTCACATGTCCTCTGGCAATGTCCCTCGCTTTCGGCAGCGCCAACTGGAACCAATGTGCCATCAGGTGATCTACTTACCCCCGGCATCGTTAACCTCCACAGGTGCCGTCCCGTCTTGAGTACACCAATGGATGCTTGATCGCATGACCGCACAGGAACCCGTAGCCACCCGGCAGTCCTCGTTCAACCTGGACCGCCCCACCGTCAAGAGCCACCTCACCTTCACCCTGTTCAGCGCCTGTGCGCTGCTGGTGATGTACAGCCTGCTGCGGCTGGCCCTGCTGGTGTACAACAGCGACCAGATCGGCGACAGCCCGGCGTCTGTCTTCGTCGAGGCCTTCTACAACGGCCTGCGTTTCGACCTGCGGGTCGTCGTGTTCGCCTGCGTTCCCCTGCTGCTGTCCCTGCTCAGCGTCCATGCCATGGCCGCCCGTGGCCTGCACCGGATCTGGCTGACTCTCTTCGCCAGCCTCACCCTGTTCCTCGGCATCAGCGAACTGGACTTCTACCGCGAGTTCCACCAGCGCCTGAACAGCCTGGTGTTCCAGTACATGCAGGAAGACCTGGGCACCGTTGCCAGCATGATCTGGAACGGCTTCCCGGTCGGTCGCTACCTGATCGGCTGGGCCCTGGCCACCGCCATGCTCTACCTGCTGTTCCGCAGCCTGGACCTGCTGAGCCGTCCGCGCGCGTCTGTCGCCGCGAGCATCCCGCCCACCAGGCGCACCACCGCCCCCTGGTTCAGTCGCGTGGCGATCTTCATGGTCTGCCTGGTAGTCGCGATCGTCGCCGTCCGTGGCCATCTGCGCCAGGGCCCGCCGCTGCGCTGGGGCGACGCCTTCACCACCGACTCCATGTTCGCCAACCAGCTCGGCCTGAATGGCACGCTGACCCTGGTGGACGCCGCCAAGAACAGCTTCTCTTCCCATCGCGACAACGCCTGGAAGGCCACCCTGCCCGAGGATGAGGCGCTGGCCAGCGTGCGCGAAATGCTGTTGACCCCCAACGACAAGCTGGTGGACGCCGACACGGCCGCCATCCGCCGCGATTTCACCCCGCCGGCCGAAGGCACGCTGCCGATCAAGAACGTTGTGGTGATCCTGATGGAGAGCTTCGCGGGCCGTTATGTCGGTGCCATGGGCAGCCCGGAGGGCATCACACCCTACTTCGACAATCTGGCGAAGGAAGGGCTGCTGTTCGACCGTTTCTTCTCCAACGGTACCCACACCCACCAGGGGATGTTCGCCACCATGGCCTGCTTCCCCAACCTGCCCAGCTTCGAGTACCTGATGCGCACCCCCGAAGGCGCGCACAAGTTCTCCGGCCTGCCGCAGTTGCTCAGCGCCCGCGACTACAACGACCTGTACGTCTACAACGGTAACTTCCAGTGGGATAACCAGTCCGGCTTCTTCAGCAACCAGGGCATGACCCGTTTCGTCGGCCGCGAAGACTTCGTCAATCCGGTGTTCATGGACCCGACCTGGGGCGTGTCCGACCAGGACATGTTCGACCGTGGCGCCGCCGAACTGGCGAAGATGCCCACCGACAAACCTTTCTATGCCCTGCTGCAAACCCTCTCCAACCACACGCCCTATGCACTGCCGACCGACCTGCCGGTTGAGCGGGTGACCGGTCACGGCGCCCATGACGAGCACCTGACCGCCATGCGCTATGCCGACTGGGCCCTGGGCCAGTTCTTCGAAAAAGCACGCAAGGAACCCTACTTCAAGGACACCCTGTTCGTGGTGGTCGGCGACCATGGCTTCGGCAGCGACAAGCAGCTCACGGAAATGGACCTGTTCCGCTTCAACGTACCGCTGCTGCTGATCGGCCCCGGCGTGCAGGAAAAGTTCGGCAGCCTCAACCACAACGTCGCCACCCAGATCGACATCGTGCCCACCATCATGGGCCGCCTCGGCGGCGAAGTGCGCCACCAGTGCTGGGGCCGCGATCTGCTGAACCTGCCGGAAAGTGATCCGGGCATCGGCGTGATCAAGCCCTCGGGCAGCGACCAGACGGTGGCCATCGTCAGCAGCGATCGCATCCTGATCCAGCCCAAGGACTTCCCGGCGCGCCTGTACCAGTACCAGCTGGGCGCCGATGCCAAGGCCGAACGCATCCCCGGCGACAGCGACCCACGGCTGCAGAAATACCTGGAAGCCTTCCTGCAGACCGCCACCGGCAGCCTGCTGAACAACACCGCAGGTGTTGAAGACAGCAAGCACAACCAGTGATGAACCTGGCCCCGCTCAATGCGGGGCCTTCTTTTTGTGGGCTCCATTGTGGGAGCGAATTTATTCGCGAAAGGTCGCGCAATGGTCCTCCGCCACCCCAGTCGGGCCTGCGGCCCGATTCGAGATTAAAATCGCTCCTGCACGGCACTCTTCACCCATAGCGTCGTGCTTGACACCATCGGTCGAAGCGAACAAATTACGCAAAGTGTAAATTGATTACGAAAATAACAACGCCGGCATCCGGAGCCCTCCCCGGACCGCCAGCCGCCGAGTGATTGCCATGGACCTCTACACCTATTACCGCTCCACGTCCTCCTACCGGGTGCGCATTGCCCTGGCACTGAAAGGACTGGATGCCCAGCACATCCCGGTGAACCTGATCCAGGACGGCGGCCAGCAACACACACCCGAATACAAGGCGGTCAATCCCCAAGGCCGCGTACCCAGCCTGCGAACCGACGACGGTCAGGTGCTGATCCAGTCCCCCGCCATCATCGAGTACCTCGAAGAACGCTTTCCCCAGCCGGCCCTTCTTCCGCACGACCTCGAAGCACGTGCCCGCCAGCGCGCCGTAGCCGCCATCATCGGTTGCGACATCCACCCGCTGCACAACGTCGCGGTGCTCAACCGCCTGCGTGGCCTGAAGGTGGAGGAGAGCGAGGTGATGAACTGGATTCGCCACTGGATCGCCGAAGGCTTCAACGCAGTCGAAGCCTTGATAGGCGATGAGGGGTTCTGCTTCGGCGAACCGGGCTTGGCCGACGTCTACCTGCTACCGCAGGTCTATGCCGCACGCCGCTTCGAACTGGACCTGTCACACTATCCAAAGATCGCCCGGGTAGAACGCCTCGCCCTCAAGCATCCGGCGTTCATCCAGGCGCACCCCGACCAGCAAGCCGACAAACCGGCCTGAGGCCACGCCCATGAGAAGCCTCGGATTCAAAGTCACCATCGGCGACTACCTCGCCCGCAGCGTACGCGGCATTTCCTGCGCGCCACCAGTTGCCACCTCGCATTGACCTATAACTTCCAATCAAATGCTTGAGGTGCCAAAAAATGGCTGACATCTTCGAAAACCCCATGGGCCTGATGGGCTTTGAATTCATCGAATTCGCGTCCCCCACCCCCAATACCCTGGAACCCATCTTCGCCATGATGGGCTTCACCAAGGTCGCGACCCATCGTTCCAAGGACGTGCACCTGTATCGCCAGGGCGAGATCAACCTGATCCTCAACAATGAGCCCAGGAGCCAGGCTGCCTACTTCGCCGCCGAGCACGGTCCGTCCGTCTGCGGCATGGCCTTCCGCGTGAAGAACGCCCACCAGGCCTATGCCCGCGCCCTGGAACTGGGTGCCCAGCCCATCGAGATCCCCACCGGCCCGATGGAACTGCGCCTACCGGCGATCAAGGGTATCGGCGGCGCGCCGCTGTACTTGATCGACCGTTTCGGCGAAGGCTCCTCGATCTACGACATCGACTTCGAGTTCATCGAAGGCGTCGACCGCCACCCGCAAGGTGCCGGCCTGAAGATCATCGACCACCTGACCCACAACGTGTATCGCGGCCGTATGGCCTACTGGGCGGACTTCTACGAGAAGCTGTTCAACTTCCGCGAGATCCGCTACTTCGACATCAAGGGCGAATACACCGGCCTGACCTCCAAGGCCATGACCGCGCCGGACGGCATGATCCGCATCCCGCTGAACGAAGAGTCCTCCAAGGGCGCGGGCCAGATCGAAGAGTTCCTGATGCAGTTCAACGGCGAAGGCATCCAGCACGTGGCCTTCTTCACCGACGACCTGATCAAGACCTGGGACGAACTCAAAGCCTTAGGGATGCGCTTCATGACCGCGCCGCCGGCCACCTACTATGAGATGCTCCAGGGCCGCCTGCCGGACCATGGCGAACCGGAAGGCGAGCTGCAATCACGCGGCATCCTGCTGGACGGCACCACCGAAGGCGGCAGCAAGCGCCTGCTACTGCAGATATTCTCGGAAACCCTGATGGGCCCGGTGTTCTTCGAGTTCATCCAGCGCAAGGGTGACGACGGTTTCGGCGAGGGCAACTTCAAGGCCCTGTTCGAATCCATCGAGCGCGACCAGATTCGCCGTGGCGTACTGAGTACCGAATAAGTCACCAATCGCTGCGAAAAACCCGGCTTCTGCCGGGTTTTTCATTTTTACTGGCCCTGTGGGAGATTCCATGTCAACGCCTTAGCCTCAAGGGTGGATGGCGCTTTTCCATCCACCAGCGGCGCTCTGCCGGGCCTCGAATGGTGGACCGGTGAAGCGTGGTCCACCATACGCGCAAGATTGTCAGTTGCCACACAAATAAAATTAATTATCATTCGCGACCAGACTGAGCCTGGACGCCCCTCGTGACCACCTCCAACCTCGACGCCGTATTCATCGCCCAACGCACCCCGCTGTTGCGCACCCTGATCCGGATGGTGAAGAACCCCAGCGTGGCCGAGGAACTGGTCCAGGAAACCTACTTGCGGGTGGCCACGACCCTGCGTGAGCGGCGTGTCGATCACCTTGAACCTTTTCTCTTCCAGACCGGCCGCAACCTCGCGCTGGACCACCTGCGGCACATGCGCATGCAGTCGCGGACCATGCTGGACGACATCCCCGACGACGTGATCCAGGCCGTGCCCGCCGTGACTTCCAGCGCCGAGGACAGGCTGCACGCCGACAAACTGCTGGAGCGCCTGGGAGCCAGCCTCTCGCGCCTGACCGAGCGCCAGCAGCGCATCTTCATCCGCAGCCGCCTGCACGGCTGCGGCCACGCCGAAATCGCCGAGGAACTGGACGTTTCTCCGAGCACGGTTCAGAAGGAACTGAAACTGATCATGGCCATCTGCGTCGAAACCCTCAGCCGCCTGGAGACATCCCAATGACGGGCTTTCGCTCGCCTCGTCATTGGTCAAGAATATCGGCCCCACGCCGCGAGGAACCGTCAGTGCCCCACCCCGCCCCCGGGAGCGCCATGCTCGAAGACGGCCCCATCGCCGAAGCCCTCGACTGGCTGATCCTCCTCGATGGCGCCGACGAAGCCTGCCGAGCACGCTTCGACGCCTGGCTGGCCGCCTCCACGGACAACCTCGCGGCTTTCCAGAAAGCCCAGGCCATCTGGCAATCGCCCCTGCTCACCGAGGCCGCGCGCCGGCTGGATGCCTCCCCGCAGCCAGCCACCCGCCCGCCGCGTCAACGTCTCAAGCCTCTGGCCATGGCCGCCGCCCTGCTGCTGGCCGTGGGTGTCGGACTGCAGAGCGACCTGCTGCTGCGCCTGCGCGCCGACCACCTGACCCAGGTGGGCGAGCGGCAGAACCTGCACCTGGCGGATGGCTCGCGGGTGCTGCTCAATACCGACTCGGCGATCTCCAGCCGAATCGACGAACAGCAGCGGGTCGCCCGCCTCTACCGCGGCGAGGCCTACTTCGACGTCACCCATGACCGCAACCGCCCCTTCGAGGTGGAAGCCGGACCGGTGCAGGTATCCGTGCGCGGTACGGCCTTCGCCGTGCGCTACCTGGGCGATGCCGCGGAGGTCAGCGTGCGCCATGGCAGCGTCGATGTCAGCAGTCGCCAGGACAGCGCCCGCGTCAGCCTCGGTGCCGGCGACAGCATCCGCATCGGCCCCGACGGTTTCTCCGACCTGCGCCATGCCAACCTCGAGCAGGAACTGGCCTGGGTTCGCGGCCGCCTGGTATTCGAGAACTGCCCGCTGAGCCAGGTGCTGGCCGAACTGCGGCGCTACTACCCGGGCTGGATCTACAGCGCCAACGAGCAGCTGGAAGCGGTCAAGGTAACCGGCAACTACCGCCTCGACGATCCGGTGGGCGTGGTGCGCTCTCTGGCACAGGTCACCTCCGCCCAGCTCCACGAATACCCTTCCCTGCTGATTCTGAATTGATCCGCAGCGCCCGGCTGACACCGGACGCCTCCTCCTCAACGCCTTTACAGAGCGTTTGCAGATTTTTTTACGCGTTCCCGTGTGCTCGTTCGTCCCGTCAAAAGCAAATGCAATTTATTCGCATTAAAACCATACGACGGACTGACAAGAGAGCCCCCCAATGACCCAGCAACCCCGACGCCCTGCCGAGCGCCGGCTGTCCCCTTTCGCACTGTCCCTTCTGGCCTTCTCCATCGCCCTCGCCGGGCTGCCCATGGCACCCGCCGTGGCCGCCGGCAGCGATGCCGCCCAGGGCAGCCACAGCCAGCAGTCGGGTTACGCCTTCGCCATTGCGCGCCAGCCACTGGTCGCCGCGCTGAACGAGTTCAGCAGCGTCACCGGCTGGCAGGTCGGCTTGCCGGCGGAGCTGGCCGAGGGTGTGATGTCCCCTGGGATTAATGGTCGCCTGCCGGCACAGCAGGCCCTCGCGCGCCTGCTGGCAGGCACCGGGCTGGAGTACCGCAGCATCGGCGAGCGCAACGTGGTGCTGGAAAAGAACCCGACCCTGGGGCTGGAGCTGCAACCCCTCACCGTCTCCGCCACCCGGCATGCGCAAAGCGCCAGCCTGGTGCCCAGCAGCGTCAGCGTGAAGAGCCGTGAACAACTGGATCGCGCCAACGTCAACAGCATCAAGGATCTGGTGCGCGACGAACCGGGCGTATCCGTGGGCGGCACCGGCCAGCGTGCCGGCCTCAGCGGCTACAACATCCGCGGCATCGACGGCGACCGCGTACTCACCCAGATCGACGGCGTGGAAATCCCCAACGGCTTCTTCAACGGCCCCTACGCCCAGACGCGCCGCAACTACGTCGACCCGGAAATCGTCAAGCGCGTGGAAATTCTTCGCGGCCCGGTCTCGGCGCTCTATGGCAGCAGCGCCATCGGCGGCGCGGTGAGCTACTTCACCCTCGACCCGCGCGACATCATCAAGGACGGCCAGGACGCCGGCGCCCGCCTCAAGGCTGGCTACAGTTCCGCCGATGACAGCTGGCTGACCTCCGCCACCGTGGCGGGCCGCGAGGGTGAGTTCGACGGCCTGCTGCACCTCAGCCAGCGCAACGGCCACGAAGTCGAGTCCTACGGCGAAACCGGCGGTACTGGCCTCAAACGCACCGAAGCCAACCCGGAAGACGTTCACACCACCAACGTGCTGGCCAAGCTGGGCTGGAACTACGCCGAGGACGCGCGATTCGGCCTGGTCTACGAGCACTATAAGGACGATGTCGATACCGACCAGAAGAGCGCCTACGGCGGCCCCTACTCCAACGGCCAGCCGGCCCTGCCACCGAGCATCCTGCCCGGCGGCATGTACCAGTGGCGTACCGGCAACGACACCATCACCCGCGAGCGCTTCGGCCTGGAGCACCAGTTCGCCCTGGACAGCGCCGTCGCCGACAACGCCCGCTGGACCCTGAACTACCAGGAAGCCAAGACCGACCAGAGCACCGAGGAGTTCTACTACCCCATCACCCGCAAGGTGCTGCGCACCCGTGACACCCTCTACAAGGAACGCCAGTGGGTCTTCGACCTGCAACTGGACAAGGGCTTCACCCTTGGCGATACCGATCACCTGCTGACCTACGGCGCCACCCTCAAGCGCCAGGAAGTCACCGGTTATCGCGAAGGCACCGGGACCTGCCTGGCGGTCGGTCGCGGCTGCACCCGCATCGGCGCCCCCAGCGCCGCCGACGGCCTAGCGCGCTCCAGCGACTTTCCCGACCCGACCATCGACACCTACGGTCTCTTCGCCCAGGACGAGATCCGCTGGAACGACTGGACCTTCCTGCCCGGCGTGCGCTACGACCACACCCGCCTGAAGCCGCACATCACCGAGGAATTCCTCAACACCGTGCAGCAGAGCAACACCGATGTCGTCAGCAGTGAAGAAAAAACCTGGCACCAGCTCTCGCCCAAGCTCGGCGTGACCTACGCCTTCAACGACAACTATCTGTGGTACGGGCAGTACGCCGAAGGTTTTCGCACCCCCACCGCCAAGGCCCTCTACGGCCGCTTCGAAAACCTCGCCGGCGGCTACCACGTAGAGCCCAACCCCAACCTCGACCCTGAGCGCAGCCAGGGCTACGAGACCGGCCTGCGCGGTAACTTCGAGCAGGGCTACTTCGACATCGCGGTGTTCTACAACAAATACCGCGACCTGATCGACGAAGACGCCATCGCCCCCGGCAGCAGCGAGCTGACCTTCCAGACCAACAACATCGCCAACGCGGTGATCAAGGGCGTGGAAGTAAAAGGCCGCCTCAACCTGGATACCTTCGGCGCCCCAACGGGCTTCTACGCCAACGGCTCGGTGGCTTACGCCTACGGTCGTAACAAGGACAACGGCCAGCCGCTGAACAGCGTCAACCCGCTCACTGGCGTGTTCGGCCTGGGCTTCGACGATGACGCCAGCCGCTACGGCGCCTTGCTCAACTGGACCCTGGTCAAGCGCAAGAGCCGTGTGGACGACAGCGCCTTCAACGCCCCGGATGGCACCAGCAGCCAGTTCAAGACACCGGGCTTCGGCATCCTCGACCTGAGCGGCTACTACAAGCTCACCGACGACCTGACCCTCAACGCCGGCCTGTTCAACCTGACCGACAAGAAGTACTGGCTGTGGGATGACGTACGCGGCTACGACAGCGTCGGCGAAGCCTCCGTGCTGAGCCCGGCCAACCTCGACCGCCTGACCCAGCCGGGACGCAACGTCTCGGTGAACCTGGTGTGGGACATCTGAGGCCGCCGCCCCTCTCCCGAGAGGGGCGTTTTTACGCACGGCGCCCACTGGTTCGTCTCGTCTACAGAACCCTATCGAACAGGCATTCCCATGACCCCACTTCGCTCCCAACGCATCAACCAGATCACCCACGAACCTCATGCCCGCCTCGATGCGGCCGTGAAGGCGCATGCGCCGTTCTCCAGCCGCGAGCACTTCGCTCGCTTCGTCGAAGCCCAGTACCTGTTCCAGGCCGAACTCCAGGCCCTGTACCAGGACCCGGCACTGGTCGCGATCATCCCCGACCTGCCAGCCCGCTGCCGCGCGCGGCAGGCCCGTGAAGACCTTGCCGACCTTGGCAGCGCCGTCCCCGCCCCGGTGGCTGGCGCCCTGGCCAGCCCCGGCCGGGCGGAAGCCCTAGGCTGGCTGTTCGTCTCCGAAGGCTCCAAGCTCGGCGCCGCCTTCCTGATCAAGCGGGTAGCGGCCCTGGGCCTCAGCGAAACCTTCGGCGCACGCCATCTGGGTGAACCGGAAGGCGGTCGCGCCGAGGGCTGGAAACGCTTCACCCGCACCCTCGACTCCCTCGAGTTCAGCCCCGAGGAAGAACGCCAAATCGACGCCGGTGCCCTGGCCGCCTTCGAACGCTTCGGCATGCTGCTCCAGCACAGCTACGCCACCGAACAGGCCTGATCAACGCTCAATGCCTCCAGCGGCAGCCCTTCGCGAATGAATTCGCTCCCACAGGCAGAGGGCCGGCTGTTGTAGTTCGGGTGGGCTTCAACCCACCAACGGAGGTCAGCGTGGGCTGAAGCCCACCCTACCAGGCACCCACGAGGCCGGCGGTGTTCCACTGGAGCGAAGCGAAGCCCAACGCCCCCCATCAACGATGATCGAAAACCGGGGGCGTCTGTAAATCGCGCGCAAAAAAAAGCTGCCATCGCCGGCAGCTTGAGATTGCACCCTGGCACGTCCTGTGCCCTTTCTGCTCCTGCAGGCAGGATGCCCGTTCGAAATGACCGCCCCATGACCGGATCACTGCAAGTCGATGTCAGTCGCCCTCGTCCTCCAGCGCATCGAGGGACGCACGCTGGCGGTGCTCGGCGACAGATACCGACCAGCCCAGCTCCTGGCGAATACGCCGACGCAGGCAGTCAGCCGCATCCGGTTCGCCGTGGACCACGAAGGTGTGTTTCGGCACGCGACTGAAAGGCCGCAGCCAGTCGAGGATCTCGCCGGCATCGGCATGCGCCGACAGGTTTTCCAGGGTCACCACCTCGGCACGGATGGGAATGTCCTCGCCGTGGATGCGCACCTCGCGGGCACCGGAAGCGATCAGCGCGCCACGGGTGCCACCCGCCTGGAAGCCGGACAGCAGGATGGTGTTGCGCGCGTTGGGCGCCAGTGCCTTGAGGTGATGCAGTACCCGCCCGCCGGTCGCCATGCCGCTGCCGGCAATGATGACCGCCGGCTTGCGCAGTTGCTCCAGTTGCCTGGCCTCGTCCACCGTCCGCACGAAGTGCGCCACCCGGCACATGCCTTCGCAATCCGCGCGGCTCAGGCGGTGTTCGCTATGGAAGCGCTGATAGAGCGTGGTCACGTCGGTGGCCATGGGGCTGTTCAGGTAGACCGGCAGATCCGGAATCATCGCGTCCTGCTTCAGGCGGTACAGCAGGTACATCAGCAACTGCGCACGCCCCACCGCGAAGGACGGCACCACCACGATGCCCTGGCGCAGGGCCGTGCGGTTGATCACATCGGCAAGCACTTTCCGGGTGTCTTCGGCCGGATGCAGGCGGTTGCCGTAGGTGGACTCCACCAGCAGGATGTCGGCGCCCTCGACGGCCTCCGGCGCCACCATCAGCGGGTCGTCCGGGCGCCCGAGATCGCCGGAGAAAAGCATCCGCCGGCCACCCGCCTCAAGCTCCACCATCGCCGCGCCGAGAATGTGCCCGGCCGGGCGCAACTGCAGGCGGATACCGCTGGCGATCTCGGCTGGGCGATGCAGGGCCAGGGGCCGCAACTGTTTCAGCGCACGTTCGGCATCCGCTTCGGTATACAGCGACTTGGCCGGATGGTGCCTGGAGTAGCCCCGGCGATTGGCGTACTCGGCCTCTTCTTCCTGCAGCCGGGCGCTGTCGCGCAGGAGGATTTCCGCCAGTTCGCAGGTCGCCTCGGTGGCGTAGATGGGCCCGCGATAGCCGTCGCGGACCAGTGCAGGCAGGTAACCGCTGTGATCCAGGTGGGCGTGGGTCAGCACCACCGCGTCCAGCCGGTGCGGGCGGATCGGGAAGGCATCCCAGTTGCGCAACCGCAACGCCTTGTAGCCCTGGAACAGCCCGCAATCCACCAGTACGCGCTGGCCGTCGTGCTCCAGCAGGTACTTGCTGCCGGTCACGGTGCCGGCGCCGCCAAGAAAGCTGATGTGGGTACCCATCGCGACAGTCGTCCTTCAGAAATTTCCTATCGGAAACTCTAGTCAGCGACGCCAGCGCGGCCTTGTCCTGGGTCAATCGCGGCGACGGACGATCACCAGCCGGCCCATCTTCAGGGTGCCTTAAGACTTCCCGCACATACTGCCATCCATACGCCAAACGCCTGGAGGGCACCGATGAACAGCGCCGAGTGGAACGCCCTGTTCCCATTCCGTTTCGGTCACAAGTCGCAGCAACATTCCCTGTCCCTGCTGCTGGCCGGTGATGCCGGACGCGGCCAGATCGAGGACTTCGTCCACCGCCGATTCCTCAGCGCCCACGGCGCCGATATCCGCCAGTTCATGCCGGAGCTGCTGAGCATGCGCAATTACCACGGGGCACTCAGCGCCGTGGCCGGCATCCGCCTTGCCGAGCAGGGGCCACTGTTCCTCGAACAGTACCTGGAGGGGGCGCCAGAAGCGCTGATCTCCGACCTCGCGGGCCACCCGGTGGTACGCGAACAGGTGGTGGAAGTCGGCAACCTCGCCTCGATCAATGCCGGCAACGCGCGACTCATCATCGTCGCCGTCACCTGGCTGCTGAACCTGCGCGGCCTGGAATGGGTGGTGTTCACCGGCGCGCACAGCCTGATCAACAGCTTCCGCCGCCTCGGCCTCGAACCCCTGCGGCTGGGCGAGGCCGCCCCCCACCACCTGGACGAGGAAGTCCAGGAGCAATGGGGCACCTACTACGAGCAGAAACCCCAGGTGTTCACCGGCAACATCCGCCACGGCTTCGAGCAGTTGCAGCGCAGCGGCATGATCGCGCGTCTGGGCTTTCCCGAGGTTGATGGAGCCGCGCACCATGCAGCCTGAAGCCCTGCGCGATCGGTTGCGCGACTACGCCAGCCACCTGCCACAGCCCCTGGCCCTGCGCGGCGATACCCGGCGCTACACCTATGCCCAGTTGCTGGCCGAAGTGGAACGGCGTGAAACCCTGCTGCGCGGCGAGCCCGAAGGCGTGCTCGCTATCGGCCTGGACAACGGCCCCGAGGCGCTGCTCTGGGACCTGGCCGCGCTTTTCGCCGGGCGCCCCTGCCTGACCCTGCCGCCCTTCTTCAGCCCGCAGCAACGCGCCCATTGCCTGGCGCAATGCGAGGTCCGCCTGGCTGTGGTGGATACCGGTTTCACAAGCGAGCTGGAAAGCACCGGCTTCCACGCGGACGGCACCTTCTGGCGCAAGGCTGGCAGCACCCGCGCCGCCCTGCCTGCCGGCACCGCCAAGGTCACCTACACCTCGGGTACCACCGGCCAGCCCAAGGGTGTCTGCCTGGGCGCGGACGCCCTGCTGCGGGTCGCCCAGGAACTGGAAATCGCCAGCCGCGCCACCGCGCCGGCGCACTACCTGGCCGTGCTGCCGATGGCCGTCCTGCTGGAGAACCTCGGGGTCTACGCCGCCTTGCTGGCCGGCGCCTGCATCACCCTGCTGCCGCAACGGCAGATCGGTGTCCAGGGCGCCAGCGGAGTGGACTGGCAGAAGCTGATCGCCACGCTGGTGCTCAGCGGCGCCCAGAGCCTGATCCTTGTGCCGCAGCTGTTGCTGGGCCTGGTCACGGCCCTCGAACGCGGCCACCTCGGACCCCAGCAGTTCCGCTTCGTCGCCGTGGGCGGTGCGCGCGTATCAAAGGACCTGCTGGCCCGTGCGGCGCGGATCGGCCTGCCGGTGTTCGAGGGCTACGGTCTCTCCGAATGCGCGTCGGTGGTCTGCCTGAACCGCCCCGGAGCGAACCGCCCCGGCAGCGTCGGCCGGCCCCTGCCCCATGTGCAGGTCCGCCTCGCGGACGACGGTGAAGTAGAGGTCAGCGGCTCCACCCTGCTCGGCTATCTGGGCGAGGCGCCCTTCGCAGGCGACTGGTGGCCCACGGGCGATCTGGGGGAGTTCGACAGCGAGGGTTACCTGCGCCTCAAGGGCCGCAAGAAACACCAGTTCATCACCAGCTTCGGCCGCAACGTCAACCCGGAGTGGGTGGAGGCCGAACTGACCCAGCGCGGCGTGATCGCCCAGGCCTTCGTCCAGGGCGAAGGCCTGCCCGGCAACCTTGCCCTGGTCTGGCCGCTGGACCCGCACTGCGACGAACAGACCCTGGCCGATGCGGTAGCCAGCGCCAACGCCGCGCTGCCCGACTACGCACGGGTCAAGGCCTGGCATCGCCTGGCAACCCCCTTCAACGCTGCCGACGCCCTGCTCACCAGCAACGGCCGCCTGCGCCGCGAGGCCATCCTCGCGCGCTACCGTGGCACCCTGCTCGAACTCGAGAACGAGGTACATCCATGAGTTTCTTCGAACAACTGCAAATTGCCACCGCCCGGGAGCGTGAGGCCCTGTTCAGTGTCCCGGTCATTCGCGAAGCGCTGGCCGGGCAGGTCAGCCTGGAGGGTTACCGCGCCTTTCTCGGCCAGGCCTACCACCACGTGCGCCACACCGTGCCACTGATGATGGCCTGCGGTGCGCGCCTGCCGTCACGCCTGGAATGGCTGCGTGGCGCCGTCTGCGAATACATCGATGAAGAATATGGCCACGAGCGCTGGATTCTCGACGACATCAAGGCCTGCGGCGGCGACGCGGTAGCAGCCAGCCGCAGCCGCCCTTCGCTGGCCATTGAACTGATGGTCGCCTACCTCTACGACCTGATCGCCCGAGGCAACCCGGTGGGCCTGTTCGGCATGGTCAACGTACTGGAAGGTACCAGCATCGCCCTGGCGACCCAGGCCGCCAGCACCATTCGCGAAAGCCTCGGCCTGCCGGAAGGAGCGTTCAGCTACCTGGCCTCCCATGGCGCCCTCGACCAGGACCACATGGCCAGCTACCGCCGCCTGATGGATCGCCTGGAGGACGAAGACGACCAACAGGCGGTGATCCACGCCGCCAAGGTCGTCTACCAGCTCTACGCCGACATGTTCCGCGGCCTGCCCCGCGCCAGCGAGGTGAGCCATGCGCCTCACTGATTGCCGCGTGCTGCTCACCGGCGCCAGCGGCGGCATCGGCCTGGCACTGGCCGAGCAGCTCTGCATGCGGGGCGCCCAGGTGTTGGCGGTCAGCCGCCACCCGGAAACCCTGGCCCGCTTGCGTCAACGCCATCCCCAGCAACTGTCGTGGGTCGGCGCCGACCTGCGTCAGGCCCACGGCCGCCAACAGGTACTGGAAGCCGCCCGCGGCATGGGCGGAATCAACGTCCTGGTGAACGCCGCCGGGGTCAACGCCTTTGCCATGCTGGAACAGGTAGACGAAGGCCAGATCGAGGACATGCTCGCCCTCAACGTCACAGCCACATTGCAACTGACCCGTACCCTGCTGCCCGTGCTGCGTCAGCAAAGCCATGGCCTGGTGGTGAATGTGGGGTCCATCTACGGTTCCATCGGCTACCCCGGCTACGCCGTCTACTGCGCCAGCAAGTTCGCCCTGCGCGGCTTTTCCGAAGCCCTGCGCCGGGAACTGGCCGACACACCGGTGAACGTGCTCTACGTTGCGCCCCGCGCCACCCGCACCAGCATGAACAGCCAGGCCGCCATGGCCCTCAACGCCGAGCTCAAGGTGGGCGTGGACGAACCGGAACAGGTTGCCAGCGCGGTGATCGCCGCCATCGAGAAAGACCTCAGCGAGCTCTACCTCGGCTGGCCGGAGAAATTCTTCGTCCGCCTCAATGGCATGCTGCCGGGCATAGTGGACCGTGCCCTGCACAAACAGCTGCCGATCATCCGCCGCTTCAGCGCCGCCCACCACAGCAAGGACCACTCCTGATGAACAAGCTCTTCTGCGCCCTCGGTCTGTTCCTGGCCCTCAGCCTCCCGGCCTGGGCCCTGGACGCCGGCGGCAACCAGCGCCTGGCCGCCATCCAGCAGCGCTGGGCACAAATCCAGTACCAGCTGCCGGAGAAACAGCGCGCTGCCGAATTCGAGAAACTTGCCGCCCAGAGCAGCGCCTTCACCCGCAGCGCCCCGGAGGCCGCCGAGGCGTGGATCTGGCACGGCATTGTCACCAGCAGCTGGGCCGGCGCCGAAGGCGGCCTGGGTGCGCTGGGCAAGGTCAAGGATGCCCGCGCCGCCCTTGAACGTGCCCTCCAGCTCGACCCGCAGGCTCTGCAGGGTTCGGCCTACACCAGCCTGGGGGCGCTGTACGACCGCGTGCCCGGCTGGCCCGTCAGCTTCGGCGACGAAGACAAGGCCGACCAGTTGCTGCGCAAGGCCCTGGAGATCAATCCGGCAGGTATCGACAGCCTGTATTTCTGGGGCGATCACCTTTACCGCCAGGGCCATGCGGAACAGGCCCGCGAAGCCCTGCTCAAGGCAAAGGCCGCCACCCCACGCCCCGGTCGCGAGCTGGCCGACCAGGGCCGACGCCAGGAAATCGATGCTTTACTGCAAGAAATCCAGACCCCTTAAGGAGCGCCATGCGACTGCTTCTCGTCGAAGACGACAATGCCCTGGGCGCGGGCGTGCGCACCGGTCTGCGCCAGGAGGGCTACACCATCGACTGGCTCACCGACGGCGCCAGCGCCCTGCACGCCTTGCAGACTGAAGACTTCGACCTGGCCATCCTCGACCTTGGCCTGCCACGCCTGGATGGCGTGCAAGTCCTGCAGAAGCTCCGGGCCGGCGGCTCCACCCTGCCCGTGCTGGTACTCACCGCCCGCGACGCCCTTGAGGACCGCATCATCGGCCTGGACGCCGGCGCCGACGACTACCTGGTCAAACCCTTCGACCTCAATGAACTCAAGGCCCGCCTGCGCGCCCTGCTGCGCCGCAGCGCGGGTCGGCCGCAGGTGCTCATCGAACACGCCGGCGTGGTACTCGACCCGACCAGCCAGCAGGTCAGCTACCAGGGCAACCCCGTGCAGCTGACGCCCAAGGAGTACCAGCTGCTCCACGAACTGCTCTCGCAACCGGGCAAGGTACTCACCCGCGAACGTCTGGTGCAGACGCTCTACGGCTGGGATGAAGAGGCCGAAAGCAACACCCTGGAAGTGCACATCCACCACCTGCGCAAGAAGCTCTCCAGCGACCTCATCCGCACCGTGCGCGGCATCGGCTACCTGGTGGATGCGCGCCCATGACCTCACTGCGTCGCCGCACACTCTGGCTGGTGATGGTCCTGCTGCTGCTCGGCACCTTGCTCATCGTCTACCTCAACTACCGCGACAGCAGCCACGAGGTGGAAGAGATCTACGACGCCCACCTGGCACAGAACGCCCGCCTGCTGCTGGGCGTGATGCACATGCCGATGGCCAGCGCCGAGCGGGATGGGCTCTACCGCGCCTTCAACGCCGCCCTGAGCAGCGCCGAGCCGCACAAGGTCGGCCACCCCTACGAAAGCAAGCTGGCCTTCCAGGTCTGGGGCAAGGACGGCCAAAGCCTGGTGCAATCACCCAGCGCCCCGCCCTTCGACCACGCGCCAGAACGGACCGGTTTCCACAACATCAAGCTGGTGGGCCAGAACTGGCGCGGCTTCACACTGCCGGACAGCGAACAGGGCCTGCTCATCTGGGTGGGAGAGCGCGACGACGTACGCCAGGACCTGGTGAAACGCATCGTGCGCCATACCCTGTGGCCGAACCTCATCGGCATCCTCATCCTCGCGGTGCTGGTCTGGCTGGCCATCGGCTGGGGCTTGCGGCCCTTGCAGAACATGGCGCGGGTGATCCGCAGCCGCCACGCCGAATCACTCGCTCCCCTGCAGATCATGCCGCTGCCCAAGGAGCTGGAGCCCATGCAAGCGGCAATCAACCGGCTGCTGGCACAAATCGAACTGATGCTCCAGCGCGAACGCCGCTTCATCGGCGATGCCGCCCACGAAATGCGTACACCGCTGGCCGTACTGCGCCTGCATGTACAGAACGCGCTGGAAGCCACCAGCGACGAGCAGCGCGCCGAGGCCCTGCGCTTTCTCACCGTGGGCGTCGACCGCCTGACCCGCGTCGTCCACCAGCTGCTCACCATGGCGCGGGTGGAGCCCGAACTGGCCCGGCAGAAATGGCAGCGGCTCGATCTGGAGCCCCTGGTACGCGAGCACCTGGCCGAACTGACGCCCCTGCTGCTGGACAAGGACCTCGAACTGGCCCTGGAAGTGACCGAGGGCGACTTCCACACCACCAGCGACGCCGCCGCCATCGGCATCGCCCTGCAGAACCTGGTGATCAATGCCACCAACTTCTCCCCGGCCGGCAGCGAAGTGAAGGTCAGCCTGCTACCAGATGGCCGCGACTACCTCCTGCTGCGCGTGGAAGACCAGGGGCCGGGCATCGACGAAGCCAAACTGGAACGCCTGTTCGAACGCTTCTACAGCCAGGACAACCCCCAGGGTGCCGGCCTCGGCCTCGCCATCGTGCAAATGATCGCCAGCCGCCTGGGCGGCAGCATCGTCCTGCGCAACCGCGAAGGCGGTGGCCTTTGCGCCGACCTGAAACTGCCACGCTCGGCGCCCAGCTGACCGCGAGTAAGGTGCGCCGCGCGCACCAACGCCACCGCGCCAGGATCGCGGTGCGCGCAGCGCACCCTACGCCACCGATTGCCTGGTAGGAGCGAGCTCTGCTCGCGATAGCCCGCGCCATGGCTGTTCGCGAACAGAGCTCGCTCCTACGACAGGCCCCATAACGCCCAAACTACCTATCGCCCCAGCCAAACAGCACGAGTCATTACAGGAAGAACCAGACAACCAACGCTCCAGGCTTTGCTTGGCAACGCCTCGATTGGATGCTTCTAAGGCGTCGTGCGAGTGGGCTGAAGCGGCACTGTTTTTTCAACAGAATTGGCCGGAAGCGAAGGGTCAACAACCTCCTCCACTGTGAGGCCAAATCCAGCGCACTCTACCCAAAGCAGCCTGCAGATTGATGCAAGTAGTGGTTCGGAAACCTGAGGTTCAAGGCACTGTGGAGCCCGCGTGGGTCATGCGACAACGCTCTAACACACGCTTGTCGTTGTCCCGATGGAACTGCAACAAGAACCGGCTACCACCCGCCGCGCCATGTGTGTGCGCCACCGTCCATCCCAAGTGGTCGACAACCCGCTTGACGATGGACAGGCCCAGCCCCGAGCCATTCGACGCATCATCGCGAGCGTGCATGAAACGGTCGAATAGACGAGCTTTCACTGTCTCGGGCAAGCCGGGACCATTGTCCTCGACAGCGATGGCGCCGGCGTCCAGGTGAACCGTGATGACCCCTTGCTCGGTATGCAGGCAGGCATTGCGCAATAGATTACTGACGGCGATGGTTACCAGGTCCGGGATGGCCTGTACCGTCACCTCCTCCGGCGCAACTACTTCAATGGTCAGGGGTTTGTCTCGCAGCAACGGCTGGCAACGCTCCACCTCATGCTCGATCAGTTGTCGCAGCGGTACGCACATGAGATGGCCGCTCTCCGGAACCCTCGCCAACTGCAGCAATGCGGCAACCTGCTGAGCCGTATCGGACGCATTGCGCCGAATGCGGTCGGTCATCAGCAACAGGTCCGGCTGATCCTTCAGGCGCCTTGCCAGTACTTCGGCGGCCCCAAGCATGATTGTCAGAGGGGTGCGCAGCTCGTGACTGACATCGGCGGTGAACCAGCGCTCGCGTTGCAGGGCCAGGCTCAACTGGTTGGTGCGATCCTCGATGGCACGTGCAAGCACCCCGATTTCGTCCCGCGAATCGAGTCCTGGGAGCGCTTCTTCACGCTGATTTTCCTCGACAGCACTCGCCAGATTGGTCAAAGGCAGAATCACGCGGCTCGCGCTGGCCCGACCGATCAGAAGTGCCAAGGCGATGCCGCCGAGAAAGGCGACGCTCAAGGCGACATAGGTCGAGATTTCGATGTCTTCGAAGTCACTCTGGTCGTCCACCACCGCATGGCGCACACCGTTCGTTTCACGGATGAGCACGTGCAGTGCGCGGCCGCTCAAGCGCAGCTCATGAATGCCAGGAGGGAGCTTCTGGAGAGCGGGTGGCAATTGCGTACCGGTGAGAAAGCCAAGCTCCGTCGGCTGCTGTGCTGACTGATACGCGCCTGCTTCCCAGGCATCGGCGGCACGGGCCAGGCGCTTGTCGATCAGCTGGATCTCAATCTCGTTGATCACGAAGAACGCAGAACCGGCAAACACGCCGCCGATAATGACGGCAAGCAGCACGTAAGCCGCCACCATTCGCCCACGTATCGAGTTACTGGTGCGCATCGGTTTCCACCAGGCGATAGCCAATGCCCGCAACGGTGATAAGCATCGGCGGTGAAGAGGGGAATGATTTGTCGATTGCCTGCCTCAATACATGAATATGGCTACGCAGGGCGTCACTGAGCGGCGGCTCATCCTGCCAGAGCTGATGCTCCAGCTCCTCCCTCGTCACCAGTAGGGGCGCCGCCCGCATCAACGCGGCGAGCAACTTGTAACCGATGGGTGTCAGTTCCAGCCGCTGTCCATCGCGAGTTGCCTCGAATGTCCCAAGGTTGAACACCAGCCCGCCAAAACGCAGCACCTGATTGGAGCATGGGGCTCCCGCACGCCTGACCAATGCCTCCAGTCGGGCCTCCAGTTCGATCAACGAGTAGGGCTTGACCAGATAATCGTCGGCGCCGGCACGTAATCCGGTGACCTTGTCGTGAATCGTGTCGCGAGCGGTGAGCATGAGAATCGGCGTGTCGCATTGATGCTCTTCCCGCAGACGTCGGCACACTTCCAGGCCATCCAGGCCGGGAAGCATGCCATCCAGCACGATGACATCGAAACGCTGGGCTGTAGCTTGAGCCAGTCCTGCCTGGCCATTCCGGGCGTTGTCGAGCTGATGCCCCAACGGCTCGAAATACTCGTACAGGTTGGCGACGATATCCGGATTGTCTTCGATGATCAGAATGCGCACGGTCCTGGTTCCCTTCTGGGTACATGCCGGGAGCGCCCCGTGGTTTCCCAGTATGGTTCAGCGTTAACAGCGTGTGATGGTGATGAGCGTCATGCGCCTTCGTCGCACTTGGGCTCGGTGGTGAAGGTGCGGGAAACATCCACCGCGCCCAGGTGCTCAAGGGTGCGACGGCCAATGAGTACCGGATAGAGCATCTTGCCGCGATTTTTCAGGGAGAACTCTTCGTCGTAGACGTGATCGCCGATGCACATCTTCAGCTTGACCACCGGACGATGCTCGGCGCCACCAGCGCCTCGAACCTTGACGCTCCGCTCCACGGGGCGTTCGAAGGGAATGCTCACCATCTCACCGGTTTCGCTGTCCTTCACCTCTACGTTGAAGCGCACCCATTTCTCACCCTCCTTCTCGAAGCGCTCCAGATCCTTGGCATCCATCGAGGACGTCAGGGCACCGGTGTCCAGCTTGATCTTGACGGACACTTTCTCGGGAAGGAGCAGGCCTTCCTCCACCCACCCGAACACTTTCGCCCGGTCCTTGGTGGCCGGATATGCGGCAGGGATCAGCATGAATGTCGAGAGTGCAAGCAGCAGAAATACAGGTTTGCGGGCCATGACCAGGCTCCTTCAGTGGCGATGGCCGCACTCTGTACCGATCAACGTCAAGAACGCGTTAAGAAGCCGCATCACTGGCGCACGGGCAAGCGGCCTGGACGTTGACGCGTTCTTCACACTCGCCCGCGTAGCGTTCATGAAACGACCCACCGCGTCTGGGCCAGGCTAACCGCCGGACAATGAAGATCGAGGTGCGTATGAGCGAGCGCCAGTGCAGTTGCCGCGAATCCCAAAGTAGGCGAAGTGCCCTCTCAGCTTGCGAACCAGTTGAACGTGCTGGTCTCGCACGAATTGATGCCGATTCGCACGGCGCCATCGACTGATCTGCTTGATCGCTCGCCGGAGACTGTCCTGGGCAGTTTTCCGATAAATCGTCCAACAGCCTGACCTGGATCGCCCCCAGCAGTGAGTGAATCCCACCAGATCGAAGCTTCTGCCTCGACCTGGTAGAACGGGCTTGAAACCCACCAACCGCGTCTTCTCCGGGTGCGACTCCAGAGCAACCCTCATGCGCAACGGCTTGCGCCATCAATCCCAAGGCGACCAAGCTTCGTCTGGCGCACATAAACCTCTCCCGTTTCCGGGTCCCCTTTCCGGTCACTGCGGGGCTGACTGCACCTGATCCATTACTACCCTGCAGATCACTTGAGGTATGACCGAAGCAGCGCCGCAATCTGATCAACCTCTGCCTCCCTCTCCTTAGCGCTGAGGTCCTCTGCCCCCAGATGCTCACGGATGTGGCCCTCCATCACCTCGGCCATGAGGCCGTTGACCGCTCCTCTAATCGCAGCAATTTGCTGAAGGATGGCAAGGCACTCCGTTTCCTGCTCCAGTGCCGACTCCAAGGCGGCAGCCTGCCCCTTGATCCTGCGTATCCGCGTCAGCAGCTGCTTCTTTCCCTTGAGGGTGTGTGCCATGACTTTTCTCCCTTGTTAGTATACTGGGGTATAGTATGATCAACGTTTGATTTGGAGCATGATAACCATGACCGCCCGAACTCCGGAACATTGGGTCCACTCCCACCACTTCCACCAGGGCAACCTGTCCGCCGAGCGCAAAACGCGGTTAGCCGTGTCACTCACTGCTGCGATGATGCTGGTGGAGATCGTCGGCGGCTGGCACTTCAACTCGATGGCGCTACTCGCCGATGGCTGGCACATGAGTTCGCATGTGCTCGCCCTCGGGCTCTCGCTGTTCGCCTACGCGGCGGCGCGGCAACTGACCCACGACAGGCGCTTCGCCTTCGGGACCTGGAAGATCGAGATTCTGGGCGGGTATACCAGCGCAATCTTGCTGCTAGGGGTGGCGGCGCTGATGGTGTTCCAATCAGTGGAGCGCCTGCTCTCGCCGGGCCCCATTCGTTACGACCAGGCTATCTCCATCGCAGTGGTGGGACTGGTGGTCAATCTATTGTGCGCGTGGCTGCTGCGGGATGACCACGATCACCATCACCACGATCATGGACCCGGCCATCAGCATCACGGACATCACCACGACGATCTCAACCTGCGTTCCGCCTATCTACATGTGATGGCAGATGCCGCCACGTCGGTGTTGGCAATCATAGCGCTGCTGGCTGGCAAGCTCTGGGGCGCGGGCTGGCTCGACCCTGTAATGGGGCTGGTGGGGGCGGTGCTGGTAGGGCTCTGGGCCAAGGGGCTGCTGCGCGACACCTCGCGCGTCCTGCTGGATGCGGAGATGGACACTCCCGTGGTGGAGGAGATCCAGCAGGTCATCGCAGAGCTGCCGGTGCCCACCACCATCACCGACTTGCATCTTTGGCGGGTCAGCAAGGACCAGTACGCCTGCTTGCTCACACTCGCGACTATGGGAACGCTGGATGCCGATAGCGTGCGGCAAGCGCTTAGGGTCCACTCGGAACTGGTCCATGTAACGGTTGAAATCAACCAACTGCATACGTCTTAGGTCGCGTAAAGGGCCTCTTTCTGCGCAGTGCTGGTTTGGCAAATGGCAGCCTCCTCTGGCGCCATTTCCAAAGTTGCCAGGTGATAGTTAACTGGGAGCAATCCATATGATGGGACAGCTACCGGGTGGACAGCAGTGACTGTTCTACTCGTTCGACCTGGAAGAGCACGTCCCGCCCCATCACCTCCTGCGCTGCATCGACCAGTGCGTGGACCTCAGCGATCTGCGCGGCCACCTGGCGGACTCCTACGGCCCCACCGGCCGCCCTTCGATTGATCCGGAGTTGATGGTGCGCATGCTGGTCGTCGGCTATTGCTACGGCATCCGCTCCGAGCGGCGATTGTGCAAAGCAGTGCACCTGAACCTGGCTTATCGCTGGTTCTGCCGGCAGGGCCTGGAGGACGAAGTGCCCAATCACTCGACCTTCTCGAAGAATCGCCACGGCCGCTTCCGTGACAGCGGCCTGTTCCGCTGGTCGTTCAATGAAGTGCAAGGAGCGGCCTTTCGACATTGTCAACGCCGGCTGTTTAAATTTGCGGCCTTCCCGTTTCAAGGTTTACCCCTAAATGACTGACGCCTTCCAGGGCAGCTGCCTTTGCGGCGCCGTCAAATACCAAATCTCGTCGCGACCTAAAGCGCTTTCACACTGCCATTGCAGCCAATGCCGCAAAAGTCATGGGGCAGCATTCGCCAGTTATGGCAGTGTGTTGCGTGGCGACCTGCACCTCATTCACGGTGCCGATAGCATTAAGTCTTACCAGTCTTCCGAATCAGTACTCCGTCAGTTTTGCTGCCAGTGCGGTTCGTCTCTGTTCTGGTCAACAAGCCGAGGTGAATACTCAGACTGGATCTCGATAGCGTTGGGCACCTTGGATACAACATTCACCTCGAATAAACAAAAGCACATTCAGGTGATGTCCAAGGCTTCGTGGTACGAGATCCAAGATCATTGGCCACAGCACCATTGACCTCAATGGGTCGAAAGCCACCCATAGCCCGCCCCACCATCCCTATCCTGCCCCGGCCACGGTCAATCCCGTGGCCGGCGACCCAATAGCAGCAGGCGCGATTGCGCCACAAGGTGCATGCGAGAAACGGCGGACGTTTCTTGCAGGCCTGCATACGCATGCAGTTTTTAACTGCTCTGCTTTATGGCAGATCGCGCGGGGAGACCCCTCGTGGTCTGCCGGCTCCTGTTGCCCGGTTCACCAACCCCGCGCGGTCTGCCACCCTTCGTTTGGCGACGTCTGGTGGCAGCTCCTCAATCAATGCAACAGGAGTTTCACCATGCATTCGGAAGGGTCTGTTTCACCGGATCAGTAAACATCCACGTTCGTAGAACCTGGACTTGCCATAAGCCCCTGGAAGGGGGCGAGAGGTCGAGTCCAAACCTCGGCATAACATCGCTGCACGCCCTACCGCAAGGTGCGCTATGTGCGCACCAGTGCCTGTGGGAGCAAATTCATTCGCGAAAAGAGCCGCCACGCGGCCCCTCCCTCTTTCAGGCGATCACCCGTTCCCGCAATCGCGCCAGCATCCCGAGGAGACTGCCGACGCGCTGTTGTTCACCGGCTTCCTTGGGCATTTCGGCGGCGCGTGGCATGACGTCCAGCGGCTGGGTGCGCCAGAGGAAGGCCTGCTCGGCCGCGGCCTTCAGGCCCTTCTCGAACAGGCCGCGGCGGATCGGTTTGGGCAGGTAGCGGAAAATCTGCGCCTCGTTGATCAGTTTGAGCAGCGCCTGGGTATCGCGGAACGGCGTCACCACCAGGCTGAGCAGGCGCGGATGGGCCTGCGCCAGGGATTTGAGCAGTGGCGCGATGTCCTCGCCGCCCAGCTTGAGGTCGCTGACCAGCAAGTCCACCGGCTCCAGGTTCAGCGCTACCAGGGCTTCGCTCAGGCTGTGGGCGCGCAGCAGGCGGTGACCGCCTGCCTGG
The DNA here is from genome assembly GCF_001708505.1 of Pseudomonas sp. TCU-HL1. Classification (NCBI taxonomy): domain Bacteria; kingdom Pseudomonadati; phylum Pseudomonadota; class Gammaproteobacteria; order Pseudomonadales; family Pseudomonadaceae; genus Pseudomonas; species Pseudomonas sp. TCU-HL1. Next base: position 4,353,261 of record NZ_CP015992.1, read on the forward strand.
CAGAACGCCTCGACGCAGTGCCGGGTTTCCGGGTCGTCATCCAGCAGCATCAGGGTGAGCGGCGCGGCCAGGCCGCTGGTGGTGGCGGTGACCGGTGCCGCAGCCTGGCGCTCGGCGATTTCCGCCGCCTGGCGCAGGGTGAAGGCCATTTCCTGTGGGTCCCAAGGCTTGGTCAGGTAACGGAAGATGCCGCCGTTGTTCAGGGCGTCCACCGCGGCATCCAGGTCGGAGTAGCCGGTGAGCAGGATGCGCAGGCATTCCGGGGCAATCTCCCGCGAGCGGGCCAGCAGTTCGGCGCCGTTCATGCGCGGCATGCGCTGGTCGCTGACGATGACCTGCACCGACTCTTCCTTCAGCCGCTCCAGTGCCCGCAACGGGTCGCTTTCAGTGATCACGTCGTACTGGCGACGGAACTGCAGCGCCAGGCTGCGCAGGATACGTTCCTCGTCGTCGACGAAGAGGATGCGAACGGGTGTACTCATGGGCTCAGGCGCTCCGTTTCAGTTCGACTGCCTGGCTGCATGGCAGGCTGATGAGAAAGCGCGTTCCGCGCCCTGGCTCCGAGGCCACGCGGATGCTACCGCCGTGGTCGCGGACGATCTTGTAGCTGATGGACAAGCCCAGCCCCGTGCCCTCGCCCACCGGCTTGGTGGTGAAAAAGGGATCGAAGATGCGCTGCATGACCTCAGGCGGCATCCCGCGGCCGCTGTCCTGCACCGAGATGCAGACGTTGCCTTCGTCGGCCCAGCTCTTCACCTGGATGCGCCCTGGTGCGTCCATGGCCTGGGCGGCGTTGGTGAAGAGGTTGAGCAGCACCTGGTTGATCTGTGATGGCGCGCAGGTGATGCGCGGCAACTCGCCCAACAACTGGAAGACTTCGGCCTTGTCCTTGATGTGGTTACGCGCGATCAGCAACGCACTGCGGATGCAGTCGTTGAGGTCCACGGCTTCGCTCATGGCGCGGTCCAGGCGGGCGAAATCCTTGAGCCCGGACACCAGCTCGGCGATCTGGCCAAGGCCATACAGGGTGTCGCCGAACAGCTGGCGCAGGTCGTCCGCCAGCAGCTCCGGGGAGGCGCCTTCGCGTGCGGCGGCTGCGCACGACAGGGCATCGGCCAGCCGCGCTTCGTCGCAGGTCGGGTCATCCAGGCAGGCGGCCAGGACAGCCTGGCTCTCGGCGAGGGCGAAGAGCGGCGTAGTGAGTTCTTCCATCAACTGCACGTTGTTCTTCACGTAACCCAGCGGTGTGTTCAGCTCGTGGGCAACGCCGGCGACCATCTGGCCGAGGGACGCCATCTTTTCCGATTGCACCAGCTGGGCCTGGGACTCCTTCAGGTCAACCAGTGCCTTGCGCAGTACCCGGTTGCGCTGGGCGATGCGCAGCTCCATGGCCTTCAGCAGGTCCAGCACCGTAGCGAGTCCCAGGTAGCGTCCCTGCTCGTCCACCAGGATGAAATCTTCGGTAATCGGGTACTGCAATTGCGCGGTGACCTGCTTGGCCGCCAGTTCCAGGCCGGAAGCCAGGGCGACGGTAAGCGGTGCCGGGTTCATCACGTCAGCCACCGGACGGCGACCCCAGAGGTCGCGGCCGAAGCGCTGCATGAAGATGTCCTGCAGCGTGTAACGGCTGACCAGGCCGAGCGGCAGCCCTTGTCCGTCCACCACCGGCAACGACAGGAAAGCCTTGTGCTCAGTAGTCAGCAGGCGATCGGCCACATCACTGATGCTCATGTCGGGAGCCAGCGGCTCCACGGTCTTGAGCAGGCGAGCCAGACTGCTTTCGGCTGCCATGATCGGTACTCCGGGCGACTGTTGGGTGCCGGGCATTCAAGCAGCGTCAGGTTGCCATCATGTGACAGGTGTCTCATGAGAGAAACAAATGGCGAGGTTGCCCGGAAGCGACAACACTCAATCTCGACGCCTTCAGGAACCGACGCCATGCCCGAGAAATCTGCCGCCCCGCTGCCTCGCAAGGGCCTGCTGCTCCGCCTGTTGCGCATCCTGGCCTGGCTGCTGATCCTCGTCGCGCTGGTGTGTGTGAGCCTCTACCTGCTCTTCGGTCCGGCGCACCTGATCGATCGCCTGAAGCCCTCATCGCCTGCATTTCCCGAGCAGGTCGTCGAGGAGCCCACCAGCACCGCGGCACCCACGCCCGTGCCGGCACCGATGCAGGCCCCCGCCGACTCGCGGGAGCTGGTGATGCTGACGATGGACAGCATCGAAGACATCTGGGGTGAGTTCCTGGCCCGTGGCGACTACGCCTACAAGAAGCCCAAGCTGACGCTCTACGAAGGCCGCATCGAAGCGCCCTGCCAACTCACCGGCTTCATCAGCGGGCCCTACTACTGCCCGAAGAGCATGCGCATGTACCTCGACCTGGCCTACCTCGACGAACTCAAACAACGCGCCCCGGAATTAGGCGACCTGGCCCGCACCTATGTGGTGGCCCATGAGGCGGCCCACCACATCCTGAACATCGTCGGCGTGGCGGGCTGGTTCCGGGAGTACAACATGGACCTCGATCCGTCGAAGCGAACCTCGACCCTGCAACTGGGCCAGGAGCTGGTGGCGGATTGCCTGGTGGGCAGCTGGATCACCTACGCCCAGCACAAATATGCCTGGATGAAACCCAAGGACCTGGAGCCGGCCTTGAAAGTGGTAATTGCCTATGGCCAGGAACGCACCAAGGCCCAGGGCAACGGCCAGCCCGTGGTCCCCGACCCGATGACCCTGGGCCGCCTCGAAACACGTCTGCACTGGCTGCAGGTAGGTGTGGAAACCGGCGATCCGCGGGAGTGCAGCCAGTTGTTCACGGGGGAGGAGGAATAGGGGAAGGCGAAACCAGAAACATCCCCAGAACTCGGCAAGCAGCTTGGCTCAGGACGTTCCAGCAGCACTCAATGCTGACCGAGCCATTGAACAGCTTGCCCGCCAACACGCGAGGATCAGAACGATTCCGGCGGCTGCCCACCCATCCGCAGGCTGATGGCCTGGGCCGCCTGGTGCAGGCGCTCGGCAGCCGAACCCTGGGTATCGGCGCGGAACACGCTGGCGGCGCCTACCACCGTGATGACCCCAGCCAGCTTGCTGCCAGTGGCGAACAACGGCGCCGAGATCGCATTCACGCCCGGCATCAACAGGCCATGCACCGGATGCAGGCCGGTGGCGCGGATCTGCGCCATCTGCGCTTGCAGTTCCGTGGTTGCGGGCGCGCCTGGCTGGGCCAGTTCCTCGTCGCGCAGGAAGACCGTTTCGGCTTCAGGCAGGTAGGTGTTGAACACCAGGCCCGTGGAGGAACCCAGCAACGGCAGCACCGAACCCACCTGGGTCACCAGGGTCACCGCGCGCAGGGCCTGCTCCACATGGACCACGGTTGGCCCCTTGTTGCCCCACACGGCAAGGAAGCAGGTTTCGTTCAGCGCGTCGCGCAATTCCACCAGGTGCGGCATGGAAACCCTCACCACATCCAGCCGCCCAATGGCGGCCAATCCCACCAGCAGCGCTTCACGACCAAGGCCATAGTGGTTGGTGGTGGCGTCCTGTTCGGCGAAGCCGCTGGCGATCAGCGCCTGAAGGTAGCGATGTACCTTGCTCGCCGGCATGCCGACGTGCTCGGCCAGTTTCGACAGCGAGGTAGCCGGTGCCAGTTCCGCCAACCCCTTGAGGATGTCGGTGCCCACTTCCGCGGCCTGCACCTTCTGCCGGCGCGGTGCGCTGTCGTTGTCGTTCGTCATGTCCTGGCCTTGGTCGGTATGGAGGGCGCTGTTATAGCTTGACCCCTTTTGGCTTTCAAATTACGTTATGCGTAATCAAATTACAAAAAAACATAGAGGTCGCCATGGTCTCCCCCACCCCGCTCAGTTACCAGTCCGGTTTCGACAACGAGTTCAGCAGCGAAGCGCTGCCCGGCGCCCTGCCCGTTGGCCAGAACTCCCCGCAGAAAACGCCCTACGGCCTCTATGCCGAACTGCTTTCCGGTACCGCTTTCACGGTCCCGCGCAGCGAGGCCCGGCGAACCTGGATGTACCGCATCAAGCCTTCGGCCAACCATCCGCAATACCAGCGCCTGGAGCGCCAGATCGCCGGCAATCGCCTCGGTCCGGTGACACCCAACCGCCTGCGCTGGAACCCGCAGGACATTCCAGCCGAACGCACCGACTTCATCGACGGCCTGGTGACCATCGCCGCCACCAGCGATGCCGAGCAGGCATCGGGCGTCAGCGTGCACCTGTTCCGCGCCAATGCCTCGATGCAGCGGGTGTTCTTCAATGCCGATGGCGAGCTGCTGATCGTTCCCGAACAGGGCCGCCTGCGAATCGCCACCGAACTGGGCCTGCTGGACGTGGAGCCGCTGGAAATCGCGGTGATTCCGCGCGGCATGAAGTTCCGCGTCGAACTGCTGGATGCCACCGCCCGTGGCTATATCTGTGAGAACCACGGTGCCGCCCTGCGCCTGCCAGACCTCGGTCCCATCGGCAGCAACGGCCTGGCCAATCCGCGCGACTTCCTCGCTCCGGTGGCCCACTACGAAGACCTCGATGCGCCGGTCGCCCTGGTACAGAAGTTCCTCGGCGAACTCTGGGCCACCGAGCTGGACCACTCGCCCCTGGACGTGGTCGCCTGGCACGGCAACAACGTGCCCTACAAGTACGACCTGCGCCGCTTCAACACCATCGGTACGGTGAGCTACGACCACCCGGACCCGTCGATCTTCACCGTGCTCACCTCGCCCAGCGACACCTTTGGTCAGGCCAACGTCGACTTCGTGATCTTCCCGCCGCGCTGGATGGTGGCGGAGAAGACCTTCCGTCCGCCGTGGTTCCACCGCAACCTGATGAACGAATTCATGGGCCTGATCCAGGGCGTCTACGACGCCAAGGCTGAAGGCTTCGCCCCGGGTGGCGCCTCCCTGCACAATTGCATGAGCGCCCACGGCCCGGACAACGCCACCACCACCGCCGCCATCGCCGCCGATCTGAAACCGCACAAGATCGACAACACAATGGCCTTCATGTTCGAGACCTGCCGCGTACTGCGCCCCAGCCAGTACGCGCTGGAATGCCCACAACTGCAGAGCGACTACGATGCATGCTGGGCCGGCATGACCAAGACTTTCGACAAGGGCAGGATTTGATATGACCCAAGCAGACCACCGCCGCAGCTGGATCGCCTCCGCCAACGGCCACCCGGACTTCCCCCTGCAGAACCTGCCGCTGGGCATCTTCAGCCCGGCCGGCGCCTCGCCGCGTGGCGGCGTGGCCATCGGCGACGCCATCTTCGACCTCAAGGTGGCCAGCGATGCCGGCCTGTTCAGCGGTGAAGCCGCTGAAGCCGCGCAGTCAGCCTGTGGCGACAGCCTCAACGCCTTCTTCGCCCTTGGCAGCTCCGCCCGCCGCGCCCTGCGCGCCCAGCTGCAAGAGCTGCTGGCCGAAGGCAGCAGTGCCCAGGAGCGCCTGGAAGCCATGGGCCAGGCCCTGCTGCCAGCCGCGTCCATCTGCCAATTGCACCTGCCGGCCAAAGTGGGCGACTACACCGACTTCTATGTAGGCATCCACCACGCCAACAACGTCGGCCGCCTGTTCCGCCCGGACAACCCGCTGCTGCCCAACTACAAGTACGTGCCCATCGGCTACCACGGCCGCGCGTCCACCGTCTGCGTCTCCGGGACCCCGGTGCGCCGCCCCATCGGCCAAACCCTGCCGCCGGGCCAGGACGTACCGAGCTTCGGCCCCAGCAAGCGCCTGGACTACGAACTGGAACTGGGCATCTGGATCGGCCAGGGCAACGAGATGGGCGAGTCCATCGCCATCGCCGACGCCCAGCAGCACATCGCCGGCTACTGCCTGCTCAACGACTGGTCGGCACGCGACGTTCAGGCCTGGGAATACCAGCCGCTCGGTCCCTTCCTGGCGAAGAACTTCGGCACCACGGTGTCGCCCTGGGTGGTCACCGCCGAAGCCCTGGAACCCTTCCGTGCCACCCAGCCGGCACGCCCCGAAGGTGATCCGCAGCCTCTGCCCTACCTGCTGGACGAGGCGGACCAGGCCAAGGGCGCCTTCGATATCGAACTGGAAGTGCTGATCCTCACCGCCGCCATGCGCGAACAAGGCCTGCCGCCCCACCGCCTGGCACTGAGCAACACCCTGAACATGTACTGGACCGTGGCGCAGATGGTCGCCCACCACAGCGTTGGCGGCTGCAAGCTGCAACCTGGCGACCTGTTCGGCTCCGGCACCCTGTCCGGCCCCCAGCCGGAAGCCTTCGGCAGCCTGCTGGAAAGCACCTTCGGCGGCAAGCAAGCGATCAGCCTGCCAGGCGGCGAGCAGCGCACCTTCCTGCAAGATGGGGATGAAGTGATCCTGCGCGCTCGTTGCCAGCGGGAGGGATACCCCGGCATCGGCTTCGGCGAATGTCGCGGAGTATTGCTGGCGGCACGCTAAGAGGAAGACGGGGGCAATCGAATGGTTGCCCCCAGTCGTTTCTAGCGGTGGCTCTTGCCGTCGTTCTTGCTCGAAGAAACGCCTGCCTTGCCCAGACCATCGGAGTTGTGGTCGCCGGGAGTGGTATCGGCAACTGCTCGGGCGTTAGCCAGACCGCGACTGTCTTTGTCACGGGCGACGGCGGACGTCGCTACGCCATGGCCGTTGTCATCATTGCGCAGGCTTCCGTAGTGGTTGCCCTTGTCCTCGCCATTGCGGGTGGCCTTGCCCGCGTGATCGGCGCTCTTGCCGTAGCCGTGGCCTTTGCCGTCGTGGCTGCCGGCATGACCGCCGCCAACGCCGCCACCGAACCCGCCGCCATGGCCACCACCATGCCCGCCACCGTTGCCACCGCCATTACCGCCACCGTTCCCGCCACCATTGCCTCGGGCGTAGGCGGAGTCGACCAGGGATGCACCGCCTGGCAGGACGGTACCCGCCGCAAGGACCATCGCGCAGGTGGCCGCGGCCAACAGGGTTTTCTTATTGATCAATTTGGAGCCTCCAGAGGCTTTCTTTCACGATACGTCCTGAGACTCCGGCACCGTGTGCCGGTTCACCCGCGGACGACGAATGGAGGCATCTGCCGATACCGGGTTGCCGGGATTTGAAGCTGTTCATGTTTCGGCCAATTCGCAACACCGGAAACTCTGCAATAGTGGCGGCACTCGCCCCTGCTTTCGCAGTCCACCAGCAAAGGGAACAGTCCCTCATGGAGACCACGGACATGACCAGAACCCGCACGCTCATCGCAACATTCACCAGCCTTGTCCTCATCGCCGGCTCGCCCGCCCTGCTGGCCGACCCTGGCAAAGGCAAGGGACACGACAAGGGCCACTCCAGCGCGCAAGGCAACAACTGGTCCGGGGGCCCGCAGGTGGATATCGGCGGCATCCGCATCATCCTCGGCGATAACCGCGAATACTGGGGGCCCGCCCAATCCCTGCCGCCGGGTATCCAGAAGAACCTGGCACGCGGCAAGCCGCTGCCGCCGGGGATCGCCAAGAAACTCGACGGCCGCCTGGTCAACCGCCTGCCCCATTACGAAGGCTACGACTGGGTCCGCGCCGGTACCGACCTGATCCTGGTCGCGGTGGCCACGGGGATCATCCATGAAGTGCTGCAAGACGTGATGGATTGACTGCCACACCTCGCCCGTGCCCATCCTGTGGGAGCGAATTCATTCGCGATTGGCCGCCATTGTCCCGTAGGTTGGTCCGAGCGAAGCGAGGCCCAACGAAGCACGCTCCACCCCGCACTGTTGGGCTTCGCTCCTCTGCGGAACGCCGCCCGGCCCAACCTACAAAGGCGCGTTCATTGCCTGGCCTCAGGCCAGTTCCGCTGAGGTTTCGCCGGAGCGGTTGCGGGTAGTGCCGCGCATGGCAACCACCACCATCACCAGCAATACAGCAGCCAGGATCGCGGAGGAGCCGACGGTGCCAAAGCCCAACCCGCCCTTGTCCGGCATCTTGGTCAGTACATCGCCCAGGGTCGCGCCGAAGGGCCGGGTCAGGACGAAAGCGATCCAGAACAGCGCCACCGGGGAAATTTTCGTGGCGTAGCGCGCCACCGCCACCAAGGCAATCAGACTGCCCACCAGCAGCGCCCCACCGGCAAAGCCAAGACCGGAGTCATCCGCCAGGTAGTCGCCCAGGGCGGTGCCCAGGGTGTTGGAGAAGAGGATGGCCACCCAGTAGAAGAGCTCGCCCTTGCGGTTGGCGATGCGCTCCACCGACAGGGAACCTTCGCTGAAGCGCCAGACCGCGAAGACCGTCAGCAGGATACCGATCAGGATCGCCGAGCCGGTGGCGTAGCCCAGGCCCAGGGTGCGGTCCATGAAGTCCGACATGGTGGTGCCGGCGGTGCTGGTGGCGAGGATCACCAGCCAGTAGAGGGCCGGGTTGTAGCGACGGGACATCAGTTGCCCAGTCAGCGCGACCAGGAACAGGCTGAAGAGGATCAGCGAACTCATGGCATAGCCGACGTCGAGGGTCATGGACAACAGGTCGCCGGCGGTTTCCCCCAGGGTAGTGGCGCAAATCTTCATCACCCAGAAGGCCAGGGTGATCTGAGGCAATTTGTTCATTGGTTTGGCTCCTTAAGCCGTCGATGAGCCGGTGCCAGCCTTCCACCCATCCCCCGGCGGCGCGGCTGCATCCAGCGATCAGGCACCTGCCTGCGCGCCAACCCTAAGCAGCGACAGGTGAAAAAGGAGTCAAGAATTCATCACAAGAACGTTCAGCGCCTCAGTTGGGCCAACACGAGCATTGATGCAATTTTTTTGCACTGGAACAGCAATAACATTCATTAGCCTTCTACTTTTTCACCCCTTAGCATGCGTCCATCCCCGACGCCCGGCCCGGCCCGGCTTGCGCAAGCAGGCCTCCCGAGGAACCGTGCGCGAGAAAAAGACGTTTCCATATCCAAGGATGGAGCCCCCACCCCAGTGGGGTTGAGAGGTCAGCTGGCCTAACCGGCGCCTCTCCTTTTATCAACTGCCCAGTGTCATACCCATGCCCAAGAACCCTCTGCGTCTCGGGTGGCAGCGCCTGTTGCCGGACGCCAGTAACGCCCCTCCCCGGGAGTGGCTGCGCGCCGCCATCGGTGGCTGCATCGCCGTCGCCCTGGCCACCCTGGCCTGCATCCAGCTACTCGGAGCCGACCTGGCGTTGCGCCTGGCCGCACCTTTTGCCGCATCGTCCGTGCTGCTTTTCGCCGTGACCTCCAGCCCCGTGGCCCAGCCTTGGCCGGTAGTCGCTGGCAATGTGCTGTCGGCCGCCATCGGCCTGCTGGTCGGTCATTGGGGACTGCCCCCGCTGGCAACGGCCGCCCTTGCCTTCGGTCTGGCTCTGGTGGCGATGCAGGCGCTGCGCTGCCTGCACCCGCCAAGTTGTGCGGTAGCCCTGGGTGCCGCGTTAAGTGGACCGGTACTGGCTGCGCAAGGTTGGCACCTGCTGTTGCCGGTGTTGCTGGGATCGCTGGTGCTGGTGGGCACGGCGTTGCTGTTCAACAACCTCAGTGGCGTCCCTTACCCGCGCAAGCTCGCCCATCCGGCCAGTAGCCCGCACCTCACCGCCGACCCGTTGCCAGGCGAGCGCAATGGCATTGCCGAAGTGGATCTCGACCACGCGCTGGCCGAGTTCGGCAGCTTCGTCGATGTGACCCGCGATGACCTCCAGCGCCTGCTGCAGCTCACTGAAAAGCACGCCCTGCGCCGTACCATGGGCGACCTGCGAGCGGCGCGAATCATGTCCCGCGACCTGCGCACGATCGGCCCGCAGGCACCGGTCAGCGAGGCCTGGCGCCTGCTCGACCAGCATCATCTGAAAGCCCTGCCGGTACTGGACGACAAGCAGCATCTGGTGGGCATCCTGACCCTCTCCGACCTGCTCGGCCACGCCGCTGGCGCAGCGCCCCGCAGCCTCGCCGAGCGCTTCCGTGCCCGCCGCGAAGCGCCGGTATCGCGCTTGATGAGCCGCCCGGTGCGCTGCGTGACCGTGGACACACCGGTGGTGGAACTGGTGTCGCTGCTGTCCGACCAGGGCCTGCATTGCCTGCCGGTGCTGGACGACAGTGGCCGCGTGGTGGGGATCATCAGCCAGAGCGACCTGATCGCCGCGCTCTACCGCAACTGGCTGCAGGACCTGCACCAGCAGCCGGTGTTGCAGTTGGCGAGTTGAGTCCCGCACGCACCTGTGGGAGCGATTTCAATCGCGAATGAATTCGCTCCCACCGAAACACCGTGGTAAATCCGTGGTGCGCACCGACCTGCACACTTCACCGTAGGGTGCGCCGCGCGCACCGAAACACCGCGCGGAATCTGTGGTGCGCACACGGCACGCCCTACCTGAGCACCGGGCGGTTACGGGCTCAGATCGGGTCCCAGCGCCGGGACCAGTCGATGTCCTCGACCACCACTTCGCGCAGTATCTCGATGGCTTGGCGCAGGGCCGGTGAATCCTTCTCACGGGAATAGACCAGGTAGGTGGGATAGGTGAACTCCGGTGCCTTCTCCACCCGTTCCAGCTCGCCGCTGTCCAAATGCCCCTGCACCACGCGGGTCCGGAAGTAGCCGGAACCACCACATTGCAGGATGTAGTGCAACGCCAGCGGGCCGAGGTTGGTGGCCAGCACTGCGCTGGCCTTTTCCGGCAGCGCGGCGTCGTGGCGTTGGCGGAATTCCGGCCCCCAGTCGTTGTAGATGTAGGGCTCGGGGTTGGCGGACGAACGCACTTGAATCAGCTTCTCCTCCAGTAGCAGCTCCACCTGCAGGCCCGGCCAGTAGTCCGGGCGGTAGACCAGCGCGGCATCCAGCAGGCCGCTTTGCAGTTGCTGTTGCAGATGCCCCGCTTCGCCAACTTCGGCACGTACCGCGTGGGACGGCATGCGCTCGCGCAGGCGAATCACCCAGTTGAGCACCAGCGGGCTGCACAGGCTCACCTCGCCTCCCAGGTTGAGTACATCGCGATAACCCTCGGGCAGCGGCAGATCGCGCCGGGCCGCTTCCCAGGTCTGCACCAGTTGGTTGGCATAGGCGACGAACACCTCACCGTCGGCGGTCAGTCGTGCGCCCGCCCGGTTGCGCACGAAGAGCCGGCAGTCCAGCTGCTGCTCCAGGTTCTGCACCCGCGCTGTGATGGTGGTCTGGGTCACATGCAGGCGCTCGGCGGCGGCGACGAAGCTGCCAGTGCGGACGATCTCCAGGAAGGTGCGCGCCAGGTCGATATCCATGAGGGTACTCAAGGGGAACGGGAAGGCCGATTCTAGCGGCTAGCGGCGCTACCCTCACCCCCGGCCCCTCTCCCCAAGGGAGAGGGGAGAAAGGCACCGACTCAGGGCTGGAGGTCGAACAGGGCGTTGCCGCTTTCCACATCGAAGGGGGTGGAGAAGTGCTCGTGGATGATTTTCCACTGCCCGCCGCGCTTGACGTAGCACTGAGTGCCGCGCATCCAGCTGGTCTTCACCACGCCGTCCTGCTCGCCGCCGCAGCGGACCAGGCAGTGCAGGAAGGCAACGCTGGCGTCGGCCTGGATGGTCGGCTCTGCCGGCTCGAATATGCCGTCGCCACCACACATTTCCATGCAATAGCGCCAATGCTGCCCGTAGGCCTGGAGGCCGTTGAACTGCAGTTTGAGGATGGCGTCGTAGGCGATCACGTCATCCGCGTAGCACGCCAGGATGGCATCCACATCCTTGGCACGGGCCGCTTTCAGCCACTGGTTGAAGACTTCGTGCACTTCCAGCTTGGTGGTGGCCTTGAGGGTTTCACTGCTCATGGTGCATCTCCTTGGTTCCGGAAAGGGGTTCCGCCCGGCGCCTGGCCGGCAGGTTCACCCTTGGTCGTGGGCCGTCGTGCGGTTTCGACATCGCCTTCGTCACGGGCGACGAACGGGGCCGTCAGGTTTCCAGTTCGCGCAGGCGCTTCTCGATGAAACGTCGCTCGGGTTCCTGGCGTACCAGCGCCAGGGCGCTGCGATAGGCCTCAGCCGCTTCTGCCTTGCGTCCGAGGCGCCGGCAGAAGTCGGCACGGGCCGCGTGGGCCAGGTGGTAGTCACGCAGCTCGCCCCCCTCCAGCAGGGCATCGACTTCCTGCAACCCTGACGCCGGGCCGTCGCGCATGGCGATGGCCACGGCACGGTTCAGCGCCACCACGGGCGACTGCACCAGGCGCAGCATGACGTCGTAGAGCCCGACGATCTGCCCCCAGTCGGTGCGCGCGGCATCCGCTGCCTGGGCATGCACGGCGGCGATAGCCGCCTGCAGCAGGTAGACGCCGACACGCCGGCTGGCCAGGGCCTGGGTCACCAGCGCAAGGCCTTCGGCAATCTGCGCCTGGTTCCAGAGGCTGCGGTCCTGGTCGTCCAGCAGAATCAGCTCGCCGTCCTCGGTGGCGCGGGCGGCGCGGCGCGAGTCGTGCAGCAGCATCAATGCCAGCAGGCCCATGACTTCCGGATCGGGCAGCAGTTCGAGCAGCAGCCGGGCCAGGCGGATGGCCTCCGCCGACAGGTCGGTACGGGTCAGGGAGTCGCCGGAAGATGCCGAATACCCCTCGTTGAACACCAGGTAGATGACCCGCAGGACGTTATCCAGCCGCTCCGGCAGTTCGGCCAGGGCCGGCACCTGATAGGGGATGCGCGCGTCGCGGATCTTCGCCTTGGCGCGCACGATGCGCTGGGCAATGGTGGACGGGGTGCTGAGAAAGGCGCGGGCAATTTCCTCGGTCTTCAGGTCGCAGACCTCGCGCAGGGTCAGGGGTACCTGGGCGTCGGCCGGCAATGCCGGGTGGCAGCAGGTAAAGATCAGCCGCAGGCGGTCGTCCTCCAGATCCTCACCCCCCTCGAAGGCGCTGGCGGCCTCCTCCAGTTCCTCCACCAGATGGCGCTTGGAGGCATCGAATCGGGCACGCCGGCGCAGGCCGTCGATGGCCTTGAAGCGACCGGCCGACACCAGCCAGGCGCGCGGGTTGGTAGGGATGCCGTCCCGCGGCCATTGCTGCACGGCGGCGATGAAGGCGTCGTGCAGGGCTTCTTCGGCCAGGTCGAAATCCCCTAGCAGGCGGATCAGCGTGGCCAGCACGCGACGCGAGTCGCTGCGGTAGATCGCCTCGACCTGCTGGCGCAGTCCAGCCTCGTCCATCAGGCCCTCCGGTGAGTCATGACGCCACGCCCAGGGTTGGCCGCACCTCGGGCTCGCGCACCGGCCGCACCTCGATGCAACCCAGGCGTGCCGGCGGAATCTTCGCGGCGATCTGCAGGGCCTCGTTGAGGTCGCGGGCTTCGATCAGGTAGAAGCCGCCGAGCTGCTCCTTGGTTTCAGCGAAGGGGCCATCGGTCATTGAAACGCGGCCACCCTGCAGGCGCAGGGTGGTGGCGGTGCGCACTGACTCCAGGGCATTGGACGCCAGGTAATGGCCGCTGGCGGTGAGCTGCTCGGTGTAGTCCACGCATTCGCCGGCGATGGCCTGGTAGTCGGCATCGGTCAGGCTGGCCAGCTTGGCCTCTTCGATATAGATCAGGCACAGGTATTTCATGACGGGTTCCTCGGGTGGCAGTGGAGTAATGACACCCATTGGTCGTTCGGCCGCAGCGAAAATCGACAGGGGCGCGAGAAAATGTCTGTGGGAGCGAATTCATGCGCGAATGAATTCGCTCCCACGAGGAGAGGATCAGGATAGCGTGCCCTGCTCGCCCAGCCCGCCAGGGGGCCGAGTGGTCCATTTCAGGCTATTTCTCGGCGGCGGCCTTGAGGTTTACCAGGCCCTGGTCGAACTTGCTGCCGACCATGTCATCCATGTCGAAAAACACCTGCATGAGCCGGTGCATGTAGGGCGAAGGCCCGTACATGGCCCAGGTGACCTGGGTGCCGCCGTCCTGCGGGCGCAGGATGAATTCGGCGGTGTTGTGGGCTTCGAAGGGCATCTGGAAGTCCAGCTTGATTTCCACCTTCGATGCCGGCTCGCTGTGGGTGATTTCCATGCTCCCCGTGCCCACTTCGTTGTTGCCCTGCCAGGAATAGACCGCCCCCACGCCCGACTTCGGGCCGGAGTAGGTACGTTTAAGCGCCGGGTCGAGCTTTTCCCAGGGCGACCAGGCGGTCCATTGGTGCAGGTCGTTGATCAGCGGGAAGACCTTCTCCGGCGGCGCCGCAATGGTGGTGGTGCGTTCGATGCGGAAATGGTCCGGGCTGATCGCGGCGTATCCCAGTACGCCGAGAATTACGATGACGATAATGGCGACGATGGCTTTGAACATGGCGCCCTCCAGGGGCATTCAGGCAGGTTGGCTGGCAGGTGGGCATTACGGTCTGAACAAGGTTAGCCGCTCCGTGATGCCGTGCCTGGCAAGTGGATATGCCGGCCCAGTTCCTCGAACAGGGTGGTGACCGCACGCAGGGCGCGGCAGTCCGGTCGAGTCAACAGCCAAAGCGCGCTGGCACAACCCGGCAGGTCGCTTTCCAGCACCTGGATTCCTTGCTCGCCTCGTACCAGGAACTCCGGCAGTGCCGCCACGCCAAGCCCCGCGCGTACCAGTTGCGCCACCGAGAACACGCTGTTGCAGCGGTAGCTGGGCTGTACGTCGGGGAAGCGCTGACGGCGCCAGACCACGCTGGGCTGGTTGGGTAGGAAATCGTCCGGGGCGATCCAGGTCATCCGTGCCGGATCAGCTTCAGTCTGTCGGGCCAGGTAGTCCCGAGACGCACAGAGCATATAGGGCACCGCGCCCAGGGAGCGCCCCACCAGATGGCCCGGCGGCGAGGTCGTCAGGCGCAGGGCGACGTCGGCGTCGCGGCGGCTGAGGTTGGCGAAGTCGTTGGACGTGGTCAGCTCCAGTTCCAGTGCGGGATAAGCCGGCATGAAGTGCGCCAGGGCGGGCAACAGCAGGCCATGCAGGACCGCATCGGTGCAGGTCAGTCGCAGGGTACCGCTGACCGCCTCGCGGCCCTGTTCCAGGCCCAGGCGCGCCGCTTCCAGCGCCTTCTCCGCCAATTCAGCCTGCTGGGCCAGCAGTTGCGCTGCGGCATTGGGCAGGTAACCTGCGCGGCTTTTCTCGAACAGGACGCTACCCAGCGCCTGCTCCAGGCGACGCAGGGAGCGGAATACCGTGGAGACATCCACCCTGAGCTGCCCGGCGGCTCGCGCCAGGGTGCCGCCACGAACCAGCGCCAGTACCAGGGCCAGGTCGGCGTGGTCGATCTTGTATTGCGTCATTGCAATCCTGCCTTGCCAAATCGCCAATGTTGATTGCCTTAACGCAACTATATAGTCCGCCTGAACGGGCGCAAGACGCGTCCCACAAAGGAGGACAGCACATGAAGCAACCCCGGCAGTTGCGCATAGGCCTGGTGGGTGACAGGGACGATGCCATCACCGCACATCGCGCCATTCCACGAGCCCTGGACCTGGTGGCGCAGGCCACGGAGCTGGCGCTGGAAGCACTCTGGCTGGCCACTGACCAGCTCGACCCTCGCGCTCTGGGCGACTTCGACGGCCTCTGGTGTGTACCCGGCAGCCCGTACCGCGACACCCACGCGGCGCTGCTGGCCATTACCCATGCGCGACGCAACGCCCTGCCCTTTCTCGGCACCTGTGGCGGCTTCCAGCATGCACTGCTGGAACATGCACACAACGTGCTCGGCTGGACCGACGCAGAGCACGCCGAAACCAACCCGGATGCCCCCCGCGCGATCATCAGCCCATTACCCTGCGCCCTGCGGGAAACCCTGGAACGGGTGCAACTGCAGGCCGGCTCACACCTGGCCGAAGCCTATGGCGCCCTTGAGGCCTTCGAGGGGTATCACTGCGGGTATGGCCTGAATCCCGCCTTTCGCGAGCAACTGACCCAGGGGCCGCTGAAGGTCGTCGCCACCGACGCTGCCGGTGCCGTGCGAGCCGTGGAGTTGGAGGGGCATCCCTTCTTCGTCGCCACCCTGTTCCAGCCGGAGCGCGCCGCGCTGATCGGCCGCCTGCCGCCGCTGGTGGTGGCCTTCGTCAACGCTTGCCAGAGCGACACCCCATGATCGCCCACACACCCGAGCCGCCCTATTACGCGGTGATTTTCACCTCCCAGCGCAGCGAAACCGAGCAGGACTACGCCACCACCGCCGAACGCATGCTGGAGCTGGCAAGGGGCTGGCCAGGCTTTCTCGGTGTGGAGTCCGCCCGGGGCAACGATGGGCTGGGGATTACCGTGTCCTACTGGGCCAGCGAAGAGGACATCCGCACCTGGCGCGCCCAGGCCGAGCACCGGGAGGCGCAACGGCGCGGCAGGGAAGAGTGGTACCAGGCGTTTCGTACACGGGTGGCCCATGTGGAAAGGGATTACGGGAAGGCGTGAGTTCGGGGTATCGCACGGGCCACCTCCATCACGCTGGCGGCATGACTCGCGCATTCGCCCCGTCGTAGGGTGCGCCATGCGCACCGACTGCTGGATCAGCCCGTGCGCCACACCCAACCGCTAGAACACGCGGCGCACCCTACGTCGCTCAAAATCGGCATAGGGGACGGCCTTCACAGGCCGTTCCCCTGCCACACCACCCGGCATGCGGGTCCGCACCGGGCGGTTCGAGAGATTGAGGTTAGGAGAGGCGTGGCACGCCGAGACGGTCAAAGTAGGCAATCGTCAGTACGCGGTGTACGGCGGAAAGGCTGTTATGCCACCAGCGGCGGCTCAGCGCTGCTACCGACTGCGCCACCCGGCGGGTGGCTCCAAGCCGGAGCAGCTCCCGGTAGGTCGTCTTGCCACGACGCCAGTGCTTGAGGTGCAGGGCTCGCTGACGGCGGCGTACCCACTCGTCCAGCTCTCGCCAGATGCGGGGGGTTTGGGCCAGCCCGAAATACCCTTTCCATCCCAAGAGGTAGCTGCGCAGTTTCCCCACCACGTCGGCAAGGCTGCGGCCACCGGATCGGCGAGTCAGTTGCCGGACCCGTTGCTTGAGCGTTTACCGCGCCTTCGTCGACACCCCGCGCCGAACCTCGTCATTCGAGGCCAACCAGAGGGCATAACCGAGGAACTTGCGGCCAAACACGCTGACCACCGCACTCTTGCTCTCATTGACACTCAAGTGCAGTCGTCCATCCACCACGATTCGCCGCCCTGAAGCGACATACCGCTGCGCCGCGAGAATCGCGCCGTGGGCGTTACGACCCGGACGGAAACCGTAGCTGTGCTCACTGAAGGTGGGATCGAGGAGCGGCTGTAAGTCTTGCAGCAGTGCTTGCTGGATCAGGCGGTCGGTGACCGTCGGAATACCCAGCTCGCGCTCGCCACCGTCCGGCTTGGGAATCACCACGCGGCGGACCGGGCTGGGCCGGTACACTCCTGACAACAATTGCTGGCGAACCCCGGCCCACTCGGTCAGCAGGTGTTCGGCCGTCTGCTCAATGTCCAGACCGTCGACTCCCGCCGCCCCTTTGTTGGCCTTGACGCGCTTCCACGCGCGTTGCAGGTTGCCTCTCGCAAAGGCGCGTTGCAGCAGCCCTTGCCCTGCGCTTTCGGGATCACCTTGCGGGCGCAATGCCTCGTCGCTGACGGAGCGATTCACGGCTTCACCGTTTCTCGTCGGCGTC